>NZ_JBFTZJ010000011.1:0-338593 GCF_056406855.1 Mucilaginibacter sp. P1_A3
CCGCAAACCAACGGCACCGCAAACCAACGGCAAGGTGGAACGCTTTTGGAGGACCCTTAAAGAAGACCTTATTGAAGATACCGATTTCGACAGCTTTGAAGAGCTGGAAGATGAACTCCTCAAATATCTTGTTTATTATAACTGGGAACGACCACATCAGGGCATCAATGGTAAAAAACCTATCGATATGGTCACCCTAAACAACAAATAAAAATACCTGATTCTGTTACCGAATTACTAAACCCTTACAGCAATGACGCGTGGGAAATTCTGTTAATTCTCAAATCCTGTAAATTCTGATTCAGACTATTCAACCTTCCTCCATACCACCTCCCCCGTTACAGCGCCTCCTGTAGTTGGCGCAGGCACAGTATACTTAAAAATATTATCAATAAGAGTAAACGGTCGCTTCTGTAGTGTCCCCTCCCAGTTAGGGAATGAGGCATGTTGAATATTAAAGGTGATAGTTCCATTAGCCTCATCAACGGCATAAGTGCCAAAATGGGCATTGCTGCCTTTTACCGCAGCACTATTCTCCTCATCTGTGCCTTTACTTTTATCATTGGCAACAAACTTTTGTCGCCCCTGGCTAAAGATCTGTAATGCATAATGGCCTTGCCCATCAAATATCAGTAAGCCTTGCGGGGCATCCCCATATAAATGAACCCGGCTGCCATCGGCAAGAATGTTATCTACAGCAACCAATGCATAAGTCCCGGTTAATTTGGTTTCCTTTTTTTGAGCCGATACCAGCAGGCTACTCATTACACAAAATATGATTATCAGGTTGGTTTTCATGTATCAAAGTTATATTTGTGCTGTACCTTTATCAAGTAGGCACAAAAAAGTAACCCGGTCACTTAAAAGTTACCAACCTGTAAATCAGCTATATTATTTTTGACTAACAGATAAAAAAATGAAAAGACAGCTGCCCAAATGTGGAATAGACTACGCCTTTCAACGTATAGGCGGTAAATATAAAGGTCGCATTTTATGGCGATTACGAACTGGCATCCTGCGATATGGCGAATTGCGTAAAACAGTTACCGGCGTTACCCCAAAAATGCTTACCCAGGCATTAAGAGAACTGGAAGACGATGGCTTGCTCACCCGCAAAGTTTACGTGGAAGTACCACCCAAAGTTGAATATGAACTTACCGAAACCGGCAGGGAATTGCTCCCCTTTTTATCCTTATTAAGAGATTGGGCCAAACAGCAAATGCTGACTAATAATGTGGAAGCTATGCCATAAAACCAGCAATCATCACAAAATATTTACTTCGGTTATCTATATAAAATTCTATTTTTACGAACATTAAAAACCAAACTATTCTTACCTTTTATATATGACATACGTTCCATCTGCAGATAGGTATCAAAAAATGCAATATCGCCGTTGTGGTAACAGCGGTATCAAATTACCGGCCATTTCGCTGGGTTTATGGCACAATTTCGGGCATGTTGATGTTACCGAAAACTACCGTAAAATTTTACATCTCGCTTTTGATAGCGGCATTACCCATTTCGATCTGGCAAACAATTACGGTCCGCCTCCGGGCTCAGCCGAAGAAAATTTTGGTCGTATTTTGAAAGAAGATTTCCGTGGTTACCGTGATGAAATGATCATCAGCAGTAAAGCCGGCTACACCATGTGGGATGGCCCTTACGGCGATTGGGGTTCAAAAAAATACCTGGTTGCCAGTTTAGATCAAAGCTTAAAACGTATGGAGCTGGATTATGTGGATATTTTTTATCACCACCGCCCGGATCCCGAAACACCGCTTGAAGAAACCATGGCAACACTTGACCTCATCGTTCGCCAGGGAAAAGCACTGTATGCTGGCATCTCCAACTATCCTGCCGAAACAGCTGCAAAAGCTATCAAAATATTAAAAGACTTAGGTACGCCATGCCTTATCCATCAGCCCAAATACTCCATGTTTGAGCGCTGGGTTGAAGGTGGTTTAATGGATGTACTGGGTAACGAAGGTGTTGGCTGTATCCCATTCTCGCCATTGGCACAGGGCTTACTAACCAACAAATACCTGCATGGTATCCCCGAAGATTCCAGAGCTGCAAAGGCAACCGGATTTTTACAGGTAAATCAAATAACCGAAGAAAGACTAAGCCAAATAAAACGCCTTAACGACCTTGCACTGCAACGCGGCCAAACACTTGCCCAAATGGCATTAGCCTGGTTATTAAAAGATACCAGGGTTACATCGGTACTGATTGGTGCAAGCCGCGCCGAGCAACTGGCCGATTCATTAAAGGCTTTGGATAATATTGCTTTTTCTGCTGATGAACTGGCGCAGATAGAGGCGATATTGGTTTAGCCCCCCTGGCCCCCTAAAGGGGGAGCAGAAATGCAGTTGCGATACGATATTGAATTTATTAAATTTTAATTTTAAAAGTCTCCCCCTTTAGGGGGAGATTTAGAGGGAGCTTCTATATATGGCTACTATCAATTGGGGCATTATTGGTTGCGGCGATGTAACTGAAAAAAAAAGCGGACCGGCATTTAAAAAAATTGCGGACAGCGACCTTATTGCCGTAATGCGCCGTGATGCCGCGAAGGCTGCCGACTACGCCAGCAGGCACGGGGTGAGCAAATGGTATAATGACGCGGATGCAATGATGAGCGATGCGGATATAAATGCCATTTACATTGCCACTCCCCCATCATCGCACCTGGATTATGCTTTAAATGCTTTGCAAAAAGGCTTTAATGTATATGTAGAAAAACCGGTTACCCGTAATGCCGCCGAGGCGCGTGCCATGGCGGAGGCAGTGAGGCAGGGCAACTCAAAACTAACGGTGGCTCATTACCGCCGGGCAGTACCCATGTTTTTGGCTGTAAAGAAGCTGTTGGATGAGCAAAAAATTGGCGATGTGCGTACCGTACAGATCAGGATGTGGCAAAGCCGCAAGCCTAAACTCATTGCCGATGTTGAAACCAACTGGCGGGTGCTTCCGGAGTTTTCTGGCGGCGGGTATTTTCATGACCTTGCCCCGCATCAGCTCGATCTGATGTTGTTTTATTTTGGCGAGCCGGAGAAATATCATGGCTTCTCGCTCAATCAATCAGCCTCCACTCCGGCAGACGACCATGTTTGCGGAGAAATTTTATTTAAAAACAAAGTAGTGGTTAACGGCTCCTGGTGTTTTAACGTTGCCGAAAATGTGGCCACCGATACCTGCGAAATCATCGGCACAAAAGGGAAGATCACCTTCCCCTTCTTTGGCAATTATATAAACTGGAAAACCGACACAGAGGATGAAACTATAACGTTTCAGCATCCGCAGCATATACAGCAGCCGATGATAGAAAAGATTGTGGCTTACTTTAAAAATGAAGGCCCCAACCCCTGCTCTATTGATGAGGCCGTTGTATTAATGGATATTTTGGATGCCTTTACAAAAACTAATTGAACGGTTTTTCCTTATTAGTAAACATCCATGAAATTCTGCGTTTGAAATTTCATTGGTTTAATTAATCCCGTAAAAACAAAAATGAAGACGACTTTAATACTTTTAGTAGCACTAACTGCTTTTAGCTTAACTACAAGGGCACAAAAATTTGATGTGCCCATGAACTATGTTCTACAAACCGATGCCGACTTTGCCATGTACGAACCACAGGTAATAACCACGGCCGATTGGCTACAGCAAACCGGCTGGAAAGACAAAAGAGATAAAAGACGGGTAGCCCGCTTGTTTATCCTGGCCTGGGTGCAGGGAGCTCATAACGTTTCCATAACCATCAACAAAGCAGTTAATGACCTGACAGATCAAAACCCCGAGCTGTTATTTACCTACACCTCGCAATATGCCAAATTTGCCATACAGCATAAAACCGACTTTGATAAAAGCACAGCCAACCTTGTAGCATTACGAGCCATGATAGCCAAATACAACATCGAAGAATCGCACAAAAAAGATGATGATGTAGAGAAGCTGATTGAAATTAATAAAGAAGGCAATTTAGCCAGCTGGATAGCTACTGATTTTAAATAGATATTTTAAACAAAGCCATTGTATAGATGCAGGAAAATCGCGTCTATACAATGGCTTTTCCCTTTTCCATTAGCCAGAGAGAAGTTCGAAATTCAAAAACGAACGTCGTGCCGTCCGTCGGCTGACGGATCGGCATCCCACAGGACATTCTCGCTTGCAATGTCTCAAACTTGCCTGTTGCAGACTTATCCCGTGTTACCTTTGCCGGGCTTGCACAGATTTATACCCTTAATTACAAAATAAAAGGATAAATTTTGTTGATCAATATTTTTGTATCTTCAAACATCTGATTTGGATATCCGTTACCCATATCAAAAAACAGAATATAACCTCTACCACATGCCGGCAAAGAAACTTATAGCCCCTTTTTACGAACGTCTTGCACTTACTTTAATTGGTTTTTTAGCCCTCGGATACCTCATCATTGTGGGTAAAGATATCCTTGATCCGCTCATCTTTGGGTTCATATTTGCTATTTTACTGTTGCCGGTTTCCAATTTTTTGGAGAAAAAAATACGCTTGCCACGCAGTATGTCGTCCCTGGTATCCATACTTTTAATGGTAGCTTTGGTAGGTTCCATATTGTACCTGGTAGGCTCGCAGATCTCCAACTTAGCCAACGACTGGCCAATGCTTAAAAACCAGGTTATCCAATCGCTGCATGATCTGCAGGAGTGGATACAATCAGCTATCCACATAAACGCCAGCAGTCAACTAAAGTATGTTAACGATGCATCTAAAAAAATCATGGCATCGGGCACCGATGTGGTGGGTACAACCTTCGGGGCCATATCATCACTCATGATATTTTATGTATTTATCCTCATATTTACCTTTTTCATATTGCTTTACAGACGCTTGCTGCTGCGTTTTATCATCTGGGTTTTCAGAGACGAAAATTCGCACGTGGTGATGGATATTGTAGAGAACATTCAAAGCATCTTAAGACAATACATACTGGGCTTACTGCTTGAAATGGCAATTGTGGCCAGCGTGGCTATTACCATTTTTTGGTGGATAGGTATAAAATATGCCGTATTACTTGGCATTATCGTAGGTTTATTTAACATTATACCTTATATAGGTATTTTTACCGCTCTATTGCTTAGCGCTATTATCACCTTTGCTACCGGTAATATTGGCAAGACCATTACGGTTATAGTGAGTGTAATATCTATCCATGCTGTTGATGCTAACTTTTTACTGCCAACAATTGTAGGTTCAAAAGTGCGGCTTAACGCACTCATCTCATTCATTGGCATTATAGTAGGCGAAATGGTCTGGGGACTTTCGGGCATGTTTCTTTCCATTCCGGTGATCGCTATTTTTAAAATTATTTTTGATAGGATAGAAAGTCTTAAGCCATGGGGTTATCTACTGGGCGGTGATAATGAAGACAACAAAGTGGCAGTCCCCAAAATCGAAGTCGAGTAAATTACTTTTTTTTAAAAATTGAGGTGCTCATTTTAACTGTTTGCAATTTATTTTAAATTTGTATCATAAAGATACCCCTTTAAAATAATGCAAATTGTTAGTAATAACCTGCGCCCGGTTTACAGGTGCAAAAAGTGTAAGCAAGCCCTTACTACCAGGCGTAAGCGTGGGCCCGTTTTTAAAATTTTTCTGTTTTGGCTCCCTATAAAAAAATTCTTTTGCGAGCGATGCCTGGCCACCAGGTATCATTTTTGAAACACTTATTTTATTTTGCTTAATTGATGGGTATATCATTAATTTAGTGCTTTACCAATTGTTTTATAATGGCAATTGAAAAACTACCGTTAATGAACCGTAAGCATACCTCACTAATTATTGCCATATTTCTTTTACTGCCTTTTTTCACAATGGCGCAGGTCAAAAGTACTGCTGCCTTTAGGCTGGTGCCCCTGGGCGTTTGGGGTGGTATCGACGAAAGCAACCTATCGGCCTACATGCTGGCAGCCAATGGAACCAATAATTACATCTGTTTAGATGCCGGCACCCTGCACTACGGCATTAAAAAAGCCATTGAAAACAAGGCTTTCACCGCACCGTCAGAAACCGTATTGAGGCAATACATCAAAGGATATTTTATATCGCATGCCCATCTCGATCACCTCGCCGGATTGATCATTAATTCGCCAGATGACAGTACCAAAAATATCTACGGCTTACAAAGCACACTCGAAACCCTAAAAACACATTATTTTACCTGGGCAAGCTGGGCCAACTTTGCCGATCAGGGCGAAACACCGGCGTTAAAAAAATTCCATTACCAGGTGCTTAACCCCGGTAACGAAACCGCCATAGAGAATACTAATATGAAGGTGCAGGCATTCCCGCTTAGCCACTCAAACCTTACCAGCACCGCCTGTTTGGTACACAGTAACAATGCTTATGTTTTATATCTGGGCGATACCGGTCCCGACGAAATAGAAAAAAGCAACAACCTGCAAAATCTTTGGCAGGCCATTACTCCCCTTGTTAAAAACAAACAGTTAAAAGCTATTTTGATAGAAGTATCTTTCCCTAATGAGCAGCCCGATAAAACACTGTTTGGCCATCTTACACCCAACTGGCTTATGGTGGAAATGAATAAGCTGGCCGCCTTAACCGGTAAAGAGGAATTAAAGGGATTAAATATAGTTGTCACCCACTTAAAACCACCGGTTAAAAACATGACTAAAATAAAAGCACAGCTCAGGGCACAAAATAAATTGCAATTAAACCTGATTTATCCCGAACAGGGCAAACCTTTAACTTTTTAACCATCAGCCAAAAACCAAACCAAATACATGAAAAACATCTTAAAAAATTGCTTGCTATTTTGCTTCCTTTTAAGCGTAAGCAGCACTTATGCGCAACAAGGCAAGGTAATTGAGGAACAAACGGTTAAAAGTAAAATTCTTAAACGTAATGTAAAGTTCACCATTTACTTACCTGCCGATTATGAAACCGCTAACCGTACTTACCCGGTTGTATATCTTTTACATGGCTATACTGACGATAATACCGGCTGGCTGCAGTTTGGAGAGATAAACCGTTATGCCGATAAAGCCATTGCCGATGGAACCATCCCGCCGATGATCATCGTGATGCCTAATGCCGATTCGAGCTGGTACATTAACTCTTATGATGGTAAGGAAAAATACGAGGACTTTTTCATTAAAGAGTTTATGCCACATATTGAACAAGCCTATCGCATAAAAACCGAAAAACAATACCGTGGCGTTGCCGGCCTTTCAATGGGTGGTTATGGCACCCTGATATATGCTATTAAATACCCTCAGTTGTTTTCGGCTGCGGCGGCTTTAAGCGCGGCCGTATTACCTGGTGATCAGATGATCGGCCAGGCTGATGAGAATTATGAAAAAGTTTTTGGTCAATTGTACGGTCGCGGATTAAAGGGAAAAGACCGGATAAACAAGGCATGGGAAGCTAATTCAGTTTTAGACCTGGTGCAAAACAAAACGGCGGAAGACCTAAGCAAAGTACGCTACTGGATAGATTGCGGCGACGATGATTTTTTAACCAAAGGAAACTGCCTGTTACATATCGCCCTTACCGAAAAGAAAGTGCCGCACGAATTTCGTATCCGCGACGGCGCCCATAACTGGACCTATTGGCGCACCGGCATCACCAACGCGCTTATTTTTATGGGTGATAGCTTTAGGCAGAAGTAGGCTGCGATTGCAGATGTGCAGATTTCAAATGTGCAGATTGCAGATTACAGATGTGCGGATTATTATCATTGCATAGCTGTACATTGATTAATGATTTTGATACTAACTACTTGATACCTGGATATGGCACAAGATTTTAAATTATCGTTTTCTGCGGATATTCTCGGGAAGTTATCGGGTGGTGAAATTTCCGTTGAACAGTTTTTGAATCAGGTGTTTGCGGATAAACAAAATCATACTAACCTATGTCAAAGCCTTGCTGCTTATTTTTATGACGAAGGTGGATCGCCGGAGGTGCGGGAGTTTGATATAGTTCAGGCAAGCTTTAATGCTGATAATTTAAACGGGGCATTTAAATGCGAGTTTAAGGTTTATTACTTTTTTACCTGCAGCGATATTAAAAACGACAAACACGAAAACATCACCTGGAAATTTAAAATTGATGTTCCCCATTTAAACATAGCTTTTGTTGGCGAAGAACCCTGGGTAAGGGACGCCGACTGAGGTTAGATGTGCAGATTTGCAAATTTTAAATATGCTGGTGATAACTACTAATGCAATAAATACGGCTCCTAACTAAAATATTTACAAATGAAAAAACTTATCTTAATCTGCCTTTTTCTATCCGCGTCAACCGCGTTTGCGCAGCACATTCCGGTTGGTAAAGTAATTGAAGAGCAAAATGTTAAAAGCGATATTTTAGGGCATAATGTAAAATATGCCATTTACCTGCCTGCTGATTACGAATCATCAAACCGCAACTACCCGGTAGTATACCTCCTGCACGGCTATGGTGACGACCAAACCGGCTGGTTACAGTTTGGCGAGGTTAACCGCTATGCTGATAAAGCAATTGCCGAAGGTAAAATACCGCCGATGATTATTGTGATGCCGGATGCAAAGGCTACATTTTATATCAACTCCTACGATGGCAAACAAAACTATGAAGATTTCTTTTTCAAAGAGTTTATCCCAACTGTTGAAAAGGAGTACCGCATTAAAACAAGCAAAAAATACCGTGCCGTTGCGGGGCTGTCCATGGGTGGCTACGGTACACTTATTTACAGCATAAAACACCCGGATATGTTCTCGGCAGCGGCAGCCTTTAGCGCCGCAGTACGCAGCGATGAAGATTTTGCTGCCATACCCGATGCCCGCTGGACAGAAGTATACAGCAAAATATTCGGTCCGAACCTTAAAGGTACCGAACGCTTGAATGATACCTGGAAAGCAAATTCCATATTGGGCTTGGTACAAAGCAAAACTACCGATGATTTGAAAGATGTACGTTACTGGATAGATTGCGGTGACGACGACGCTTTAAGCAAAGGAAATTCACTGCTGCACATTGCATTGATGGAAAAGAAAGTCCCTCATGAGTTCCGCATCCGCGATGGCGCCCACACCTGGACCTACTGGCGAACCGGCATCACCGACGCCCTGGAGTTTATAGGCGATAGTTTCAGGCAAAAGTAAGCTGCGGATATGCAGATGAGAGTTACAGATTGTTTAGATTATAGAAAATCGCGTTAAAAAAACGTTGTCATTTCGAACGAGGTACGAGGAGAAATCTTATACGACATACAAAGTCCGTTAGCAAATCGCATAAGATTTCTCTTTCGCCCCATCGCTTATTCCTCCTCTTGCTCTATCGAAATGACAATTTTCTTTCAGTCCCCTCAGGGTCTCTCGCAGAGGACCCTGAGGAGCCCTGTAGTTAGGATTGCATTTATACCCAACAAGCGCCCTCTGGGTCCCTTTTCAAGGAGACCCTGAGGGGACGAAAAGATCATCTGAAATCTGCACATCTGAAATCTGCACATCCGCACATCCGCAGCCTACTGATCACTTAACAGATCGATGCAATTCTTTTTTAGCGACTCCATACGTGCGGGCAGCGTATCGATGGCCTTTTCATCATGTAAATTTTTGTAAAGCACCTTAATAATCGTGAGTGTATTATCATCCGGCTCGCAGGCCTGGGCTTTTTCAAGGTGGGGCAGGGCGTTTTTTGCTTTGGTAATGTAGGCGATATCAACCACCGTTTGTTTGCCCTGCATATCTTTAAGATACAGGTAACCCAATGCGCGGTGCGCTATATAATAATTCGGCTGGGCGGCTATAACCAATTGATAGTACTTAATGGCCTTTATACTTTGATTATCTTCCTCATACAATTTAGCCAGGAAATTATAAAAACTGGTGCGTACCTTTTGTGTTAGTTTGGCTGTATCCGGCAGAATTTTATCGGCAAGGGTCATTGCTCTGTCTGCATCCGCGTTCAGCCTGGCTTCGTTAAAATCAATGTAAGTATTGTAAACCTCATCGGCAGTTTGCGCGTGCGCTAAAGCACTTATGCCAACTATTAAAACCAATAAAAATATCTTCCTGATCATTTCAATAAAACTCCCTTACTATCCTTCGGCTTTAACGCTAAATAAAAATACTGCCGATTCTCCTAATATCACCTGGTCGCCTTCGTTCATGGGATGACCTATCTGGGTAGAGTTTAGTTTTATCAACTTATCATCAGCGGCAATATGGATCTTGGTTTTATTACGCGGAGGTACGCCTCCTTCATCCGCAAAAATCATAAAGCACTCGGCATCTTTGTTCCATTCGATATGCGCATGCTGGCGGCTGATGAATTTGTTGCTTTCGTCATCACTTACAGCCGGGAATATGATCTTATTTAACCGGTACGATCCATTATCCGTAACCGCTTTTTTATCCCGGCCAATATTGATCTTACCATCCGTCGCCTTAACAATATATTCTTCCTGTTCGGCCTCGCCATTCAATATCCGGATATAGGCTATTGCCGATGAAGCATTATGGGCAACCTGCCTGCGGGTATGCATCAGGAAAGCAGCATCGAGTCCGGGAATTTTAGAAGCTTCGGCCGGAAATTGATCGGTGAATAAAACTTCTATCGTCCAGTCTTCCGGCAGATCAATAGCGTAATCATCTGCTATTCTTTGAACCTCATTGCGGAAAACTTCTTTTTCGTGCACGTAAACCGCACCTTCATATAGATGCTTTTCTTCTGCAATGGGGGCAACGTACAGCAGCAGCTCTTTAATATGTCTTCCTTCGCCGCCTTCTACCTTTTGCAGGGCTTCCTTTATAAAACGCAATAAGGCATCGCGCAGGCTTTTTACATCCACAGAGCGCTTTTCGCCGCCGCTTTTACTAAAAAAATTAAATGCCATGTTCTATATTTTTTATTGATTCACTTCTTCTGGTGTTTCTACACTTACTGGGGTTATGCTTTTCATATAACCTTTTTTGAGCAGGAATGGTATTACATGCTTACCAGCCAAATGCACGGCATCTGATGACCCTTTGGTTGATTCTACACGGATACAAACAACCATATTACCCTTTCCGTTTGCCTCGGGTGCAAAAAACACGTACCAGCCGTCGTTCACGCTTTTATTTTTTACAATACGCTCAGGCGTACCACTTTTACCGGCAACCGCTATACCCAATATAGGTACTTTAGGCGCGCTTTGGGCTATCATGTACTGCTTCAACATAGCGGCGTAATCTGGCTTGTCGGCCAGTTTGATACCCTCTTTTACCGGCATTTTGGTTTTGCCAATGTTCAGTACAAAACGATTGGCCAACAGCACACCATTATTAGCCACGCCCGATACCAGCCGGGCCACAGATGCCGGGGTAGCTATCAGCTCGCCCTGACCCCATGCCATACCCGAAATACCCTTAGCCCTGGTTTTATGGATATTGTTAGGATCATACCGGGGCTTGGTATTAAATTCGGTTTTACGCCACAGGTTACGCCATTTTTCTTCTTGCGCATCATTATCTGCCGGTTTATTATAATAGTAACCACCTACACCACGCAGGAACATTCCTGTTTTCATGTAAAGGTTAACCATATATTCCTCTAAATGCTGTTGGTTGGCCAGCTTAATAAAATACACGTTGTTTGATTTCGCTATCGCACGCTCCATGGTAATTACCCCTGTTTCATCCGGCTCAATACCTTTGGTACGGATTCGCTCCGCAGTGCTCACATGATAGGTAACCTCAGCGGCAGCCATTCCAAGCTTGTTAAATGCCGACATGGCCGTTAATACCTTTGCCGTTGAGCCAGGCTGCGAGGCGTAGGTAAAGCCCAAATCGGTAGTGGTCATCCAGTTGGATAATTTATTCTGATCGGTCTGCGACATCGTTAACTGATCCCAGTTATGTACGGGCGGCAGCGGGTATTGTGCCGATACCAGTACATCGCCGGTACTGGCTTCCATTACCACCACAGATACGCGATTATCATACAGGGAAGTATCTGTTGCTATAGATTGTTGAATGCTGGTTTGCAGAT
Organism: Mucilaginibacter sp. P1_A3; assembly: GCF_056406855.1. Lineage (NCBI taxonomy): Bacteria > Pseudomonadati > Bacteroidota > Sphingobacteriia > Sphingobacteriales > Sphingobacteriaceae > Mucilaginibacter > Mucilaginibacter sp. P1_A3. The sequence continues at coordinate 12,025 of NZ_JBFTZJ010000011.1, forward strand.
CGGCATCCATGGTAAGCTTTACATCGCGGTTGCGGTTTTTAAACGCGGCTACTTCAGGCCCGTTAATATCTGTCAGTAGCAGCGGCGCCAATGCGCTATAATCTTTTTTGGCCACCGTCATTTCCTTTACACCACGGGGCAAAAACCTATCTTCCTGGAAACGGGATGCTTTTACATTGTAACTGGTGATAGGCATTTTAAAGCCGCGCAGCTCGGCGGCATGCTCATACTCGGCAAAATAGCCATTGGTACTTCCGTTAAATACACCGGTATTTACATCCCCAGTCCAAAAAAACATTTGTTCTTCAAAAGGATAAAATCTTTCCAGTCTTTTATGTTTGGCCGAGTCGAGGTCATAATTTTTTATACCCGATGTTGCCAATTTTGCTTTTTGCTTTTCAATCAGTTCAGGCCTGCTGGTAGCCAGTATCAACCCATTTCTATCCAATAGGGAACCAGCCTGCAGCTTGTTCATCAGGATAGCTATACGTGGGTTATAGCTAAACATCCGCAGGCCGCTTTTATCAGCAACCAGCGCGGGTTTTACTACCCACTTTTTATTGTCGGCACTGTAGCGCGATACATTCACCGTTAACAAAACCACCGCAGCCAATGCAGCTGCCAAAGCAGGCACCAGGTTTTTATCCTGTTGTTTGGTGATAAAGCTCATTTGTACCTGTGTGCCTTTTACCATAGATACGGAGAGTAAAAAACCGGTAGCCAATAAATTAATTACCAGTGATGAACCACCATAACTTTCAAAAGGCAGAGATACCCCCGATAATGGCAAAGCGCCGATTGATCCACCCGCGATGAGCAAAAACTGCACAAAGGTACATACGCCTATGCCCGCGCTGAGATAAAAGAGCAGCGGCGTACCAGTTTGCCGCCCAATAATAATAGAACGGTGCAGGTACAGCAAAAACAATATAAATACGGCTGCCATACCGGCCCAGCCAAACTCCTCGCCAATAGATGGCAATATCATATCGGTATGCGCTTCGGGTATGGTTTTAGCGAAACCCTGGCCCACACCTTCGCCGGTTAAGCCGCCACCGGCCATAGCCCATAGGCCGTTGGCTACCTGGTCGCCGCCATACACTTCGTTGTTCCATGGGTCCTGCCAAATGGCTTTACGCTCAACCAACCTTTCAACCGGGCCGGGAATGATCTTATCCAGCCCCGGAATTTTATCAATAGTTAAAAACGCGCTCACCACAATAAGCGCCATAATAGCCGACTCGCTCAGGAATCGCGGTTTTAAAAACCCTACTAAACCCAGTATACCAAAAGTAATACCGGCACTTAGCCAAACATTATCAAAAAACCAGGTGATCAATACAAACAAAACCACAAAACCGGCCATCGACAGAAAATCGCCGCGGGAGAAGGAGAACAGGATAATAAACGTAAAGCAGATTACCATTGCCGGGCCCAAATCGCCCAAAACTAAAAACAGCAGCAGGGTTATCACCGTAGCTGTTAAAGCAAATGAAAAAAACGACCAGCGTTTACCCCAGCTGGCGTACTGGCTGATGAATTTTTCGTTTGCCGCAAAAAATCCCGCCAGGAAAATAACGATCAAATATTTAACGATCTCGCTGGGCTGAAATCCCAAAAGGTTAACTTTCACTCCGCTCCCCTCGGGGCCGGTACCAAATAAAATAGTGCTGAACAAAATGCCCATCGCCACGATAGCCCAGGGCCAGCCGTTTGCCGCGCTGCGGGTATTTTTAAAAACCAGCAGCCTGTATAACATAGAATCGGCAGTAAGGCGGCGAAGATTGATAAACATCATCAGGCATACACCGCCAACGCCTATGCCTAAATACATCAGGGTATCTTTGGCTAAAAACCTATCCCGTAAAGGGTCCTGCAAACTTAGTAATGTAAGGAACGAGATGCCGGTGAGCATCATTACCAATGGCAAAATCAATTGATCGGCCTGCGGATAACGGGCACTGAGCAAGATATGGATGAGGATGAAACCGGCAAAAAAGCTGGCTGCTATTATCCAGTACCAGGTATTAAAATCATCAATAGTACGAACAATGAATGCTCCTTCTTTTTTCAGGATATTAAAATCGCGGGTTGAAAGCAGCTTTATACTATGCGCCGACTGTGAAAAGTTAATGGTTTTATCGTCATTCAACTCAACCACCCCTTGCGAGCGGCCAAACTCAAAGCCTGGTTGCAGGGGTAACAGTTCAAAGGCTTTATCGGTAGGCAGGTTTTTAAACGCGTATTTACCGTAAGCATCGGTACGGGCAAAAGCGGTTAGTGATTGCAGCTGCCGTTTTTTATCGCCATTTAAAACATATATTTTTTTTGAAGCAACGGTATTTTCGGTTGTTGTATTTTTAGCGGCGGTTTCCTCGTCAGAGTAGATGCTATCCTTAGGCAATATCATATTCAGCCTAACCAAAACCCCGGCAACCAACCCGTCTTTATGTTTAATAGTACCGCTGATGCTATACTCTCCCAGGCCCAGATCATTTTGTGCGGGAACCTCTGGCGGATGATTTTTTTCCTGAGTAAACCGGATAGAATCATCACCTGTGTAACCCAGCAACTCGCGCGAATCCATAACCCTTTGCCTGAACGATTCGCCTCCTCGCTCCATCGCCTCATCGGCATTAACGTAGTACCTCCGTTTGTTAAGCTCACCGGCGTTATCAAAAGCTGTGGCTGCATTTGCCTTACCCGCAATAGTTGATTGGATGTAATCAACATCCCTGGGGTCGTCAAAATAATACCCTTTTTTTAATAGCGCGGCTACATTTCTGGCGGGGTTTGGCGCATTGAGGTTTACAATGGTACCATCATGCAGTCGTTTATCTACATCAACAAACTTCTGTTGCAAAACGGCATACAGTTTACCAAACAAAACAAGCAGCACAATGCCGGTAAGTAATAAAAACAGTCGCTCCATTCGCCTGCCTGGAGCCGCGGGTGTACCCTTATCCATTATTTTTTGATGACTTTGGGTAGTGAATCTATTTTGAACATACCGCCAAACAACCTGCCCGAAACATATTTTTTATCGGGGAAAACATAGGAGGTTTGCACGGGCAAAGCGCAGTTATTAAACTGTACATATTTTAACACCAGGGCATCATTATGGGTTGCAACCGCCACCCGGAAGCCATCAAAGGCCACACTATCCAACACCACATACTTGCTTTTGGCCGATAGCACTATACCCGGCCCGTTGTAAGCAGAATCCTTCCTGAACACAATTTTACCTTTTGCTTTTATGTACAAACTATCCTTTGCTATGTAAATGGAGTCGCTTAAGATAATAGGCTCCTTAAAATCGGCCTCAGATAATATAAGTGTATTGCCTTTTAATTTATTGAGGGTATCCTGCAGCTTGATCTCTCCGGCGCTTTTGGGCTTCACTGCTTTTACGGCTACAGTTGGCTTAACGTCATCATGCTTTAACTGCTGGTTTACCCAGTACTCCCACACAAATCCGCATAAAAACACCAGGAACAAAATAGCAAGCACGATCACCGTACCCCGGTTACTTTTTTGCTTTACCCGCAATATTGGCGGGGGATCTGGTAATTTAGGTTGATGTATGGGGTCTATAATTTCTTCGGCAACCCTTGTTGCTGCCGCAGCTGCCGGACGCGTGGCATTTTGCTGGCGCGGAGCCTTATCATTGTGCACAAGCACAACAGTCACATTATCCTTGCCTCCTTTGCTATTAGCAGCATTAATTAGTTTTGCGCCCTTGTCTTCCAATGATCCGCTTCCGGTTAAAATACCTTTTATCAGGTTTTTATCCACCATATCGGTAAGGCCGTCACTGCATATCAGCAGCGTATCACCGGGTAAAAATGGTGAGTGACCGGTTTCTACAAAATCGGCATCCTTGGCTATGTTTGGGTCGAAACCAAGCGCTTTGTTAATCTCGTTACGTTTTGGATGATCCATTGCCGCCTCTTCGCTCAACCGGCCTGAGTCTTCCAGAAAACCTACAAAGGAATGGTCTTTTGATATTTTAATAAGCGAGTTATCGCGCAGCAAATACAAACGGGTATCGCCAACATGGGCATAATAAAACTGGTTATTCTCTAAATCAATAACTGCCAGCGTAAGTACACAAGCCATGTTTGCAAGCTCTTTTTGCTGCAATTTACGGTCATAGATCTGCCGGTTGGCATTAATAAAAGTGTTTACCAGTAATGGAGGAATGTTGCCTGCTATGAACGATAGATCTTTGATGATACACTCCCGTGCCATTTCTGCAGCTACTTCGCCGCCTACATAACCACCCACACCATCAATAACACAAGCAATGATAAAGTCACCATCACCGGTTTTTTGAGCAATAAAGGCATCCTCGTTATTATCCCGCTGCCTGCCCGTATCCGTTATCCCGAAAAAATTATTTGTCATGGTTTCTACTGGATTGTTTAATGTCAATAAAATGGGCCAGCAATAATAAAACGCATATTGCCAATATGCCTATTGATAATATTTGTGACATTATGCCTCGGGTTTAAATATGTTGATGCCGATGATACCATTCAGCAATATTTTTGAATTAAAAGGCAACTCTACCCATTGTGGTGAGTTTACATCACTGCGGGTAACCTCCTGTTCGTTGATCATGGTGAGCTCGCCAAATGAGGATAAATACAGCTTGCCGTCGGCTTTATTCATGCGGATACGCAGGTGCGGGGTATTTACCCAATCGCTCGGGATCTTAAATACCGCTGCTTCTTCGCGGGTTTCCTCATTACCAGATACTACTATATCCTCATTCTTCATCAGGAACTCTACCTTACGGCCCACAAACTGTTTATCGGGCATAATGGTATCCAGTCGGGCCAAAACCTGCTGACCGGGTTTCACTACATCCTTTTCATCATAATGCAGCTCGTTGGAGTAAGGCAGTTCATAATATCCTTCGCTGTAATAAGTGAAGCCTTTCAGGATATCATTACTGATATCTAAAGTTTGGGCAACACCCGTATGGCGGGGGATAAAAGTAACCCGCAGGTTCTCTTCCTTTTTATTGCTGCCCGGCAACAGTTTACCAATAAAGCCTTTATCGCCCTTGGCATAATCTGGATGTGATACCAGCCTGAACACCCATTTTGAGCTGGATGGCTCTACCTTTTTACCAACCTCCTGGTGTTCGCGCAGGAGCTCATAAAACTTCTTTACCGACTCGTGAACTATAATACCAAACAAGCCCGAGCGGTTATTGATAAACTCCTGGTAGTCTTCCTCGTTAAAACTGATGATATATTCATGGTAAAACACCACGCGATCGGCAAAAGAAAGCTGGCCGATTGATTCCCTGAATTTTTCGATAATGTACATGTAAACATCATCGGGTGTAAGTGATTTATTATTTACTGCAGCAACAGCGGCAGCTTTTCCATTTGGCAGAAACCAGTCCTGCAAACCTATTTTTTGCCAAAATGTAGATTTTGATTCCATTCCGAGGATCTTTAGAGATTAACTATCATTAACTAAAAACTCAATTTTGTTGTATCAGCGGCCTTTACACTATCGCGATAAAATTGCGGATCGCTTTTAGGTTTATGCCTCACTCCCCTCAGTATTGAATCTGCAATTGAATCAACCTCGGGCGGAATGCTTGATGCATTATCATTATTAACGGGTTGATTTACGTTGCTATCCGGTTTCGCTTTATCAACCTGTGCCGGCTTAACAAAGTGGCTTAAAGTATCTCTTGGCGGCTGTGATGATTTAAAAAAAGTATTGTAGATACCCCGCCGGTGTTTAATAGCCATAACAGACGAAAACCCGGTAAGTGCTACCAATAATACAATTAAACTGATAAATACCGGTCTGGAGATCCGCACCGCGTGCTTGCCAACAGCAACCGACGACTCTGAACTATTGGGTATAACATCCCCCCCCTTTGCGCTTTCGGCCTCCTGGTAGTAAAGCAGTAAGCCCTGCAGGCGTTCGTTCTCCTTGAGCAATACCGATGCGTTCCATGAATCATCAACCTGGTTGCTGTTTACCGCTGAAATACTGCTATGTACCAGGGCATCCTGCAATTCAATACCGCTCGGAAACCTGTGTTCTGGCTCTTTTTCCAAACATTTAGAAACAATTTTAAGCAGCCAGGCCGGCACCAGCATTTCATGTTCCTTCTTTTGATCATTCCAGCTGGCCGGTAAATTCTTTTTACGCAGCTCCATTACATCGGGCACCTGGTTATCCATGTGCGCCAGCATTACGGCATTGCGGGCGGTTTCGCCGTTATCACGCAATGGGAAAGGCACCTGCCCTCCAATCAGTTCATACAGAATAATGCCATAGCTGTACACATCAGTCTGGAAATACATCAGCCCTTCATTCTGCTCGGGAGCCATAAACTCTATGGCGCCGGCATGGCGAATACTGGTACGCCGCTGATCATCAGACATTGCCGAAAGGCCAAAATCCAGCAGCACATAGTTGCCTGTATGAACGTTGAACTTTACGTTATTACTTTTAATATCGCCATGCTTTACCGAAACCTTGTGGCAGTGTGAAAGGGCGTTAGCCAGCTGATCGGCCAGTTTAATGATCTCTTTAATGGTAAAGATGGGCTCGTGCGGTGGCTTCAGCAGATCTTCCAGATCGGGTCCATCAATGTACTCCATCTCGATGAAAGGGAACGAGCCACTCTCGGTAATGCCGGAGTTTAAGATCTTAACCACATTGGGGTTAGGCTCTTCGTTTACCTTTTTTAGTTTTTCAACCTCGTTCTGGAAGTTTCTAAAATTCTTATCGTCGGTACTTTCGGTATGAATAGGGGTCGGCAATAACTTTACCGCCGTGATGATGGGGCCGTAACGCCTGCCTTTATAAACAGAGCCTTGCCCGCCCGTTCGCAAAGCCCCCATATTCTCCAAGCCTTCGGTTATTGTAAATACTTTGCTCATTGAGTTATACTTGCAGTGCTATAAGGTTAAAATAACAATTGTTAAACTTTGTTACCTCAACATAACGCACACATTAGTGTTTGGTTATAAAAATATGAAAATTTAGTATCAAGTAGCGAGTATCAAGTATCAAGATTTTGACTTTCAGACAAAAGACTATCGGACTAAGAGATTTTACGCAGCTGTCTTTATACTTGATACTAACTACTTGATACTAATTTTATTTGATACTTATCTCATCCACCAACAGCCAGGCCTTTGCCCCGGCAATGTACTCGCCCGGCGGAATAATGCCCTTATTGGTGCCCTTTACCCTGATATACCGGGCTTGCAATGGTTTTATGTTGGCCCTCACCGCATTAATGCCATTGGCGGTAAATTCCGTTTGGCGATAAACTTCGGTATAGGTTTTACCATCTTCAGATACTTCAAAAGTGAGCAGCGAAGGCTCCCACATTTTTTGCCAGTGATATTTTAAAATATGGATACCCAGTTGTGATACTTTTTGTACCGAACCAAGGTCGACTACCGCATCCAGATCATCGCCGTTAAAACCGTACCATTGGCCATCGTTATAAAGCTTATCCCCAAACACGCCGTTTACCAGGCCAGAGATATCGCCGGTGTTATAGGTGCCTTTAGGCTGATTTACCAGCGTTACTGTTTTGCCAACCGCTTTGTGCATGTTAAAACTTTGCATGTATGTGCGCCCTGTTTGTTTACCATTACTAAACAAAGCGGCTTTGATGTTGCCCGATGAGGTGATGGTTAAGAGTTTACTATATAATTTACTTTTAAGCCCCGGTGCCGACCCATCGGTTGTGTAAAATATTTTACCGCCCGGCAGGGTTGTATTAAGACTAAGCGATGTTTGATGGTTTGCTTTTGTGCCTATATCGCCGGTTATTTCGTCAAAGGTGTTGGCGGCATTGATGTTGAGCCTTTGCAGCATTGGGTGCTGATACCTTAACCGCTTCAAAAATCCATCATAATCCTTATTCTCCTTTGCAGACCACCCCACCTCGGCCAGAGCCAGCATCCGGGGGAATAGTTGCCGCTCGGCCTGTGCCGGGCTGGTCATGTACTCACTCCATGCATTGGCTTGTACCCCTTTAATGTAGGTGGCTTCATCGCCAGATAACTCTTTGGTTATTGGTTCATAATTATAAACCTTGCTTAGCGGCGTGTAGCCCCCGCCTGCAATTGGCTCGGCAGCGTAAAGAGACTGATAATAATCCAGGTACACATATTTCTCGGGGGTCATGATAGCGTCGTGGTGTTGTTTGGCTGCAGCTATGCCACCCTCCTCGCCTGTCCAGCTCATTACGGTTGCGCCGGGGGTTAAGCCACCTTCCAGTATCTCATCCCAGCCAATTATCTGCCGGCCTTTACTGTTCAGGTATCTCTCCATGCGGCCAATAAAATAGCTTTGCAGCTGGTGCTCATCTTTTAAATGCTCATCCTTAATTCGTTTTTGGCATTTGGGGCAGGTTTGCCATTTTGTTTTTGGGCATTCATCGCCACCTATATGAATATATTTTGATGGAAATAGTGGCAGCACTTCATCCAGCACGTTTTGCAAAAATGTAAAAGTTTCATCATTACCGGCACAATACACATCATCAAATATGCCCCAGTAGGTAGCCGTTTTATACGGACCACCGGTACAGCCCAACTGCGGGTAAGCCGCCAGTGCAGCCAAAGCATGCCCCGGCATTTCAATTTCGGGGATGATGCTGATATGCCTTTCCATAGCGTATTTTACAACCGCTTTAACTTCGTCCTGTGTATAGTAACCGCCATAACGTTTGCCATCAAACTGGTGCGGGCTATCTCTTTTATGCCCAATAATGGTTTCATCGCGATAGGCCGAGATGCTTTGCAGCAATGGGTATTTCTTTATTTCTATACGCCAGCCCTGGTCGTCGGTAAGGTGCCAGTGAAAGGTGTTGATCTTATATATCGCCAGCATATCTATCCATTTTTTAATGGTTTCCACATCAAAAAAATGGCGGCTTACATCCAGGTGCATGCCACGGTAGGCAAAGCGCGGATGATCTTCAATGGTGCAACCCTGTACGGTTATTTTACCGTTGGATGGTTTCAGCAATTGAACAAGCGACTGCAGCCCATAAAATACACCGGCCTCATCATGACCAATTATTTTTATCTTTTTTTGAGTGACGGTTAGCCGGTAACCTTCTTTTGCAGTGATGGCTAAAGAGTCGATATCCAAATTGATAGAAGGAATTGCCCGTTTATTATTTACCGACAGTGTATACCCTGAAAGGGAACGGAAATACTGATTAAAAAAATTAAGATTGTTGACATTGATACCATCACCAACAGCTATTCCTGTTGCCGGGGAGAAAGCAAACATAACATTGCTCTTTTCAACTTTGTAAGGTTGTGGAATTATACCCTGTTCTTTAATTTGTGCCGATGCACTGCTGATGAACAATACCAGGACTAAAGTTTTTACCAGGAACTTACAGGAGTTAAGCAGCTTTATCATCAGTATAGATTTATAAAGCCGAATATAACTGATTATAGCGACGGTATGATATTATCCCCGAAAATTACAAGCTGCCTATAGCCTTGCGGTAATTATTTATGGCGGTAATTATGGACTGCACAATTTCGTTCTGCCCATCGGGGGAGTTCAGGTAATCTTCCTCCTCGGGGTTGTTGATAAAACCGGTTTCAACAAGTACGGCGGGCATAGCGCTGTGGGCCAGTACCAATACGCCCTGCTCTTTTACCCCCTCGCTTGAGCGGCCATTGGTATCCGTAAATTCGGAGTTCACCAGGTCGCCAAACAGGATACTTTGCTTGCGGTATTTTTGAATATAGGCGTTTAGGATAATGGCGTTTGAAGGGTCGCTTTCATCATAGCTCTCGTAATTTTGCTTATAGTCCTTCTCAATAAATATTGACGAGTTTTCTCTTACGGCCTCCTCCTGCTCTTTCAGCCTGTGAAAACCATAAACCAGCAGCAGCACCCCCTTGCGTTTATGTGACGAAGCCGCGTTACCCTCCGGCGATGAATTGCAGTGGATAGAAATGAACAGGTTACCATGATTCTGGTTGGCTATGGCCGATCGCTGGTTAAGCGGAATAAATGTATCATCGGTACGGGTCATGATGGTGTTTAGTCCTTTGATACCTGTATCTATAGCTATTTTAAGTTTTTTGGCGATTGCCAGCGTTACGTTTTTTTCAACAGAATAGGAACCACGCGCGCCGGGGTCTTTACCGCCATGACCGGCATCTATGATAACCGTTTTAAACCGGAAGGCTGAACTAACCGGAATAGTATCCCTGCCGGATGTGAAAGAGCAAAGACAAAAAATCAGGGATACAAAGCAGCAGTTAGCGGCTATGATATGTAGAAGCTTTTTATTCAGGATCATTTTTTTATAGCCTTTTTACTGCATTTGGGGCATAAGCCCATTGCGGATAATGTAAAACATTGGGGCTCAAACCCGGGTGGGAGGTTGATGGCCGGCAGGTGCAGATCATCCAGGCAATACACATTTTTGCATTCGGTACAATTAAAGTGCAGGTGCTCGTCGTGATGATGCTCCTCGCTGCAATTGGATGAGCAGAGGGCATAATTGGCTGTACCGTTTAAATCAAATACTTTGTGAATGATCCCCTTTTCCTCAAAGGCGTTGAGGATACGGTACAGGGTAACCCTGTCTATATCATTCATCACACTTTCCAGATCGGGCTGGGAAGTGGCCGCGCTGCGCGACGACATCATGGACAGCACCCTTAATCTTGGAGCTGTTTTTTTTAAATGATGCTTGTTCAGCAAATCTTCAAAGTGAAAATTATTACGGGTTTGTGCCATTTAACCTTTCGGGGAGTAGTATTTTATAAGGATACAAATTTAACAAGAATATACAATGGTTTAAAATTGCGTATGCGGTTAATTTGTAAATCCCCGATTGAATGTATAACGCTGGATTAAGAATGAAATTGCGGGTCAGCAATTGGGCTATACAGAGCGCGCCTCTCCCCCCGCAGCCAAAACACGCTCAGCAGTTTTTCTGTCGTCACTATCCCGCTTTTGATTTTCAAAAATAAACTGCCACCCTGTGCCGGAATAGCGATAGTGCAACTATCGCTTGTGCTTAGTTGTATTAATAAGGACTTTTTTGTAAAGCTACACCAGCAGGCAAAACAAATAAGGTTGCATCTAATTTACCGGGCTTGATTTCGGTTGCGGTACTTTCTATGTAAAACTGGGCGTTGTCGATAGTCATTTTTAATGGCATGGCGTTTGTTTTTGACAGGATGGTATACCAGTTACCAAATTTGTGGTTGATAAACAATTTACTATCAACTGGTACTTTGGATGTGAAATAGTATTTCTGAATGCCGCTTTTGCAGGTAAGTACCAATTCGTCGCATTTATAGCCCAGGATATCAACAACAGCTTTGTGCAGTTCGGTGCTGATGACCTCGTCGGCGTTAACGGCGCCGTCATTCCAAAGAATAGCTTCGGAGTTGCTCATTTTGTTATAAAGCTTATTATCCGCGTTAATATACAGCTGCCACTGTAGTACGGTCCCATTCAAATCAGACCGGTAATCGCCGCCCTTTACATAATAGTTTTGAATGCTTCCCAACATGGTGGTAAACTGCTCATCGCTTACATTGGGCAATTTACTTTTAATGATGTTGCTATAAGTAATTTTGCCTTCAAATGATTGTGCCGACGCTATAAGGCAGGTTATAGCTAAAAACAGGCTTAGGATAAGTTTTTTCATGAGTGATAATATTGGGCTAAAATAATATTATGGTTTAACTTTATTATTTATTTACCGGCACTCTATATACTTTTTTTAACAAAAACATCTAAGTAAGACCATTTACTATAGATGGATTAAATTCAATGTATTATGATATAGCTGTAAATCGCCCCGGCTAACTATAATATTTCAAAAAAAACTATGTATTTTTATTGAAACATTAACCTAAAATCTTCCTTATGAATCAATTAGCACAAAAAATAATCCAGAGATGCGAAGCTGTTTTTAACGCAAACAGCAACAATTGCAGCGGCTTTGCTAAAGCTGTAAGCACTGCATTCGATATTGAATTGAGCGGCCTGGCAGATGAGATAGTTGATGAAATAAAAACCGGTGAATGGGTGAGCTTAAGTGATGGTATAGATGCAAAAAACAAAGCCGACGACGGATGGCTCGTGATTGGTGGCTTAAAAGGCCATGATAACAATCCATCGCAAAGCCATGGCCACGTGGTTGTAGTTGTAAGCGGCCCTTTAGATGGTGCCCACCATAATACCCCACGGCCTACTGGGGAAAATTAGGGAGCATTGGCAAAAAAAACACGCCGGTTAACTTTGCATGGAACTCCGAAAGCAGAGATAGGGTAATTTATGCCGGAATTAAACTTACCTGATTATTGAATTGCAGAGATAAATAGTGTTCTCGTTATGGAGAGCAAGCAACAAACCTGTTTATTGGTTCAAAGGCCTGATTCTAAAAACGGGGAACAATCACGAACCAATTTTCTTAACTAAAAAGTAATACATGGGAAACAATTTCTCCATTATTTACGTATCACCACAAGTACTTAGTAGTTTAAAACAAAAGCTATACCGGCTGCAGAAATATTATAACAGGCGGCGCATATTTTAACTATAGATTAACAATATATTTACCATTAAAGCATTGACACGATAAAATGAGGCAAATATTTCTTTTCATTTCGTGTTTATACCTGCTTTACCCTGGCCTGTCTTATTCGCAAACTCAAAATCCAAAATTTAAATGGCTTAGTACAAATGAAGGGCTTTCCCAAAGCCATGTGTGTGCCATTATTAAAGATAGCCGGGGCTTTATGTGGTTTGGAACCGAAGACGGCCTGAATAGGTATGATGGCTATAAGTTTACGCATTATAAGCACGACCAGAATAATAAAGCCAGCATTATTGATAATTATGTATTAGCACTTATGGAAGATGGTGCCGGTAATTTATGGATTGGAACCGATAGCGGGCTTGACAGATTTGACCGGGCAACAAATACTTTTATCCATTACTCCAATAATCATTTAACGTATTCTGTCAGATCTGTTTTCCTGGATAATAAAAACAGGATCTGGCTGGGCACCAGTAAGGGCCTCTATTTATTTAATGCAGCAAATGGTTCATTTAAGAAATACACACATACAGGTAAAAATGCCAACGGTTTAATTAACGATTTTATATACCAGGTTACCCAGGACAATAATGGCTGGCTGTGGATAGGGACCGATGATGGCTTGTATCATTTTAACCCTCAAAACGGTCAATTTATCCGCTACGCGCATGATCCTGCAAACGATAAAAGTATTAGCTCCAGTTGGATAAAAACTGTATATAAAGATAGCAAAGGAAATATTTGGATTGGCACGCTTGGCGGCGGGGTGGCATTGTATAACAGTAAAGACAATTCTTTTATAAATTTCAAAAACAACCCGTTAAACAGTAATAGCGTTTGCCATAATGATATTCTTTCGATAATGGAAAGCGGAGATGGAAAGCTGTGGATAGGCACAGAAAATGGCGGGATAAGTGTTTTTGATTACCCTGCCAATAAGTTTGTTTGTTACAAATTTGATGCAAACGATCATTCCAGCCTCAGCAGTAATTCCGTTTATTGTTTATATAAAGATGATACCGGGAATACCTGGATAGGCACTTACTCTGGCGGGGTTAATTTTTCGCCCAGGTTTGGTGATAAATTCACTACCTATAGTCAAGTCCCAAACAATCCTAATAGTCTAAGCAATAACAATGTGCTATCCATCTCTGGCGACGAAACTGACGAAAACATTTGGATTGGTACCGACGGTGGCGGCCTTAACCTATTCAACAAAAAGAAAAAAACCTTTACTCACTATCTGCACAACGATAACAATACCAATACCATCAGTAATAATTATATCCTTGCAATTGTACCGATTGATAAGAACCTTATCGCGCTTGGTTATCATAACGGCGGGTTTGATTTATTTGATAAAAAAAAGGGTGTATTTAAGCATCACATGCCCCAGGCAAACAATCCTCATAGCCTTTCCCTTTCTGATATCAATAATATGTATAAGGATAAGGAGGGCAATATTTGGATAGGTACCTGGAAGGGGGGCCTCAATTATTACAATGTAAAAACCGATAAATTTACGCGCTACCAGAATAACCCCTTGGATAATAACAGCATAGGGGGAAACATTATCACTACCGTATTTCAGGATAAACAGGGCAATATATGGGCAGGTACGGATAGCGGTCTGGATATGCTTGACCCTAAAAGTGGCCGTTTTACTCATTACAGGCACGATGAGGAAAACAAGCACAGCCTATCAAGCAACACCATAGAATCTATTGCCGAGGCCGGAAACGGCGATATATGGGTGGGCACAAATGGCGGAGGACTAAACTATTTTAACAGGCGTAACCAAACATTTACAGCATACACGGAAAAAGATGGCTTACCCAATAATGTGATCTACACCATTTTGAAAGATCATAAGGGTAATTTTTGGTTAAGCACCAACAAAGGCCTTGCCCGCTTTAACCCCAAAACAAAGGCAATCAGGTGCTATGGCATTTCTGATGGGTTGCAGGGAAATGAATTTAAAGGGCACTCCTGCTTTCAAACTAAAGATGGGCAAATGTTTTTTGGCGGCGTAAACGGATTCAGCACCTTTTATCCCGATAGTTTAAAAGATAATGACTTTATTCCCCCGGTTTATATTACAGGTTTCCAGATTTTTAACAGACCTGTAACCTCGGGACATAAAAACTCAATCCTCCCAAAAGATATCAGCGAAACCAGCGCTATCAATCTATCTTACAAACACTCCGTATTTACATTTGAATTTGCTGCCCTTAATTATACCATTCCCGAAAAAAACCAATACGCTTATAAGCTGGAAAACTTTGATAAAGACTGGAACTATATCAGCAATAAACGAACGGCCACTTACACCAACCTGGATGCCGGTAAATATACTTTCAGGGTTAAGGCATCAAATAACGATGGCAAATGGAATGACAAAGGCACATCTATCACCATTTATATAAAACCCCCTTTTTGGCTTACCTGGTGGTTTAAGTTGATCGTAGTTTTAATTTTTGTTTGTAGCGGCCCCTCATTCTACTTCATTCGCACGCGCGCAATCAGGAAACAAAAAAACGAACTTGAGCGCCAGGTTAAAGAACGTACCGAGCAATTAGCCCGGGCAATAGAGGTTGAAAAAAACTCTGTTCGGGAAGCCGAAGAGGCAAACCGGGCCAAAAGCATCTTTTTGGCTACCATGAGCCATGAAATCCGCACGCCAATGAACGGAGTAATTGGGATGGCCTCTTTACTCGGCGAAACTTCTTTAGATGAAGAACAGCGAACCTTTACCGAGTCTATCCAAACCTGTGGCGAGGACCTGTTGGCGGTGATCAATGATATTTTAGATTTTTCTAAAATAGAATCGGGCAATATGGAGCTGGAGGAAAAGGATTTCAGTTTACGCACCTGTATTGAAGAAGTTTTTGATGTTTTTGCTTTAAAAGCGGCTCACTTAAAACTCGACCTGGTTTACCAAATAGACTATGATGTGCCGGCACAAATCATTGGCGATAGCTTAAGGCTTCGCCAGATCCTGATCAATTTAATAAGTAATGCCATTAAGTTTACCAAGAAGGGAGAAATCTATGTAGCGGTACACTTAATCAGCATTTTAGAAAATAACCATATTGAATTGGGTTTTGAGATAAAAGATACCGGCATTGGCATTTCTGCCGATAAGTTGCACAGGCTGTTTAAAGCGTTTTCGCAGGTTGATTCTTCAACAACCCGTCAATACGGTGGTACCGGCCTGGGCCTGGTGATAAGTGAACAACTGGTAAAGTTAATGGGCGGAAAAATTAGTGTGGAAAGCGAAATTGGCAAAGGAAGTACTTTCCAGTTTTCTATTCATTCCCAAAAAAGTTTACAGCCAGATAAATCCCACGTAAACCATAATATGGAGGGTTTTGAAAATAGTAAAATTTTGATTGTTGATGATAATGATACCAACTGCAGAATTTTAAAAGGCCAGCTGGAGCAGTGGAAGTTAAGCCCGGTAGTAGCCAACTCTGGCGAGCAGGCGCTTAACCTATTACTGCAGCATAATGATTTTAAGCTGGTTATTACCGATATGCAAATGCCGCTTATGGATGGCATTGAACTGGCAATCTTAATACGCGGCAAATATCCCGAATTACCTATTATGCTTTTGAGCTCCATAAGCTACATTTTCCATAAAGATAATCCCGGTTTATTTTGTTCCATATTAACCAAACCTGCCAAACAAAATAATTTATATAAGCATATTGTAAAAGAACTTGGCAAGCATATAACATCAACTATTCCCGACCAGTTGCATGTTGATGCTACCAAACATAAACTACCAGATAATTTTTCACAAAAATACCCATTGAATATTTTGGTTGCCGAGGATAACCCGATGAACCAAAAATTGATCCTGAAGGTTTTAAGTAAATTAGGATATGAAGCAGATTTGGCAGGAGATGGATTGGAAGCCCTGGATTTAGTTAATAAAAAAACATTCGACATTATTTTGATGGATGTACAAATGCCCAAAATGGATGGGTTAGAAGCCACGCAAATAATAAAAAAACGTTTCCCAACACGCCCCTTTATTATAGCGATGACCGCAAACGCGCTCCAAACCGACTTGAAGATTTGTATGGATGCGGGTATGGACGATTATATAAGCAAGCCATTTAAATTAGATGACGTGGTTAATAAGCTCGAAAAATGGGCATTGCAAACCAATGAATCTTTTAAAGAGTAAAGAACCCGCTGTTCAATGTCTCTGACATAGCACAGCGGGTTTCCAATCTATTACTTTAAAAAGCGTGCGCCGTAACACTTTCCAAAGCTTTTGGCATTGCTGTGGCCGCAAGCGCCGGCACAAATATCCCCTCTACTCTAAAAACAGAAACATCTGTCATGCCTATAAAACCCAAAACTGCCCTTAAATAAGATTCTGTAAAATCATAGCTTTTCATTGGCCCCTCTGAATACACACCACCTGATGAAATAGCCAGGTAAACCTTTTTATTGATGACCAATCCTTTGGGCGCACCCGTTGCATAACTAAAGGTAACACCGGCCCTTGCAATATGATCAATCCAGGCCTTTAAGGTTGATGGAATACCAAAATTGTATAAAGGCACGCCAATCACAATAACATCAGCCTCCATCAACTCTTTTATAGCCTCATCCGACTGTTTGACGGCTTCATTATGCTCATCCGTGCGCATTTCTCCCGGTGTTTGAAAGGCGGCAAATTGCGTCTCTTCCAAATGCGGCAAAGGAGTTTTGGCTAAATCACGGGTATGTACTTCACTGTCTGGATAAACCGATGATAATTTCTCTAATATGGCAGCTGATAATTTGACGCTAAAAGATTCGTTTCCCTTAACGCTGGTAACGATGTTCAGAATTTTTTTCATGATATTTTATATTTCATTTACAACTCAAAGGTATTTACATTTGCTATACAATAGTAAGTACTATACTAAAGGATAGCGCTATCCTTTAGTATAGTTACCTCTTGAACAGAAGGAAAATGGAAATGGGAGAAGTTAAAACTCGGGGCAAGTGCACCAGTATGTTATTGCCTGTAACCGATGCGATAGAAGTATTAAACGGCAAATGGAAACTGCCAATTTTGATCTCATTAACGTTCGGTAACAAAAGATTTGGGGAGATGGCAAAAGAGATCCCGAAAATAACAGACAGGATGCTATCAAAAGAATTGCGCGAACTGGAAATGAACCAGTTAATAAAGCGCACTGTTTATGATTCGGTACCGGTAGTGGTTGAATATTCAATTACCGAATATGGCCATTCGCTGGACAACGTAATTCTTGAACTGTACAAATGGGGCAAAGAACACCGTAAACGGATTATAGCCGGAATGTAAGCTTTGGAAGCTGAAGGCAGAATGCGTAAAGCAAAAAGCCAGGATGCTAATAAACGAATCGTCATACGAGTGATAAAATCCGGAAGACACTGAAGGGAAATGACGTTAAAAAGGTTTGTCATCCTGAGGAACGAAGGATCTATTCGCAAACTGTACAAGGCGAAGAAGCATGGTGAAGAATAGATCCTTCGTTCCTCAGGATGACAAAAAGGGGTTTTAGCAAATACGTCATTGCGAGGTGCGAAGCAATCTCAAAGCTACACAGAGCGGATAGAAAAGTTAAGCCTGCATACTCGCCCTGTCGTCGGGGAGATTGCTTCGTACCTCGCAATGACGTGCTTGTTTTATACCTGCAGCCATCATCTGCACATCTGAAATCTAAAATCTGCACATCTAAAATCTACTCCTCCGTTTCCTTCAGCTCATCCTCTTTTTTCCCTTTACCCAGGTGTACAATTGGTTTATCCTGTGTACCGGTAATAGTCATCGGGATCCCGAAAATACCAAGCGGCGGCAGGCCAAGGCGGAATTGCAGATTCAGCTTGCCGTCAAAACTTACCTGTCCCTCAAACCTCGGGCGGAAACCGGCCATCCGCATTTTGGTACGTTCAATAGTAATGATGTTATTGGCAATGGTGGATTTAATATCCACTTTACTCACATCGTTTTTACCGCCCAAACTATCGCGTCCGGTTTGTTTACCTACCGCGCTAAACAGTTTAAAGCCTTTTACTTTTACCTTTTTAACAGACAGTACGCCCCCACCCTTTAGTGATGGATACACAGGTTTCATATCGCTGTTGAGTTTACCGCTTAGCTTATAATCCAATGATACAATCCCTTCTGCATTCGCTGCAGATGTGGCCATATCATGAAATAGTTTCACCTCGCGGTATGCCCGTTTTATATCAAACTCTTTAGCATCAATATGATAATCGAAATAAGCCTTTTGCGGGCTTATGCTGCCATAGGTAGCATCCATTACTACCGGCGCGCCTATTAAAGTAAAGCCGGTTTGTTTTAAAACAATCTGCCCCTTGCTGATACTCATCTGCCCTTTGGCATCATTAATATCAAGACCATTGTATTTTACTTTTTTTACATCGGCAGTAAAATTCAAATCGAGGTTGGCGGGTACCATAATCACGCCCGGTTTTGCGGCTTTGGGCGTTGAAGGACCACCCGCAAAGGCCATAAAATCATCAGCAATAATAAGTCCGCTAGTTAGTTTAAATTCACCCTGTAACGGCGAGTTTGGTTTAAGCGCATAATCTATCACGTTTGATAGCGCGCCATCAAGCACAATAACCGATTTACCATAGTTAGCCGTAAACTGATCAAACTTCATTTTGTCCTGGTTAAAGCTGAACAGGCCGGTTTTGATAAGGAACGGTTTAGGGAACAGATCTGAAGTAAGCGCAATATCCTTAACCCTCATTGTGCCAGAGTTAGCCAACTGATCATACCTGCCCGCTGTAGCATCACTTTGTTTACCTTTTAATGATAGATTGGTAGTGATCAATCCCTTAACATTGTAGCCGTTTATGGCAAACACTTTGTAAACCTTACCTATATCCAATGATCCGCGCGATTTGATACTGTAATCCAGGTCATCAAAATTCTTCAGGTTGGCTTTAAGCATAAACGGCTGCCCCTCAAACGTGAATGAAACCGGTTTAATGTTCACCTTCAATCCTTTTAACGAGCCCGTATTATTGCTGATAGCCGTACTTACCTCTATATTTTGCAATGGATGCGGGTAGTATTTGGTTTGGATATAGCCGCCGTGCAAATCTATCTGCGCATTGGTAACCGGGAAAATCCTTTGCGCCGGGATATACCTGCCCCTGGTTTGTACATCTGCATCCAGATTGCCGCGCAGGTCAATACTATCAAGCGGGTAAAACTGTTTGATATCGCTTAAATTAAATTTGGCTTTCAAGTTGGCATCAATCATGGCGCCTGCGGTATTGCTCATTTTTAAATAACCTTTAATGTAGTTATTTAAAGCATTAATGTTAAGGTTGGTCATAGCCATGGTGGCATGCGCCGGGTTATTGTCGGGGCAACTGGCATCAAGGTTAAAGCTCACGTTTTTCATGGCTTCGGGCAGTTTGGCGTATTTAAAATATCCATTCCTGAAACCCGAATGCAGCGTAAATTTAGGAATACTGGTTATCACCGTATCTATGTGATGCCGTATGCCGGTTTTTCTTATCCCGGTGGCATATTTACC
The DNA here is from genome assembly GCF_056406855.1 of Mucilaginibacter sp. P1_A3. Lineage (NCBI taxonomy): Bacteria > Pseudomonadati > Bacteroidota > Sphingobacteriia > Sphingobacteriales > Sphingobacteriaceae > Mucilaginibacter > Mucilaginibacter sp. P1_A3. The sequence goes on from NZ_JBFTZJ010000011.1 coordinate 32,191, forward strand.
CTCGGCTATCATGTGCAGCGAATACCTGCCCTTTACATCAAATGCTTTAACACCAAAGGCCTTATTCCATTTCTCCAGATCGATCTCGGTATTGATCTTGGCAAAAACAGTTGGCGATTTGATACCTTTCACCTTGATCACCGAGCCAAAATAATCCTTCCCGATATTGAAATATACCGAATCGATATTGAGGTTAAGGCTATCAGGATTACAACCCGGCAACTTAGCGTTCATGTTAAGAAAAAGATTTTTCACCGGTTCGGGCGTATTTTTATTGGCGATATAACCATCCCTGATCTTCATACTGAAATCCAGATCGGGCATCTGTTTTTTTGAGGCGATGTATTTACCCGTGAGCGACATGGTTATTTTACCGGTACCGTTTAGTTCGGTATCATCCGTCCATTTGGCGTATTGGGCAGGCAGGGCGGTAAAAATATCACTCAGGTCGCTTTGATCGCTCCTGATCCTGAAATCCATATCATAACCATCTTTCAAAAACTCAAACCGACCTTTAAAATCAACCGGCAACTGGTTAATTAACAGGTTGTTTTTTTGAAATACAAACGCCAGTGATTTGGTATTGATGCTGGTAACCAGGTCGGCATTTACTTTTTTATGGTAGATGTAGGGTTGCCCTGCGTAAGTAAAATCAACAGAGCCGATCTCGGTATGGGTATAAAGGTCAAAAACATCTTTGGTAAGGTCGCCGCTGCCTTTGTAGTTAAAGTCGCGGGCATCAAGCAGCATGGGCATTGATCTGTCATTGTAAACCAAATGACTTTTCTCAATTAATATTTGCTCAATACCTAACGAAGCGCTCGCAGTATCTGCCGCCTGTGCAGGCTGCGCGTTTTTTGCTTTATATACATTGTAATTGGCACGACCGGCACTATCTACCTGGATATTGATGGTTGCCCTGCTTAAATAAATGCGGTTGATATTGATTTTGCTTTTAAAAACCGACGATAGATCAATAGCCAGTGAAACCTCCTGAGCGCCTACCAGCGTATCATTTTGAAAAGGCGCGCTGCCGTTGAGCGAAAAATCATTCAGCGTAAGGGTGAGCGCCGGGAATTTTTTAAAGAATGAAAGACTGGTTCCCGAAAAATTCAGCTTACCATTGATACTGCCATCCGCCCATTGCTTTATTTTATTGGTGATGGTTTGCGGGAAAAGATAGGGTAGCAAAAACATTAAGGCTAACAAACTCACCAAGGTAACGCCAAATATTTTGAGCGTTTTTAACACAACTTTTTTTATCGGGAACGGCATAAATATAGCTTATCAAGTGCCATAAAGGTAATAGTAAAAGTGGATACGGGGAGAAATTTAACAATATTACAGGCTAATAAAAGTTATTAACCTATGCTAATAAACCTTAACATTTGATAAACCAATCTAAAAATGAAAACCAATAATAACCAGGACCCAGTAATAGTATTTGCAGGTTCGCCAGTTGATGCCGGTATGATACAGGGCATGCTTGAACAGGAAGGCATCCAGGCTTTTGTACAAGATGAGTTCATGAGCAGTATTGCGCCATGGCTGGTAGAAGCCGGAGGATCTGTAGCTGCAAAAGTTGTAGTAGCTTTAGAGGATCATGAAAAAGCGCTGAAGCTAATTGAGGAATATGGGATTAGCGGACAATAATTCGCATCCAATACTTTAGTTTTATTGGCCAATAAAGCAATCTTCATATTAAGCAAGCACGATGTTGGGAGGATGCTTTGTATCCTGATGCTTACTTCTCTTTCAGGTAATCGGCAATTAATTTAAAATCCTGTTTTGCCTCCTCATCCAGGTTTTCGCCCGTTTGCATGTGTTCTGCCCAGTCAAGTGGTGTACCGTCATAAATCAAATCCTTTACGTCAAGGCGTGCGCCTGCTTCAACAAGTAGTTTTACAGCATCCAGCGAGCCCGAAGATACTGCCTGGTGTAAGGGGGTGGCATGTGTATGAAAGCCTGCATTATTTTTAGGATAGCCGTTGGGTTCGGCCCCCAAGCTCAATAAATAGGCTATCATTTTGGGCTTGCCATAAAAACCGGCCACGGCCAATGCCAGCAACAATTCTTCTTTACCTGCGGTTGCCGTCATCTTCATCACATCATTCATCCTATCAAGACCAATTGCCACGGCCAGGGTAAGTTTGCCTCCGCGTGCAACAAGGTGCGCGGCTGCTTCAAAATTTCCGTGTGCCAGCGCGCCCAAACCGCCGCCGGGTTTTGCGCCCGCGTCAATCAGCAAATCTATCAGTTCAATTTGCACTCCGCACTCTTTGGGTATTCGCCCGGTTGCAACCAGCCCAAGCGTATAATCCAGTTGCATTTGCACGGTATCGCTGGCTTCCTTTTTTAAAAACCCAATGAGCAGTTGGGTAATCTCCACAATATTAGTAGGTAATTTACCACTACGGATAGGATTGTCTGCAATAAACCAAAGCAAGTATGGATCCTTAAAATACCCGGGTTCGGGGTAGTTCAATCTGTCACTTACCAATTGTGGATTTTTGGTTATAAGATCTTTCAACAACATTACATCGCCCCGGTCAATAGCTTCTACGGCCTCGCGAAATAGCGGATCTGTGATATCGGAATTTTTCATTTTGGTAATTAATTGACCCTTATCACTATAAAGATACAGTTATTGTAAATTATAGCCCAGTTAAATTAAATCCCGAAATTTTTAAGAATTGCTCTCTCCCATTTTTAAGGCCACTTAAAAAGGGAATATTACTTTAAAGCTCATATTGCGCCCGATGTTGTAAATGCCCAGGCACCCATTGGGCGAACTTGTATAGTACTCAAAATACTTTAGCCTGTTCAGGTTGGATTGATAGGCCGTATCAAACAAATTATCAACCTGGACATAAAGCTCGCAGAAAGTTTTTTCTGATTTCCCCTTGATGGTTGTGCCGGCACCAATATTAATAAGGGTATAACCAGGTGTGGCTGTTTCTGTATTATCCAAAGCATAAAAACGGTTTTGAGCCATATAGGCGTCAGCTTCTGTTTTAAACCAGATCTTTGAAAAAACACCGTACGCTTTCTGTAAAGTAACCTTTAACTCAGATCGTATGTGCAGCGGCGGGATAAAAGGCAGGTATTTTGCCGCACCGTTTGATTTACTGATCAACTGCTCATTTTGGTTAATCCCGGTAACATAAGCCAGGCTGTTATTAAACGCCAGCCACTTAACACTACGCAGGTGCAGGTTAGCGGTAAATTCCGCGCCGTAAAGCCGTGCTTTTGATTGCTGATACTCATAAGTGCTGTTGCCCGCAACAATAACCACCGGCTTACCATCGGCATCGGTGAGTTTTGCCTGGTAGATGTAATGATCAATGTGATTGTTAAAAAACTCCGCTATGAGGTCAACATCTTTTAAATAGGAAATAATGCCGATATCTTCCTGCAGACTAAACTCGGGGTTAAAGCCACGGTTGCCCAGGTAAACAATATGCGCACCCGGATCAAGCCCGTTTGAGCCTATCTCGGTAATATTTGGTGCGCGGTACCCCCTGGCTATATTTGCTTTTACCAGCAACCGCTCGCTGATGTTGTAGGTTAATCCCAGGCTGCCCGAAAAACCTTTGTAAACATGTTTAAATGCCGGGAATTGTAAATGCGCGCCTGCGGTATCGGGTAATTTAACCTGCTGTTCAAACCCGTTTTGCGGGTTAGGGCCAACATAAAAATCTTTCCACCGGATGTGGCGGTTATCATACCTGATACCACCGGATACATCAAGCTTGCCAAAGCTATTCCTGGCGAACAGGAATGTACCGGCATCAAATAAATTATAATCGGGAATGGGAAAATCTGTAGCTGCTTTACTGCGGTTGGCCTGGTACATACCATTAACACCAATAGTACTTTCAATACCGCCAATGGCCGGCAAATTGTATTTCAGATCATAATTAAGGGTGTTTAGCACTACATATAAACCTGCCTGCTGCGCTAAGGTAGGGTGGTTATATTCCCTGCGGATGCTTTGCTGCAAACCCAACGAAGCATCAAGGCTGCCGTTGCCTAATTTTACCTGGTTATGCGTATAAACGCGATAATGCTGAATACGCTGATGAAGCGGCGCAATGGAATAGGAGCTTAATTCATCAGGGCTTACTATAGGTCTGTTTTTAATATCGTCATAAGCAATTTCATTTACCTGTTTGGTAAATTGCCTGCTGAGCGAATCGCGGCTACCATCGGGTATCTCCTGCCGGTTATCATACAGCGTAGCGGCTATTTGCCAATAACCCCATTTTTTATCAACCCTTGCCATCGCCGATAAATTATATTCCCTGAAACCGGTATTGTATACCAGTCCATCAATTTTATCGCGGTAATCATGAGCCATTTTAGCCGTGGCCCTTAATGCATATTTCCAGTCTACTTTTTTATAGGCTAAACCCAGCGATACGCCAATCATGCCATTATTGGTATGATAATCTGTAACGTAATCTCCTTTTAATACGCTATCGGCCCCGGCGGGTATTGCGGGTATCAGATTGATCACTCCGGCTATAGCATCAGAGCCATAGGTTAAACTTGCTGGCCCCTTGATCACTTCAGCGCGGCCAATTCCGTACTGATCTATTTCGATGCCGTGTTCATCTCCCCATTGCTGCCCCTCCTGCCTGATGCCATCATACAAGGTTAATACCCTGTTATAGCCCAGTCCCCTTATAAATGGCTTGGAAATATTTGGCCCGGTAGTAACCGCGTTTACACCGGGCACACCTTTTACTATAGCGTCAATAATGTTATTATTAACGTTTTCGTTCATTTCCTTTTTGGTCATTACCGCAATTGGCACCGGGTTGCGGCGCAGTTCTGTAGCCCGTGATACCCCTGTTATAACTACCTCATTTAGTTTAGAGCTATTTTCTTTCAGATTGACGTGCAAAACTGTGGCTTGGCCGGTATGGATGGCTATTTTAAGTCTTTCGGGAAGGTATCCTATTGCCGAAAAAGAAACTTCATAGTTGCCGGGAGAAATATTTTTAAGGTTGTAATAGCCTTTTTCATCAGAGGTTGTACCTATTGTTGTGCCGGTTAATACAATGCTTGCATAAGCAAGGGGTTCGCTTCCGGTTACCAACCTGCCTTTTAACACCCCATTTTGGGCTTTAAGTGCGGCTGGTATACATAACATCAATAGCAGGTATAGTACTTTCATTTTATTTATAAGGCTTGTTTATTTGCAAATATATAACAAATAAAAATAATTAGTCTTACCTAATTTTATTTACAAACAAAACCTAATTACTAAAATTACCTACAATGAATACTTGTTTGGAAATATCAACACAGAAACGATTATGCATAGATGCAAAACCCTTATAACTTGCCCCTTTGCATCAATAGCTTTTAGGCAACTCCAGGAATGCAATTAAAATATCTTTATTTACAACAGGGAAATAGATGGAATAACCCACCGGCCGAAGCTCAGTTAAAAAAAGGAAGCGGGCAGGAATCAGAATAGCATCAATCGCGGTCATCGGCACCGGGAAGAAACCGAACTGCAATTAAACATACCACACAACTGCAAAAAATTATTATCGCCAATATAATTAGAGCCATCAGTATATCTATATTATATAAAACTAACATACAAGTCCTGATAAAATAAAACATGATAGTATCGATGAATACGTGATATCAATCGATAGGAGCAGGCTGCGGGTATTCAACTAATCTTTTAAACGATAATATCAACAATTTGGTTTCAAAATCAGTCACAGTTTACAGAAGAGCTTTTATTTATCATATTTAGCCAGCATAGCATTTATTGCGTCGCTGCGGCCTAATGCCCTGGCTGCTTTCCAATTTTCATATGCACCTGGTGGATTGCCCCTATTTAGTTTGCACATACCTCGCCGTTTTTTTGCTTACTGAGCTCTTCGCCGCACCAAAAATGTGTCAAACTATGTGGATAAAAAAATTTGAAAATGGATCAGAGAGGTCAAATTGTCCAATTTTGCGCCATGAAGTGTGTAGGTTTTACACCTGTTTTACAACCAAAGTTCACAATAAAAAGAGCTTTAGCAGTTTCATACATGTTGTTTTTGAACTATTTGTACTTTTGAAACCATTCACAACTGTGTTTTCACATTCACAACTGTGTTTTACATTTACAACTGTGTTTTTTACACAGTAATTTTTTTAAGTGGGAGTTCCTTTGATAACAACATTCTTTAAAAAAAATATGGAAATGAAAAAAACAATAAAAAAAGTGATTTTATTGTGCTTAGTAGTAGGTGTAGCTGTCATTATGGGTACTTGTAGTAAAAAGCAAGAACCCAACATCTCAGCCCCTGTATTAAACGCAACGGGAAACGCTACCAGCTCTTTAGCTGCATTAGCAATTTACCCCATCGATGAATCTACTATAAGGTTGGACACCTTAAATAGCTATAAAGCAGGACCAATCCCATTCTCAGGAGATTCCAATCAGCAACCAACCGGATCTACGCTCAGGGTTTTTGAAAACGATGTTGAATTAGGCCCGGCCCATACTTTTCACGAGGACATCCGTCAAATTGGAAGAGGGAGTTTTAGTCATTGGGGAACAGATATATACTTTTCTACATCCGACAACACCAACCCACTTACCAATGGCAGAAAATACGCTTATATCATAGCAGGCATAGCAAAAGGACCAGTAACGCAACCAGGTAATGCAGTTGGTACTCCTACAACTGAAATAACTTCCAAGGTACTGGGATATGCCAACGTTCACAGACCAACTACAGGTGGTATTATCGGCCCAGCTGTAACCGTAACAAACTTGGCAGACTTTAGAGCGGCTGTTGCAGGTCCAACTCCAAAAACCGTTTACGTTAGTGGCATCATTAAAGGTGCAGGATATGACCCTGTTTACGTCGGCTCCAATACATCTATTATTGGCGAATCAGGGGGCACATTAGAAGGTGTGAATTTATATCTGTTTACTGTAAACAACGTTATTTTACAGAACTTAATCCTGAAAAATTACGTAACTGAATCCTCCGTTTGTGTAAAGTTCAGGTCTCACCATATATGGATAGATCATTGTGATTTTTCAACTGATCGTAGTCATGGCTGGGATTATTGGGGTAAGGATATAGTTGTTACCGAAGGTGCTGATTTGATAACCATATCCTGGTGTAAATTTCACGATACCAACTTGTCTGTTCTTATAGGAGCTTTAACAGCTGACGCAGTCGCTGCTAATAAAGATCTGTTACATGTAACTATGCATCATAACTTTTGGTATAATGTAAGCGAAAGAGAGCCTTCATTGATTTTTGGCAACATACACATGTTTAACAATTACCATCTAAATAACGGAGGCTATTCAATAGGTGCGAGATATGGCGCCACTGTAAGAACAGATAATGAATATTTTTCAGGATGTAACAAACCGCTTACAACAAATCTTGATGGTGATCCTGTAGGTTATTTCAGCGGCGTTACCACCAATATCTATTTAAATTGCGGTCTCAACAACATCACATCCGCCATTTCAGATTGGGTTCCGGATTATTCTTATAGCGCTATTCTTGATCCTGCTGCCAATGTGCCGTCAATTGTGCAAGCGGGAGCCGGCGTGAAGTAATAGTACGTATTTGGTTCTAATCCAAATGACACCACAAAGAAAAGCTTCAAATTGAAAGATTTGAAGCTTTTTTATTTAATGATACTTTGCCTGCAAGCTCAACTGAAAATGTAAGAAAAAGGCAAAAGCCACATCATTCACCATTAGTAATCGCCTGCCCGGAAGGCGCATTTTGTTGATTTCGGAAATACCACATTATCGTGCCATAAATATCGCTTGCATCTGCAGCAATATACCTGGTGCGAAAACCGAAAGTGTTTTTGTCCTTCATTATAAAACTTATAACAGGCGCCCCCTTATCCGGAGAGGTAAAGTTAATTTCGGCTATATCTTTCCAATAGGCAACATCCCTGGGAACTTGAAGCAGCAATTTCCCTTTTAGAAAAAGTTGCAGCTTATCATTATCCAATTCCAGAACTGTTTCATCTTTTAAATAAGGGATCAAATACGCAGTCATAATATAAATGAACCTTACAATAATTATTAACGAAAGGAAACTAAAAACAAGCCAGGGTTTGTGATCGGGAAAGCGCGCTATAAAAAGCATATAAAATGCAACTATGATAAGCGGTAGTATGATTAAATCGAAAAATATCTGCCCGGCGCTGTATTTATAATGTGCTACTCGCATTGAATAATTTGGGAACCGAATATAGTCATTCAGCTTAATAATAAAATGTTATATCAAGAATTCCTGTAATTGCACGCAATCCCTCCATTCCAACTGCCCCTCAGATTTTGAAAGCATACATTTTGAATGGTTGAAAGCTGACGTATATATGCAAGCTTTCGGATCACATATAACCTGCCCGGTCTTTGAATACCTTCAGCATGACCTTACCCTTTCCTGACCTCGCTCAGGTAATTTTAGCTTGTGGTAAAACAATAAACAGCACGGCGATAAATAGGTTAATGATAATTGCAATTGTCTTTTTCATCGTAGTCGCCACTATTAAGCGTTGGCTTCATCGTACTAATCAACGTGCGCAGATTGGGTTCTCTGTTCATGGGTAAAAAGTGATTAAATGCAAAAGCAGTATTAAAGGCAGTTATTTAAACCTGCCTTTAATCAAATGGCTTTTTACTGATTTTCCTATCCCCCATACAACGACAAATAGATACTTCTGACCTCGAATCCCCTGATCTGAAAAGCCCTATAGCTTCGATTTGAAATCATAGCTTCCAGGCCCCAATTTATATATCGCTTTATTTCCTTCAAACCTTACAAAGCTGATACCCTTTATACCCGAAACTGGTTTACCACTTTCAGATACAGATTTTACATTAACAGCAGGAAGATATAAAGTGGCCGATGTATTCGCCGGTACCGTTGCCTTATAAACTAACACTTTACCGTCTACTTTCCAGCTGCTGTTAATGCGACCGTAAGGAGAATCATAATAGCCCTTGGCCCAGGTCATTTGGCCACTTAGGTCTGGTTCGGGTTGCAGTATAAACTTTTTAAATCCAGGCTCATCACGTTGTATCCCAATGGAATAAGCCATCATCCACTGCCCTATCGCTCCAAACGAATAATGATTAAACGAATTCATACTGTTATTGCCCCCAAAACCTTGCTCAACGGTATAGCCATTTAACCTTTCCCAAATGGTTGTGGCACCCTGGTCAATAGCGTAAAGCCATGACGGATAATGGTCATTCTGCAACATCTTGTATGCCAACCCGCTATATCCATGATCAGACAAGGCCTTGCTGATACCCGCTGTACCCACAAATCCCGTCATCAGTGAATATGGCGACCGTACAATGCCCTGGTCGTCTTTGTTTTCGCGTTCAACAGCAGCAGCCAGGTTTTTCACCATATAAGATATGTTTTCATCAGCGAATGTTCCAAGCGCCAGGCCTACGGCGTAAGCCGTTTGTGTATCTGAAACCTTAAATTCCCGTTTCGCCGGGCCACCAAATAATCCTCCCCCTACCAATCCAACGGCTTTTTTATCGGTGTTTACAAAGGTCCGGTTAAAGAAATCCTTGCGTTCATTATATCTTTCCCTGAATTTTTGCGCATCTTCCTTTTTGCCTAAGATACCCGCAACCTTTGCCATGATACCCAGGTCATATACATGATAAGCAGTAACCGGGAATGCTGTGCCAAGCTGAAGATATTGCGGGCCAAGCCAGTCGCCCAATACCCCATCCGAGCTCAAGCCAGTTTTCTGGTCAATGGTCGACTCTATATAAGCCATATACCTGCACATGGCATCATAATGTTCGGCCAGTAATGATATATCATTATATTGCTGATAAGCTTCCCAGGCCACCGTGATGCCCGCGCTGCCCCAGATAATCCCGCCAAAACCCCCACCTACCGGAGCGATATCCGTGAACCGTCCCTTATCCGTCTGCAGGTCACGCATAGCTATCATATGCCGCCGTAAAAACTGATCTGCGTTGGAAACATAGGTGGCCGTTGGCGAAAAAATACTAATGTCACCCGACCAACCCATACGCTCATTTCTTTGGGGGCAATCGGTGGGGATAGTCAGAAAGTTATCTATGTTTGACCAGGTCAGGTTTGACCATAACTGGTTCACCTTCGGATTGGAAGTAGCATAATCAGCAGTCAGTTTTTTTATCGAACTGATGGCTAAGCCCTGAACGGCATTCAGCGCCAGGGGTTCCTTAACACCTGTAATTTCAATATATTGGTATCCGTGCGAGGTAAAATGTGGCTGGATAACCTGGTCGCCATCTTTCATGATGTAAATATCCTGGCTTAAAGCGGCACGATAGTTCTCCGTCATAATCATACCTACGTTTTTACCTGACTCCTTTAAGTCAGGGTATGATATTTCAGCATATCTCAAAGTGACTTTCTCCCCGGCTCTTCCATTTTTGATACTTATCTTAGGCACGCCTACAAAATTCTGCCCCATATCATACACGTATACTCCCGTACGAATTTCCTTCATGCTTTTTGCCGTTAGTATTTTATAAATACCGGCAGAATTACCGATCTGTCCTATCAGTGAAACATGATCAAAATCAAGCGTTTGCCGGTTACCCGCAAAATCCTGGGAATCTCCCGAATAGGTGGTTCCCTTCAAAGCAATTTCTACTGCTTTCTGCCAGTTTCGATCATCATAATTCGCCGTACTCCAATCTTTCACTGCTTGTTCCCGTGTGGCGTCATCTACTTCTCCCATATCGAGGCTACTATATATGATTGGCCCTTTATTGTAATATTTCCAGTTTTTGTCCTGCGTAGTGATTACGTCCTTTGAACCATCAGCATAAGTAATGACCAGTTTTGCCAATAACGATTGCCGATCGCCAAAATGGTTCCAGATAGCGCCATAACTGAGCATGCCGCTCCACCAGCCCTCACCCAGCATAGCGCCTATGGCATTAGGTCCATTGCTAACCATACCGGTTACATCATAAGTTTGATAAAGATGGGTTTTATTGTATTGCGTAAGGCCGGGGTTATAATAATCATCGCCCACCCGTTTACCGTTCAGGTAAATCTCATAAATGCCTCTTGCAGTAACATAAAGCCGTGCACTGGCTATGCTTTTGTTCGCTGCATCAAATTTGGCCCTCAACATAGGCATGGCGTTATGGCTCGGATCCGCAACTATAAAAGCGCCATTACTTCCACCGTTAATCTGGTATGCTCCGTCTTTAACGGTTAAACCCGATCCTGGATCGCTGGCATCAGATTTAAATATCCCCTTATATCCGGAGTTGCCAAGATCTTCTTTAAATAAAATATTCCCCGGCATGCGAATGTTAGATACCGCAAGATCAGAGAAAGAGGCTTTTTGCCCGGCATCAGCAGAAAAACCAATATCACCAAGCATGCCATAGGAGATTACATCATGGCCGGGGCCCAGGGGATTTAAGGTTACAAAGGCACCACGATTTCCTGTGGGAAACCCTCCGGGAGCAGGTTCATTTTTCACCTCTTCTGGTATAAAGAATGATTTATCGTTGTCTACAGACAACGTTAGGGTACCATATTCATTATGAACCAGAAATTGATGCGCCTTGTTTTGATTGCCCTTGCCGATCACATCAGGCTTGACAGGAAAACTTTTAATTACCTTACCAGCGATATCCCCATTGGAATAGCCAGCCCGGTAAATATTGATTTGTGCATTGCCACCATTTTCAAGTGCAGAAATATCCAATTCTACTTTAAAGTAAGCTTCATTTTTCTTGTTCGCTATCTGAAAGATATTTTTATTGCTATCCATCAGGCGGGGATCGTTAGCAGCGAAAATCACACTCGCTCTCTTGCTGCCAGGATTGATGCTCAGCTTATATTTGAGGTCAAATAAAGGCAGGTAATGCGCATAAAGCACCAAATCACCATCCCCTCCTCCTATCCATTGAGCACCATTCCAGCCAGACATGCCAGTATCCATGAGCCCGGTTTCGAACCATGAAGTACCTGAAGATACCCTGCCTGTCTGGTCCCAGGCTCTTACTGTCCATGTATACCTCGTGGTACCTTTAAGCGGGCTTCCTGTGTAAACAATTCCTAAAGCTATGCCGCTTTTTACTTTATTGCTGTTCCAAACTAACTTGCCCGTGGCATCTTTGACCGTTACCTGGTAGGCCGTTTGACTATACTCCCGGGATCCCTCAGGCGCCAACATTTGCCAGCTAAACCGGGGCGTTTTAACGTCAATACCAATCGGTGTGCTGGTATACTCAACTTCCAAGCCGACTATTGAAGCGCCCTTATCGGCAGCTAACAAAACGTCATGAGCAAATAAAAACAGAAGCAACAAAAACAGAACAGCCGTTTTAGGCATACAAGCGATTTTTTTTATCATCATTAGGTGTATAATAAGTATGTATTCAGATCAAATATCAGCCGGCATTGCCGATCTGATATTTTGCAGACCGTACCTTTTCCAAAGCAGCCCTGATCTTTGCACAGATGGTAATAATTGCATGAAGATAGGATCGCTTTTTAAAATAGTAAAATAATATTTTTTAATAACCAGTTTTTGCCTAACCGCAGGATTGACCACAATTTCTGACTGCGGAACAAGAAACAAAAACCTGGTATCCATAACGTTATAAAAAGACGCAAGAAAGCCAGCCATAACAGAAGTTGGTGACGGATAATAATAAGCTTGTTGATCTGCTTTAATTTTTACACCCTGGGCATTCAGCACTTGCTTTGCCTACCCGGTACTAACCAGATCGGTCCACCTCTTATTTTCAAAAACGAGCTCTACCCGCCTTTCGTACATAACAGCGCTTCTCAACCCGGAGTGATCCGCGGCAATAGCAGGGGCTGAACTTCCGCCAAATGCACGGGTGCAGACCTGTGTAATATAGGGTAATACTTCGCCCGTCTTACCCTCCTCGTTTAAAGCCTCTGTTAACAAAAGTAAACTTCCGAATATCGATAAATATACCAGTCATTGTTGGTATTGTTAAATAAACTACGTGGATTTAAGTGTTTTTTTATAAACGGATAAGTTATACCTCCGGTAGTTACATAGGCAATAGAAGCCGCCTGAGGCTATACCTTATAAGTAACGCCCTGGTAAAAATCATTAGTATTGATAAAGCTTGTGAAAGGTTGTGATAAAGATTTGAAACAAAGGCCCTGAAACCGGCCAAAAGGCAGCATGTGAAGCAATTTGTGAAACAAAAAACAGCCTCCACGGTATCGTAAAGGCTGTTTTTGGTAATGCTTGTGATCCCATTAGGATTCGAACCTAAGACCTACAGATTAGAAATCTGTTGCTCTATCCAGCTGAGCTATGGGACCATCTGCGTTTTAAACAATAGCACTATGAAGGAAACCATCGTATTTTTCGCGGTGCAAAGATGCAAAATTATGGTTAAATATCAATCAATTTTTTTTTAATGATTACAGACGCTCCCTTTTTATATACTTTTTGTACAGATATTCGGCATATCCAACACTTATATAGTCGGGAAATTTCCAGTTAGGGTAATACTTCTTTTTAATGTATTTTAAGAGACTGAAGAATAGTATTGCTACTATCAAAAAAATACCAAGCGAGAGCAAAATTGCCCCAAACGCAATTATAAAATTCATATCAATTTGTGATTTGTAACTAATACGAAATTATTGACAAATGGTTATGAATTTCTCCAGGTAGTGAATAAGTTTTTTATTTCAATTACCCGGCTACAATAAAAAGTCAATAAAAAAACCGCCATGCCAGCCCGCCAATCAAAAAATCAGGTTCAAAATAAAAGCCCCTCGCACTCGCTGCTTGGGGCTTTAAACCTAAACCTTATCACAATTAATAAGTGTGAACCACTTACCTTATGAGGGGGCAAATATAGGGCACTTTACTAAATACTGCAACCCCTATGTGTAAAAAGGACACAGTCATTATAAATATATCATTCAAGTTAATTCATTGTTTTATAGTTTACAATAGTAAAAGAAGCGATAACCAAACCTATTACTCCCCCTGCAATTGCGCTAACTATTAAGCTTCCATAGTCATGAAAGGTAAGTCCCGTTATCAACCTGGCTACAGTGGTTAATATGCTTACCAAGACAATAGTTAACCAATATTTTGTTATGTGAGCAGTTTTTGTGCTACTTCTTTCAGGCATAAGTAATATCCCTGCAACAATAACAGCCAACCCAATGAGGGTGCTGCTATGCTGCATCAATTTATAAACATACACCTGCTGACTACCCAAATGAACGATGGCTGACAGTGCCGGCATAGCGACTACAAAATATCCATGGGGATGGGTAAAGCCATCCCAAATTAAGTGCGACGCAGCACCGATGATGACCGATAAACACACGATCGCGATAACAGCAAATGATAGTTCTGAAGCAGCGCCGCCCCTATAAGCCGAAAATCGTCTGTTAAATGTTTCGGGGAGATGATCTATAAGTTTATCTTTAATAATTAACCGGTAAATAAGCACTGAGATAAGCCCCAAGGGGAGATCGAACCAAAATAATCCGAACAAGGTATGACTGTAAATGCTTTTCACCCTCATTCGCATAAAGTATTCAAAATCGGGCACCATGCTGCCTATGACGAGGCCCGTTAACGAAACCCATCGTTTCGGAAGATATCTTAAAGGCAAAATTATAGCGGGATGAGCAAAGGTGAGTGGCATCTGTTTTATTTAAGGTAATGTTTAAAGTGCTTGCAACCCTAAACTATGAATTTTAAACAATCTTCTGTGATCAGAAACCAATTCCCCCCTATTCTTTATATTTGATCCACCCAATCAACCATTATGAACCCTACAAAAGATCTTTTTCCCTTAACTGAGAACCATAACAGGCGCAAATTTATTTTCAACCTAAGCAAAGTGACGGCAGCTACCGCTTTTTTAACCATGCCCTTTGCAGGGAACGCTGCCAGTTTCTTTGAGGTAAATGATGATGTTACTGTAGGGCAGATCATCGATAAATTTATTGGTCAAATTGCAGGCGCACCTTTCCCCTCAACTGTTGATACACTTAAAAGCGGCAGCAGGGACATTAAAGTTACCGGGATCATTACAACCATGTTTGCCACCATTGAGGTTATTAAACAGGCCATAGCTTTAAACGCCAATTTCATTATTGCCCATGAGCCTACTTTTTATAACCATGCCGATGAAACTCAATGGCTGGCTAATGACGATGTATACCAATACAAAACTCAACTACTTAAAGAACATAACATAGCCGTATGGCGAAACCACGATTATATCCACAGCCTAAAGCCTGATGGTGTTGGAGCAGGAGTGCTGAAGCAGTTAAACTGGGGTGCTTATCTTAAACCCGAGTTGGGCAACGTACTTGTACTGCCTGCTACTACCTTAAGTTCATTGATTGCGTACCTTAAAACAAAACTATCTATTGGTATGTTAAGATACATCGGCGATCCGGCGCAAAGCTGCCAAAAGGTATTATTTTTACCCGGAGCGGCAGGTGGTAAAAGGCAGATAGGCGAGGCCAGTAAGATAAAGCCTGATGTATTAATAGTGGGAGAAATACAGGAATGGGAAACTGCAGAATATGTGCGCGATGCCCGTGCGAAGGGGGATAATTTATCGCTGATTGTGTTGGGGCACATCGCCAGTGAAGAACCCGGCTCGGAATTTATGGTGAGCTGGTTGAAGAGTAATTTTCCGGCTATTAAATCAGTTCATATTTCGCCAAAAAATTCGCTTTCCTTTATGTAAACTAAATTGGTTTAGCATAATTATATTCAAGTATTGTTAATAGGTGTTGTTAAATTATTTAACATTACGTACAATTGCAGAAAAGCTTGCTTCAATGGCCTGATCCTTAATTATATGTTAGTTTTACATTTATTATAATACCCTAATTTTATAATAAAGCGTTATTAATAATGATACGTTATGCCATTAAAGTTAGATTTTGTGTAAAAAGAAACTGTTCTTGAGGTGAAAATGGCAATTTTTATCTTTTAGATTACAAAGTGTTTTTTTTACAATAAGTTAATCCTACTTTTAACCGAATTTTTTTTTAAAAACTTAATTTATGATCATAATTGCTGACGGTGGCTCAACTAAAACAAACTGGTGTCTGGTTACTGAAGAGGGTAAAAAAGTGTATTTTAACACTGAGGGCTACAATCCCTATTTTTCGAGCACCGCGTACATCATACAATCGTTAAACGAAAGTTTGCCTACCGATCTTGAAAAAGATGAAATAACCGAAGTTAATTACTATGGCGCGGGTTGTTCAACGCCCGATATGCGTAACATTGTGAAAGAAGCTATGGAAGCGGTTTTCACCAAATCAAAGGTGTATATTGGCCATGACCTGTTGGCGGCGGCACGTGCCCTTTTGGGTAACACCGAAGGCTTTGCAGCTATATTGGGCACCGGTACAAATACCTGTCTCTACGATGGTAAGGATGTTGTTCAAAACATCGATTCGGGTGCTTACATCCTTGGCGATGAAGGCAGCGGCTGCTACATCGGCAAAAAATTACTGGTTGATTATTTACGCGGTTATATGCCCGAGCCAGTACGTAACCTGTTTTGGGAAACCTTTAAACTTACGCCCGATGATATCAACGAGCAGGTTTATACCCAGCCACGTGCAAACCGCTTTTGCGCCAGTTTCAGCAAGTTTGTTTATGATAACAACGTGCATATAGAATACTCACGCAACCTGGTACGCACCTCGTTTGAGGATTTCTTCCGCAACCTGGTTACACATTACCCTGACTATCAGAAATATACCTTTAACTGCATAGGCTCGGTTGGTTACAATTTCCGTAACGTACTGGAAGAAGTAGTTACCGAAAACGGAATGGTTGTAGGTAACATCATCCGCTCGCCTATAGATAACCTGGTAAAATACCATTTAGAGTTATCGCCAAGCTCTTTGTAGCTGCGAGAGTCAAGAATCAAGAGTCAAGAAAAAGGGTTGGAGGTAAAACTTCCAACCCTTTTATATTAAACAAGACGCCAAAAGCAAAGAAAAAGAAGCGGGCCGGAAATAATTCCAGCCCGTTTTATATTAACCCTGCAAAGTGCAGCTATCTTGATTCTTGATTCTTAACTCTCCTCCTATCCCAAATTCATTTCGCCCTGGAAAATTTTTCCGTATTTGCGTTTATCAAACTTGTATAGTTTAGCAGCGCGGTATGATACACCTTTTTGCTTTTCGTCCAACTCTTTTAAAAAGCCGTAGCTGAGCATCTTTTTGCGGAAATTTCTTTTATCCAGTTTTTTATTAAGCACGGCCTCGTAAAGCGATTGCAGTTGGGTTAGCGTAAATTTTTCTGGCAGCAATTCAAAGGCAATCGGCTGATAGTGCAATCTCCTGCGGATCTTGTTAAAACCAGTATTGAAAATCTCGCTGTGATCAAAGGCCAGCTTGGGCAAATCATTAACCGGGTGCCAGATAGCTTTCTTTGCAAATTGGGTTACCGGGCGCAGCTCTTTTTGCCCGTTAATACGGATAAGCGCATAATAAGCCACCGTAATCACGCGTCCCTGCGGGTGCCTGTTCACTTCGCCAAAAGTATGAAACTGCTGCATGTGCAAATCGCGCAGGCCGGTAAGTTCATATAAGATACGTTCTGCCGCGTCATCTATACTCTCATCCTGCTCAACTATATAGCCAGGTAGCGCAAACCAGTCTTTATATGGTTCTTCGTTTCGCTCTATCAATAAAATCTTAAGTTCGCCGGCTTCAAAACCAAAAATTACGCAATCTATAGAGAATACGGAATCAAACTTAGGTAGCATTACTTCCAAAATAGTTGTTGAGATTTAAGTTAATGGTTTAAATATAGGTCCTTAATTTCTAATCTAAAAAAAAACAAATAAATTTAATGGTGTAATTTACACACTGTATCTTCGTAGCACAAATTTAGTGGTGTAAAAATGCATAAAATTTCAAAAATCGCTGTTTTAACTTCTGGTGGTGATGCCCCTGGAATGAACCCATGTATCCGTGCGGTGGTTAGAACAGCTATATACAACGGCCTTGAGGTTGTAGGTGTAAGACAAGGTTATAAAGGACTTATTGAGAACGACATGTACGACATGAACAAACGCTCGGTAAGTAATATATTGAATTTAGGAGGTACTATTTTAAAAACAGCCCGCTGTTTGCCTTTTAAAGAAGATGAAGGTATGGCCACTGCTTACAAGCATTTAAAAGAGCACGGCATTGATGCCCTGGTGGTAATTGGTGGCGATGGTACCTTTACCGGTGCCCTGCGTTTTTCAAGAAAATATCCCGATATAGCGGTAATGGGCGTTCCCGGCACTATTGATAACGACCTTTGCGGCTCAACTTATACCCTGGGTTTTGATACCGCTACCAATACGGTTATACAAGCTATTGACAAAATACGCGATACAGCCGATGCGCATGACCGCCTGTTTTTTATTGAAGTGATGGGTCGCGACTCGGGTGCTATTGCCCTGCGTGCCGGAATTTCATGCGGTGCCGAAGCCATTTTACTGCCCGAAAAACAAACCGCCATTGAAGATCTTATTCAAAACCTGAAGGAAGGGCATATGAATAAAAAATCATCAAGCATTGTTATTGTGGCCGAAGGTGATAAAAACGGCGGCGTTTATGACGTAGCCAAAGCGGTGCAAAAAGAAGTTAAAAACTACGACATTAAAGTAACTATATTAGGCCACTTGCAAAGAGGCGGCAGCCCATCCAGTTTTGACCGTATTTTGGGTAGCCGTTTAGGTTTTGCAGCAGTTAACGCTTTGATAGCGGGAGAATCACAAAAAATGGTAGGTTTGCAAGCCAATAACATTGTGCTCACCACTTTAGAGGAAGCACTTAACCATCATGAGTTTAAACTGGAACCAGATCTTTTACTTATGGCAGATATATTATCGATATAATTAATGATTGCAGTAGTATATAGCGGATCGTATTTTGCACATTGGCGCCTGGCCGATAAAGGAAGAACTATTGCTTCCTTTAAAACCAATGGCATCAATCCCTATTTTAACGACGAAAAGCACATACTGCAGCTCCTCAACAAAAACATCAACCTTATACACCACGCCGAACAAATAAAACGCATCTATTTTTTTGGCGCTGGTGCCTCATCTAATGAACGCAAGCAGGTGATCCATAACGCCCTGTCAGCATTTTTCAAGTTTGGTAAGGTAACTGTTGAGCATGATATTACCGCCGCGGCCATCGCCTGTTGCAAAAACTCGCCGGGCATTGTGAGCATTTGCGGCAGCGGCTCAAACGCCGGCTGGTACGATGGTAAAAAAGTTGCACCGAATAATTATGGCCTTGGTTATATACTGGCCGATGAAGGAAGCGGTAACTGGCTGGGCCGGCAGCTTATTAAAGGTTTCATGAACCAAACCCTACCGCCAAACATCCGCAAAAAATTCATCCATAAATATGATGCCGATAGAAAAACGCTTTTAGAGAAGGTTTATCGTCAAAAACAACCGGCATTATTCCTCAGCTCATTTACCGAATTTTACATCGAGAACAAATTGGACAACCATCTACAGGGTGTCATAAAAAAAGGATTTAGCACGCTAATTTCCACATATTTAGTACCTTTGAGTAAGCAACATCCAGAAGCCTCCATCCATTTTGTGGGCACGGTTGCTGCCAATTTTCAGGAACTTTTATATGAGAGCGCTGCCGAGGCTAACCTTCAAATTGCAAACATTATAAAAGAACCCATAAATAATTTATTAACCTACTATTCTAATAAAAATTAAAAAAATCATGAAAATAGGAATTAACGGTTTCGGCCGTATTGGCCGTCTGGCATTCAGGGCCGCAATTGAAAGATCCGATATTGAAGTTGTTGGTATTAATGACCTGGTTGAGCCAGATTACATGGCTTACATGTTGAAATATGATTCAACTCACGGAGCATTCAAAGGCACTATTGCTGTTGAAGGCGGACATTTGGTTGTAAACGGTAAAACCATCCGTGTTACTGCTGAAAAGGACCCTGCTAACCTTAAATGGGGCGAAGTAGGTGCCGAAGTGATCATCGAATCAACTGGCTTATTCTTAACTCAGGAATCTGCTCAAAAACATATTGATGCCGGTGCTAAAAAAGTAGTAATGAGCGCGCCAGCTAAAGATGATACCCCTACTTTTGTAATGGGCGTTAACCATAAAGAATTAAAAGCAGATCAAACTATCGTTTCAAACGCTTCATGTACTACCAACTGTTTAGCCCCTATCGCTAAGGTATTGGATGACAACTTTGGTATCGAAGAAGGTTTAATGACTACTGTACACGCTGTTACAGCTACTCAAAAAACTGTTGATAGCCCGTCTGCAAAAGACTGGAGAGGTGGCCGTGGCGCTTACCAAAACATCATCCCTTCATCAACAGGTGCTGCTAAAGCAGTTGGTTTAGTTTTACCTCAGTTAAAAGGTAAATTAACTGGTATGTCTTTACGTGTTCCTGTTGCCGACGTATCTGTTGTTGATTTAACTGTACGTTTGAAAAAAGGTGCTTCATATGATGCCATCAAAGCAGCTATGAAAGCAGCTTCTGAAGGTGAACTAAAAGGCATTCTTGGCTACACTGAAGATGACGTAGTATCTGAAGACTTTAAAGGCGACGCACGCACATCAATTTTTGATGCAAAAGCAGGTATCGGCCTGAATGATCACTTTGTAAAAGTAGTATCATGGTACGATAACGAATGGGGTTATTCAAACAAACTGATCGACCTTGTTCAGGAATTAGGCAAAATCTAATCCCAGATCATCAATCTTAATTTATACCAAAAAGCCCTGGCATTAGCCGGGGCTTTTTAGTTGCAAAATACTGCTTCTCCACTATGCTATTGCGAGCACAGCGCGGCAATCGCGAACGGTGAAAAGCCGACTTGTAAAGCCTGCGATTGCCTTGTTCTTCGCAATAAAGTTGTGATGATAGGCTATCCCAAAAACAAACAAGGCCACCCAAAGGCGGCCTTGTTAACTTATTTTATTACCTCCCTTTTTTATTGAAGGGCGGTAAAATACAGTAAATTAGTTTTTAGGGTAATGTAGCACTAATGATGTGCCTGCTGCCACGCTTACGTCGCCGCCATCGGCTTTTGCAGCATTATCGTCAATTTGATAATGATACACATCTTTAGCGCCATCGGGGGTGATGCTGATAAGCAAATGATCGCCGGTGGTGATGGTGGTGTTATAAGCAAAACTGGTACCGGTATTGGTTGCCGATGTTAATACTTTAGCATCCTCGGCAGCAGTTCCTTTTGCCTGAAGGCTTATCACGGTTTTGTAGCCGCTTGCATTTGTACTGAAGGTAACCTGGTGGCTGGTTACCGGCGTTACGCTGTTTTTTTTACTACAGCCTGCAATAGCCATAACCGCAAGTAAGGATAAAAATGGAAGTGTTTTTTTCATAGTTGAGATTTTTGTACGAATAGATAGTGTTGCCCTGCAGGCCTATTCGGCCCGAAGAACGCGCGCAAAACTATATAATTTATTCTCTCAAAAAGAAAAAAAATTAATCTAAAATATTATTCACTCAATTTGTGATTGATATTTTCACCATTGGTTGATGATTTCGTTTTCCAAAAGGCCATAACAGCTGTTCTTATCCTGTAAAATTGTTACAGTTGTAATCGGTTATTAGATGCGATATCCAGACCTCAGGCTTGTGCAGTGAAAACACCTGCCAGAGGCAAAAAAAAATAAATACCTGCACCTTTAGGTGTTACCTGTTTGTAGAAATACCACGCCCCGCTACCGCAAGCGTCCACCCTTTGTGGTCCCCATGCTGAGTATGCGCCATGCCTCTCCACCCGCGTAGTTTGGAGATTGCGTCGAACCTACCTACCCATGACATGTTCGCAAAAAACTTCTTGTCATCAATGGAGTGAAGGATCTATTATTCGCCATGCTTCTTTGCCCTGCACAGTCTGCAAATAGATCCTTCGTTCCTCAGGATTGACAAACTTTTCCAACGTCATTTCACCTTTAAAGCCCCTTATTTCAAACCCCACAATAACACAGCTTTTAATCTTTTGTCCAAAAGTCCTTACTCTTTTATCTTCTAGTCTTTTGTCCAAAAGTCCTTGCTCCTTGCTCCCAAAAACCTACCAGGGCGTTTCGCCGTTATCACTGATATATTTGCCTGTTGGGCCATCCTTATCAATCATAGCATATTCCACAATTGGTGCTGCGCCATCTTCTACCGGTTTTGGGCCCTGGTTACCGTTAAATTCGGTATTGGTGTAGCCGGGGTTAACCATGTTCACTTTCACCTGGTCTTTCAATTCAAATGCCAGTGCAACGGTGTAGGCATTTAAAGCCGTTTTTGACGGACCATAAGCTGCCGATTTAAAGTGATAATACTCCCAGTCCGGATCGTTATGGTAAGTGAGCGAACCCAAATCTGAGGTTACATTTACTATCCTTGGGTTTTCGGCTTTTTTAAGCAGGTCGATAAAATTCCTTACGGTGCGTATCACGCCAAAGAAATTTACTTCAAAAACCTGTTTCATGGTATCGTCGCTCACGGTTGTTGCCGGCTGCGGAAAAGCGCCGGGGATGCCTGCATTATTGATCAGCACATCTAAATGGTCAATTCGTTTGGCAAGGTTGGTATGCGCTTGCTGAACCGATTGTTCGTCTGCAACATCAATCAGCAACAATTCCACATCTGCAAACCCTTCTGCTTTTAGCTGTTCAACGGCTTTATCTCCATTGGTTTTATCGCGTGCGCCTAGAAATATATGGTAACCTGCCCTGGCCAGCTGGCGGGCGGTCTCGAAGCCAATGCCTTTATTGGCACCGGTTATTAAAACTGTTTGTTTATTCATAAAGCAAAGCTACGGCGGCGCCATTTTAATACCACTGCACATAGCAGGGCATTAACTGTACATTTCCCGGATTTGCTGCCTGTAGTTTATCGGCGTGGTATCTGTAAGGCGTTTAAAAAAGCGGTTAAAGTACGCGGCATCCTCAAAACCAAGTTCATCTGCAATTTGCTTAACCGACAGATCGGTATGCAATAGCCTGCGTTTGGCCTCCACAATAAGGCGCTCATGAATATGGGTAATGGCGGTTTTGCCGCTTTGCTGTTTAATAACTTCGGTAAGGTGACCGGGTGTTATGTTGAGTTTTTCGGCGTAGGCTGTAACATCATGCTGGGTGGCATAATGTTCGCCAATAAGCGTCTGGAAGTTTTTAAGCAGGCAATAGTTTAGGGTAAAGCAGGTTTCACTAAACTGCTCGGCATACAACCTGCTGAGGTATATTACCAATACCCGCAACCACGATGTAAGCATGTGGTTGCGCCAGCTGCCATCGGTATTAAATTCAGCCAGCATTTTTGTCATTACATCTTCAACAAAGACCATGTCCTGCTGGCTGAGTAAAAGCTCATGCGCACCGGCAGGGTTCTGGATAATGGGCAGCTGTTTTAGCATGCGGTTCTCCTCCAGTTGCAAAAACTCCTCGGTAAAGCTGGCAAAAAGGCCTTCCATGGGGCCCGAGTGTTCTTTAAGATGCACCTGCTGCGGTACTGTAAAGTAAAAAGTATCGGGCTTTATGGTGTAGGGCATAAAATCGACCCAATGACGATTATTGCCTTTCTTTACCAGCACAAACAGGTAATAATCTTTACGGTGAGGGATTAAAAATGCCGGATCGAGTTTAAACTCGCCACAACCGGTTTCGGCCGCCCGCACCTCAATCATTGATGCCGACTCACCATCACTTTGCAGCAATGGATAGGTTCGCAAAACGGATTTATCAGGAGCTGTTAAAACTGGCATGCCACAAAATAACAAAATAAATAGGCAATGGAGATATAACACCAAAAACAAGACATACAGCCGACATACCCATCCGCAGAAAACCCCTTTGACTAATTTACTCTGTCTTTAAACTTTTCACCGGGTTCATCAGCGCGGCCTTTATGCTTAGAAATGAAACTGTGGCAAAGGCAATAACCATCACTACCAAAAACGGAATGCCAAACAGCAAGGGATTAATATCAACCCGGAAGGCATACGTTTGTAACCATTTGGATATGGCATACCAGGCAAGTGGCGCTGATACTACAAATGATACTATAACCAGTAAGGCAAAATCTCTATAAAGCAGGGTTAATATATTGTTTACCGTAGCTCCCAATACCTTGCGGATACCAATCTCCTTGGTGCGCTGCACTATGGTATAGGATACCAGCCCAAATAAGCCAAGGCAGGCCACAAAAATGGCGATGCCGGTAAATACACCAAACACCTGCCCAAAGCGCTGGTCGGCCTTGTATTGCTCGTTAAAATACTGATCTAAAAAGAAGTAATCGAACTGATCGCCGGGAAAAAAAGCCGACCAGGTTTGCTTTAGCCCGGCAACGGTTTGGGTAATATTACTGGAACTTATTTTTACCGATACGTATCCCCTTACATCCGGGATACATCTGAATATCAGCGCATCATAGGTATCCCTCAAAGATTGCTGGTGAAAGTTATCGGCCACGCCAACTATGGTGTAAACCTGTCCCCAAAAATCAATGCGTTTACCTATGGCTTCATCTGGCTTATTAAAACCCATTTGTTCGGTAGCCTTTTTATTGAGGACCACGCTATGCGGCTCATCACCATAATCTTTAGAGAACTTTCTGCCGGCCAGCAATTTAATATCATAGCCGTTAAGATAATCATAATCGGTGCCGATGATGCGGTATTGCTTACCCTTGGTTTGATCGGCCCCTACCAGTTTAATACCGCCCGCGTTCCAAAATACGGGTTCGCCGGGGATAGATGTAGAGACGGTTATATTTTTAACCGTTGATTGTGCCAGGCCCTCCTGCTTAAAGGCGCTCATGCTGCGGTAAAAGGAATCTACTTTAACCAATGGCGCTTTAATGACCAATGTCTGGTCAATCTTTAAGCCCAGCTTCTGGCTCTGCATAAATTGCAACTGTTTGAAAACGGTGAGCGAGCCGATCAACAAAAATATGGATGCGGCAAACTGGAATACTACCATGCTTTTACGCAAAATAATACCTTTGGGAGATGCCGATATTTTCCCTTTCATCACCTCTACCGGCCTGAAACCAGATAACACAATAGCCGGATAGAAGCCGGAGAAGAACGAACCGAGGAGGAATATGCTCAAAACCGCCACCCAAAAAGCAGGCTCGTTAAACAAAACAAAACCCATTTGCAAGCCCGATATATTGGCAAAAACCGGAAGGCAGATAACAATAAGCAAAATGGCGGCAACTATAGCCAGCCCGTTGAGCAGCATAGCCTCCAGCATAAATTGCATCACCAATTGCGCCTTTGCCGAACCTAAAGTTTTACGTACACCCACCTCTTTGGCCCTGCCAATGCCGCGGGCCGTTGCCAGGTTGATATAATTGATCCAGGCGATAACGATGACAAATATGGCTATGCCCAATAGTAAATAAACAGATTTACCATCGCCATTGGGTTGAAACTCCAGCATCCGGTTGGAGTACAGGTGAATGCTTTGTACAGGTTGTAAAGTATATATCCCTCCTTCGCCCGCGCTTTTGTACTTGTCATATACTTTTTTTACTACCGGCACAAACTTAGCCTCCAACGTTTTTGGGTCTACACCTTGCTTAAGCAAGAGGTAGGTTGTGCAGCCATCATTGAGCCAGGCATCATCCAGGTTAAAATCTTTATTAGGTGGATTCTCCTTTAAAAGGGTACTGTATGATTGCAAAAAGTCGAATTTAAAGTGGGTATTAGCCGGTATCTTTTTCATAACACCGGTAATTTTCATGGGTTTATCGGTATTAAGATACAGTGTTTGCCCAACAGGATCTGTGTTATGAAAAAGCTTCCGGGCCATTTCTTCTGATATTACCGCGGTATTTGGCTCCTTTAACGCAGTTTTGGGATCGCCGCTAATCAATGGGAACGAAAATATATTAAAGAAGGATGCGCCCGCATAGTAATCGTTTTTGATCACCATCTTCTGATCTTTATAATTGGCCAGGGCCTGCCCCGCACCTACTATTTTTACAAAATCTTCTATCTCGGGTAAAGCGTTTTTGAATGCGCTGCCCGGTGCAAAGGCTCCGCCCGCCCATTGGGTGCTTAGTTTACCATTGTTATACCTGTCCTGGTTTATGCGGTATACACGATCTTTTTTAACGTGGAAATTATCAAAACTCAATTCATAACTTACATACTGCAAAATAAGCAGGCATGCAGCCATACCAATAGCCAGGCCAACAATGTTGATAAACGAGAAGGCTTTGTTTTTAGATAAGTTTCTAAAAGCAACCAACAGGTAATTTTTAAGCATAACAATTGTGTTTATGCCTGAAAGACAACCAATTACATGCCTTAAATTTAATTAACTGACATTCAATATATTATATCGACTTTGAATTTACTCTACTGTACGGATACGTTACAATTCATGTGCGTTAACGGGCAGGCGAACACCGCTAACCGGCTGGATATTAACAGCTACTTTCTTTTAAACTTGCGTGTACCCACAACCGCGAATACACAAGTAATTGCAATTCCCGAAACAAAATATATAAGCACGAGATCCATTTTTACTGGGAAGTACGCCATTAAAATACCGGTAGAAAGGGCTATCGCGGCGTTGATGAGCATCAGCCTGCCTACCCAATTGCACAGACCATCAACATCGGTAACGAGGTCTTCATTAAAACCAGATATGAGGTTGGCCTTCTTTTTATACTTTATCTGGTAGCCCAATAAAAGCATCACCATCGCAATAACGCCAAATACGATCAGGTTAAACATTTATTTGGATTGAGGATTTGAATTTTGATCTTGTTCGAGGTTAAGCATTGCCTTGATATTTGTGAATGGGGTTAACAACCCTTTCTCCGCTTGCTTTAAAGAATCCTTTACACCTTTAATTACATAGTCAGGATAAATTTCGGGCTGCTTATCCCCGTTATAATTATTCAATTCGTTCATAAAACAAATTTAGCTTTTATTCAAAATCCAAAAAATCACATTAACTCCCCATCCTTATGCTCATGGTAGGTTTTATAAGCCAGGTAGTAAAGCAACAATGCAGGTATAGCATTTAACAATATTCCTTCGGCACTCATATATGGGTATGTCATAATAACCTGTATAATAAGTATCAGCAAAGCAATAGTTCCACCGATTAAAAACAGGTTGCGGAATTTGGGATTCATAGGCTGGTAAATCTATAATTAACTATTTAACCATCCCTTAAACGTAAAAGTTTATGAAATGGTTAAATAGTTTTATTTATGTATTAAGTATTACCGCTTCAATTCATATTTAGCAGGCGTTTCCGGCGCTCTTTTAAATATGGTAGCCCCCAATGGAGGTATAGTAATACGGATAGAATTCTCTTTGCCATGCCATTTTTCGGGATCAGCTTTTACGGGATCGTAATTAATAAGACCGCTGCCCCAAAGGTTCTGAGCATCAGAGTTAAAGATCTCTTTCCAGTTACCACCGCCGGGTACACCTATGCGATAGTTGTAACGCGGTACAGGTGTCATGTTCAGGATGATAACCAAATCATCCTTACTGTTGTGCCCCATACGGCCGTAAACCAAAATGGAATCATTGGCATTGCCGCCATCTATCCATTCAAAACCTGTAAAATCAAAGCTCTTTTCATGAAGCGCAGGTTCATCGCGGTATAAGTGGTTAAGCGTTTTTACCGTTTCTGACATGCCCTGGTGATTGGCATACTGCAGCACATGCCATTGTAACGACTGGCTATAATTCCACTCATCGCCCTGGCCAAACTCGGCCCCCATGAACAATAGTTTTGTACCTGGATGGGTAAACATATAACTATACATCAACCGCAGGTTGGCAAACTGCTGCCACTCATCGCCCGGCATTTTACGTAGCATGCTCCCCTTGCCATATACCACCTCATCATGAGAGAAAGGCAGCATAAAGTTTTCTGTAAAGGCGTATATGGTACTAAACGTGATCTCGTTATGGTGATATTTACGGTGAATTGGATCTTGCGCAAAATAATCAATAGTATCGTGCATCCAGCCCATCATCCATTTCATTCCAAAGCCCAATCCGCCTAAATAAACCGGGCGACTAACGCCTGTGAACGATGTAGATTCTTCGGCAATGGTTTGGGTTGATGGGAAATGACTGTAAACAGCCTCGTTAAATTCTTTTAGGAATGATATGGCTTCTAGGTTTTCGTTGCCGCCATAAATATTGGCTTCCCATTCGCCATGTTTACGTGAGTAATCCAGGTAAAGCATAGATGCAACCGCGTCTACACGTAAACCATCGGCATGGTATCTATCCAGCCAAAACAGCGCGTTACTGATCAGGAATGCCCTAACCTCGTTACGCCCGTAGTTAAATATGTATGATTTCCAATCGGGGTGAAAGCCTTTACGGGCATCGGCATGCTCATACAGGTGTGTACCATCAAACTTATAAAGCGCATGAATATCACCGGGGAAGTGCGAAGGCACCCAATCCAGTATCACACCAATTTCTGCCTTATGAAATTCTTCAATCAGGTACATGAGCTCCTGCGGCGAACCGTAGCGCGAAGCTGCTGCAAAATAGCCCGAGATCTGGTATCCCCAGCTTGGATAGTACGGGTGCTCCATAATCGGCATAAACTCTACATGCGTAAAGCCCATTTCCTTAACGTAAGGCACCAGTTTATGTGCAAGCTGTGTGTAAGTTAAAAACTCATCCGGACTTTCGATATTACGGGCCCATGAGCCTAAATGCACCTCGTAAACGCTATATGGTTTATCTATTGCGTTATGTTGATGGCGATTGGTCATCCAGTCGCTGTCTGTCCATTCGTAAAAAGTATCGGCAACTATAGAGGCGGTACTTGGCGGTACTTCCCAGCGCAGTGCAAAGGGATCGGCCTTTTCCAGGTCTTCGCCTGTTGATGATTTGATATAATATTTATAGGTTTCGCCAACGCCAATGTTCGGGATAAAACCTTCCCATATACCCGATGCATCCCAACGGGCATTTAAACTATGCGAACCCCTGTTCCAGCCATTAAAATTAGCTATAACCGCCACATACTGCGCATTTGGCGCCCAAACTGCAAAATAGGTTCCTACAACCCCATTAAACTCCATCACGTGCGAACCAAGCTTCTCGTACAGTTTAAAATGCTTACCCGATTTAAATAAACCAATATCAAAATCGGTAAACCTGCTATATGGTTCCACTGCCTTTAATATTACAGGCGGAGCAGCCTGTACGGATTCTGCAACTTTTGCTTTTACAGATTTTGACTTGGACACAACAACTTCTTCTGCAGGAGCAGCTTTCGCTTTAACCGCTTTCTTGGCTTTAGCAGCCAAGGCTTCGGGCTCAACCTTAACGGCTTTTGCCTTTGTAACCTTTTCGGGCGCGGGTACAGGTGTTGCTGCAGCTTTTGCCTTTGGTGTTTTCTTCTCTTTTACTGGCTTTGCTTCCGGTAACGGGGTTTCGGTTTTCTTAGTTTGTTTGGCCATGATATAGATAACCTGTTGGGGCTTGTAAGAATAACCCAAATAACAGGATTGAGTTTTGGTTTATGTAATCAAATATAACAGGATTTATACACGATTAAAGGATTATGCAAGATTTAAGAATTTATTTAAAAATCCCGACTTTCCTTTTAAGCTCAATAAAAAAGGCCCCATTTTATTGAGGCCTTTAAATTATTTTATTATTTCTATGTGTTTAAAGTTTTTACTGAACTTGAACTCTACCGTTCCATCGCTGTTGATATAAAAATCTTTTACCAATTTACCGTCGGCTACAATTCTGCCAGGTTTAAACGGCAAGCCGATGATGTTAAGATGATAACCTTCATATCTTGGCGTATATAACCCCTCCATACTTTGGCTAATGGTAAGCGTTCTTGAGCCACCATTTACTACAAATTTTTTCTCCAGGTAAATATCCTGCTCGTAGGCAAAAGTTTCGCCGTAATCTTCAAACAGGAAGGAGTTAACTTCGTAATCAGTGTAATAGATATTCAGTTTTACTTCTTCAATTTCCTTTTCGCCAATGTATTGCATTACCGGGTATTCTGGTATTACCGAGCCGGCTTTAACAAATAATGGTATAGTCTCCAACGGCGTATCAACCGTTACTTCCTTCCCGCCATCAAGTACTTCAAATGTCCAAAAGTTAAACCATTTGCCTTTTGGCAGGTAAACGTTCCGTTTTAACTGACCTGGCTCCATCACTGGGCAAACCAGTATTTTATCCCCATAAGTAAATTCATCCTGGCGAAAATGATTCAACAGCAAATCCTGCTCATGCATCACAATCGGCCTTAAAATAGGGAATCCGTAACGGTGGTGCTCCCAGAAAGTGGAGTA
Organism: Mucilaginibacter sp. P1_A3; assembly: GCF_056406855.1. Taxonomy (NCBI): domain Bacteria; kingdom Pseudomonadati; phylum Bacteroidota; class Sphingobacteriia; order Sphingobacteriales; family Sphingobacteriaceae; genus Mucilaginibacter; species Mucilaginibacter sp. P1_A3. Next base: position 62,590 of record NZ_JBFTZJ010000011.1, read on the forward strand.
TAAATAAGGGATTAAGCGGTAACGCAGCTCAATAAATTTACGGTTGATAGCCGTAAAAGGCTCGCCAAAGCTCCATGGTTCACGTTCTTTGGTATCACCGGCAGAATGCGCGCGCATGAACGGCGAAAAAGTACCCATCTGTATCCAGCGGGTAAACAGCTCACCATCGGGCTCGCCGCTAAAACCTCCTATATCGGTACCGCAAAAAGAGATACCTGATACTGATAAACGCTGACATTGAATATTGCCCAATTTTAAATGCTCCCATGAGGCAACGTTATCACCCGTCCAAACGGATGAAAAACGCTGTACGCCAGAGTAGCCTGCCCTTGTAATAGTGAACGGGCGTTTATTTTTCATGATCTTGCGCAAACCTTCGTAGGTTGAGCGTACCATTTGCATACCATAAACATTGTGTGCCTTGCGGTGCGATCCGCGATGCCCATCATATTGGTGGCGTACATCATCGGGGAAGGTTCCAGCTCCAAAAACGGCAGGCTCGTTCATATCGTTCCAAACACCGGCTACGCCCATTTGCACCAGCTCGTCAAACAAACCGCCCCACCATTCGCGAACTTCGGGGTTGGTAAAATCCGGAAACTGGCAACGGCCCGGCCAAACATGGCCCTCCATAAAGTAGTCATCGCTGCGGCGGCAAAAATATCTATTCTCTTTTCCTTGTTTAAATACCTCGTAATTATCATCCACACGAATCCCGGGGTCAATAATTACAACTGTTTTAAATCCATCAGCAGCCAATTCGCTGATCATCTTCTTTGGATCAGGGAAGTATTTGCGGTTCCAGGTAAAGCAACGGTAGCCATCCATGTAATCGATATCCAGGTAGATACCATCGCAGGGGATCTTATTTTCGCGGAAACCCCTGGTTATCTTCTTCACCTTTGCCTCAGGATAATAGCTCCAGCGGCATTGGTGATAGCCAAGCGCCCAAAGCGGTGGCATTGGGTGGGTACCTGTTAAAATATGATAACTTTTTACCACATCCATCATGTGCGGACCATGGATATAATAGTATTGCAGTTCGCCGCCATCGGCCCAAAAACTGGTTTTGGTTTTATCCTCGGCACCAAAATCAAACTGCGCCTTAAAAGTATTATCAAAAAATATCCCGTGCGCTATGCCTTCATTTACACTGATGTAAAAAGGAATGCTCCGGTACAGCGGATCCTGGTTCCAGGCAAAAGAGTAGGCATCAGTGTTCCAGTTTTTTAGTCGTTTACCACGCAGGTTAAGCTCGGTTGGCTTATCGCCCAAGCCAAAAAAGCTTTCGTCGGGCCCGCAGGTTTTGGTACAAAAAACGTAGTAACCACCAAATTGCACATTCTCTTCCCAGTGCATAGGCACTGCATCTGCACTGGTAATGTGGTTGTTGCAATCAGAAAAAGAGATAAAGAAATCTTTTTTGCGGATATGACAGTTTATCGATTTAGTAGCAACGCGAAATTCACTGGCATCCTCATATAGGGTAAATGCTGCCGCTTTATGTTCCAGTTTGGGAACCGCGTATGAAAATTCTTCCAAAAATACACTGTGCGGGGCAAGCCTCACCCGGATGATCTCATCGGTCACTACAACTACTTCAACCTTGGCATCACCATCAGAAAAGAAAAATTTATTTCCTATTTGATCTGCATGGTTGGGTATACCCAGGTATTTCTTAATGATAGGTTTTATGCCATCTGCAGGATTATTAAGGTGGTGAAACTCCTCCTCCACTTCCAATAAATTCTCAGCTTCAACTATCTTACTTGTTATCTCCTCCGGATTCGGCTTATTACTTTCCATTCAAATTATTAAAAAAGGGGTTTCTGCAAATATGTATAATGTGTACTTACTACGCAATATACAACATTTGATTTGAGGAAAAATCATTAACCGTGCCAGTTTGTAACGTTTTTTTTAATTAGTAGCCTCTATTATTTGAATTTTTTTACCATCCTGTACAAAAAACACCATCATCGCTGCGATAAACATAAATACGCCCCCCATTACCAAACCGTAAATTGCCTCACTATTAAACAGATTTTTGATAATCAAACTACTTGTAAGACTGCTCACTATCTGCGGAAAGGTTATAAAGAAATTAAATAAACCCATATAAACACCTATCTTTTTTGGTGGTATCGAGCTGGATAATATAGCGTAAGGCATTGCTAAAATACTTCCCCAGGCCAAACCTATGCCAACCATAGGCAATAGTAACAGATAATGATCCTGGATAAAAAATACAGATATTAAACCTATGCCTCCCATGGTTAATGAAAAAGCATGCGTTTTTTTACGGTTGAGTTTTTTAACTATCCACGGCAATGACAGGGCATAAAGAGCCGAAACTCCATTGTATACCCCAAACATGATCCCTACCCAACTGCTGGCTTTATTAAATGCCACTGACGCAGTATCATTGGATGGTAAATGATACACATGTGTAGCAATGGCGGGGGTTGTCCACACCCACATGGAAAACAATGCAAACCAGGAGAAAAATTGCACTAAACCCAACTGCTTCATGGTTTTAGGCATGTTCCATAAATCGTGCAAAAACTCCCTGATACCGCTTCTTTTAACTACTTCAACATCGGGTTCATGAAATTTGGCATACTCCTCTGGTGGGTATTCCTTTGTTTTTACTACTGTCCATACAATACAGCCTATTAATATTAAACCGCCTGCATAAAAGGAGTATAGTAAATTGTTGGGTACAATGCCTTCTGGCGCTACAGATGTTACATGGAACCAATTGGTTAATACCGATGGCAATACCGACCCCATAATGGCGCCCACGCCTATGAGGCAGGTTTGCATTGAAAACCCTGCGGTATGCTGGCTATCGGGTAAATTATCGGCCACCAAAGCTCTGAAGGGCTCCATAGCCACATTAAAGGATGCATCCATTAACATAAGCATACCCGCACCAACAATAATTGGCGGTATCAGGAATGCCAAACCGGATGAATTAGGTAAAAAGCATAGTGCCAGGCCGGATAATAGCGCGCCGGTTAAAAAATAAGGTCTGCGCCTGCCCAGTCGGTTCCAGGTCCTGTCACTGTAATGACCAATTATAGGCTGGATGATCATTCCTGTTAGTGGGGCTGCCAGCCAAAACAAGGATAAATTACCCACATCGGCACCAAAGGTTTGCAGTATACGGCTTGCATAACCGGTTTGCAAAGCAAAGCCAAACTGGATGCCTAAAAAGCCAAAACTCATGTTCCAGATTTGCCAGAAACTTAATCTTGGCTTTTGTAATATTTTATTCATTGGTTCAATTGGTTTATTGGTTCTTCGGTCTGAATCAGAATTTTCAGAATTAAAGAATTTCAGAATTATTTTTCGTGTTTAGTACTTGTCATATACCCTTATTTGGGCGCATACGACTAAGCAATAACAATAATTAGTTTAATATTTTCATTAATTTCTAAAGCCGGTCTATTCAAAATTCTCCCTATTCTAATATTCTGTAAATTCTGATTCTGACAATTAAAACTCCAGCATCAAGCCGCCGCTCGCCCCCACAGTTACCTCAACGCCGTTTTTAATATCACCGGTGCTGAATTTGCCGCCGCTCAGCAGATCGGTAAATTGCTTTTTGCCGTTTATGTTTAATTTATATAACAGGTCATCCGGGAGTTTTACATTGATTTTGCGCACTTCCCGGTTAAAATTGGTTATCACTAATATACGCTGATTATTGGTATACCGAAGATAAATGTACATCCGGGTATCAAAACCCGGTTGATGCTCATTAGCCATCATCAACTCATAAAATTCGCCGTTTTTAAGGGCTTCATTGTTGTGTACAGCGTTTAACAGCGTTTGGTAAAAACCCCGTAGGTTCTTTTGGTCGGTTGATAGTTTGCCGCCATCATAAGCACCATTGTTGATCCATTTCTGATGCTCGGGTACTCCCCAGTAATCAAAAATAGATGAGCGGCCATCATTACCGCTAAAACCTTCGTTACCAGCCCCCGGTTCGCCAACTTCCTGGCCAAAATAAATCATCACCGGCCCGGTGTTCAGGGTAGCGGTTACAATCATCCCCGGTACGGCCAGCCATGGGTTACCTGCAAAATCGGGCGAGGCAATGCGCTGCTCGTCATGATTTTCCATAAAGCGAAGCATGTGCTCATCAATACCCTTACTATCATGATTCCAAACACTGTTGATTCCCCAGGTGGTTGTGTTATGCTCATTACGGGTAAGGTTCCGGATGGTATCATACAAACCAACTTTATCGTACAGGTAATCAAAATGTCCTTTAAAAATATAATCGCTGTATTTTCCCTTATCATAAGCTTCGCCGATGAAAACAATGCCCGGATGCTCTGCTTTCATTTTAGGGATCACCCATGCCCAAAACTCGAGGGGTACCATCTCCACCATATCACAGCGAAAGCCATCCACACCTTTTTGGCTCCAATAGTGCAAAATATCATAAACCTTATTCCAAAGCGGAGGCACCGGATCAAAATGCCCACGACGATGATCCATGTAGTCGACCCCATAATTCAACTTCATGGTCTCGAACCAATCATTGATAGATGGCGACGCGCTGAACACGTCGTTACCTGTCGCCCTGGCTGGATTTTCATCAAATTTACCGTCTTTTAGCGGGCTTTTAAATTCATCACCACCGGGATTGTATCCCGAAGGAACAACAAATGGCTGCCCCGGCATATAGTAGAAATCGTTTTTGGCGCTAAAAGCCTGCGTTTTATCATCATCCTGTCCAAAATCACGAACACCGGCCGGCTTTACATCAGATGCATAGGTACGGGCAACGTGGTTTGGCACCAGGTCCATTAGTACCTTTAAGCCATTGGTATGGGTACGTTTAATTAGCGCTTCGTACTCACCTATGCGGTTTTTAACATCAACAGCCAAGTCGGGATCAATATCATAATAATCCTTAATAGCATAAGGCGAACCCGCGCGTCCTTTTACAATATCCGGGTCATCGGCTTTTATTCCAAAAGCCGAATAATCTGTCATGGTTGCATGCTCAATAACGCCGGTATACCAAACATAGGTAAATCCCATTTTTTTGATTTCCCGCAGGGCCTTATCGTTAATATCGTTCAGTTTACCAACGCCATTCTCTTCAATGGAGCCATTGGTTTTGTTGAGGGTTTTAGTGTTGCCAAAAAGACGTGGCAGTAACTGGTATATAATAAGTTTATGGTCTGTTTTAGATTCTTCCATTTTTTTTAATCTCCGGTGATGTTTTATCTGTGCAAACGAAATTAGCGGCATCATGAATATGAATACCGCTGTAAAACAGACAATAATTTTATTTTTTTTCATTATGCCTCAACCAATAATTCGCTATTGGGCTTTACCAACTGCTCCTTGCCGTAAACCGATACCGTGATTTCAACAGATGCAAGATTTTTGATCATTACACCCTCCTTGCTTACCTTGATATTCAGTAATGCCCCGCGGAAACCGATATGGAACGAGAACGATGCCCACTTCTCTGGTATAAACGGCTGGAAAAGCAATTTGCCATCCCGTACACGCATCCCCCCAAAACCTTCAACAACAGCCATCCAGGTGCCTGCCATTGATGTAATGTGGCAGCCATCTTCGGTATCGTTGTTATAATCGTCCAGATCTAAACGGGCGGTACGCAGGTAAAACTCATAGGCACGCGCCTCATCGCCCAGTTTGGCAGCCAATATAGCATGTACACATGGCGATAGTGATGATTCATGTACCGTACGGGGCTCATAATAATCAAAGTTTCTGCGGATGGTTTCTATATCATATTGGTCTTCAAAAAAGTAGATCCCCTGTAAAACGTCGGCCTGTTTGATATAGCATGAACGCAAAATCCTGTCCCAGCTCCATTTTTGGTTTAGTGGGCGATCTGTAGCGGGCAGATCTTTAACCAGTATCTGCTCTTTATCAAGATAGCCATCCTGCTGTAAAAACACCTGTTGCTTTGCATCGTAGCCATAGTACATTTTATCAATAATGTGGGTAAACCTCGAAGTTTCGGCAGCCTCATCAAAACTGATCTTGCTTACCAGCGCATTGTATTTGGCGCTATCTGCAGCTTTTACCTTATTAATAACTTCCATGGTATATTCCATACACCAGGTGGCCAGTTTGCTGGTATACCAGTTGTTGTTAACGTTGTTTTCGTACTCATTAGGCCCGGTTACACCCAGCATCACGTATTGCCCCTTATCCTGCGACCAGCTAACCCTTTGCGACCAGAACCTTGCTATCGCGATCAAAACCTCCAAACCATAATCGGCCAGGTAAGCTTCATCGGCAGTATAGCGCACATAGTTGAAAATGGCATATGCTATAGCACCATTACGGTGAATCTCCTCAAAAGTGATCTCCCATTCGTTATGGCATTCGGTGCCATCCATAGTAACCATTGGGTACAGAGCTGCACCGTTTTTAAAGCCCAACAGGGTCGCGTTTTCAATAGCCTTACCCAATTGCTTATAGCGGTATAAAAGAAGGTTACGGGTAACCTTTTGCGGTGCAGTTGACAAATAAAAAGGCACACAGTAAGCCTCGGTATCCCAATAAGTTGAGCCTCCGTATTTTTCGCCGGTAAAGCCTTTAGGACCAATATTTAAACGATCATCTTCGCCGGTATAAGTTTGGTTTAACTGGAAAATATTAAAACGGATAGCCTGCTGTGCAGATACATCCCCTTCTATGATGATATCGTTATGCTTCCATTTTTCGGCCCAGGCCGCTGCTTGTTCGGCCAGCATGGTATCAAAACCCTTGGCAGTGATGCGTTTTAATGTTAAAGCTAATTGTTCTACCAACTCTTCGGACTTGTAATTTTGTGAGGACAGGTTAGCCACATATTTTATAATGCTGATGCTTTGCCCCTGCTGTGCCTGTAATTCAATTTTTGAGGCAACGTATTTTTCTTTTTGGATAGATTCCGTTTTGGGTTGGATAGCCTCCCCATTTTGCACTATACTGAATTTCATGCCGGTTGCCACCTCGAAACCTGTTTTTTTGGTGCGCATTACAATGTAACCGCCGTCGGGCTGATTTTCTTTACTTATCTCGTCCCAAAATTTTTCATCGTAGTTGGAGTCCTTGTTCATCACATCACCGTCAATAGCCGGGGTAATGGTAATGGCACCGCTAAAATTTATGGGGGTGATGGTATAATTTATAGCAGCGGTTTCATCATCAACCATGCTGCAAAAGCGACATGCCTCCACCTCAACCTGCTTACCTGACGCGGTTTGTGCTGTAAAACTACGTTTCAGGTACCCTTCTTTCATGTTCAATTCCCTGCGAAAATTACTTACCGCGCATTTGGCCAGGTCAAGTTGCTCGCCATCAAGCACAATATCAATGATTGTCCAGTTGGCGGCGTTAAGTACTTTGGCAAAATATTCGGGGTATCCGTTCTTCCACCAGCCAACGCGGGTTTTATCGGGGTAATAAACTCCCGCAACGTAGTTACCCAACAAGGTTTCGCCGCTGTAAGCTTCCTCAAAATTTGCACGCTGGCCCATGCGGCCATTTCCTAAACTAAATATGCTCTCAGATATTTGATGATGATGCGGATCAAAGCTCTCTTCAATTATCTTCCATTCATCAACTTTAATATAGTCCTTCATTTAATTCCAATTGTAATAATGTTTAAGCCTTTACATGTCATTGCGAGCGCAGCGTGGCAATCGCGAACTTACAGAGCGGGCCTGCATGGTTCGCGGTTGCTTCGTCGTTCCTCCTCGCAATGACATATCGAGGCTCTATAATTTAAATAACTTATCTAACGTCATTTTATCCAGCCCGCTGATTACCAGATCGGCATCCAGTACGCCGGGCTGGCCTATGCCAACTACCTTCATACCGCCGGCTTTGGCTGCCTCAACACCTGCAATGGCATCCTCAAACACCACACATTCTTCGGGTTCAACGCTCAGCTCCTTTGCGCCCTGCAAAAACACTTCAGGATCTGGTTTAGCCTTGCTTACTTTGTTGCCATCAATAACGGCATCAAACAGGTTGGTAATCCCAATCTTGTTAAGTATGGTCATGGAGTTTTTGCTGGCCGATCCTAATGCTATTTTAATACCGGCTTTGCGGCAGATCTCTACAAACTTCTTAGCCCCGGGCAGTATCTCATCGGGTTTCATCTGGTTTACCATCTCCATATACCAGATATTTTTTTGGGTGGCCAGTACTTCCTGCTCCGCTGCGGTTTTAGTTACGCCACCCCAGCCCAAAATAAGTTCGAGCGAGCGCACACGGCTCACGCCTTTCAGCTGTTCGTTCTGATGCTCGGTAAAATCGAAGCCTAATGAGTTGGCCAGCCTTTTCCAGGCTTTATAATGATAAATGGCTGTATCTACAATTACACCATCCAGATCAAAAATGCAAGCTTTAATATTGTTCATTGTAACTTTTTAGATACATGGCTCAAAGCCACTAAGATATAATTTTTAATGAGTAACGCCCGGTAAAATTTCAAGCACTAATGTGGCTTTTCCTGGTATAGTAAGTTGCGCCAGATCAACCGGTTCGTCTGTAATCACATTGCGGGCTTTTTTAGCATCACCTATCCGTTCAAAGTATCTTTCGGTAGCGGTAGTTTGTTCTTTATCGCTGCTGTTGAATATAATCATCACCGTTTTTTGAGCATCATACCTAAAATATACATAGATGCCTTTCTCTGGTACAAACTGCATCATTTTGCCGGTTTGCAAAGCTGTTGTATTTTTACGGTAATTGGCCAGCTTGCTTACATAATCATAAGCTTCGTTTTCCTTTTTGCTGCGGCCATTGGCTGTAAACTTATTGTCCTTATCGCCCTTCCAGCCGCCGGCAAAATCTTCACGCACCAAACCGTCCGGATCTGAATAGTTTTTCATCAGGATCTCATCGCCATAATATAATTGAGGTACACCGCGCATAGTAAGCAGCATAGCCATGGCAGATTTGTACTTGGTAAAATCTTCTTTCACCATGGATAACAGGCGGCTCATATCATGGTTATCCATAAATATGGTGTTGCGGGTAGCATCCTGGTATAAAAAATCCTGAGCTATTACAGAGTATAAGCGACCAACACCATCCGTCCAGCCATCATTACCGTTTAAAGCTTCATAAATAGCATCTTTCAATACGCCATCGGTTACGCCCGGCAAGTGCGTGTCCATACCGCGGTTAACGGTATTTCCCTGTGTAAAAAATGCCTGGTTAGCCGCCGACCATACCAGCGTTTCGCCAAATATGGAAAGCTTAGGAAACTCGGCCTTAACATCCTGCGCCCACTTGGCCATATAAATGGGATCGTTATACGGGTAGGTATCCAAACGGAAACCATCTAAACCCGAATACTCTACCCACCAGATGTGGTTTTGGGTTAAATAATTTTGCACATAGGTATTATTCTGGTTCATATCGGCCATCCTGTGGTCGAACCAGCCGTCAGCCATTAGCTTACGATCCATCGGTGACGCATGCGGATCCATCACCGCGGCATCCCTGAAGTTTGATTTGGTATACTTTGGCCATTGGTGTACCCAGCTTTTCATCGGCATATCCATAATGGTATAGCCTTCTGTACCGGCGTGGTTATGAACAAGATCTTTGATAACCTTCAATCCCATTGCATGGCATTTTTCTACAAATTTTTTGTACAGGTCATTGGTACCGTAGCGTGGATCTATTTTATAATAATCAGTTACAGCATAGCCATGGTATGATGCATGTGGCTCATCGTTCTCAATTTCGGGGGTCAACCATATGGCGGTAACGCCCAAACCTTTTAAATAATCCAGGTGGTTCATGACACCCTGCAGGTCGCCACCGTGGCGGCTGTACATCGAATCGCGGTGAACACCTTTTTCGCGCATATTATCAAACGAGTCGTTGCTTTCGTCGCCGTTGGAGAAACGATCGGGCATGATCAAATAGATCAGATCCTTGCTGGTTACACCCTGCGCCCGGCCTGCTGATCTATCGCGATTTTTGAGCGCATATTCGTAAACAAGGTCCTTTTGACCGGCCTTTGTAAATTTTATCGGGAACGTTCCCGGACGTGCCGATGAAAAAATCTGCAGATCGAGGAATAAATAATTTGAATTTTCAACTTTGTGCACTGCTTTAAGCTTCACACCAGGGTAATTTAATACCACATTGCGGCCTGCAATATTATCGCCGTGAACAATTAACTGCAGGTTGGGGTTGCTCATGCCCACCCACCAAAACATGGGCTCTACACGCTCCAGGGCCGGTATTTGAGCCATTGTTCCCAATGCCAGCATTAAGCAGCAAAAGGTAAATAGTAAAGTTTTTTTCATATTTAACAGGTCAAAAAAAATAATTGGTTGCGTAACGGGTTTGTGACCAGTATCCGCGTTTCAAATTTATAATAAAAATGATTTGTTGTATGAAAAAGTTAAATATTATTAAAGGGGATAAATCAGCCATCAAAAAAAAATAATCTTATTTGGATTAATTATAAATAATAGCGACATTTGTACTATTATATGATTGCAACACTTAGCCCAACAACCCAATGGACCGATGTTTTTAAAACAGCAAAAGGAGCCGTTTATCAATGCGATGAAGAGCGCTGCTGGTATGTTGATTTTGCCGGGAAGGTTGCCAAATTTGATTACCGCTGTTTGCTAAAACTCCGTAAAGCAGTTTATCATATAGATATTGAACACGCCCTGTTAAACACCACCAAAGATCCTGATGTGGAGATCATTTTCATCTGCGCCTGCGATCATTGCTATGTTTTGTCCCTTTTACAGATCATCGCCCTTAAAGAAATTTTAGAAGGCACTTTTGTAATGCTGGAATTGAACCGCATCCTCCATGAACGGCTTTTTACTGTTTCCGTATAGTTATTTAGATTAAATTCATATTGTTTTAATATTGATCTAATTTGAATTTATAGCATTATTATTGTATATAATTCTGCTGTAGGTTCGAAAAACTCAATTTAACCCAATCATGAAAGATTTACTCCGCATAAAAAGCCTCATCTCTACCGAGATAGAAACGCTTTTAAACCAACAGGTAAAAAAAGAAGCATACTCATCATCAGTATACCTTTCAATGGCATCATGGTGCAACCGTAATGGTTATGATTTCTCATCCGACTACTTTTTTAAGCAAGCAGAAGAGGAAAGACTACACCAGTTAAAATTTTATAAATACATCCTTGATATGGGTGGCAATTCCATCTCTCCGGAAATTACCGGCATCAAACAGGAATATAACTCGTTTCGTGAAGTATTTGAGGAAGCTTTAGACCAGGAGATCAGCGTTACCAACGCTATCAAAAACATATATGCACGCTGCATGAAAGAGCAGGATTTTATAACCATGGAATTTTTAAACTGGTTCCTGAAAGAACAACGCGAAGAAGAGTATAAAGCACGCCGTGCACTGGAATTATTTGAAGTGATAGGTGAAGAAGGAACCGGCCGCTGGCAGATTGATAAACATGTTGGCGAAATAAAATATAACGCAGGGGCGTAACGCCCTATAAATCTTCCCCTAAGAGAAAGATTTGAAATAAAAAGTCCTTTTGCTGATTGCAGAAGGACTTTTTTTATTATCTCATTTGTTATCCTATGGGGAGCTATGATGTGTTGCAAAAAATTTTTTTGTCATCCTGAGCGATAGCGAAGGATCTATTTTCAGACTGTACAGGGCGAAGAGGCATGGCGTAAAATAGATGCTTCACTGCGTTCGAGAATGACAAGTTGTTGAACCCCAGACTTACGAAGTTTTAAAAACTTCGTAAGTCTTTCGCCGCTTCCTGTTCCCTCAGGGTCTCCTTGAAAAGGGACCCTGAGGCCGCTTGCTAAGGTATATACCATGCATATTTGACCTGCATGGCGCCTCAGGGTCCTCCTTTGGAGAGACCCTGAGAGGACGAAAAAGTCCTTTTGCTGATTGCAGAAGGACTTTTTTTATTATCTCATGTGTCGTCCTATTGGGACCTATGATCTATTTGCAAAAATTTTTTGTCATCCTTGAACGATAGTGGAGGATGACATATTGTTTCATATCTGGCAATCGACTCTGTATGCTGGCAACGACTCACCCCGCCAGCGCTTTGCGCGGCACCCCTCTCTTCGGCTTCGCCGGAAAGAGGGGAAAAAGCTAATTTTAAATTTCCAACTCCCTCTTTCCAACGAAGTTGAAGAGAGGGATGTCAAACGTAGCGATGACAGGGTGAGTCTTAACCTCGGTTAGTTTACGTCTTTCCCCGTTCAGCGGTTCGCGAAACTTTATCGTTCAGGACGACAAACCTTTTAAAACGTTATTTCTACTCTATTAAATCCATCAGCTTCAATACATCTTTGGCCCTGTATTCACTTAGCCAGGTATTGCCGGGTTGGATACTGCAAACGGGGGCAAATTTACATCTGTCCGTACATTCCGTTTCTATTACTTCAATTTCTTCTTTTCCGTGGTGATGTTTAATGTATGATTTGGCAAGTTTATACATTTCCTTACCGCCTCTTTTGCCGCATTTACTCCCGGTGCATACATACAGTACCTTATCGGGTATTGTGAACTTACTCATATGAGGTATGTTATTACAATGTTAAGCTATAACAAAGTTAAAACAATAAAGTTCCATTAAAGTAATCTGAATCAGCGATTTGTCTAATTATCGTAATTTCGATGCCTCCTGATACAAATCCATGATTTGTGCAGGCCTATCTTACTTATTTGTTAAAAGCTTAGCCTTTATCAATTTGGCCGCCTTGGTATAGCCACCTTCGGCCCCGTCAACAAAATGAATATGGCCATCGTCCCAATCCCGTACGTAACATGACATTACGGATTCCCTGCTTACATGAAAACCGTAGTACAATTCTCCATCGTTTTCCAGTTTGTTTAAAGCATCCTGCAATTGCCTGCGCTGGGCTGAAGTGCCGGTTATAACCGTATTTATTTTACCATCTATCACCAGTGTATCAGACATTTCTACCAGAATAGTGCTTTCCCTTTTCGGTGCGGAAATAAATAAACCCGTATAAATTGATCAACCACGTTTGCATTAGCTCAAAAAAGCGAACGTTGCCCATCCTTACCCTTAGCTCTGTCTCAATCCTGTCAAAGGTTGTTTTAAGTCGCAGTTTGGCTACCGAAATAGGTTGTCGTTTTTTGGGATCGCCGTAAATCTCGTCAATATAGCACATTACTTTTCTAAAAACATCGGCCTGCCCGCCTTCATGCGCCGCCACAACCAATAATGACAGAACCTCGTGGCTGTTCTGCGGCGGGGCAATTGCGTCCCAGCGGCATTGCATCCCCGTTAAGTCAACCTCCCCAAATTGCGCGGCATAGTTCTGTGCAACTTCATTGCCTTTAATCAGCTTTTCGGCGAAACTTAAACCGTTTCCCAAAACAATCGGAATAGAAAATACTTCGGACATGCAAAACTTGGTTATCCGCAGTTTATATCCCTGCTCATAAACCTGTTTAACAGGTACCGTACCTGTACGTAGCTCCATTTCAAAATTTGTCATCGTGTTATCCTTGTACAAAAGCAAGGCACTCATAACAGTGTTGATAATTGAAGAGGGCACCAGGAACGTTGCGCCATCCCCGCCAAAGAAAAAAGGAACGGTTATACGGGCCTTTAAAGCAATGTTAAGTACAGATATGATACTACCCGTAGCAATAAGGTTTACGTTTTGCGATCCGCCCTCGAGCACGGCAAGGGTTGAGTTTTTAATATCGGTAATAACAACGTGCCAATCATTAGGAACATCCATAAAGAGCTCCTCTTTAATAAAAAGCTCGCCGAGGGGCATGTTGTTAACCAGGAGGTTACCGTAAAAGTGATCGTTATTTGCCAACATGGATTTATAACTACATTTATAAAACTATGATTATAACCAATTGAACCTAAACACTAAATTACCTTTTTGACAGCGAATATTATTGATTTTTTATAATTACAAAAGCCAATTAAGCCGGGATCAAAAAAAATAAAAAATATTTGCGCAAGCCATCAGTTACCCATAAACTTGATAGCCCACAATTAAATTTTTTAAACCTTTTTAAACCAAAAACATAAGGCCAAATAACATGAAAGCTATTGAAATTATCTCCATCCCGGTTACTGATCAGTTAAAGGCGAGGGATTTTTACCTCCAACTCGGTTTCGAAGTCCTGGTTGAAGCGCCTTTTGGTCCCGGTGAATCACAATGGATCCAGATGGCCTATCCAGGCTCGGCGGTTTCCATTACATTGGTCAACTGGTTTCCCGAAATGAAGGCCGGTAGCACCCGCGGTCTGGTGATTAAAACAGACAACCTTAACGCCGATATAGCAGATCTTACGGCTAAAGGCATCGAATTAGGCAAAGTGGATGAAACACCATGGGGCAAATTCCTCGCCATCAAAGATCCGGACGGGAATGTGGTAAGTTTGCATGGGGATAGATAAATGTGCAGGTGTTGTCTGAACCGGAATTTATCGAATTAAGGAATTAACAGAATTCTAAAAATTCGTAAATTCAATAAATTCCGGTTCAGACAAAATTATTTGCACATCTGAAATCTGAAACTTGCACATCTAATTTTAATCTGCACATTTGTAACAGATGTTAAAAAAGTACTCCTCCCTCCTCCTCCTGATCATTCTTTTTACCCTGTGGGGTTGTAACCGCAAACCCGATAATTTATATAAAGTTGTAAAAATTAAAGATGGCGACACCATCGGTTTACTCAGCAGTGATAACCAGGAAATGACCGTCAGGCTGGCCGAGGTTGATTGCCCTGAAAAAACACAAGCATTTGGGCAGGCAGCTAAAAAGTTCACCTCGGATATTTGCTTTGGAAAGTATGTGAAGCTAATTGGCAATGTACATGACCGTTATGGCCGCACTGTAGCCCTGGTAATTTTGGAGGATGGTACTAATGTAAATTATGCATTGGTAAAAAATGGTTTCGCCTGGCAATACAAGCAATATTCACAAAGTGCTGACCTTGCAAGGTTGGAACAACAAGCCAGGGAAAGCAAACTTGGCCTGTGGCTGGATGCCAATCCAACACCCCCATGGGAATACAGACGCGAAAAAAAATCGGGCAACCGTGCAACCAAACCCGATAGCCTGCAAAATAAACCTAAAAAACATTACAGGAAGCGCAAACCAAAGCTTGAAGAAGTATATTAAAACGCTAACTTTATAGGCGATATCTCCCTAAACTGATGAAGTTTATAAAAGCATTTTTATCAATTGCCCTTACGTTAGCCCTTATTTGGGTGCTACAAACAAAATTTGGTCCGGTACCCCCTTTGGGTAAATTTTTAAGTCCGGCAGATGGCTTTTGGCAAAACGCCGAGAGCAAGCATATTTTAACTACCAATAAGTTAAACCTGCCAGGCCTGCAGGATGAGGTAACTATTAAGTACGATGAGAACCGCATCCCGCACATATTTGCCAAAAACGAGCATGACCTGTATTATGCGCAAGGTTATGTAACCGCAACCGATCGGCTTTGGCAAATGGATATTCAAACCCGTAGCGCGGCCGGACGATTGGCAGAAGTTGCCGGTCCTCAGGCATTGGAAATAGACCGTTACCACCGCCGCATGGGCATGGTTTATGGCGCCGAAAAAACACTGAAAGCCATGATGCGCGATAAGCCAATAGCTGATATAATAACAGCTTACACTGAAGGTGTAAACGCTTATATACACCAGCTTGGTCCGCGGCAATACCCGCTTGAATTTAAGTTACTGGATTATGCCCCGGAAGATTTTAAACCCATCAACTGTGCATTTTTATTGAAGCTGATGTCAGAAACATTGGCAGGCGGCTCAAACGAGTTTGCCATGAGCAATATATTGAAGCACTTTGGAGCTAACGCCACCAATGACCTTTTCCCTGATTACCCGATGAGGGAAGACCCTATCATCCCGGTAGGCACCAAATGGAGCTTTAAACCATTACCTATTCCAAAACCATCTGCCAGCTTTTTAGCGTCAATGAATGATAGTGCCCGGCGGGCGGTAAAAGAAGAAGGTATAGGCAGCAATAACTGGGCGGTTGCCGGCAGTAAAACAGCCAACGGTTATCCTATTTTGGCCAATGACCCGCACTTGAATTTAACCTACCCATCCATCTGGTTCCAGGTACAGCTTTCTGCACCGGGTATAAATGTTTACGGGGTAAGTTTACCGGGTGCGCCTTGCGTTATCCTTGGTTTTAATAATAACATCAGCTGGGGTATTACCAATGTTGACGCAGATGTGCTGGATTGGTACCAGGTTAAATTTAAGGATGATAAAAAGAACGAATACTGGTATAATAACCAATGGAACAAAACCAGCCGAAGGGTTGAGGTGATCGGCATCCGTGGCCAAAAACCATTATATGATACCGTTATTTATACCCACCACGGCCCTGTAGTTTATGAGGATAAAAGTAAAACCACAGCGCACACACCAGATTTTGTTCCGGTTGGCGACGCGTTAAGGTGGATAGCGCATGATGAATCGGACGAGCTGATGACCATGTACATCCTGAACAAGGGTAAAAACTATGATGATTACCGCAAAGCGCTTACCTATTTTAATGCCCCGGCATCAAACTTTGTATTTGCCAGCAGGGACAATGATATCGCTATTACTCCTAACGGGAAATTCCCGCTGAAGTTTAAAGACCAAGGGAAATTCATTTTGGATGGCAGCGACCCATCAAACGACTGGCATGGCTGGATCCCCTTTGACCAAAACCCTACCGTTAAAAATCCGCCGAGGGGATTTGTGAGCTCGGCAAATCAATCATCAACAGATCAAACTTATCCTTATTACATCAATTGGTCGTTTGCGCCATACCAGCGCGGTAAACGCATTAATGACCGGCTTAGCGTAATGCAAAAAGCCACAGTTGATAGCATGCGTATTTTGCAAACCGATGTATACAGCATACGGGCACAGGACATCATGCCGGCAATGTTGAAATATGTTGATGCATCAAAGCTTGATCAAACACAACTTGCCGCTTTAAACGCTGTAAAAACATGGGATAAAAACTTTTCTGTTAACTCTATTGGTGCAACTATTTTTAGTAACTGGTGGCTTAAGGTTTATGATACGATATGGAGTGATGATTTTGCTACGAAAAACTTGCAGGCCAATTACCCGTCGATGGATCGGACCGAAAAACTGATCCTGCAGGAACCCAATTCAAAATGGTTTGATGATATCCGTACCCCGGCAAAAGAAACATGCATCGATATTATCAACAATGCGTTTACAAGTACCATTGACGATCTGACACATAAATATGGCAAACCCGGCAAAAGCTGGCGATGGGGATCCGTTAAAAAAATGGAGATCTCGCATCTTACCAACCAGGAAGCATTAAGCTCCGGAAATTTTGCATCGGGCGGTACCGGCTCAACGGTTAACGCGTTGAACAACGGGCATGGTCCATCATGGCGTATGGTGGTACAAATGGGACCAACAGTAAAAGGATATGGTATTTTACCGGGCGGAGAAAGTGGCAACCCAGGCAGTTTTTATTATGATGATATGCTAAAAACCTGGCAAAACGGGCAGCTTAAAGAACTGCTTTTCATGCAATCTGCAGATGAAAAATCAAATCGCATCAAAACAACCTTAACCATTAGCAACAAAAAATAAAGATCATGCTATTCCTCATTATACTCATACTTTCATTTGCAAGCGGTTTCTTTTTACCCTGGTGGGTGGTGGCCATCGCGGCATTTTTAGCCGCTTTTTTTGCGGGCAAAACACCCGGACAAGCCTTTATATCAGGATTTAGCGCTGTATTTATTGTATGGATAGTTTTGGCACTATTCAAAAGTATCCCAAACGATCATATATTGGCTAAGCGCATAGCGGAGCTTTTCCATTTACCGTCATGGGGATTTATATTGGTGATCAGCGGCCTTGTTGGTGGCTTAGTTGCCGGGTTTGCTGCCCTATCGGGCTTATTGGTAAAGAAAGCTTTTGAAAAGCCGCAAAATAAGTAATTGTCATTTGCGAGGATAAAAGCGATCTCCGGCTTACAGAGCTGATCTGTGTAGCATGGAGATCGCTTTCATCATCACAATGACGATATAAACATCAATTATTTAAAATCTTTTAAACTGGCCCGCAATACAGTAACTGCTTCCGAATCATTTTTTGACGCGGCAAATATTTCCTGTGAGGTATCATCATTGCCGTAAAAATTGCTATTGGCATTATTATCAATATTAATACCTGAGCCATTTAAACTTATACCGGCAAACAATCCACGGCTGCGCGAATAGGAATAAATTTCAGCTTCCAGTTTATAATCGGTAGTGGCCGATTTGTTTTTATTAGTTGGGCCTGCTGCTGCAGAGATATCGCCCCCGATAGTAAAATTACCTTTTTTGATATCGGTTAACACCTTTTTATGGCGAAATACCAATATCAGATCTACAGATTGTACGCCTATCTGGAAACCAACGCTACCGCCGGTAAGGGTTACAAAAACAGGATCGCTCCATTTGCCATCGCCCAACTTTACCATAGCTACACCCTTTCCCCGTTTGCCGCCAATACCAAAACCGGCGTTGATCAGTTTTGGGATAATTACAATACCCTCATAATCTTTTAACAATTGCGGCGGGATACTTTCCTTCATCTGGCCAAAATCCTTTAGCACATTGGCTGCATTGTGCACACGCTCTGTTTCTTTATCATCTGCTTTTGCCGATATCAGTACAAAAAATAGGCTTAATATCAGCGGAAATTTCAAAAATCTCATTGTTTTCATGGAGTAAATAAATTACAATTATAAGAGTTATCAACGTAATCACTCCCTAAAAAGTGCCGCTGTTTATGAATTAAATTATAGGGTAGTATACAACTATTACCAATATCGGCTTTCGTTAACAGGCAATTACCTGCAACCTTGCATGATATGGATATAAGTAATTATGGAAAGGCTGGAAAACATTGGGTAGCCGAAAAAAAACACATTTTAAAAAGCGATGAGCTTAAACAACTCATCGCTTTTTTTTTTAATATCTATGCTCTGTTGTGTGAGGATATGAACTTTAAAATGTTTTCAAAGTTTCCTTTAACACTGCAACTGATTCTTTGTTACTTTTTGACATCGCAAATATATCAGCCGAAGTAGCATAGTTACCATAAAAATTAGCGTTGCCTTTCTTATCTATACCCAGGTTTGAGCCATTTATGGTGATACCCGCAAACAAACCACGGCTACGCGAATATGAATACACTTCTGCTTCCAATTTATAATCGGTGCTGGCGGTTGAGCTGCGGCCAACGGGACCAGCTGCTGCAGAGATATCGCCACCTATGGTAAAATCGCCGTTTTTAACTTTGGTAAGGACGCCTTTATGGCGGAACACCAAAACCAAATCGACTGATTGTACGCCTATCTGTAAACCAATACTTCCACCTGTTAAAGTTACAAATACAGGGTCGCTCCATTTACCACCAGCCAGTTTTACCATGGCAACTCCCTTGCCGTGCTTGCCGCCAATACCCAAACCGGCATTAATCAGTTTGGGGATAATAACAATACCTTCATACTGCTTCAATAACTCGCCCGGAATACTTTCCTTCATTTTGCCAAATTCCTTCATCACATTTGCCGCGCTGTGCACACGCTCATTTTCCTTATCCCCTGCTTTTGCCGATATCAGCACCAAAAAGAGGCTCAATATCAGCGGGGTTATTAAAAATTTGATTGTTTTCATGGGGTCGATCATTTAATTACCATTATTAATCATTCATCAAATAATCAACCCCGAAACCGGACGCTTTGTTTCCAATTAAATTATTTAACTATCTAATTAAATTCGTTCAATTTTACAGATAAAGCAGCAAGCCTGCGCATTACGGGCATGCAGATAAGCAACCCCCTTGTTTTTATCAAATATCTCCCCTATCAGCTCATCAACATCAGCATCGCCAACAAGCCGGGTAAAAACCATCATCTGATCATGATTATACCCGATAAGCGACAATGGAAAGCTTTGTTTGTTGGCCTTAATTTCGGGTGGGAAACGAAAAACATCGCTGTATTCCTCCACGTCGGCAGCATTTATGAAAACCGGACCTGGCTGATTATAGGCGTTCTCTACCTCAAAAGGCGAATGCTTAAATAATAAACGCTTGTCCACGCCTTTGTTAAATGGTTTTAAGGATATGCGGCAAGGCCCCAGCCCAGTAGCCAGTTGCTCTATAACCGGGTTACCAAAATCATCGGTCATGGTTGCTTTTATCCGCTGAGCAAAGGCTTTTGAAAGTGGAACTATTTTAAATTTATTCATGGTGTTGTATTTTTATAAATCAAAGGTCTGGCTATCATGGCTGGTTTAAAACCCGGAACTTGCGGAGATTTTGTCTGAAGAGAGGAATTTTGTCTGAACCCGAATTCTTCGAATTAAAGAATTTTGAGAATTTATGTATAGCTTCCCATTGCAGTATTTTAAAATTCGGTTAATTCCTTAATTCTATAAATTCCGGTTCAGACATTCTGAAATTTGCACATCTGCACATTTACCTATCTTTGCATCAAATGAGTATCCCGGATAAAAAACAGGTATTTTCAATAAATAATAAGGAGCAGTTTGAAGAGGCAGCTCTACAGATCTTTAACTACCAGGCCAAAAACTGCGCGGTTTACGGGCAGTTTATATCGGGATTAAAAATCAATCCTGATAAAATTAACACTGTAAATCAAATCCCCTTTTTACCCATCGAGTTTTTTAAATCGCACCCAATCCTCAGCACAAAGGAGCCGGTTCAAGTAACGTTCACCAGCTCGGGCACTACGGGGATGGTAACCAGCAGCCATTATGTAACCGATAAAACCTGGTATGAAGACAGCTTCTGTAATGCCTTCCATTTGTTTTATGGCGACATCAAAAATTATACGGTGCTGGCGCTGCTCCCCTCTTACCTGGAGCGGGAAGGCTCATCGCTGATTTATATGGTTGATGAACTGATTAAATTATCTGGCAACCCTGATAGCGGCTTCTTTTTATACAACCATGAGGAGCTTTATCATCAGCTAAAAAAACAGCAGGATGCTAAAAAACCCACATTATTAATTGGCGTTACTTTTGGGTTGCTTGATTTTATTGAGAATCACCATATTGATTTCCCCGAACTGATTGTGATGGAAACCGGGGGGATGAAAGGCCGCCGTAAGGAGATGATACGGGAGGAATTGCACGAAGTGTTATGTAAGGGTTTCGGGGTTAAAACCATTCATTCGGAGTATGGCATGACCGAACTGCTTTCACAGGCCTATTCAAAAGGCGATGGTATTTTTGACTGCCCCCCCTGGATGAAGATCATCATCCGTGATACTAACGACCCTATCAGTACGTTAACCACAGGTAAAACCGGGGGCATTAACGTTATTGACCTGGCTAATATCAATTCCTGCTCGTTTATTGCTACACAGGACCTGGGTAAAACTTATGTCGACGGCTCCTTTGAGGTATTGGGTAGGTTTGACCAGAGCGATATTCGTGGCTGTAATTTGCTGATTGCTTAAAACTTATAGCCAACTGAAGTATTATTATTATTTTTGCGCGCATCATAAATGCTAAAAACATGATTGAGAAATTTTTAAACGAAGAACAAGATCCAAAAACGGTTGAAAAAGTTTATTCCCGTTTGGTCGACCTGCTTTCTTCAGGTGAAGAGGTAATATATATTGCCGTTCAGAAAAAGCCATTGGTGAATTTATTTCCTGATTGTATTGCTATAACCAACAAGCGTATATTGTTTTTTACCCCGGCAAACCTGGGCCTTTCTATCAAATTTGTTGATTTTGTATGGAAGGATATAGTTGATGTATATACTAAAGAAGAAATCATTGGTGCAGTATTTAGTGTAAAAACTACCAACGGGGCAGAAATGGCTGTTGATTACCTGCCTAAAATACAAGGCCGTAAATTATACCAATATGCCCAGGAACGTAAAGAGGTTGAGCGTGAAGCCCGCCGCCTGCGCGACCTGGAACAAAAACGTGCCGAATCTGGCTCTATTCAATTTGAGAACCCAACTGCAGCACATGCTTCAACCGCGCAACAGGCATATGCCGCACAAGCGCCCGTAGCTGCGCCTCAACCACCGCCGCCAGCACCGGCACCTATTGCACCACCGGCACCTGCCCCAATAGTTCATGAAACACCAAAACCCGATGAGCTTACCGAAAAATTGAAGAAGCTGAAAACGCTTTTTGATAATGGTTTGATATCGCAGGAAGAATACAACAATAAAAAACTGGACTTGCTGAGTGACTTTTAGTTATTAAGCATTATATAATTACCAAAAGAAGCTGCCTCAAAAAAGGGCAGCTTTTTTTGTTTTGGAAATATTTTCAATTAAAAAGCACCGGAACCGGTAAATCAACAGCCTTATTTGCAGGGTTCAATTATAGATTGAAAGTTATTTAGGGCTTTTTCTATTTAACTTTTAACTTAGCGTTTAAAAATCATTCATACTATGTCGGCATTATATCCATTAAAATTCAAAACCATATATAAAGATAAAATATGGGGTGGTCAAAAAATCAAGACCTATCTGCATAAAGATTTTGGCGATCTGCCAAACTGTGGTGAAACATGGGAAATATCGGGCGTAAAATCTGATGTATCTGTAGTAGCAGGCGGAGCACTGGAAGGTGAATCACTTGCCAACCTGCTGGAGCAATATAAAGATGAACTGGTGGGTAAAAAGGTTTATGACCATTTTGGTAATATTTTCCCCTTGCTGGTAAAGTTTATTGATGCCAATGATGACCTTTCTATACAGGTGCATCCTGATGATGAACTGGCTAAAAAACGCCACAATTCTTTCGGTAAAACAGAGATGTGGTATATTATTGAAACTGATCCGGGTTCAACACTCATTGCAGGCTTTAACCAGGAATTGGATGAACAAACTTATCTTGATAAGCTAAATAGCGGCCATATCATGGATATTTTAAATAAAGAAAATGTTGCAGCAGGTGATGTTTTCTTTTTACCGGCCGGCCGTGTACATACCATTGGTAAAGGCTTATTAATTGCCGAAATACAACAAACATCAGATATCACTTATCGCATTTACGACTTTGACCGGGTTGACGATAAAGGCAACAAGCGCGAACTGCATACCCAGGAAGCTCTTGCAGCTATTGATTACAAGCATTATCCCGAATATAAAACCAAATACCAGCCGGCAAAGGACGAGACTGTTAAATTGGTGAGCTGCCCATATTTCACTACCAATTTATTGGATTTTGATAAAAGCACCTCAAAAGATTACTCCGCACTTGATTCTTTTGTGATACATGTTTGTGTTGAGGGAGCCTACAATGTTACTTATAATGGCGAGACCTACCAGGTAAAAATGGGCGAGTGTATTTTGCTGCCAAAAAGCATTGATAAAGTTGAACTGGAAACTACAGGCGGCTTTAAAATATTGGAAAGCTATATTGAATAATAAAATTTATTACAAGTATAGGTCCTGAATTATCAGGACCTGTACTTGTAATTTTTGGTTTCCCGTTGCTCCTGCAACAAATTTATGATCTCACCTAACTGGTACCCGTTTACCGGTTTAAATATATAATCTTCAACGTCGGCAATTTTTCTCGCCCGGTAAATATCGTTCAGATCAATTGAGGAACTGAGCATATAAATTGTGATTATTTTTCCCAGTTGGGGTTTTATCTCTGCAAACTCGTGCATAAATTCCCAGCCATCCATAACAGGCATATTAATATCCAGGAATATCACATCTGGCAAATTATCGCGGTTTAGTGAATTTTTCAACCAGGCAATTGCCGCGTTTCCATTGCTAAAATGAGTTACCTGGCTATTAAGTCCCTTTAATTTTATTAGTGTTTTAAATCCAAAAGCATAAATCTGATCATCATCAATTAAGCAAACACGCACGGCATCTTTCTCTACATTCATCTATTGATAGTATATTTAGAATTTTTTTATACTAGCCTAATAGTAAATTTTGTGCCAATATTTACAGTGCTCTCCACTTTGATGGTGCCCCCAAGAGCCTCTATCTGGTTACGGGTTATAAACAAACCAATCCCTTTAGCATCTGGATTTTGATGGAATGTTTTATACATCCCGAAAATTTTATCGCCGTAGCGCTCCATATCTATACCTATTCCGTTATCCTCAAAAATGAGGTATATATGATTGCGGTCCTTCAGCGTATGGCATTTTATTAGCGGTTTCCTCGCCGGGTCGCTGTATTTTAAAGAGTTGGTAAGCAGGTTTTGCAGAATGCTCTCCATATAAGCCGGGATATAGCTTATTTGCGGGCATTTACTAAAATCAAGCTCAATTGTAGCATCAAGTGCTTCTATATTACTTTTAAGTGCCGATAAAATATTTTTGAAAAGCGCTTGAAAATCAATTACTGTTCTTTCACGGGTAATTTCGGTTTGTATGGCAACTATTTCATTCAAGTGCTCTATGGTGGTGCTTAAACTATCGCTGATAGATTTAATGTGCGAAAAAATTTCAGTTCGATCCTCATCAACCGCGGTATCATCGTGTAATTTGACCATAAACTGCAGATTACCAGTGTGCGACCTCAGGTTGTGAGATACTATATAAGCAAAATTTTGCAGCCGCCGGTTTTGATCTGTCAGCAAATTTAACGAGGATTCCAATCCAAGAGTTTTTCGCTTTTTATTGTTGATATCCTGGATAATGCCATGTACGGTTACACATTTACCAAAATCATCTATAATAGGTATTCCTTTAGCCCGTACCCATATTACATTGTTTTTTGCCGATCTGAAAAGCAGTTCCAGATCATAGGGCTGGCAAAAGGCGATGGCGCTATCAATAGCATTTTTAATTACGTGGCGATACTGGGGTTCAAAGAAACTTATAGCCTCATCCAATGAAAGTTTAACGTGGTTTTGCAGCTCATAAATATCATATAATTGCTTTGATAACGATAAACCCATAGAAGCAGCGTTGATTTCCCAACTGCCCAATTTTGCAATTTTAAGGGTATCCCTGTAAATGGCATCATTATGCGCTGCCTGTATCTGAGCCTGCTTATATTGATTAATGTTGATGAGAGAACCGTAAATGATGTGTCCGGTTTCGTCGTTATATTTCCTTATAGTGCTTTCAAACCAATGATAGCCTGATGTTTTGGTTAGCAGTCTTATTTGTAAAGGCTGAGTAATAGCCGATTGCTGATTACTTAAAGCGGCCAGAAAAGCTGGTTTATCCTGATGGTATAGCAGGTGTTCAAAAAACATATGATTTGAGCACTCTATTTCGCCGGGTTCATATCCCAAAAGCAAATAAAAACCGGATGACCACCTAATGTCTTTAGTCGTAATATTATATTCCCATATACCGGCATTAATATTATCGATAATTTGAGCAAGATGCCGCTTGCTATCATCAGAAAATTTATGCCCTATAGAAAAACTCATACAATAAATAACCTCTTCATTTACTTTGTTAATGACACATGCTAATAATAAATCACGTGCCACAATCAGAAAACTATCCCTACAACCCGAGGTTGTTTTATATTTTGATGAACTTTTATTTTTTCTTAATAATTATGGGATTCCAAATATAGTATTTGATATGGTATAAACCACTCAAATACTGACAATTACAACAACTTATAACTATTAGTAAATTATTTATACCAAAAGTATGTTTACAATACTCTCTCGTTATGTAATTTATGTGTTATTCTTTAATGTTCAAACATCAAACCTCGGGTAGCCTGCATTATTTGAAATTTTTAATAAAGAATAATAATATTACTCTTCTATATTAATTATTTAAGTTTATTGATCAATCATTGCTTATTTAGCAATTCGGCCAATGCATTATTGCCTATCCATTTAGCCGATTTATGATTTTGCAGCAACATACGCCGGGAGGTGGCTATTGCTTCAAGCCTTAAAAAGTCGTTTCTTTTACCAATTTGCCTTAGTGCCCAGTTCACTGCCTTTTTAACAAAGTTGCGGTTATCCCAGGCCTCACGTTCCATAATGGCAAAAAAAGGGATAAATGACCCATTCGGTGCCTTTTTATTATGTATTGCATATTCGGCCATTAAAACAAATCCGGCACGTTTTACATACTCTTCTTCACGGGCGCTAAACGCTATAGCTTTGTCAATAGCAAATGGCGTGCGATCGAAGAGATTGCCGCAAACCTGATCGCACAGATCCCAGGAATAAAAATCTTTTGTCCAGCTATCTATTTGCTCTCCGGTAACTAAATCCGGGTCATCTATCAATGAAGCCATAATGCGGGCCTCATGAATACCGCTGTCCCAAAGTTGCTGGGCCAGGGTGTGGTCTTTTTTTATTGTTTTTGCCAACTTTCGCAAATCGGGGAGCTTAACTCCCAATGCATGTGAATTATCTACCCCAAAGCGGAGCATCCCGGCGAGATAAGCAGGATTGGCCTTCTGTTTTAGCAGGTCAATAATATCTTCTGTTTGCATTGGTTAATCGGCAACGCTTTTACTTTCAATAGTATGATGAATATTCACTACTTCCATTAAAGCAGCGCTGCCATACCAGGGGTGTAGTTCCATTGTTAGTTCCCCCGCTTTTATCGCCGGGTCGGTTTCTGTTAGTATTTTAGCTTCTTCAACCGTTTCCACATTAAAAATGAATATACCTCTTATAGCCTGATCATCCAAAAACGGACCAGCAACAATTAACTTACCTTCGGCAGCAAGCTTCATAATGTTTTTCAGATGCGCGTTTTGCAATTTGGCCCTTGCAACAGAATCTTTAATTTGGGTAGGCCCATCTTTTAAAAATGCCATTACATATTTTTTCATTCCATATTTATCGGCTCCTAATTTTTTCGCCAATGCGGCGTTATAAACAGGCTTAGAGGTGGTTTGAGCAAAGCAGTTAAAACCCAGGGTAATAATTGCCAGTAGCAAAACGATCTTTTTCATCTGATTGAGGTTTTAGTCATATCAAATATAGGCATTGTTATATAAACAAAAAGCCGGGCGAATGGCCCGGCTGATTTGATATTAAACCATTGGAAATTATCGATTATGAAAATTGAACATCAGAATTACAAATTCCCTCTCAACTCTTGTTCGCGTTCAATAGCTTCAAAAAGCGCCTTAAAATTTCCGGCACCGAATGATTTAGCACCTTTACGTTGAATGATCTCGAAGAAAAGGGTAGGCCTGTCTTCAATAGGTTTGGTAAATATTTGCAATAAATATCCTTCATCGTCCCGATCAACTAAAATGCCCAACTTTTTAAGTGGCTCCAAATCTTCATCTATATGGCCAACCCGATCAGTTAGTTCATCATAGTAAGAAGTTGGTATGTTTAAAAACTCCACACCACGGTTTTGCAATTCGGTTACCGTTGCAACTATATCATGTGTGGCAAGGGCCAAATGCTGCACGCCTTCACCCTCATAAAAGTCGAGGTATTCCTCAATCTGCGATTTCTTTTTTCCTTCAGCGGGCTCATTGATAGGGAATTTAACGTACCCGTTACCATTGCTCATTACCTTGCTCATAAGGGCCGAGTACTCTGTCGAGATCATTTTATCATCAAATGTTAAAATGTTTTTGAAACCCAATACTTCCTCATAAAAATTCACCCATTCGTTCATTTTATGCCAGCCAACATTGCCCACGCAATGATCAACATATAACAAGCCAGTTTCTGTTGGATTATAGGTGGTTTCCAGCGCTTTGTAACCTGGTAAAAATAAACCTTTGTAATTTTTACGTTCCACAAAAAGATGAACGGTTTCGCCATAAAGCTTAATCCCGCTAGTGCGCACCTCGCCATATTCATCACTAAGTGTTAGCGGTTGCTGATAAGGCTCGGCACCGCGGCTGGTAGTTTGTTCAAAAGCGTCATAAGCATCATCAACCCAAAGGGCCAGTACCTTTACACCGTCGCCGTGTTTTTTAATATGTTCTGCAATGGGGTGACTGGAGTGCAAGGGGGTAGTTAATACCAGCCTTATTTTACCCTGTTTTAAAACGTAAGATGCCCTGTCCCTAACTCCGGTTTCCGGCCCGGCATAGGCCAGCGTTTGAAAACCGAAAGCAGTTTTGTAATAATGGGCCGCCTGTTTGGCATTTCCCACATAAAATTCAACATAATCGGTACCATTAAGAGGTAAAAAATCAGTTGCGGTTGTTGGCTTATCTATGGTTTGTGTATTCATTGTTTCTTAATTAATTAGTAAGGTAGTGATTTATTGAATTAGTGATTTAATTAAAGTGCGGGTACCTTTCAGCTTTCGCCTTTAACTTTTCGCCTTACATCTGCCAGCTTTTATAATAATTTTCATCTTCTATTTTAATAGCATCCTCGGTAAGCATCAGCGGGCGAAAAGGATCTATCATCACGGCCAGCTCATCGGTTGATTCTTTACCTATTGACTTCTCTACAGAACCAGGGTGCGGACCATGTGGAATACCGCCCGGGTGCAGGGTAATTTGTCCCTTTACTACGCTTTTACGGCTCATAAAGTCGCCATCAACATAATATAAAACCTCGTCGCTATCTACATTACTGTGGTTATATGGCGCCGGGATTGATATGGGATGATAATCAAACTTACGGGGCACAAAGGAGCATATCACAAAGTTATTGCCCTCAAAGGTTTGGTGTACCGGCGGTGGTTGGTGCAGGCGCCCGGTAATAGGTTCAAAATCATGTATGGATAGCGCCCATGGGTAATGAAAGCCATCCCAGCCAATAAAATCAAAAGGGTGAGTGCCATAAATATATGGATAGATGAGTCCCTGTTTCTTAATCAGTATTTTAAAATCGCCATGTTCATCGTGGGTTTTCAAATCCGTTGGCCGCTTAATATCGCGCTCGCAATAAGGCGAGTGTTCCATCAGTTGCCCGTATTGGTTGCGATAACGTTTTGGCGCGCGGATAGGGCTAAAACTTTCAATGATGAACAAGCGGTTTGCTGTTGTATCAAACTCCATTTGGTAAATAGTACCACGCGGTATCACCAAATAATCGCCATATTGAAATTTAATATTACCAAAACCGGTTTTTAATGTTCCTGTTCCCTCATGTATAAAAACTACTTCGTCGGCCTGGCTGTTCTTGTAAAAATAATCAGTCATACTTTGGCGCGGCGCAGCAAGCGAGATATGCAGATCGCTGTTTACCAGCACAGGTTTACGGCTTTGCAGGTAGTCATCTTCGGGCTCAATGTTAAAGCCGATGAGGCTGGTATGCTTCAGGTGCTTTTCGCGCGCTATTTTAGGCTCAACACTATAAGGCTCGCCTAATGTTTTTACTATAGTGGGCGGGTAAGCATGGTAAACCAACGAGTAAAGGCTGGAAAAACCCTCGGTGGAAACCAGCTCTTCGGCATATAATGTACCATCGGGCTTACGGAACTGCGTATGCCGCTTAGGCGGAATAGCTCCTAATGAATGATAAACAGGCATAGTGTTTTAATTGGTTGAAAATAAAACGTTTAAAGTATCCGGATAGTTTCATAAGCAATCAAAAATTGCCCAAAAACAACGTGAATAAGCCGACTAAAATGGCTTCAGTAATATTTAAAAAAGAAGAGTTGGAAAGGTAATTAGTATTGAGCCAATACAATTTTGGCAAGCATGGCATCCCTGAACGATGATGCATCGCTCATTGAGGTAAGCCCCAGGGAAAAATAAAAATGCTTTTGTATGCTCATGGTTTATTGAATACGAAGTTAGGTGGAATATTATTGTGATGCAAGTTTTAGTTTGGATGAATGATTGACGAGGCGACTTGTTGAGCGATTGGTTAATATCCGCATGCCTAACGCTTTCAATTAAATAATCACACACATCATCATACACTCAGCATTCAACTAAATTTTATTAGTTTTGACACAACCAACACCTCAATTTATGAAATTAGTATCCTATAAAACCGAAGACCGCGAGCATTTAGGCATTTTTATAAACGGACACATTTATAATCTGAACTCGTGCGATAAGCTGATCCCCAATAATATGAACGAGTTTTTGTGGGGTGGCGACGAGCTGATGGATCGTGCCCAAAAGGTTCATGAGGCCATAAGTTTGGGAAAAATGGATGCTAAAGAGGAATTGTTTTTTGAACTGATAGCCCCCGTGCCCCACCCTACATCATGTCGGGACGGATACGCCTTCAGGCAGCATGTGGCCGCCGCACGTCGCAACCGAAAGGCTGATATGATACCCGAATTTGACCAATACCCTATATTTTACTTCACCAATCATAATGCCATACAGGGCCCCGGCGAAATTGAGTGCATGCCCGATCATTTTAATAAACTTGATTTTGAACTGGAAGTGGCCGTTGTACTCAACAAAAAAGGCCGCAACATTAGGGCTGCTGATGCGGATAGCTTTATAGCCGGTTATATGATCATGAATGATATGAGCGCCCGCACCCTGCAGATGGAAGAAATGTTGCTGAACCTTGGGCCGGCAAAAGGAAAAGATTTTTCAACTGTGATTGGCCCCTGGCTGGTAACGCCTGATGAGTTGGAAGCTTATAAGGTGGCTGCCAAACCTGGCCATACCGGCAATGCCTATAATTTAGAAATGAAATGCGTGGTAAACGGCAAGCAGGTATCGGCAGGTAATATGGGCGATATGGACTGGACCTTTGCCGAAATCATTGAACGGTGTGCCTACGGTTGCGATGTGCTGCCCGGTGATGTTATAGGATCAGGCACGGTTGGTACCGGCTGCTTCCTGGAACTTAACGGAACAGGGTTACTGAATGACCCCAACTACGAAACCCAATGGCTTAAAGCCGATGACCTGGTAGAGATGGAAATAACCGGCCTGGGTATGCTGGGCAATATCATCACTAAAGCCAAGGATGATTTTTCCATTTTGGCCCTGAAGAAATAAGTTTTATACCATATGCTATCTATAAATATTAAAGACCTTACAACCTTAGAGCTACAGAACTATCTTAACCATGCAGTTGCCCCTCGCCCTATATGCCTGGCATCAACCATTGATAAGGCTGGTAATGTAAACCTGAGCCCTTTTAGTTTCTTTAATGTTTTTAGCATTAACCCGCCGATATGCGTGTTTTCGCCGTCGCGCCGGGTACGCGATAATACCACCAAGCACACCTTGGATAATATACTGGAGGTACCGGAATGTGTCATAAATATTGTCAATTACGATATGGTGCAGCAGGTTTCCTTATCAAGCGTGGAGTACGGTAAAGGGATAAATGAATTTATTAAATCGGGATTAACCCCCATTGCCTCCCATTTGGTAAAACCGCCACGGGTAGCAGAATCAACTGTACAGTTGGAGTGCGTGGTAAATGAGGTGATAAGCCTGGGTAAAAACGCCGGTG
This sequence comes from Mucilaginibacter sp. P1_A3, assembly GCF_056406855.1. Taxonomy (NCBI): domain Bacteria; kingdom Pseudomonadati; phylum Bacteroidota; class Sphingobacteriia; order Sphingobacteriales; family Sphingobacteriaceae; genus Mucilaginibacter; species Mucilaginibacter sp. P1_A3. The sequence continues at coordinate 93,974 of NZ_JBFTZJ010000011.1, forward strand.
CCGGAAATTTAATTTTGGCCGAAATAAAGCTGATCCACATCAGCGAAAGTATTTTGGGGGCTGATGGAAAGATAGATCAAACTAAAACAGACCAGGTAGCCCGCCTTGGTGGCGACTGGTATTGCAGGGTAACCCGCGATAATCTTTTTAAAGTAGCTAAACCGAACGTAAAAATAGGTATCGGGGTGGACGCTTTGCCACATGCCATCCGCAATTCGAGGATATTAACCGGGAATAACCTGGGCCAATTGGGCAACCTGGAGCTCATCCCTGCCGACGAAGCCATTGAAACCTATGCCCAGGTCCCCGAAATTAAGGACCTGCTTGATGCCACCATCGGCGATAGCAACACCCGCGAATTGCAACTTCACTTAAAAGCCAAACAATTACTTGATGAAGGCAGGGTTGAAGAAGCCTTCATGGTATTATTGATAGGAGATTAGATGTGCAGATTGATTGTCTGAACCGGAATTTTTCGAATTAGAGAATGAACAGAATTACCAAACTTATATTGTGTGCGACAGAATTCTTAAAATTCAAATAATTCCATGAATTCGAGAAATTTCGGTTCAGACAATCAAAATCAATCTGCACATCTGAAATCTATAATCTGCACATCTACCCACCGTTTATTTAAAATCCAATATCCTTTCTGCCATTCTTAAACCACTGGTAAGCGCCGCCTCAACAGTGCCCATAGCAGTACCCTCGTAAAGGTATTCGCCGGCGAAGAAGATGGTATCTTGAACAGGTTCACACAAAATATTTCTGGATTGGTTAGCCTCCACGGTATCATACGCGTATGAGCCCCTGGTATACTTATCCGCCGTCCAGTTTACTACATGCCAGCTTAGGAGGCTATCTTTCAATTGCTGAGGATCGCGCTTAAAGATATTGCTTAATGAATGCAGGCTTTGGAGTAATATTTCCTCATCCGGCGTTTCAACTTTTTCGCTTGCTTCGGGGCCACCAAGCCAACCGGTTAACAAGGTTGTATGGTTGGGTATTTGGGTCCACCAGGTAGGTATCTGTTCTTCACTAAACAGGAAGCCCATATTTTCCAGGCTGCCAACCGGGAGCGTTTCTGTTTCCATACTTTCCCAAAAAGCCTTATCAAACTCCAATAGTACTTTAATCACAGCTCCAAAACCCAGGGTATTGATAGCGTTGATGTAAACAGGTATTGGAGGATTTAATTTTACAGCACCAATAGCATCCTTACCCGCCTGCAAAACCCCTAATGGCAATGCAATAAGCAATTGCTCCGCTGTGTAGGTAATTCCGGCATCGGTAGTTATTTTAACCTGGTGTTGCTGCCAGTCAATATCCCGCGCTACGGCATTTAAATAAATATTGCCCCCGGCCTGCACCAGTTCATCAGCCATAAATTTAACCAGCCTGATATATCCGCCTTCTATACGGTATTGTGCATTTTCATCTTCACACTGCCATTCCTTTCTTAAGGAAAAAGCGCTTGCCTTCTTGGGGTCGGCGTTGTCATAGCCCGATACATATTTCCTTACAGATTCTCTTAAACCCTGGTATTCATCACCTTTAAATTCCTCAATTAAAAAGGCACTGATGTTTGTGTCCTGCTGCAATGCGTTCAGCTTATCAATCAAAAGATCCCAGTGTTCAACAAAACTCCCATCATTTTTAAAGTCACCATCATCATATCTCCACATAGATGCAGTTGCATGATGATAGACTATTCCGGCCTCGTCAAGCAGGCATTGGGTAACTGGCAAATCGCCATGAATAAACTCTGCCCCCATCTCTAAAGGTTGTTGGGATGAGCCATATTCCAGTGTATGAATGCGGCCTCCTACCCGGTCACGGGCCTCCAGTACGGTTACTTTTTTGCCCGATTTTGCCAGTGTACGGGCAGCCATCAGCCCGGCTGCACCGGCACCTATAATAAGTATATCGGCATCTGTCATGATTATAATTTGATAAAGCAATATAACGATTTGCAGGGATTAACCGGAAGTGTTACAGCATCAAAGTTCCGGTAAAAACACCAACTATTTTCACCGAGAAAACCCCATCCCTTACCGGGTTAATCACCCCAAGTCGCCAATATAGGCTTGTGGGCGCCTTTGTACCGCTGTACTTTTAGGTATTATTTAAAACTTACAACAATGAACAACGACATAAACACCGCCATTACCCCAAACAACAGCAAAGCTGCTGCCGGCGTAATTTTATTGGTAATAGGTAGTATTTTACTGATAAACGAATTTCACTTGTTTTTTATACCCGATTGGTTGTTTAGCTGGCCAATGTGGATGATAGCCTGGGGAGCCTATATGGGTGCCAAATATAATTTCAGGAAACCATCATGGATCATCATCATACTCATAGGCGTAGCCTGTTTAATCAGCAACAACGTACCCGATGCCGACCGTATAGTTTGGCCAATAGCCATCATGGGCTTTGGTACCTGGCTGGTATTAAAACCACGCAGACAGAAAGAAGAAGAACACTTTTTTGGAGAGGCTAAAAAGCCATTCCATTTTGATAAAACCGCTGAGCCGGAAGTTTAATTGATTTAATAGTTTGATTTAAGTGTGAGGGAGGGCCGGTATCGGTTCTCCCTTTTTTGCGGGTGTTCGCTTTTTGGAGAGGATTGGGTGTTTTAAAAAGGAGTAAAAATTAAACCATTGATAATAACCTACTTAAGTGTTCGGTTATATTTTACAAACAAAACCAAAGCATTGATAATAAGCGCTTTAGTTTTACCCCGGTGTTCGGGCGGGAGGTGCCCGAACACCTCGATTTTGTAATCCGAACACTGACAGAATCTTGTCAGTAACCGTAATTTGCGGCTTTATTGATCTACATAAAACCAGGGGATTCGCAGCAGACCGGGCTTTGCATTTACCTTAACTGCCTGTCCTGTTGACACGCTGTTGTAGAAATCCTTAGCCACCGTAATTTCCCCCGAATTTTGCTTTGCCCCCCATTTATCAATGGTTAAGTAATAGGCCGAGTGCTTACCAGTGGTATATCTTTTATCCAAGATCGTAGTTTTATAAATCCGGGCCGGGGCGTTATCGAACTCACAATTTGTTGTTATTGTAGCTACGCCACTATATAATAAAACAAAACAAACGATATTGAATTTTGTAAATTCATTGCTCCGGGTTTTAATATTGGCATCATTTAATATAAACACAAAAACAACACATAAAACAATCGCGATGACCAGGGACGGTAAAAAGATGGCCATATAGCTTAGCAGGTCCCAGTCATAAATAACCCTTAACAATAAGGCGAACGGAGTGGCTATCAGCGCGCTTGTTAAATTAGGATAAACCGACTCTTTACCTCCGCTGCTACCAGATATGTCGCTGCCAAATATCATGATATCGCGCTTTGCGTAAAACAGGCCTATCACCAGTAACGGATATACCAATCCGGATACCATAGCGTACTTATAAGGATGTGGATAAGCAAACACCCATATTGCTATAGCTATCCCTATGTAATTGGCATACGCGCTCAGTTTTTTAGCCCGGGCAATATTTAATTTTCTTTCCTTTAGTGTGCTGCCAATAGCCTCGTCATGCAGCATCGCATCAAATTCGTTTTGGTATTTTTTGGCAAAAATATCTTTAAACTGACAAGCCCAAACCAAAATTTCACCACTATTAACAAGGGTTGTATAATTACTGATATATAGTGACTTAGCAGGCTTATCAACTTCTAAAATAAGATTATCCTTCACAATCTTATAGCCATTTATCTCGTTTTTTTGAAGTTCCTTGCTTGTAAAAACCGCCTGATCTATTATGCTGTTCGGGGTAATGATCACCTTTTTTCTTTTAACATAAAGTACCAGGTAAACAGCCCAGCTAACCAGCAAGGTTGCCACTAAAAAATGAAGTAATTTATCTGTAGGTGGTACTGTAGTATATAGGTAAATTCCCCCTGCAAATACTGCAGCAATAGTTATATAAATAACTATTTTCCAGCCGGGGCTTATAGGATATTCTCTGTTCAATTTGATGTAATAAGGAGGCTAAAAATATGATAATTTATTCAGGGACTGAACAGGTTTCGTTCAACTTTAATCTAATAATTAGCAATTACTTAAAACCCCCAAACTTTTTCACCGACAAAACTTCCACTCTTACCGATTTCTTTAAATATATCGCCAGTTTTTGTTTGGCTCAACTATAATGTTACCTTAGTTTTGAATATGATTTAAAAGGCATATAACAAATGAACAACGATATAAATTCTCCGCAAAACCCAAATAAAGGCAAAGCAATGGCCGGCATCATTTTGCTTGCCGTTGGTGGGGTACTGCTTTTGAGGCAGTTTGCATCTTTTCTTATCCCCGGCTGGCTGTTCAGCTGGCCAATGTGGCTTATTGGCTGGGGATTGTACATCGGCGCCAAACACAATTACAAAAATTCGTCATGGGCTATCCTGGTGTTTTTAGGCGTCTTGTTTTTATTCAATAATAACATTCCCGATGCTGGCAGGGTGGTATGGCCTATAGCCATTATCGCTTTCGGTATGTGGCTGATAGTGAAGCGCGGCAAACATGGCGACCAGCAATGGGAAGGCAAATACAAAACAAAATGGGAAAAAAATTATGCCGATCCCCAAAATTGGGGCAAGGCAGAAAAACCCAAATTTAACTTTGAAAAAGCCACCGACGCCGAGGTTGATTACGTGGTAAAAGAAGGTGAAGATGTGCCGCCAACTGAACCCAATACACCGCCGTACACTCCTCCATTTGGTCACCATAATGGCGACGACTACCTGGATACTGTTTCCATATTTGGCGGCGTTAACAAAACCATATTGAGTAAAGATTTTAAGGGCGGCGATATAGTGAACATTTTTGGCGGTGCCGAACTTGATTTTACCCAGGCCGATATTGACGGGCGTGTATATCTTGATATTACCCAAATATTTGGCGGCACCAAAATTATTGTGCCATCCAACTGGCAGGTGGTATCAGACCTGGCAGCGGTTTTCGCCAGTGTGGATGATAAAAGGATAAAAAGCACCGCATCAAGCGTAAACGGTAAAATACTGGTGCTAAAAGGAGTTTCCATTTTTGCGGGAGTTGATATCCGCAGTTATTAATTATAAAAAAAACAATCATGAACTGGTACGTAGCAAAATTAGTTTTCAGGGTAATAAGCGGTGATGGAGATCATCAGGCGCAATTTGATGAGCAATTACGACTTATAAGTGCCGAAACCGAACTAAATGCCTTTGAAAAAGCTAACAAGATTGGCCATGCCAACCAGGATAGCTTTAAAAACATAGAGAAACAAACCGTTAAATGGCAGTTTATTGATGTGGCCGAACTAAACCGCATTAATGAACCAACCGATGGAGCCGAACTGTATTACAACATTCACGAAACTCCCGATGCCGACCTTTACATTGCCTGGGCGCACCATAAAGCGGCATTGCTGGGGATTAGGAATTGAGGGGGGGGGGAGGAGTGAATTGTGAGTGGTGAGAGGAAGAATAAAATAAATAAAAGTAAATGCCATTTCGATAGAGCCGGAGAGGGCAATGAGCGGTGGAGGCGAAAGAGAAACCTTATACGCCCTGCTCAACTACAATGCACATGGTAAGCATGAGCGCCCGTACCTCGTTCCAAATGACAAAAGATTATAAAGTAAAAAAAAATAACATTGGCCATACCTTCATCTACTTCAAAATTATACGGTGCATTAGTTGCATGCGGCTTTTTATGGGCCGCATTGCAAACCTATATCATCCATAGTTTTGGCTTCTTGTGGTTCACCGCCTCGGTAGATGGTATGTTGAGCGCCGTTTTATTATCGGGCGCCTGCTGGCTCATCAACAATAACCTGCGCTATTACCAACCCGGCAAGGGCAGCTATATCAACCTCTTTATCTGGGTTGTTGCCCTGGCGGGCATCTGCGCCGCCGGTTGCCGCTACTTGTTACCCCTGCTCAATACCGATAAAGTTTTTATCAATTTTGTAATCCAATCCCTCACCATCAGGTTTTTTATCAACTTTTTGGCCGTAGGTTGGATGGCCATGCTCAGCCTGTTGTGGTACTCGCAGCTTGATCAAAAAGAAACCCAGAAACGCAAAAACGAAGCAGAGCAACTGGCCCGCGATGCCGAGCTGTACAACCTGCGCCAGCAATTACAACCCCACTTTTTATTCAACAGTCTTAACTCCATTAATGCCCTTATCGGCTTTAAACCCGATGAAGCCCGCAGGATGATTCACCAGTTATCTGATTTTTTACGCGGCACTTTAAAAAAGGACGATAAACAACAAGTACCCCTATCAGAAGAACTGGCCCATTTAAACCTGTACCTCGATATTGAAAAGGTGCGCTTTGGTCACCGCCTGCAAACCGAAATTAGCTGCGATACCAAATGCGGCGCGGCCTTGCTGCCATCCATGCTGCTACAGCCCCTGGTAGAAAACGCCATTAAATTTGGCTTATATGATACCACCGGCGACGTAACCGTGAGCATCCGCGGCGAAATTGAAGAGCATTACCTGGTCATCATGGTACAAAACCCCTATGATCCGCAAACCTCGCGCCCCAAAAAAGGCACCGGTTTTGGCTTGCGGGGAGTACAACGACGCCTTTATTTATTATTTGCCCGTAACGACCTGATGGAAACTCACGCAAATGATAATATATTTACAACCATAATAAAAGTACCACAGTTATGAGGCGAGCCTTAATTATTGATGACGAACCATTAGCACGCATGGTTGTAATGGAATACCTGCAAAATTTTAAAGAGATTGAACTGATACAGGAATGTAATGATGGCTTTGAAGGCCTAAAAGCCATTCAGCAGCACCAGCCCGACCTTATCTTTTTAGATGTGCAGATGCCCAAGATCAATGGTTTTGAGATGCTTGAACTGGTGGAGAACCCTCCTGCAGTAATTTTTACCACCGCCTTTGACGAATATGCCATTAAAGCATTTGAAGCCCACGCGGTTGATTACCTCATGAAGCCTTTCAGCAAGGAGCGTTTTAACAAAGCCGTGGAAAAATTCCTGGCTGCCGCGCCCGAGAAGCAGGCCCAAAAACATACCGAAGATTTACTGGAAGCCGTTGCCGCACATTCGCCCGCCCAGCACGAGCGTATTGTAGTTAAAACCGGCACCAAAGTAAAAATCATCCCCGTTGCCGATGTTGACTACCTGATGGCCGATGACGACTACGTAAGCGTAATCACCAAAGAAGGCTCGTACCTCAAAAACAAAACCATGAGCTTCTTTGAGCAAACGCTCGATCCACGCCAATTCGTCCGCGTGCACCGCTCCTACATCATTGCCATACAACAGATCACCCGTATAGATCCCTACGAAAAAGACGCCCACCTGGCCATCCTAAAATCCGGCGCCAAAATACCGGTGAGTAAAACAGGCTATGTAAAGTTGAAACAAGTATTGGGAATTTAAGCGGAAAGCCTAAGGCTTAAGGCTGAAAGCCCCAAAAAAAATTGTCATTTCGATAGAGCGAGGGAGGGCAAAGAGCGTCGGCGCCCCCCCAAACAGTCATGCCGAACTTGTTTCGGCACCCCACATGCTAAGTATACATCATGCAGGCCACCTGTCCCATGGGATCCCGAAACAAGTTCGGGACGACTTCAGTTTTTGGTATTATGACAGTTGGTTTAACCCCCGAAGTCATGCCGAACTTGTTTCGGCACCCCATATGCTAAGTATACATCATGCAGGCCACCTGTCCTATGGGACCCCGATCCGTCGGCTGACGGACGGGACGACTTTATTTTGGGGGAATTGTAATAGCTAATTTCATAAAAACCATGCCTCAACACCATCCAAGCAAAGGCCCACGTGCGATTCCTTCCCCGGGGAAGGGAAGGTAGGGGTTTATGGAACTTTGCAATACAACAAACACCAATTAAACCTATGCGTAAAACCTTAACCACCATACTTTCAGTAATAATTTCTATCGCCCAATTTGGGTGTAAATCCGCAGCAAAACCTAAAGAAACATCCCAAAAGGAGTTTGAAGGTGTGATCACTTACCATGAAGTTGAATTTATTAATTACCCCGATGGCAAATCTTTTTTAAACGACACGGTGCAGCTTTTTTACTCTCATGGCAATTACGTTGGCATACATTCCGAAAAATCTGCAAAATTTCACGTAGTTAAAGATTATTACCTTGAAAGTAAACCTTTACGATTGTTTCTTTATAATACCTCGGATACTTTACATCAATTGAATTTAAACTACCCTGTTCAAAAGCTCGACGGTTTTAAAGTGAAAAAAATAAGCGACAAAATACTTTCAAGAGACTGCGAAAATATCGAGGTCAACGTTAGTTATCCCCTAAAGGATTCTACCACGTACACCGATTTCAACTTTATAATTTCAAGGGGATATTTAAAAATAGATAAACAACACTTTAAAAACTGGAACCTTGGCTTTTTTAACAAAATTGCAGATGAAACTGGCGTCTTTTATTTGAGATTAAAAGCCGTCCATTTTGATAGTACGCACAAAAATGCTTTGTCAGCCAAAATATATGATGTTATATCTGTAAAGGAACAACCTGTCGATCCTAAAATGTTTGAAATTGATACCACAATGATCAAATGGGCTAATTAATTACCTTACCCCAATAACTTTTAAAGCCCAGCCACGTGCGATTCCTTCCTCAGGGAAGGGAAGGTAGGGGTTTATGGAACTATTTAGGTAACACCATTAATTATGGCGTAACCCTCCTTAGGTCGGGTCGGGCTATTCACTTATACGGCTTCAGGCATTAAGCGCGAGGCCGGTATTCGTTGCTATCCCTTACGCGGAGGGGCTTCTAATTAATATGGGTATATAATTAGGCTTCAATTGCACGGTAAAACGTCCGGGATTTGCAAATTCATTACTTAGCAGAGCGTTCACCTGTCAGCGGGGCACCCGCGACACGCGGGCGCCAGCGACGGGGAATTTAATATTGTGAAGACCATATCATCATTTCAGCTAAGGAGTTGATCAAGGCTCTCACTGTATAAATACTAATAAAATAATTAGCCTTGGACGTGTTATGCAGATATTCGCTACAGGCCATTTGAATTAACTTTGTGTGGCTAGAAATAGTGCTATCTTGATAAATAGTGCTCGTCGGTGCAAAATTTGGATGTCCGCCTGGGTTCCCTGCAAGATGGCTATGTAAGTCTTTTTTAAAGGATGGTGAACCATTTGGATTGATAAATTTATCTGGTATCACCAGTTTATTTCTTTTGTTGAGCGCCTTATAAATCTCTTCATGAATTTCTCGTATATCGGCTATAATACCCTTAAAATTGGCCGTATTAGTTTCGGTGATGCCTTTGAGAACATTGATTATCTTGATTTCATTAGCAGATGGTAAAAGGTTGCGATCAAACACTTGAAACACATTAGGGTTTTCCCTCTTGATGCGTAATGGTTCTGCGTTAATAACACAATAATTCAGTTCCTGTAACAATCTTGTTTGATCGTCAGGTTTTTTTAGAAACAATTTTTCCTGCTGATAGTATTTTTTTAACGTATCAAACTCTGATTCATCACCTGTCAAGATGAAGCGTGGAAAGTTTGGCATGGTAGTATCCAGGTACTTCAAAGCAGCAGTAATAAATGAAGCATCTTCTTTTGCTTGTCCATCATCTGTAAGACCTTTTATGTCTAATACTACAGCTGCATATTTGTGCCCCAAAGCGGGTAATAATTTTTTTAGACCTTGTAAGCTTCTTTGATGAGCAACCGTGATTTTCGCTTGAGCGAAGACTTCATTGGTAAAGCTTTTTGCAAATTGTTCATCGTCGTCAATTAAGATAATACTATCCATGGTTGATTTTATGTTGTAAGTAATGGTAAATCAATAATTAAATTAAAGCCTCTTTTATAGCCCTCAACGATAGTCAACTTCCCTTCATGGGCTTCAACGATTCTGTTAATGTAGTTTCCTCCAATGCCCGATCCGCTACTTTTTTGCCCTTTTTCGAAAGCGGTGATAAAATCTTTTTCTGTCAACTCATACGCAAGCCATTATTAGTATATTCTAAGATCGCTACGTGGCGAGTTTTACTGGTGCGCAGGTTAAACTGCACTCGATTATTTCGCTTAATCATGTCCCCAGAAAAGGCGTGGCGGTCAGCATTGAGTAATAGTTGGTCCAACAATTCTTTAAACGATGGCTCGTGGAGTGCCACCAAGGTAGTTTCACCTTTAACTTCAATTTGATAAGGGTGCCCCTGCTCAATGCTTTTTTGTTTTCGGTAACTCTGCAAAAATTTGTTTAAGTCAATCGGTTTGAGATCTTCTTTGGCCAATTTAAAATTCATGACTTTATCGACATTTGTCAAGATATTGCTCAAGTGCTGAGTGTCACCTGAAAGCTTTTCCATCAACTGCGCCAGGCTAAAATTATCTGGCTTTGCAATTTGTCCTTCAAGTTCGGGATCAATGTCTAATTCCAGTTCCTCATATTCAAGAAGCTTTCCCAAACTCTCACGCTTTACTATTCGCTCGATCCGATTCGCTAGGTTGTTTAGTCCAGTAAAGGTAGGTCTTAATTGGTGAGTTAGCGTTTTAATGACATCCGCTTCCGCTTGCTTCGTTTCTTCCCGGTAGCCTAAAGCTTGAATACGCTCTTCAATACGCTGACGCTCTTCTGCAATCAAATTGGCTTTCTGAGACTGTACAAATTCACTTTGCGCCGCCAAACTCATAAATGGAACCAAAATTTCCTTGAGCGCTGAAATACTAACATAAGGCATAACAGTTCCCGATTTGCGTCGCTCAATTTGTTCCAGAATGAATACAGAATGCAATTGATAATAAAGGTATTCTATATTCATCGATTTTGTATGATTTACGATCAACGTAGTTACATTGCTGTGCGGCAAAATTTGTGGCACCTCTAACGTAGGCCTAAAAATTGTAGCTTTTAATTGATCACCTATGCGTGCAATCAATACACATTCTTTATCTATGATATTACGTTCATAACGTAAAGTCAAATCAACCCGATCAGTCTTGCTGACATCCAATTGTAGATCGAGTATATCTTTTGATAGGTTTTCAACTTTGATTAGAGGCACTTGTGCATCCGAATGCATGTCTTCACGCTCTGGTGTTATGCCAGCTTTCATGTCAACTAAGTCGCCCAGGCGTCGTGCTGTACCGTCTTTTAATAGTTGGTTGCCAAGGATAAATTGTGGGCCAAAGGCATCTACCGACAAATTAAAATCTGCCCGCAAATCACTTAAATCTATGATTTGAGAATTTTTGGAAAAGTTCGATTTTTCATTGTAAGCACTAAGTACCTCTTCAACGTCTAAAATTAGAGATTTGGCATTTTGATCGACGGCATTAGCGGTAATGAGCTTTATACGCTTACGCATATGCGTAGGCTTATTTCTATTCAGCACGATGATTGAGGCCTTGGCATCTGTGTATGGCCTTAAAGTTCCATAAGGTAAGCTGATGATTGATTCAATAACATCTTCCTCACTCAACAGCTTACGAATTTCCATTTCCTTACCTTTTTTGACTAAAAAACCGTCCGATACGGTTAAAACCGCTTTTCCATAAGGATTCAATTTGAAAAAGCTATAAAGCACAAGGGATCCAAAACTTTTTCCTGATCGTGGCGCTGATAGCCCAAAATGTTCATATAATAAACGATGCTCCCAAGAGTTGGTAACACCGTTAGCAGGTAGATCACCAATGATATAATCATAATACTTTTGCTCATTGACGCGTTCAAAACAGTCTTCAGCCGTGATACTTGACTGTGAATATCCGTGTACTATTAAATTTAAATTACCTAATTGAGCAGCCCTCTTGTTAATCTCTGCCCCACTTACTTTTAGCGTCTTTCCTTTTTGTGAAAGAACTTCAATCAATAAGTTGCCGGTTCCAGCCACTGGATCGAATACTAGCGTTTCAGGTTCTGGATCTAATATACTAACCATTAACTGTCGCAAACTATAAGGTGTTGCGTGAAATGAGTGTTTGATTTGGTCAGAGGATATACCAGTTAAAATATACTCGTACATCGTGCCAAATTCCAAATCGCTTAATTTTTGAGTATTAATCAACCTAATCACCCCCCATAGCTCATTGCGTTTAAAAGAATCTAGTTTACTTAGTAGACGAGAGCTCTCTTCTAATACTTCCCTTGAATCGTCTAAATGGAAGCCTGCAATTCTGTTATGTTTAACCGATATCCAACTAACTTCAAAAAGGTCTTCAATTGAAGTTGCATGTTTTTCAACAGAAATGTCACCATCATTGATGTCTATTAAACGTTTAGCATATAACAGCGCCGCGGCAATAAATTGCACTTCTGAGGTATTGTAAATACCTTTCAACACACTACCGATGAACTTATAGCCTGTTAAAAAGTTTTTCCATATTTCATCTTCAATAAGCAGTATGTAGCCATTGATATTATGAAAAAGAGATGGATAGTTTTTAATCCGTGCGTAAATCTGCTTAGCTTCCAACGGTTCGCGGTCATTTCGCGTATAGTATCCGCGCTCATTGATCGTCGCTGCTATATTTGCAGCCGTCATTGGGCGTTGTCGTTCCCGCAGCACCTGTTGGATCGCTTCGTGTAAGGTCATAACAATTATTCCAATTTTTTAGCAATATAGCTGAATCCTTTTGGAATCAGCTATATTTTCTGTCGCATAACGGAAATCTTGGGCGTCGCCCATCCCCCCCTTGGCGCAAGTCTTGTGTGGCTGCTTAAGGGTTGATGACTTGTGATTTATTTTACAAAACGTGGAGCACAGGTCACCATCACTCAAAGCCCTCCACACAAGACCTGCGCTAAAATGGGCATCACCACCATCCAAAAGCCCGGCCTACGTGCGATTCCTTCCCCGGGGAAGGGAAGATAGGGGTTTATGGAACTGTTAGGCATACAATTATCATGGCGTAACCCTCCCCCATCTTAATAAATTGTCATAATCTATATCAAATACCTATTTTAGGCGATAGTAACCCTGTGAATAATAACGCCTATTATGAATCCTTACAAAAAAACTATTCCTGCATTTTTCCTATTTGTTGTTAGCTGCTGTAGCTTATTTGCCCAGGAGCCGAAATTGCCTACGCAGTGGACAACCGCTGCCATGCAAGCCGCTGTTCCCTTATCCGAATATCCGAGACCGCAGTTGCAGCGTAACGATTGGCTATGCCTTAATGGTAAGTGGGATTATTTGGGTGGCAAAACCGCTCCCGATGCGTTGAACCCCGAAAAACCGGCATCTTTTAACGCTACGCCCGATAAGATACTGGTGCCCTACTGTCCCGAATCTGTACTATCGGGTGTGCAGCGCAAACAGGAGATTAATATGTGGTATCGTCGTACTTTTGATGTGCCTGCAAAATGGCAGAGTAAGCAGGTAATTATTCATTTTGAAGCGGTAGATCATGATGCCACCATTTTTGTAAATGGTAAAAAAGGGGGTACGCACGCGGGCGGATATGATTCATTCAGCTTCAACATCACCCCATATCTAAAAAAAGGATCAAACAGCCTTGTTGTTGCAGCACATGATTTAAATGATGGCAGAACACCATCCGGTAAAAACGGTCCGCGCGGCGACTACACTTTTTCCTCGGGCATCTGGCAAACAGTTTGGTTGGAGCCGGTGAGTAAATCCTACATAAAAAGTATTCGCCTGCTGCCCGATCTGGACAATAGTCGTCTAAAAGTTTTGGTTAATACAGATGGCAACGCCAGGATCTCGGCTGTTGCGCTCAATAACGGAAAAATAGTTTCAAAAGCTGATGCAACCGGGGGCGCAACCTTTTATCTGCCGATAGATAAACCTATGCTGTGGTCGCCGGATGCGCCTTTTTTATATGATCTTAAATTAACCCTTTATAATGCAGACGGCAGTGAAGCCGATGAAGTTAAAAGCTATTTCGGAATGCGCGATATAAAGCTGGGCAAACTTAACGGTGTGGTAAGGCCGCTGATAAATGGTAAATTTATGATGCAGCTTGGCCTGCTTGATCAGGGTTACTGGCCCGACGGTGTTTTAACTGCCCCAACGGAGGAAGCCCTGAAATATGATATGGAGTACACCAAAAAGGCCGGGTACAACCTCATCCGTAAACACATGAAAACCGAGCCGCAGCGTTTTTACTACTGGGCCGATAAAATGGGTTTGTTGGTTTGGCAGGATATGCCTGCCATCTGGTATCAAAATGAAGACACCACCAAAAACAGGCGCGTATACCGCCAGGAGTTGAAAGCCATTATGGACGATCATTACAATTCGCCATCGATAATAACATGGGTACCCTTTAACGAAAATTGGGGAGCTTTTGATGTTAAAAATATCACCAATTGGGTAAAGCAATATGACCCGTCGCGGTTGGTGAACGGCAACTCGGGTTTCAACAATAACCCCGGCTATCAGAAAGCTTACGGCGACCCGGGCAATGGCGATTATGTAGATACCCATATTTACATTGGCCCTAACGGTGCTTCGGAACCGGATGCCCACCGTGCGGCATCATTAGGAGAATTTGGTGGTGTTGGCCTGTTTGTGCGTGGGCATATGTGGCCGGTAGAAAACAACGCCTATGATTTACAACCCACCAAAAGCTCGCTTACCGACCGTTACATTTTATTGCTTGATCAGGTAGAACAGCTCATGAAATACAAGGGCCTCAGCGTAGCCATATACACCCAAACCACGGACGTGGAACATGAAGTGAACGGCGTACTTACCTATGACCGCGCCGTTGAAAAAATGGAACTTCAAAGGATAAAAGAAGTTAATGAGGCCGTTATTAAGGAAAGTTATAAAATGAATAAGTAAAAAAGTTTGGCCGCTGGTTGGTGTTTTCGCCGCAGCGGCCAATGCTTTGTGTATTGCAACCTGGCACTAACTACCTGATACTTATTACCTCTTGCTTTTTATTATGATTCCACTTAACTTTAATGAGGCCCAGAACCACGCCTAAACTGTTAAAAAAAATATCATGAAAAAAATTTTAATGAGCGCGGTTGTATTAACCGTTTTCGCACTATCGGTGATGTTGTTTCAAATAAGCTGTCAGAAAGGGGCCATTGCCGATATACCACAAGTGACATCCATACATGGTTTGTGGATTGGCACCTATACCGACAACGCCAACGCCAGCCTTGGCAAGCAATATTTCAGTCTCATCATTAAGCCCGACGGCACCATGATTGCCGATACCAAAGGGGCCGGTCAGCAGCATTTAGCGCCAGGCACCTGGGCTTTAAAAGCCGATACCCTTACCTGTACCTACACTTGTGTTTACGGTATTGCCAGTAATGTTGGCGTAACGGAAGTTGCCGTAGCTGTTGTTGACAAAACCGGCGGGTTACATGGCACCTGGAAAAATTCGCCTGATCCTACCGGATCGGGAACTATCACCTTAGCTAAGGTTAATTAAGGATGAAAAATTCAGTCCCCGCGGGGTCTCTCAACGAGGACCCTGCGGTAGCGTAATGCTTGTCTTGTCCTCAGGATCCTCTACGAGAGACCCTGAGGGGACATAATTGAAGGTAATAGCTTTCTTCAAGGCGCCTTAGATTAGGAGTCCGACTCCACTATGAGTTACGAAGCCGCTCTACGAAAGTACAGCGGCTCTTTTGCTGTCTGAACATGACATGTCCGAGCACCGGAGGGCAAAAACATGCAAAAATGAGACGATATGCGTGGACTTTGATACAATATGAAGATATCCCGGCAACGCTTTTACTTATTTTTACCATCTGAATAAATAATTATATACCATCCATGAACCAATCTAACCGACTTAAGTCATCGGTCTTACTGGCCTATACATGTTTGACCTATCCTGCGCATGCACAGGATAGATAAGCACCTGCTTACCCGCTGATCACCCACAACATCTACTTTAGCATCTGGTCAAATACCGGCCAACTCAACAACTCTAATCCTATACATGGACAATAATAAACTGATCACCAAACCGCATTACCAGATACTGGATGGTTTACGCGGTGTTGCAGCCATCATCGTAGTTACCTTTCACTTAACCGAACCGCTGGGGAGCGGCCATCTGGATATCATAGTTAATCACGGATACCTGGCTGTCGATTTCTTTTTCCTGCTGTCGGGTTTTGTTATCGGCTATGCTTATGACGATCGCTGGCATAAAATGACTATTGGCAGCTTTTTTAAACGCCGTATCGAGCGCCTTCAGCCGCTCGTGGTCCTGGGTATGACATTGGGTGCTATAGGCTTTTACTTTACAGATTCAACGCTTTGGCCGCTTATCCATACCGTGCCAGTTTGGAAAATGCTGCTGGTTATGCTCATCGGTTACACTATTCTGCCTATACCGCTATCCCTGGATATACGCGGCTGGCAGGAAATGCATCCGCTTAACAGCGTAGGATGGTCTTTATTCTTTGAATACATCGCCAACATCCTTTATGCGGTTTGGATAAGAAAGTTTTCAAAAACAACATTGGCTGTATTGGTATGCGTTGCAGCTGTAGCACTTGCGCACCTGGCGATCACCAATGGGGATGTGAGCGGCGGCTGGACATTTAATGTGGAGCAGGTGCGCGTGGGCATTACCCGTACGATATACCCGTTTTTTGCCGGCCTGTTGCTTTCGCGTATTGCTAAACCCGCCCGCATCAGGAATGCCTTTTTATGGTGCAGCCTTTTATTAGCGATGGTATTGTATATGCCGCGCATCGGCGGCGCTCACCATCTTTGGATGAACGGGATATACGAATCTGTTTGCATCATTATCATTTTTCCGCTTATCGTTTACATTGGCGCCAGCGGTGAGGTTCATACCCAAACGGAGAGCAGGATATGCAGGTTTCTCAGCGATATATCCTATCCTCTTTACCTGGTACATTATCCGCTGGTTTATTTTTATGTGGCATGGATCAGCAATCACAAAGGCGTAACCATTGTACAGGCCTGGCCTTATGCGTTAGCTATTTTGATGGGTGCAATTATCCTGGCGTATATCGCTTTGAAATGGTACGATGAGCCAGTTCGTAAATGGCTGCGAAAAAAACTTGGCTAAAAAGAAAAGTCCCCGGATTAGACAATGAGGTTGAAAATAATTGATTGTAGATTTTTCACAACGATCTTTATTTTTTAAACAATTGTAGCGTTTACCTGTACCCCTACGTTATATGATATGTAGCGGTTATTCAATAAATACGCTTAAATTTATAAACCAATAAACTAAACTTGTCATGAAGTTAATTTACAACTGTACCTGTATCATAACTTGCCTGTTCATAATGAGTTGCCATAAAGATAAAAACACCGGAGATAAAACTACCGTTAAGCAATTAACCGCAGCCGACGCAGGCAGCACAGCGTCGGTTACCATGGGACAAAGTATTTCATTAATCTTAGGGAACCCCGGAGATGGCGGCTATCAGTTTAACAACCCTCAGTATAAAAGTTCGGTATTAACATTGCAGAGCCATACACACCAAAATGGTACAAATAATATTGGCGATTTTGGTAAGGATATCTGGACGTTTACCGCAAAGGGAAGCGGCACAACAACGCTCGAAGTTACAGCCAGCCGCGGCAGCGGCGAGACTTTATCATTGTTTTCTAATCAGATCACCGTAAAATAAAACCATTAAAACTACAAAGGGCGGTCGCACCCTTAATCAGTTATTTATTAAGAAAAGGGATTAACTGGATAAGGTGGGCTTATCTTTCATGGGTGTTAATGCAGGCACGCTCCAATATCAACTACACAAAATAAAAACATGAGTTGAAATACCTCCTCTTGTTGGATATGCCACAATAATCCAATTTACACAGCAATTATTTTCTTATTTTTATTGTTCAGATACCGATCCACCGGCATGGAACAACTGAAAATCACCCCATTATGAAGAAAATAATTTACCTGGTCTACTTTATCTCCGCGCTAACCGTACACGCACAACAACCAGTTCAGCCGCCTAAACTTAGAGCCGCAGAACGAAACACGGTGATAGATACGCTGATTGCGAAAATTAACGCCCTTTATGTTTATGAAGACCTGGCCAAAAAAATGACTAAGGCCATTCGCCAACATCAGCAGCATCACAACTATGATACAATTAGCAGCCGGGAAGTGCTCGCTAAAACATTAACTGCCGACCTCCATGCCGTCAATAACGACGGGCATTTAGGCGTAGAGTATTCGGCTACTCCTATCGGTGATGAAAAACCGGAAGCTCCTTCGCAAGCAGATGCCGACGCGTTCCGAAAGACCTGGGCTCGCAGTAATTTCAATTTTAAGAAAGTCGAAATACTTGATGGCAATATCGGCCTCCTGCAGGTTGATACATTTTTCCCCTCGGATTGGATCAAGGACCTTGCCCAATCCTCTATGACGTTTCTCGCCAATTCCGACGCCATCATCATTGACATCCGCAACAACCACGGTTTTGCCGACGGCGGCTATTTGATCGCCAGTTATTTTTTTGGCGATCCGGTACACTGGAATGATAACTATGACCGCGACGCAAAAACGCTGCGCCAGTCATGGACGTTGCCGGTTGTTCCCGGTCCCAAACTGGTCGATAAGGATGTTTATATCCTCGTCAGTAAAGACTGCTTTTCAGCATCGGAAGATTTTGCTTACAATATGCAGGCGCTGGGCCGTGCAAAAGTGATCGGTGAGGTCACCGGCGGGGGCGCTCATCCAACTAAGCCCTACAAGATTGGTACTTATTTTTTAACCGATATTCCATTTGCTTACAGTGTAAACCCGGTTACGCATACCGACTGGGAAGGAAAAGGCGTTCAGCCAGATGTGAAAGTTACCGCTAACAAAGCCCTGTTGACCGCGCAGATCATGGCCATCCGGGCGGTGATAAAACGTAATCCCAACGATAAAGACCGCATAGCCGGCTTGCAGCAGGTGATCGCTGAGAAAGAAAAAAAACTGGAGGCATTAAAAAATTAGAAAGAGATGAAACTACCCGCCAGTTCTATCCTGTAGCTTTTTCTTTTCAACTATTGCCACCCGGACTATAAAACAAGAACAGATATTCAGCCGCACCTAAGCTGCCCGCAGGTCAATCTTTTATGATTTATTAACCTGCCTATTTGGTTGTTTTACATTAAATAGTCGAACTTTGTCTTCATAAACCACCATGATTATGAGAACTTTAAAACTACTAACTACGTTGTGCCTTATTTTAGGCTTCACGGGCTTTGCTAAAGCACAAACAAGCACCGCCGATTTGGTGAAAGAATGGGAACGGGCAAAAACCTACACCAAAGAGTACCTGGATGCCATGACCGAAACTGGTTATGCCTTAAAGCCCACGCCCGAAATGCGTTCATTTGCCGAGCAGATGCTTCACCTTAGCGATGCCAACTTTGGATTTGCTTCAGGTGCATCGGGCGAAAAAAGCCCTTACGCCCCCGGCGCGTTGGAAAAATCAACCGACAAATCAAAAGCAGCTGTTACTAAAGCCGTGATGGAAAGTTATGATTTTGCCATAAACGCGCTTAAAAAGTTAACGCCCCAACAATTGGATGAGCAAATTAAACTTTTCGGCAGTATGGATCTTACAAGGAGAATGGCGTTTACCAAAGCTTTTGAGCACCAAACGCATCACAGGGGGCAAACTACCGTTTACTTACGCCTGGCCGGTGTTAAACCACCACAGGAAAAATTGTTTTAAGCAGCACAAGCAGGTTTAAAAAGCTTCATCTCCGCAGGCTTCTCATTGAAAGAACCCTGCGGAGTACTTTTCAGTATCTACCCAAATTCACTCAGTCTGTTATCTCCACAAAACTATGCCGTTTCCCAAAGCGATAAATGCCAACACCCCGGTACCAAGCGATAAAACGACGAATCATCCTATCTTAAAATAGTAACATTGCCGGATAGTTTTTGGTTGCCATCTTTAATATTAATGATGTAATAATAAACGCCTGGTGGTAATGGTTTACCGCCATAAGTACCATCCCAGGGTTTAGCATAGCCTGTGGATTGCATGATCCTGTTGCCATAGCGGTTAAAAACACTTACCAAACAATCCGGATAATAAGAAAGATTTGGAATACTCCAGGTATCATTAACGCCATCGCCATTGGGCGTAAAAATATTGGCAACGGTTATGGCAAGCGGCGGCAATACGTTAATTGTTACAATATTGCTCGTAGCAGGCAGCGTACAGGCATTACTTACCGTAATAGTGCAGGTAACTTCGTCCCCGTTTTTAAAGATTGTACTGGTGAATGTACTTTGGTTTGAACCTGCATTGACGCCATTTACTTTCCATTGATAGGCTGTAACCAATGGCGCGTTTTGAGTAGTAGCCGTTAAAGTAATGGCTGTGCCCGAGTAAACATCATTAACAGATGCTGCTATTGCCACAGTTGGTGCCGGATCAAGCGCTGATAATACCCCCACAGTTATAATATTCGATTTTGCCGGCACCGGACCGGCGCAGCTACTGTTATTGGTGAGTGTGCAGGATACCTGGTCGCCATCGGCAAGGGTATTACTTGTAAAAGTTGCCGTATTGGTACCGGCATCTAAACCGTTTACCCGCCATTGGTAAGTTGGATTTGTACCTGCATCTGTTTGTAAAGCTGTAAACAAAACCGGGGTGCCCGCGCAATTGGGGGTAGGTATTGAAGCACTTATGGTTATGGCAGGCTGTGGCACCGCGCCCACAGTTAACTCCTGGGTAAGCACCTCGCCATTACTGGTTGCAGTTATAGTTGCTGTACCCGGGGCAACTATATGAATTTTACCGTTGATGATGGTTGCCACGGCAGTATTGCCGCTTACATAGGCTATTGATTTGGTACTTGTTGCACCGGGATCAAAATCATTATCGCAGGTTAATTTTAATGGGATGCCGCCAAATGCCAATAAGGGACTTACAGTAAACTCCTGCGTAACAGGAGCTGCCGCAACATGCAATGCATCACCCGCTTGCGAAGCAGTAATAAGTGTAGTGCCGATCCCGGTAATATGGACCTTCCCGTTAACAATGGTTGCTACCTGCGGATTGCTGCTTGTATAAGTAACCGGAAAAGCAGAAACATTGCTTGTTGCCCCGGGACTGAAATCGCCATCGTTCAGGTGTTTAACTGGTGGTGCTACAAAGGCGATCTCTTCCTTCTGGTAAACCGTAAGTATTCGGGATACAGGCGCGGCTGTGCTATAATTACCATTACCCGCCTGGCTAACGGTAATGGTTGAATAACCTACACCTATCAACTGGATGTGCCCATCGGCAGTAATTATCGCCGCAGCGGGATTACTGCTGGTATAAATAAGCGGGGTTTCTTTATTGGTACTACTGGCAGTTAGGGTTATCAAATTTTGAACAGCGTCGCCAAGCGGAGGAAAAGTAATTATTGATGGCTTAAGCGTGGTTAAACTTACCTGTATATTTACCACAGTGCTGCTGCTACCCCCTGCATTATGCGCGGTAATGGTATAATCGGTAGCCGGTGATATTGCAGTAGGCGTGCCGGTGATAGCTCCTGTTTGGGGGTTAAATACTAAGCCGGCGGGCAGCGGCTTACCAATGCTATACCCCGTTAAAGTTATTTTTCTGATTTGATAATTGGCGTAATCTGTTATAAATAAATTCCCGTTTACATCAAAAGTCAATCCTACTGGAAAATTAAAGCTTGCCGCAGTACCTATTCCGTCTGCATAGCCTGGGCTTCCGGTACCTGCAAAAGTTGTTACATCGCCGGCCGGGGTAATTTTTCTTATGGAATGATTTTTATTATCGACTACAAACAAATTATCGGTTGCATCAATCGCTATGCCTGTGGGGTAATTAAAGCTTGCAGCTGTTTTAAAACCATCACTTTTACCTGCCGCACCACTGCCCGCAAATGTTGTAACAGTACCATCGGGGGCTACTTTTCTGATCAGGTTGTTTTTGGTATCGGCTATATACCCATTGCCCTGCTTATCAATTGTCAAACCATCAGGGTTATTAAAGCTGGCTGTCATGCCTGGCCCGTTATTTGACCCGGCAATGCCGCTGCCCGCAACTGTTTTAACCACGCCCGCAGGAGTGATCATACGGATGCTGTTATTTAGCTGATCGGCAACATAAATATTCCCGGACTTATCAATTACCAGGCCGCCCGGCGAATTAAATGAAGCCGCTGTGCCAGTACCATCCGTATTACCCGCAGTGCCGCTACCTGCAAAAACCGATACCACTCCAGCCGGAGTAATTTTGAGAATATCATTACTGGCGAAATCAGAAACGTAAATATACCCCTGGTCATCAACTATTAATGCCGATGGGTTACGGGTGTGCGAAATGGTATGTACAACAGCCCCCTGCGAAATTTGCCTGATAGCTCCGCTGCCATAATCTGAAACATAGATATACCCTGCCGCGTCGGCGCCAATTCCCGATGGTAAATTAAAACCGGCATCCAAGCCCTGAGCATCATGAGTAACAGGCGCCCCCCCACCTGCAAATGTGCTTACCTGTCCATAAACTCCGGGCAGCACCGGGCCACCAGTATTTACAGGCAGCAAAGGTACAATGGGGTTATTAATAACATAAGCCTGGGGACTTTGATATTTAATGTCGGGGGCCAAAACAGTTGGTAATGCATTGCCTTTAATACTGGCTATCGCAGCATTTATTTTAGGCGATAATTGGGCTTTATTATTAACACTGTAGCTTTGTAAATACATGTAATTTTTATCTGGTGACTGCGCATAGGTATCAAAGAAGAAAATTATATTAACTAAAAACAGTAAAAAGTTAGTAAAAATTTTATTCATAAAAACCTCCTACACTGATCATGTAATATATGTACCAAAATATAGGTTTTTGGTGGATATTTGCAAGGGTGTTAATAAATACTTTTATTTAACAAACGCAGCCACAACACCATGAAACACAAGCCAAAAGACAAAAACATAATACCCCATCTCACTGTTTACCTTTAAACTATTTCTCATGACAGATCATACCACCTCAACCTGGCCAGCTTTGGATTTTCATGCCATTAAAGACACCATTGCTACGGTACACATGTATACTCAAATAGTTGGCAAAATAAGGCTGCAGAAGATGCCCTGGATAAACCATTCGTGGCAGGTAACGCTGTATGTAAGCCCCACAGGTTTAACTACGGGTAGTATGCCATACGATGGCGGCGTTTTCCAGATTGATCTGGATTTTATCAGTCATGAGGTGCAAATCATCACCAGTACGGGAATCAAACTCCATTTTGCACTTGGCACCCAGACGGTAGCCGGCTTTTATGGACAACTGATGGATAATATACAAAAAGCCGGCGTGAACGTAGCTATTTACCCCGTACCTAATGAAGTCGATCCTGCCGTGCCTTTTGCAGAAAATCATACACCCTGCGGTTACAATGCTGCCTTAATGCATAATTTTTGGCAGGCGCTGGTCAGGATCCATAATGTGTTTACTGATTTCAGGGCCGGATTTCAGGGGAAGAACAGCCCGGTACACTTTTTTTGGGGCGCGTTTGACCTGGCCGTTACCCGGTTTTCTGGCAGACCGGCTCCTCAACATCCCGGAGGAATGCCCAATATACCCAAGGCTGTTATGCAGGAAGCTTACTCGCAGGAAGTAAGCTCATGTGGCTTTTGGCCCGGCTCGGCCGAATTTCCTCATGCTGTGTTTTATGCATACTGCTATCCTACTCCTGATGATTTTAAAAGCCAGCAGATAGCACCTCCAGAAGCATTTTATAGCGCCGAAATGGGTGAATTTTTATTAACCTATGAATCTGTACAGCGATCTGCCAAACCAGAAGAAACATTGCTGAAATTTATGCAGTCCACTTATGACGCGGCAGCCAAAACCGGCAACTGGGACAAAAACCTTCAATGCGACTTATCGGCATTAAAAAACAGTTAACATACCAAGCACAAACCTCCATTATCAACCACCAATGGCATCCTTTAGCCATGCGCCAAAAAGAGACAACTGCAATGCTGCCGGTTGATTGCCGTTGATGGTATGATCTGTAATGCTGGTTCCTTTTAGTATTCCGGTGGTGGTATCTATTGTCCAGGTTTCGTCAAGTACTTTTCGGCCGGCGCCACTGCCCCCGTTGTCATCAAAATAGCCGATGGTTAATTGGTTGGCCTGTAGGGTTAGGATGACATAACCATTGTGCCCCAAAGCGATATTGCCTTTAACTACCTGGCGCTTACGCTGATCATAAAGAACCAGGTTTCGGTTTTCGTGACTGGCTGGAACGTTATTCCGTGGTTTTTTGATGCCCCCATCTGGATTAAAGAGTTCAACCGGCATACCACCGTTGCCTATACAGCGGGCAAAAATGTTTGATCCGTTATCAAGCTTGTTGGGGCCATATACCGAAAACCAGTGTTCATGCCCCCACAACCACAGAATATCCCGGCCGGGCGACATCAGGGACGAAATAAATTTAGCCGGATTTGGAAATTCATCCTCAAATGCCGAAAAACACTGGTGATGAGATAGGATGATGATCCCTCTTTTATCCTCGTTAAGTTTAACAGTATTCTGCAGCCAATCCTTCTGTTCCGGAGTAAGATCAAGCTTTTTATTTGGGCTAAGGCCCAGGAACCCGGTTAGTGAATCATAACCTGTATCAAGCCCTATAATGCGCCAATGGTCATTTTCAAGGCAAAAGAAACTCGCTTGCTGTACCTGCACCGGCAAATCCTGGTTTTCTACATAGGTGCCCATATAGGGCAGCAACTGGGTAAAATAACTTTGCCCGTTTGAGTACATTTCATGATTACCAACCATAGCAAAACTGCCCAGGGTGCCATAAGGCCAGGTACCGCCCTCATCGGTATTAAAATTTTCGGCAATCTCCTTTTCGTTGCCTACATAATACGTATCTCCCAGGTGGATGCTATAATCCTGGATGCCCGCCTGCTGTGCAATCAGCTGCGCTTCGGCGGTATCTGCGGCCCAATCGCTCAGCAGTGCAACGGTAACTGGATCTGCAGAGGGCTTTTGAATTTTAAAGATGCCATTATTATTTTGGGGATCATGGTAATAGGGATAGGGCTTAAACTTGTTTTTGCCAATGCTGCTAACATTCTTTTTTATCCACGCCCATTTATTTTCTGCTATAAGTCCATCCATGTTGTATGCCGGCGGCGCCTTTACAACGCTTTCCTTGATAGACCGCAAATTATTGGCCAGCGGTGTTGTACCGCTTAACCCTAAAAGTTCGTTTTTATCTCTCATATTAATGTGCTTTACGTATCACCGTTATATATGGACAGCCAGGTTGTAAAAGGAAGTAATACCGGCTACGCAATTTCCTTAGTTCAGTTCCATTTTTATATATGCCGTTAAGGGCCTGTGGTTATATTAATTATTTTTTACCCCAGCCGTTCTTTAATACCCTCATATAATTTGCCCAGCCAATTTTGTCGATATCATCGCGGCTAATACCGGGGATACGACTAATGGCATTTACCAGGTCCTTCATCATTCTTGCCCCGCCAAGGTCACTCGGAATGGTGGTGAATCCATCCAGATCGGACCCAATAGCAATATGATCATAGGTGCCTTTAACGCCATTACTATCGGGCACATCGCGTATAAATACCATGGTTTCAATTACTGCTTGTATACCAGGCCTGAAATCGTCATCGCCGGTAAGCCAGTAATCCATAAAAATTACGCCCAAAACACCCCCGCAATCTTTTATGGCCCTGATATCGCTTGCATCGGGCAGAAATGCAGCATAATTATCGGGCATATCCGGATTATGTTTTTTTGCTACTTCCCTAACCCCCGTATGCGCAAATACCAATGGCCGCTTTTTATCAAGCCGTAAATTATTTCTGTCGTAAATCATTTGCTTGGCTTTAGGGTGGCAATGCACCAGGTCAATAATAATCCCCAGTTCCAGCATTTTGTCAATAATACCAATCGCTAAATCACCGTTATACCCTAGCGGGTAGGTATTATACTTATCGGGTTCATAATCCAGCTCGAAGGCCAGCTTTGGCGGTACCCCACCTGATGAGGATACCAGTATATTTTCAAAAAAATGCCCTAATGTAATCTGGCAAACGCCTATGTTAAAAAAATATTCCAGGTTTTTTTCAACAGTAACATAGGCAATTGGGTTATTACCTAAACAATGTGCCCCCTCAATACTATGCAGAAAAAGAGTTGTCCCATTATTTATTTTATTCAGTATATCACTATAGCTGGTTGCAATGGCTACATTTTTACCGCTCCTGATAGCAACATTAATATCCTCCGCAAACATGTTGATATAGGATTTCATTTGCTCAAACGAAGCCGTAGGAGTTGATTTATCTTCTATAATTTGTGGCAGCCTGCTGCATACAATCCGCAATAAACCGCGCAGCAACGTAAACAGCACGTTTCGCATTTGATCTGATTCCAGCTCGGCTTCGGGCAGGTAATAAACAGATACCGCTATACCCACATTGCCCCGCTGCATCTGATCAATGTTTACAAAACAATTTTCACTAAACTCATAATTTGTGGGATTCACTTCGTCATAAACATGGTGCGAGGGAAACAGCCAGGTTTTTAAAGCCGGATGACAGTGGATGTCAATTACTTGTTGTTCCATAGGATGCAAAGTTTAAAGCTTGTTGTTATTAGTATCCGTGTTAATTGTTTTATAATAAAATTAACAGTTGCCATTTTATCGTACTTAAAACAGCTATTTAATACCTTTTTAAATCAAGTTCAGCTTAGCCACATCACGCAGGATATTTCGATATTGTACTTTCCGGCCTGCTAATTGGGACTGTAAGGGGGCACAGTGCTACGGCAAGGGATGGCACAGCAATATTTATATCCTGGTTATTATCATCTTGTTGGATAATCTAATTTCAAATGGGTTCACGCAATAATTGTTAAGATGGTAGAGGCCTGGCTTATTTATTAACTAAAGCTATATACAAAAAGACTAAACTGCAAATGTAAATATCAAATAAACAGCTATTTAGATTCAATAATATATATTTATATTAAAAACATTCATTTGTCATTATGAATAACTACCGGGCGATTGAGCGCCTGCCTTGTGGACAGTCCTTTTCATTAGGTCAATACTCGATTTGAAGGGTCAGGCTAATTGTCATTTTTTTATAGAGCCATAGGCTCGAACATATTATAGCAACGGATTTTAATCCGTTGATCATAAACCAAAACGAAAAATGAGTGCCGTAGGCACGGCGTATCTTGCTTTAAGAGGATACCGACATTTTCATTTAGGGGATGCTAAATAACAGTTAACCGGGTATATGGGGCCGAACCTATGGCTCTTTTTATAGGCTGCTTCTTTTCAACGGATTAAAATCCGTTGTTACAATATAGCCGTGGCTACGCCACTGGTTTATTTAAAAGCATAATATTGATGTGTTCTAAAAAATTAAAAAAGGCCATCATGCCGATCTGCATCGGCATGATGGCCTGTAAAGCGTCAACCTTGCTGATAAGATGCTGAAATAAATTCAGCATGACTATTCGTTATTTTAACGAATAGTCATCTTCTGAACACTTGCGGTGAAAAAAAGCGCCCCACGAAAAGCAAAACTCATTTATTTAAAATCCAGGTCCCCAATATATACCGCCCCTTTGGCGTCTTTTTTCATTTGCAATACAATGAGTTCCTTTTTTTCCTGTGGGGTTCCATAATGGGTAAACAGCTCGGCCATGATAGTTGTAGGGCCGGCAATGGTTGCCTGCCTGTCGCCATAGTAATTGATCTCAATTTTGTAAGTTCCTTTGATCGCCTTTTTCAACAGGAACTGCTCGGGACCAAAACCTTGGGTCATATCCTGCGAGATGCGCCCGCCAATTTCGGTGCGGTTATGGCCGTAATAACATTTTTCGTTATTAGGGTCGGTTACCCACAGGTCAATATCGGTGTTGTTCATGTTCCAGTCCATTACAATGCGGATATCTGCCGGTAATGATTTTATAACCGTTTTAGAAACAGCAGAAAGCTTAAGGCCCGATTTATTTAAGGCAATAATTCTGTTTATTTCTGGCAAAAATACTTCCTCTATACCATTGTAAAGGCGTTCTGCTTCGGGGGTATAGGTCCTTTTCATGGCGGCATAAAGTACATCTAAAGCTTTTTGATGTTCGCCGGCATCTTCTAAGGCCAGCCCATAGTCGCGGTAACTTTGCGGATCTAATGGGCGTAATTCCATAACTTTTTTAAACGCGAATAGCTCACCCTCCACATCACCCAGTTGCTTCAATTTATAACCCAGCATTTTATAAAGCTCATAGCTCCCCAGGTCCAACTCGGCCAAATTGCTTAATATGCGCTCGCCCAGTTCCTTGTTCCCGGCGTTCATAAAATAGCCGGCCACATCAAAATAGTAAACCGGGTTTCCGCTAAAAGCTTGCCTTAACTCCAGGTATTTCTGGTATTGGCCAGCTTTGTCTGTTTTTTGGATAGTTTTTAAGTAATCGGCGGCGGCAGGGTTATAGGCTATATTAATCCCTCCATTTTTATCTGCACGGTTAATCACAGAATCCGCATGGGCTGCTCTACCCTTTTTTGTAGTTACTACAATGACACCATTACTTGCCCTGGCTCCGTAAATAGCAGTTGTATTGGCATTCTTTACTACATTTATCGATGAAATATAGTTAGGATCTATATTTGGTGGACTGCTGCTTGCTACCCCATCTACAAGGTATAATGGTTGGGTGTTACCCATTGTTGCTGCCCCACGGATACGTACTTCTGCATTTGCGCCGGGAGCACCTGAGTTTCCAACACTAAGCCCCGCTGCCCGTCCTTGTAAAAAACCCGGTTGTACAGTTGACGCAGACCCTGTAACCGCAGTTTTTCTTTGTGCTCCATACCCCACTACAACAACTTCATTAAGCTGACTAGAATTTGACGAAGCCGCGTTTGCCTTATATTCTACTGCATCGTCTGAGGCTACCAGCCTTACGTCTGAGTTTCCTACCGGTTCAGCTATTTGTAAAGATGCAACCACGGCAGGTGCACTTTGATGAACTCTTTGCTTGCTCTTAGGTTTGGGTTTAACAGCAAGCTTGATATCGGCATTCCACCACTGGGTTAATTCCTTGAGTGTGGTTTCTGCCATGCTGAGGTCTTTTTGTCGGGCTTGCACATTATTGGGTGCCCTTTGTTTCATAATGGCATCGTACTGTTCGCGCAATTCGGCCGGTGGTTCAATATCATATTGGATGTAATCGTACACGGTTTCTAAAACAATGAGGGAGGTGTTACGGGTAACTATACCAAAACGTTTGCCCAATGATTCAATGTCCTGCCGGTTGGCGTTATAGTTAATATCCAGTTCGCTTATCTTTTTTTGCGCCCATAGTTTGGCCACATTAACATCATCAACCGTATTTTTTGCCAGGTCAAGCGCAATCACTTTTTCATAACTTACCTTATCGCCATAGCCATATTGTAAAGTAATGCTTTGGTTAGGATTGCGGGTAATCCCCGCTATTGAAAATGTGCCGCTAACTGCAACCGGTAAGGAAGGGTAATTCTCTTCGACCGAAGCCCCGGCCTTTATCCCTAAAAAATGCAGGGGTTGCGTAGTTAAACTTTTTAACGATTTGGCATTATCGTCCCCGGTAAGGTCAATCAGTTCGCCATGGGTTTTCAGGGCAATCAGTTTCAGGTTACTATAATCGGCCGCTGCTGATGAATTGATACAATAAACAGGTTTGTTACTTAATTTAATGGTCTTTTCGCCAAAGGTTTGATGCCCATCGCTCATTAGTAAAAACTCATCCGCGGGGTATTGCGCTAAATTGATGTTCCCTAAATTGGTAGCCCCATCATAGGTGGTATGCTCCAGTTGATTTTTAAGTGCCGCCCAGTCACCATTGCTTATGGTATATGCCTTTGTACTTAAAATGGTATTACTAAAGGTTACCAGGGTAATTTCGGCATTGTTTATCTTTCTGAAATAGGCATCCAGCAACGCAAATTCTTTTTTGCTGTCGCGATTGGCACCACTTAAGGATGCATCCCACAATAAACCTATACGGTGGGGAGCAGGTTTATTTATGCTTTGCGATTGCAGGGTAGTATTGATGAAATAATAATACTTATTACCCTGTGCCTGTATCATCACCTCGTTTGCATCCGATGGTTTGGGGATCAAAAATGAAACGGGATGGTTTGGAGTGTAATTAGTTTTCTCTATAGAAGCCGTGTAGGTATTTTGATGGTTATCAAACTGAAGGTTATCATCATTGGAATTATCGGCAACCGGGGCAGTTATGCTTTGAATTACGGCAGCATTCAGCGAAAACTTATCTACCGTATCTTTTACGTTGAGCGGTAAGGTAAATTTAAGATTGCCATTATCTGCCAGTGTCATCTCTTCTTCGTAACCAATAATTACCGTACGGGTACTGTGCGGATTAATGGGATAGATGCGGGTACGAAAGGTATTACCCTCTACTTTTTCAAGCAAACCAGGATCAACCCGCCGGCGTTCAATAGCTTCAAAAACTACGGTACCCTTCCCCCTGTCAACCGGAACGGCCTCGCGCATTTTGCCGTTAATATCTAAAGCATACCGACTGATGCTTACACCATCCTTAAGCGGAAAAGTGAGCGTCCCTTCCAAAATACGCGAAGTAGAATTAAAGAAAGTCATTTGCCAGGTAGTACGGCTGATATTACCGTAAATAGCAACATCAATTTTTAGCTGCTGCAGCTTCACGCCATTATTGCTTTTACCATCTACAGTAAGCTGCGGCGTTTGGGCGAAGGTGGTTGATACCTGTAACGTGAAGAGTATAATTAACGATAAAAGGAATGAATTTAGTTTTTTCATGGACTGCTTATTTCCTGTAGGATGCAGGGATTAAAAACATTCCATAAATGATTTTCAAAAAAAAATTACAGCAATCGCCCGTGCTAAATAAATGCCAGGCAAAGTTTATTTATGCAGACTAAATTATTTGGATATTCGCTATATTACCTCGACAAACCTTAAACACTTTTATAAGCATTCCCAAATGAAAATAATTACACACGTGGGCCTCATTTTGCTTTTTTGCCTTGTTTTAAAAATCGGCGCAAATGCACAAAACAAGATTGATGAAACTAATTTAATAACCCGCCTATCCGGATTAAACAACCTCACCGCCGACGAAGCAGGCAAATATTTTACAGATCAGGGTTACACTTTGTTGAGCAAGCAAAGCATACCACAAGCTACTTATACCATGGATTTGTATAAGTATAAGTTGAAGAATAGTTATTTATTAACAGTTATAACAGGCAGCGTGGCCGGGTCGGGAATTATTACCTACAACGAAGATGATTATACGCAGGCTTTAAAAATAATTAAGGATATGGGATTTACGCCAGGCGAAGCTACAAGCCCCGAGTCGGGAAAAACGCTTTTTGCAAAGGGGGATCTGCGTTTTATAATACAAAAGAAAACAACCGGCGATAAAACATTTTATGTAATGATGTTGAACGATCTTTTAAAGATAGCGAAGCTGGCAGGATTGAAAAAATAAGGTGAGCCAGCGGTTTGTTAGATGCCGCTGAAATTTTTTAATTTTAAACGTGCATGGCTGTCCCTGGCCTGTTAAACCTGATAAACTATGTTTCCTTCATTTAAAGAAAAGATCACTATAGGTAGTTTACAACTGAATTTCCTGGTCGACGGTGAGGATACCGATGGAACACTTGTATTATTTGAAATGTTGGTTCCCCCACAGGCCAAAATACCAGCGCCGCACTTTCACGTGGAAGTGGATGAAACCCTCTACATTATGGAAGGTACCCTGACCCAGCTTTACGGTACAGAAACCCTTAAACTAAAGGCAGGTGATAAATTGTTTATAAAACGGGGCACCGTGCATGGCTTTAGCAACCCGCATACCGAAACCGCGCGTGTCCTTTGCGCATTATCACCAGCTTCCATAGGCCCGGCCTATTTTCGTGAAATTGCCGATGTGATCAATGCCGGCGGTCCGCCAGACATTACAAGGATTTTAGCCATTATGAAACATCACGGATTGGAGCCTGTGAAGAACGCATAAATATCTGTATAGTAAAACCTGGGGCAATACTCAATAGCCCACTTAAGACTTGCTGTGCCTCAGATGGGATGTCGGCGAAACCCCTCCCTGCCATTGCGCGCATTACAGCCGCATCCCTCCCGTTGGGAGGGAATTAAAAAAACGTTGATATAAAAAAAAGCGGCAATGTGCGATTCCTTCCTCGGGGAAGGAGGAGGTAGGGGTTAGATCACGCATTCAAATACCGTTGCAAATGGCATGTCGGCGAAACCCCTCCCTGCCATTGTGCGCATTTCAGCCGCACCCCTCCCGTTGGGAGGGAATTAAAAAAAACGTTGATAAAAAAAGGGGGCAATGTGCGATTCCTTCCTCGGGGAAGGAGGAGGAAGGGGTTAGATCAGGCATTTAAATACCGCTGCAGATGGCATGTCGGCGAAACCCCTCCCTGCCATTACGCGCATTTCAGCCGCACCCCTCCCGTTGGGAGGGAATAAAAAAAAACGTTGATAAAACCTTCCGTTGCTTTACACCACTTCTGCCATTGGCGAAAAAGCTTTTTCATCTTTCCCTATCATGCCATTGATAGAAAAATGCATTTTCAAACACTCTAAAAAGTTTTGAATGGCGGGTGTTTGCTTAATAGTTGCGGCGTACCACGCCCGTTTTGCAACGCTGTGATGCAATGGTTTTGTAACAATATTACGACCATTGAGGTATGGTTTCACAATCCAGTCGGCCATAACGCTGATTCCAAGGCCGGCATTTACCATCTCAATGGTGGCGTCGGTGTAATGGATCCGGTGCAAAGTTTTGGGCTTTACCTGCTGCGCCTGGATCAATGATTCTATCACCGGGGTGTCCTGGTAAGAGGGATCATAGAGGGGCAAAATAAGCTCTTCACCCTGAAAATCTGCCACGTTTATTACGTCCTTTTTTGCCAACGGATGGTCCTTACAAATGATGGCTACCAGGTGATCTTCGAAGATGTGTTCGTAAGTTATTTTGGGGTTGATCATCTGCGTGCGCACGATGCCAATATCTAATTCTCCGCGCATCAAATACTCCAGCGGACGGCGCGTTGCATCCGATAAAATGTGGATATTGATATCAGGCCAGCGGTTTTTGTAATATTTGATGATGCCGGGCAGCCAATGATAAGCGGTGTAACATTGCATGCTGATGGTCAGTTTTCCGGTCTTCCCGTTCTTGTAATTCTGGATATCTTCTTCCAAAGAATTGATCTCGGCGAGGATCTTTTCGGCACTTCTCAGGAAGCGATAACCGTGCTCAGAAAGGTGCAGTTTTTTCCCCTGCCGATGAAAAACTTCGATGTCCATTTCGCGCTCCAATTCTTTCAATTGATGGCTCAATGCCGACTGTGTAAGATGCAAAGTTGCGGCCGCTTTGGTGAGCGATCCCTCCTTCGAAATGGTATCAACCAAACGAAAATGATGTAGCGCAATATTCATATATTAGTTTTTCTAATGATTATGACAAAATTAATTCATTTTTCTAATATATGCTATACATCTACATTTGCGGTGTACAAATTACACCACAATGTTACAGATACCTTCAAAACAACTACTTCTGTTTTTAGGTGTTTTTTATGTCATACACGCTCAGGCTCAGCAAAAGGTTCTCAATATTAAAGACGCTGAACAAATGGCACTCGCTAATTACGGTACCATTAAGTCGAAGGCAAACCAGCTAAACGCTGCGAAGGCATACTTAAAAGAAACACGTACAGAATATCTACCAGATGTAAGCATCTCGGCCCAACAAGACTACGGAACCGCAAACGGACAAAATGGTCCGCTGTTTGGTTACCATGGTTTATCAGTTGCCTCATCAGGCCCTGCACTACCTAAGCAGAACTGGAACTCGGCTTTCGGCTCACTTTACCTCAGCAACGTAAGCTGGGATTTTTTCAGTTTTGGTAAAGCCAAAGAGAAAGTGAAAGTACAGCGCTCTGTAGTAACCCGCGAAGAAAGCGATTTATCGCAGGAGCAATTTCAGCATCAAATACGTGTAGCAAGCACCTATCTTAACTTATTGGCAGCTCAGCAACTGGCAAAAGCACAGCAGGATAACCTTAAGCGGGCAATTGATCTGCAAACGGTTGTTGTTGCCCGAGTAAAAAATGGACTGAACGCAGGCGTTGATTCATCTTTAGCTAACGCCGAGGTATCCAACGCGAAGATAGCGTTAACCAATACCCAGCAAACCGAGCAGGAACAAAGTAACCAGCTGTCTATCTACCTGGGCATACCCGCCCAGGAGTTTGTACTCGATAGCGCTTTTATTACCAAAGCACCGGCAAACCTGGCCGCGCAAAGCGCGGTTGCTATTACAGATCATCCGTCATTGCGTTATTTCCAGAACCGCCTGGGGGTGAGCGATGAGCAGGTTAAATATTTAAAAACCTTTGCACTGCCAACCTTTAGCCTTTTTGGTGTTTACCAGGGTAGGGGATCGGGCTTTAATTCTGATTACGGCACTGATCAGTCAAGTTTCAGCAGCAGCTACGGCGCCGGGGCCAACCCAACCCGTTACAATTACCTCGTAGGTGTGGCTATGGCCTGGAATTTAACCACCATATTCAGAACGCATTACCAGGTGCAATCACAAAAATACACTTCGGCACAATACAGAAATGACTACGACCTGGTTGCCCAGCAATTGCAGGCCCAGCAGGTATTAGCAGAAACCCGCATCGGCAACGCGCTTAAAAATTACCAGGAAGTACCTGTTGAAGTTAGAGCCGCCAGCGATGCCTATACCCAAAAGTATGCCTTGTATAAAAACGGGCTATCAAACATTGTTGATTTTACGCAGGCCCTTTATACGCTTAACCGCGCCGAAATTGACAAGTACATAGCATCAAACAATGTATGGCAGGCGCTGCTTTACAAAGCTGCTGCTACCGGCGACTTTGGCTTATTTATAAATAATTTTTAATAACAGATACACATATATAATGGGAATGATAAAAGGGGCGCTTCAAAAACCAATTACCATATTGGTTATAGTAGCCGGGTTGTTTTTTTTCGGGATAAATGCGGTACGTACCATTAAGATCGACATTTTTCCTGATCTTAACCTGCCGGTTATCTATGTATCCCATCCTTACGGCGGTTTTACCCCAAACCAGATGGAGGCTTACTTTGGTAAGCAATATGTTAACCTGCTGTTGTTTGTTTCGGGCGTTAAAAGCATCGAAACAAAAAACATACAGGGTTTAACATTAATAAAAGTTACTTTTTACGAGGGAACCAACATGGCGCAGGCCGCGGCCGAGGTCACGAGTTATACCAACCGGGCCCAGGCCAGCTTTCCGCCAGGGTCGCAGCCACCGTTTATCTTAAGGTTTGATGCTTCTACCCTGCCTGTTGGGCAGCTGGTATTGAGCAGCCCCAAACGGAGCAATAATGAGCTGCTTGATTATGCCCTGGTATATGTGCGGTCGTCCTTTACATCTATACCCGGTTTGGTTGCCCCTGCCCCATTTGGCGGTAACCAGCGGTCTGTAGTGATCAAGGTTGATCCCGGTTTGTTACGCTCGCATAATTTAACGCCCGACCAGATTGTGGCCGCCCTGCGCGAAAACAACCTGAACACCCCGGCCGGTAACGTGCGCATAGGCGATATTAATTACCTTACCCCATCCAACACCACCATTAAAGAGATTAAGGATTTTGGTGATATCCCACTGTATAAAAACGGCATCCAAACCGTATTTATGCGTGATGTAGCCAACGTTGAAGATGGCGCGGACATTACCAACGGTTACGCGCTTATTAATGGCAAACGTTCGGTTTACCTGCCTATCACCAAATCGGCAACGGCATCTACCTGGGAAGTAGTTCAAAATCTAAAAAAAGCGCTTCCGCGTTTCCAGGCTTTGCTCCCTCCTGATGTTAAGCTGTCGTTTGTGTTTGATCAATCGGTATATGTAATTAACGCGGTAAAAAGTTTGGCCGAAGAAGGCGCTATAGGTGCGGTACTTACCGGTTTAATGGTATTATTGTTCCTGGGCGATAAGCGCGGCGCGTTAATTGTAATATTAACTATCCCAACCTGTATCATATCTGCCATATTCTTCCTGGCCTTGTTTCATCAAACCATCAACATCATGACGCTGAGCGGTCTTTCGCTGGCTATTGGTATCCTGGTAGATGAATCAACAGTAACCATCGAGAATATTCACCAGCACTTTGATATGGGCAAACCCAAAGCACTGGCTATATGGGATGCCTGTAAAGAGATAGCGTTCCCTAAATTACTTATCCTGTTCTGTATCCTGGCGGTATTTGCGCCAGCTTTCACCATGACAGGTATACCGGGTGCATTATTCCTGCCGCTGGCTTTGGCTATTGGTTTCTCCATGATCATATCATACTTTTTGGCCCAAACCTTTGTGCCCATCATGGCCAACTGGATCATGGTGAACAAGCATGAAGATCACAGCCATCCGAATGGATTTGCACTGGAGGATGAAGGCGAACCATGGGAGCAGAAAGAAAAGGCTATGAAAATAGCCCTTGAACATCCGGGCGAAAAAGCAACCCGCTTTGATAAATTCAGAGACAGCTTTATGCGCCTGATGGATAAGATGCTGCCTAACCGCAAATTACTGGTAACCCTATATGTTATTACAGCATTCGGACTTGCCTTTTTCCTATTCAACATTATTGGCCGCGATGTATTGCCTAAGGTTAACTCCGGCACTTTCCAGGTACGTTTACGCGCCCCGGATGGTACCCGTTTAGAACGTACAGAAGTAATTGCAATTAAAGCCGAGCATATATTGGCCAACCTGGTGGGTAAAAACCACATTGCCATAACCTCTACCTTTGTAGGCTCGCACCCTTCGTCGTTTTCAACTAACCCTATTTATTTGTTTATGGCGGGGCCACAGGAGGCTGTAATGCAGATAAGCTTAACAGAAGATTATAAAGTACCCAACCTTGATAATCTGAAAGAAAGATTCAGGATCGCGATTCACAAAGAAATACCCGGCATCAAGCTTTCTTTTGAGCCTATTGAGCTTACCGATAAAATATTAAGCCAGGGATCGCCAACGCCTATTGAAATTGCCCTATCAGGCAAAAACAAAAAACAAAACCAGGAGTATGCCTTTAAAATACTGGATAAATTAAAAGACATCCATTATTTACGTGATGCGCAGATTGCCCAGTCGTTCAATTACCCATCTATAGATATTAATATAGACAGGCAACGGGCGGCGCAGTTGGGTGTTGGGTTAAGTGATATTTCCCGCTCACTTGTGGCCTCTACTTCATCATCAAGGTTTACCGAGAAGAATGTGTGGCTTGATCAAAAGATAGGCTTAAGCTACCAGGTACAGGTACAGATACCGGAGTACCAAATGTCGAGCCTGAATGATGTGCGCGAGATCCCGGTATTAAACAACCAGGCCCGCCCGGTGTTAAGTGATGTGGCCGATATTAAAACCGGTGTAACCAATGGCGAAAATGATAATATAGGCGCTATACCTACGTTATCAGTAACAGCCAACCTGTTTAACAAGGATTTGGGTACCGCCACAACCGACGTGCAAAAAGCAATTAACTCATTAGGTAAGCCACCCCGTGGTTTAACTGTAGAGATGCGCGGCATGAGCCAAACCTTAACCGATACGCTTGATAGCCTGCAATCGGGATTAATGGTAGCCATTTTGGTGATCTTCCTGATGCTGGCGGCCAACTTCCAATCGTTCAAAATGTCGTTAGTTGTATTATCAACTGTTCCGGCTGTATTGTTTGGATCGTTGTTATTGGTTAAAATTACAGGCGCTACGCTCAACCTACAATCATACATGGGTATGATCATGTCGGTAGGTGTGTCTATATCAAACGCGGTATTGCTGATAACCAATGCCGAAGAGTTACGCAAGCACAATGGCGACGCCTTAAAATCAGCCCGCGAAGCAGTTGCTTTACGTATACGCCCAATATTAATGACCAGCTTGGCCATGATTGTGGGAATGATCCCGATGGCATCAGGTTTAGGCGAAGGCGGAGACCAGACATCGCCACTTGGTCGCGCGGTTATTGGCGGTTTAGTAGCCTCTACGTTTGCGGCTTTGTTAATACTACCTTTGGTTTTTGCCTGGGTACAGGGCAATGCCACCACCCAATCTGTTTCGTTAGACCCTGAAGATAAAGAAAGTAAATTTTATGTCCCTTTGCATCATCATGAACAAATTTAAAAATACATCATTACTAATCCTTGCAGGGTTAGCCATAACCATCAGCTCCTTGAGCTCATGCCAGTCGGGCGCTAAAGAAAAAGAGCAGCCCTCCGAAGAGGAACAACAAGAACAGGCGGTTGAAACACCAACGGTTGATCTTGTACCTGTAACCAAAGGCAAGCTGAGCAACAGTATTGCCATTCCGGGCGAACTGATTCCTTACCAGCAGGTTGACCTGTATGCAAAGGTTAACAGCTACGTAAAAAAATTGCTTGTTGATATCGGTTCAGAAGTACATGCCGGGCAATTGCTGGTAGTATTGGAAGCCCCGGAGATCAACTCGCAGTTAGCCGGTGCACAATCACGCATCAAGCAATATGAGGCTGTTTATTATGCCAGTAAAGCCACTTATGACCGGTTGGTAAATACCAGCAAAACCCCCGGTACCATTTCACTGAACGACCTGGAACAGGCCGAAGCGAAGAAAAATGCCGATATGGCAAATGTGGAATCGGCTAAATCAGCATTGAAAGAAGTTTCGGCTAATTTGGCTTACCTGGAAATCAGGGCGCCTTTTGATGGCGTGATCACCAGCCGCAATGTAAACCTGGGTGCTTATGTTGGCCCGGGAGGTAAAGGATCTGACCCATTGTTTACCTTACAGGATCAAAAAAGACTCCGTTTAGTAGTATCTATCCCAGAAAACTCTACCGGCTTTTTAAGCAATAAAAGTGAAGTAAACTTTACAGTAAAAGCGTTGCCTAACCAAAAATTTACCGCCCAGGTAAAACGTATGGCCGGCGCGCTTGACGAAAAACTAAGAGCTGAACGTTTGGAAATGGACGTTTACAATAAAGATAAAAAACTGTTGCCACACATGTTTGCCGAGGTTAATGTACCCCTGCCAGCCGGCGATAGTACTTTTGTGGTACCTAAAACAGCTGTAGTAACCTCTACCGAAAAGGTGTTTGTAGTGAAGGTGGTAAACCACAAGGCGCAATGGGTTGATGTAAAAAAAGGATTTACCTCTGGCGATATGATAGAGATCTACGGCAACCTTAGTCCGGATGAAAAACTGGTAAAAGTAGCCAGCGACGAGA
The DNA here is from genome assembly GCF_056406855.1 of Mucilaginibacter sp. P1_A3. Taxonomy (NCBI): domain Bacteria; kingdom Pseudomonadati; phylum Bacteroidota; class Sphingobacteriia; order Sphingobacteriales; family Sphingobacteriaceae; genus Mucilaginibacter; species Mucilaginibacter sp. P1_A3. Next base: position 133,336 of record NZ_JBFTZJ010000011.1, read on the forward strand.
TCAGGGACGGATCAACGGTAAAAGATAAATAGTGTTGATGGACTGGTGAAGAAAAGGGAAAATGATATAGCCTGCAACGTTTTATGAGCAGCTGCGTCTTATAAAGAAAAAAGGCGATCATGAAAAAACTTATCTTCTCTGGAATGGCATTGCTGCTTACTGTGTCCATGGCTTTTAATTCATCGGCACAAACAGTTACAAGAAATGTTTCGGGATATACCGGCGTTAGTTGTGGCGGCCCGTTTAATGTATTTATAAAGATAGATGGTACTGAAAGCATTAAGCTTGATGTAGACGCCAATGTGGTAAACGATATTAAAACAGAAGTAGAAAACGGTGTGTTGAAGGTGGAGTTTAAAGATCACTGGAGAAATCACCGTAATATTCAAAGGGCCAATATCTATATTACTGCAAAAACATTAGCGTACCTGGGCAACAGCGGATCGGGCAATACTACGGTTGATGGTGTAATGAGCGCTCAAAACGCCAGGGTAGCCTTAAGCGGATCGGGCAATATCAAAACAGCGGTTAAATCCAGCACGCTTGATTTAAGCCTCAGCGGATCGGGTTCAATTGATATTAAAGGCAGCGCCAGCTCGGCTGATATACATATCGCAGGCTCGGGCGAGGTGAACGGGAAAGATTTGAAAACACAAACAGTTGAAGCCAGAATTTCAGGCTCCGGCAGTGTAAATATAATTGCTGATAAAACCGTTTCAGCCAGCATTTCCGGTTCGGGCAGCGTACAATATTCTGGCAATGCTACAACCGGAACTACACACTACGCAGGATCTGGAAGAGTAAATAAGGTTGACTAAAAGATACTATTCGTTTTTAATTATAAAAGGACTGCTTAAACAAGCGGTCCTTTTTTTTATGAGTATTTCCAGGATTATTATTACTTTGCCTATATCTTAGAAGCTGATTCTGAAGGGGGAATGCCATCGATTTAATCCCCAATGTCATGCCGAACTTGTTTCGGCACCCCACATGCTAAGTGTACTTCATGCGGATCACCTGTCCTGTGGGATCCCGAAACAAATTCGGGATGACTTCCGCTTCAGTTTACTGTCATAATCCGCCTCCAAAATGTCGTTTTTACACCGCCTATAATCCTCTTATTCCTTCGATATTTGTATTGTCAATAAAATCAAAACAATTTAAATAACGCATTATGAAAAGAGCAATTAAAGGGTTTAATGTCCTCAAACCGGGACTATTAATCGCTACTCTATTTTTTACGGTATTTCAGTCTAAAGGCCAACAGCTTAAACCTGCAAACAGTGGCTATGCGCCTGTTAATGGCATCAAAGTTTACTATGAGGTATATGGCGAGGGTAAGCCCCTCGTTTTGCTGCATGGTGCTTTTATGACCATTGAGATGAATTGGGGACAATTAATACCCGAATTGTCAAAAACAAGAAAGGTGATTGCTATTGAATTGCAGGGACATGGGCACACCCCGTTTTCGGACAGAAAATTAGACATTGCTACCCTGGCAAGTGATGTGGAAGGAGTAATGAACCACTTAAAAGTTGACAGCGCCGATGTTGCAGGATATAGCATGGGTGGCTCGGTGGCCTACCAGTTGGTAGTAAAAAGCCCTAAACGGGTAAAAAAATTAGTGATCATTTCTTCTACCTACAAAACCGGTGGCTGGCTGCCCGTTGTAAATAATGGGTTTAAAGGTTTTAAGCCTGAATTTTTTAACAATACTCCTCTGCAAGTGGCCTATGACGCAGTAGCACCCGACAAAACAAAATGGACAAAGTTCGTAGAAAAAATGATTGTTTTTGCCGGGGAACCTTTTAACGTGGGTGATGCCAATATTGCGAAAATTACTTCACCGGTATTGCTTATATCGGGCGACAATGATGGCCTGGACAAAGTGGAGTTGATGAAAACCTACCAATTACTGGGAGGTGGAATAGCTGCCGATATGGCGCCGATGCCAAAATCGCATTTGGCCGTTGTTCCTTCGCAGGGGCATGTCAGCCTAATGATGCAGACGAAAATAATAATAGGTTACCTGGATGATTTTTTAAAATAACAAAATCGTATATGCTGTAAGTTTGGGCTTGATTGGTACCTCGCAACAAGGATTTATTTATTTTTATACGGACTTTTGCTTTGTGTACACATCTTTTTACTCGGACGGATCTCTTACTGCAGCATTTTCAAAATATTTACGCCTACAGCGTCCACCGTTTCGCCGCAATTAGAGAGCACTACAACGGCTAGGTTTTTCTCTTTATTAAAAGCTAAAAATGTACTGCTGCCAAAGGTACCGCCATTATGAAAAATGTATTCAACCCCATTCACCGTGATGATATGCCAGGCAAGGCCCAGCTTGGCATCTTTTTTAAAGGTTATTTGATGGGTTAGTTCCAGTGCTTTGCCAGGCTTGTTGCCGGGAGGCGTCATATTGGCTTTTGCATAAATCATCAAATCGTTTAATGAGGAATGCAGCGCGCCACAGGGTGCAAGGGCATCAAAATCCCAGGCCGGGGTTAAATTACCTTCGCCGTTATAAACGGTGGCAAAACGGGCCTGCAACGCGGGGTTTAAATGCTGAGCAGTGCTTTTCATGCCGAGCGGCTTACAGATAATATCTGCCACCAACTGATCATAGGTTTTACCGCTGATCTGCATTAAAATTTCTCCTAATAAACCAACCGCTAAGTTTGAATAAGCATATTGCTCACCGGGTACGCTATTGAGCTTACAGGTTTTCAGATAAGCGAAAAGCAGCTTTTTATCATACAACTTATAGGGATTCAATGGATCCGTAGCCGGATTCAAATTATCCGGCATCCGCGCAAGGCCCGAAGTATGGTTACTTAAAGTGAGTAAAGTAACCGCTTTAAGTGCCGGATTGGCGGCAACAGAATCGGGCAGGTATTTGGTAATGGGATCTGTTAGTTTTACTTTTCCCTCGTTTACATCATACGCCAGGATAGTTGAAGTGAATGTTTTGGAGATGGAGCCAATCTCGAAAAGAGTATTGGCATCCGGTAATTTACCGTTGCCCTTAGTGGTTTCACCATAGCCATAAGTATTGATCTTGCCATCTTTTAAAACACCAATGCTCAGGCCCGCTGTATTTTCCTGGTCAACGTAAGCCCTTGCGGCCGAATCAACCTTTTTATCCATAGGCGTGAGCATTTTATTGGATGTGGCGGCTTTCGCTATCCTTTGGGCTGTGGTCTCTTTAAATGGCTGAAAAAGCAGCATATCCATCTTGTCTTCCTGATCGATGCTCAGCAGAAGCTGCAAGGTAACGCTGCTGAAGATTACCTTATAGGTAGCTACCTTATTATTTACAAAGCTGATTAAGGACGATCCCTTCATTTCTCCCAGGGGGATCAATTGCTGATTGGCAACCGTACGAAAAGCATCTTCGCTTAATTGCTTCCTGAAACTTTCGCCGGCCAATGAGTATAATGAATCGGCCCGCTTATGATTAAAATAGGTTTTAACCAAGGCAAATACCGAATCGGTTTTACGTTGTTGAAGGCTTTGGGCCATAGCGGGGGTTGAACTTATCCAGAAAAAGAAAACGACAATACTTAAGCGGCGGAAGTATTTAAATTTCATCTGCATAGTTCAACTATTTACCACTGAAAACGAGTTCAGTTAAAATATAGTACAATATTTTACGGTGTTTGCCCGGCCAGCAGGTACAGCACTGCCATCCTCACAGCTACACCGTTCTCCACCTGGTCTAATATGATTGATTGTTTACTGTCGGCTACGTCGCTGGTGATCTCCACGCCACGATTGATCGGGCCCGGGTGCATAACGGTGATCTCCTTATCTAACGAATCTAATATGGTTTTATTCAACCCGAACAGCATGGTGTATTCTCTTAACGAAGGGAAATACTTAATATCCTGTCGCTCCAGCTGGATGCGCAGCATATTGGCTACATCGCACCAGTTAAGGGCTTTGATGAGGTTATGCTCTACCTTAACGCCTAAGGAACCGATGTATTTAGGGATGAGCGTAGTCGGACCGCAAACCATTACTTCGGCGCCTAATTGTTTCAGGCAAAGGATGTTTGAGAGGGCCACACGTGAGTGCAGTATATCCCCTACTATCACTACCTTTTTACCGGCAACATCCCCATATTTTTCGCGGATAGAAAAAGCGTCAAGCAAAGCCTGTGTGGGGTGCTCGTGCGCGCCATCACCTGCATTAACAATCTGGGCTTTTACGTGCTTAGATAGGAAGATACCGGCACCTGCGTAAGGATGCCGCATCACCACCATATCCACCTTCATGGCCAGGATGTTGTTTACGGTATCTATCAGTGTTTCGCCCTTGCTTACCGATGAGGAAGAAGCTGCAAAGTTTACCACATCGGCCGATAATCTTTTCTCTGCCAGCTCAAACGATAAACGGGTACGGGTAGAGTTTTCAAAAAATATATTGGCAATGGTTACATCGCGCAAAGACGGCACCTTCTTGATCGGTCGGTTTAAAACTGATTTAAAAGTATCAGCCGTTTCAAATATCAACTCGATATCTGCCCGGTTTAAATCTTTTATTCCTAATAAGTGCCTTGTGCTTAGTCCTGCCATTTCTTTTTGATTTCGGATTTTCTATTTCCGTATTATCTTATGTCCGTCATTGCGAGGCACGAAGCAATCTCTATACTATACAGAGTAAATCTGCACAGGTCGCGATTGCTTCGTTCCTCGCAATGACATATTTAATATCCTATTAATCTTGCCCCTCTGATATTAATACTATCTTATCTTCACCGTCCGTATCTTTCCATGATACCACTACTTTTTGCGACGCAATAGAATCTACTTCAATTCCTACATAATCTGCAGCTACCGGGATATGACGTGAGTAACGGCGATCAACTAATGCCAATAGCTCAATCTTCTCGGGCCGGCCGAAGGCTTGCATGGCATCCATGGCCGCGCGAATGGTACGCCCTGTCCAGAGCACATCATCCATCATGATCACTTTTTTGCCTTCGATAATAAAATCTATTTTTGTTTGATTGGGCACCAGTGGTGACCCTTGTCTGCGGAAATCGTCGCGGTAAAAGGTGATGTCCAGATCGCCCTGCATTATTGTTTTACCGGGAAGTATTTTACGTAATTCTTCGGCAACGCGGCGGGCTAAATAAATGCCACGGGGCTGTATACCAATCAATACCGAACTTGAAAAATCATTATGATTTTCAATTAACTGGTGACATAAACGTTGTATGGTTATCTGAAATTTTTGACCGTCGAGCAGTGTAAGATTTTGCATCGTATGGGTGGATTTGGGCAAAAATAACAAATAGTTTTGAGTTTTGGGTGATGAGTTTTAAAAGGGGCCGTTACTCACAGTAGATCAAGATATGCTTGTTTTGACGAATATCATTAAAGTGTTAAAAAAAAGTTTGTCATCCTGAGGGACGAAGGATCTATTCTCAGACTTTACGCGGCGAAGAAGCATGGCGAATAATAGATGCTTCACTGCGTTCAGCATGACAAAAGTTTTTTTGCGAATACATCATAGGTTGCCATAAAATTTAGTGAAACTCTGAAAGATGACCTGACGTTAAAAAAAGGGCTGTCCTGCTGAGCCTGTCGAAGCATGTGGGCAAAGGCCTCTGCGCACGACCCTTCGACAAGCTCAGGGTGACAGGCCTTTTTAAAATGCATATACGTTTAATAACAAACTTATCATAGATTGCTACGTAGCAATCGCGAACTATACAAATTACCTTTCAGCCAACTTCTTCAAAGACTCCATCGCCCGCACCGCATCTTCTTTGGCAACAAAAATATGGTCATGATAGTATGCAGCAACCACATTACAGCTAATCCCTTCTGCTGCCAACGCATTGGCAAATGCAGCCGTTAAACCGGTTGCTGCTAATGAGGAGTGAATGGTAAGGGTTATCCAGGCGGCAATGTATTCGTATTTTAAATAGAGTTGATCGGCGATTTTTTTTTTGAGAATAACGGTTGTCGCCTCCCCTTCCTTAAATAAACCGATGATCTCTTTGATATCTATAGTACCGACATCTGAAATGGCACAATAAACATAATCACCGTCATTTAAAACAGGTGTCATGTTTTTTAATAAAGTGTTGAGGTTGGTTTCTCCGGGCATGAAATTTCGTGACATTTATGATGGAAATTATTTACCTGCGTACAAAACAAAGTACTGCACAACTATACTAATGGGAATTAGAAAAGGCAATCCAAAAGAAAACCAATAACCCAATCTATATAAATCACTTCTAAATTTATCACCATCACTTTTATTTATAAGCAAATCTATTAGCGGCCCGAGGTAATAGAACAGGTTTGCTATCCCTATCATAAATAGGTAACCCATTCCTTGAAAAGCAATAGTAAACAAGGTTATCTCAAAATCCTCGTCATATGGTTCTATTAAAAGGGAGGCCAATATAGCATACAAAACAAATGCACTAATACCCGCTATTACTAAGCCCTTATTATACTTGAAACGTCTTTTTGCCCACCAGTTAATTACTAATTGATTTCTACTTAACGATTGTTCCATATTTCGATGAAATAAATATAGCAATTATCAATAGCAAACTTAAGGCTCCATAAAAAAAGCCCCTCCGATTTCTCGGAAGGGCTTGTAAAATTATGCTTCAGTTAAAGCTTATGCTTCTTCTTCAGGTTCAGCTGTTTTAGCCGGAGCTGGAGCAGCAGGGGCTGGCGCAGCCTTGCGGGCTTTGTTTTCAGCACCTTCCATTTGCTCTTTTAACTGAGCTAATACGCTAAGGTCACCTAAAGTTGATTTCTCAACTGATTCTTTCACTTTTTTAACCGCGTTGCTTGCAGATTTTGCTTCTTTTTTGCGGTTTTCAAATTCCTGTACACGAGCATCAGCGCGAGCTTCTTCCCATATACGTGAGTGTGAAATAACTATACGTTTGTTTTCTTTGTTAAATTCAATGATCTTGAATTCAGCAGCTTCTTCAGCTTTAACGCTTTTGCCGTCTTCTTTAACCAGGTGTTTGGTTGGCGCAAAGCCTTCAACACCGTAAGGTAAAGCTACGATAGCACCTTTGTCTGTTACTTTTAACACGGTACCTTCATGTATTGAATCAATAGTGAAGATGGTTTCAAAAGTATCCCAAGGGTTTTCTTCAAGCTGTTTGTGGCCTAAGCTTAATTTACGGTTATCGATATCAAGTTCTAAAACAACCACGTTTAATTTTTCACCAACTTTAGTGAATTCATTAGGGTGATTTACTTTTTTAGACCATGATAAGTCAGAAATGTGAATTAAGCCGTCGATGCCGTCTTCCAGTTCAACAAACACACCAAAGTTGGTCATGTTTTTAACTGTAGCAATGTGAGTTGTGCCAATAGCATATTTCTCACCAGCATTTTGCCATGGATCAGGAGTTAATTGTTTAACACCTAAGCTCATTTTGCGTTCGTCGCGGTCAAGTGTTAACACTTGTGCTTCAATCTCATCACCAACTTTCAGGAATTCCTGAGGGTTGCGTAAGTTTTGTGACCATGACATTTCTGATACGTGGATCAAACCTTCAACACCAGGGATGATTTCAAGGAATGCACCGTAATCAGCAACAGTAACAATACGTCCTTTAACTTTAGAACCGATAACGATACCTTCGTCAAGGCTCTGCCAAGGATGAGGAGTTAATTGTTTTAAGCCCAAAGCAATACGTTTTTTCTCGTCATCAAAGTCAAGAACAACAACGTTGATCTTTTGATCCAATGCAAGAATTTCACGTGGATGCTCAATACGGCCCCAAGAAATATCAGTAATGTGCAATAAACCATCAACACCACCAAGGTCAATAAATACACCAAAGTCGGTAATGTTTTTAACAGTACCCTCAAGTACTTGTCCTTTTTCAAGTTTAGCAACAATTTCTGTTTTTTGGTTTTCCAAATCGTCTTCGATAAGCACTTTGTGCGATACCACAACGTTTTTAAACTCGTGGTTAATCTTAACAACTTTGAATTCCATTGTTTTACCTACGTACACATCGTAATCCCTGATAGGTTTAATATCGATTTGTGAACCTGGTAAGAAGGCTTCAACGCCCATAATATCAACAATTAAACCACCTTTAGTTCTGCTCTTAACAAAACCAGTGATGATCTCATCATTATCAAGTGCTGAATTAATGCGTTCCCATGATTTTTGAGTTTTTGCACGTTTGCGTGAAAGTACTAACTGACCGTTAGCATCTTCCTGCGACTCTACAAATACATCAACTGTGTCACCGATCTTCAGATCAGGTGTATCACGGAATTCCGATACTGAAACTAAACCGTCTGATTTAAATCCTACGTTCAGCACTACATCTTTGTTGTTAACGTTAACAACAGTACCAGTGATGATTTCGCCTTTGGTGATAGAGCTAAAAGTTCCATCATACATTTTCTCGAATTTCTCACGGTCGCTATCGCTGTAGTTACCAAATTTTTTGTCATCTGCATCCCAGTCGAAATCTTCGCTTGGTGTAGCTGCAATTTTTGATTTGATCTCTTCGATAGAGATTGAATCAGCTTCTGATTCAATAGTTTCTTTTTCGCCAGACGCCGTAACTGTACCCAGTTCAGCTTCTTTCGCTTTTAATTCTTTTTCTGCTTCTTGTTTTTTTGCCATTAAATAATTTATCTCCTTTTCCCAATTTGTTAATTGGGACTGCAAAGGTACAGACATAATTTTATTTAAAAAAGAATATTTTAATGTTAATTACTGATATTTAAGGCTTTTTGAGGAGAATAGGTGCTGGTAAAGCAAAATACGCTAATTTAGTATGCCTGTTTTGATACAACACAATTTCCGGAACAATAAATTAATGCTTAATTAAATGATCAAATACCTGCAAAAAGCCTGGGGCGACAGCATAGATAATGTTGGTATGCCTGATATAATTACCGCCATTGCCGAAACTCAACAAATGGATGATGAGCATGGTGCATTTTGGGTGGGCACAGAAGAAGAGGAAATTATACTGGAAACCAATAAGTGGCTGCAAATGATATGCGTTGTGGAAAATACCGAACTATCTTACAAGGCTGCAAACTGGCAGGAGGTAGAAGAACTTTATCAGCTATTATTAAATGAAGATTTTGAGGCCTTAAAGAAGATTATAAACAACGGTAAGTAAAAAGGGAGTTACAGATTATTCAATTTGTCCTCTATCTCCTCAAAAATATCCATAAAACTATCTAAAAGATAATCCCTGTAATTGCCCAAAACACCGTTCATCTGCGCTTCATGCTCCGGGGTAAAGGGATCTTTCCAAACCCGCATACAGATGCGTTTAAGGGCATAAGCTATCTGGTGGGTTTCGGCATAGGTATGCAGGTACTGGCTTTTTTTAAAACCTTCATAAAATTTAAAAAAAACACTGGTGTCTGCCAGGCCAGAGAAGGTCAAAAACTCCTCAATGATCCCGGGCTTACAGCCAGATAACTGCGCGTAAAAATCATCAACGCTTATTTTGCCGGTAGTTAGCAATAAATTATCAATGATGAGCTCCAAAGCGATGTGCCCCAAAAAGAATGGCTTCACCGGCGAGCCTTCAATAGCTGGCAGCAATGCCTTTTTTAATTCATGCGAGTGAGTTAAAAAAAAATCGGATGAGTGAAAATAACGGTCAACCGCCAGGTGTTTATTCCAGCCGGTTATGATGGAATTAACCTCATTATTACCATGATGCAGTTTTTCGGGGTGCAGAATGATGTGCTTATCGGCATTTTTCAACAAGTCGGGCAGCACCGTTCCCAATACATGGTAACAATTACTGGTATGCTTGTCGAAATAATAATGCGATAAAAAATTCATAAGCGCTACGTTGCAAAATACCCCGTTTTGCTCAATATACAAACATTAAGTAATTATTTGAAATAGAATTTACCTGTAGTTAACCATTAACACAATTATTCATGATACATCAATGGTGAATAATTTGCTCAGCTTTATATCTTTGCAGCTTTTGAAACAACACTTGATATGAATTTTGTTGAAGAACTAACCTGGCGCGGTATGCTGCATACCATTATGCCGGGTACCGAAGAAATGTTAAATAAAGGCATGACTTCGGGATATATTGGATTTGACCCTACTGCCGATTCATTGCACGTAGGCCATTTAACCCAAATTATGACCCTGATCCACTTTCAGCGCGCGGGCCACAAGCCTTATGCTTTGGTAGGCGGTGCAACAGGCATGGTGGGCGATCCATCGGGCAAATCGCAGGAGCGTAATTTATTATCAGAGGATATCCTGAATCATAACCTGGAATCGGTAAAAGTACAATTGACCCGTTTCCTTGACTTTAACACCGGCGCCAACAGTGCCGAAATGGTGAACAATTATGATTGGTTTAAGAGCTTTACTTTTCTTGATTTTATAAGGGATGTTGGCAAGCACATCACTGTAAACTATATGATGGCTAAAGAATCGGTAAAGAAACGCCTGGAAGGCGATACCGGTATGTCATTCACCGAGTTTACTTATCAATTGGTACAGGGATATGATTTTTACTACCTGTGGAAACACCATAACTGTGCCCTGCAAATGGGCGGCAGCGATCAGTGGGGTAATATTGTTACCGGCACCGAGCTCATCCGCCGTAAAGATGCGGGCGAAGCATTTGCTTTAACAACCCAATTGATCAAGAAAGCTGATGGCACCAAGTTTGGAAAAACAGAAAGCGGCGCGGTTTGGCTGGATGCCGAGCGTACATCACCATACCAGTTTTACCAGTTTTGGTTAAACACCACTGATGTTGATGCCAAAGCCTACATCCGCATATTTACATTGTTTGATCGTGAGGTTATTGAAGCCTGGGAAGTTGAGCATGATGCAGCCCCACATACCCGCATTCTTCAAAAAGCCCTGGCAAAAGATATCACCATCCGTGTACATGGCGAAGCAGAATACGAAAAAGCGATAAAATCGTCGGAGTTTTTGTTTGGCAACATCGGCATTGAATTTTTAAACGAATTGAATGATGCCGAAGTACTGGGCCTGTTTGCCGGTGTACCTAATTACACTATTTCGGCAGCCGAATTACAGGAAGGTATAAATGTTACCGATCTGCTGGCTGCGAAAACTTCGGTTTTCCCGTCAAAGGGTGAAGCCAAAAAAATGATAGCGGGCGGCGGAACAGCCATTAATAAAGTAAAAATTGCTTCGGCAGATGACACTTACCATACAGACTCATTAATTAACGGAAAGTTTCTTGTTGCACAAAAAGGCAAAAAGAACTACTTCCTGATAATTGCAGAGTAGATTTATCTATTACAAAAAAGAAGCCGCCTCATAAATCAATGAGGCGGCTTCTTTTTTTATATGGATCACATGAGATTATATCCATCCCCGGCATTTTCCAATTATAAAACATCCCAAAAACAAAAGAAGCTGCCCTTTTGGAGACAGCTTCTTTCATTTTTGGTTAAATATGATTACTTACCAAGCTTTGCTTTCAGATTTTCATCAATTGCAGCTAAAAACTCTTCGGTATATAAATAATCTGTACCATGCTCAACTTTTGGTTTAATAGTGATGGCCAAATCTTTTGTCATTTTACCGCTTTCAACAGTTTCAATACAAACTTCTTCCAACGCTTTGCAAAAGTCAATCAGTTCCTGGTTGTTATCCAGTAAGCCACGGAATTCCAAACCTCTTGTCCAAGCAAAAATTGATGCAATTGGATTTGTTGAGGTTGGTTTACCTGCCTGGTGCTCACGATAGTGACGTGTAACGGTACCATGGGCAGCTTCAGCTTCCATTACTGTACCATCTGGTGTAACCAGGGTTGAAGTCATTAATCCTAATGAACCAAAGCCTTGTGCTACAGTATCTGATTGTACGTCGCCATCATAGTTTTTACAAGCCCAAACAAAGTTACCGTTCCATTTTAAGGCCGATGCAACCATGTCATCAATTAAACGGTGCTCATACGTGATGCCCGCATCAGCAAACTTTTGTTTATAATCTTCCTGGTAAATGGCTTCAAAGATATCTTTAAACCTACCGTCGTATTTTTTAAGGATAGTATTTTTGGTTGATAAGTATAAAGGCCAGCCTTTCATCAATGCCTGGTTAAAGCACGCATGTGCAAAACCCTTTATTGATTCATCGGTGTTGTACATAGCCAAAGCTACACCATCGCCTTTAAAATTATACACTTCAAATGATTGCTCTGCAGCTCCATCTTCCGGGGTGAAGGTAATGGTTAATTTACCTTTGCCTTTGGTTACAAAATCTGTAGCACGGTACTGATCGCCAAAAGCATGACGGCCAATACAAATTGGAGCTGTCCAGTTTGGTACCAAACGCGGAACATTTGCCATAACAATTGGCTCACGGAAAACAGTACCATCCAATATATTACGGATAGTTCCGTTTGGCGAACGCCACATTTGTTTTAAGCCAAACTCTTCAACACGCTGCTCATCGGGAGTAATGGTTGCGCATTTTATACCTACGCCATATTTTAAAATAGCATTTGCGGCATCAACGGTAACCTGATCGTTGGTTTCATCGCGATACTCAATACCAAGGTCATAGTATTTTATATCCAGATCAAGGTAAGGGGTAATTAATTTGTCTTTGATGAATTTCCAGATTATCCGGGTCATTTCATCGCCATCCAGCTCAACTACCGGATTTTCTACTTTAATTTTTGACATATCTGATGTTGTTGTTTTATTTAAATGGCTTCAAATATATTAATTTGAGTTTATCAAATTAACTAAATAGCATATGAAAATAATTGATTTGATAATCCTGACGATTTATTAACACAGTTTATTGTTTTTATAAACAATGATGCTATTTTTATAAAATTAAACGTTAATAACCCAAGCCGGTTGCTAAACCAAAGCCCGGTTGCTTCATTATGGTAAAACTAATAGCAAAGATCACCCTGATATTATCCCTGTGTACAACTTCATTTTTGGCAAAAGCGCAAATCGGGTATGATTACGCCCAGTATGACATTGGTACAGCTGTTGGTCTTAATACTGCTGTTATGGCCGATGTAAATACACTTAGAATTGCACCCTCCATCCACTTTAATTTCAATTACAACCAATCTCCGTATGTTAACTATGTATTGGAACTGCAGGTTGGCCGTTTAGAGGGTGGGGATTCTGTTAAATCCTCATCGGGCAGGCAGTTTGAAAATCATTTTACATCTTTTTTATTCAGGGCACAGTTACAGGCCGGCGAATTTATAGATTACTCCGCAAGCCCTTTTATGAATGTGATGAAAAACTGGTATGTATCTACCGGTGTAGGCTACATTGCCAACCATATAGTAGCCAAAAGTCTTGACAAACGAAACCCTGCTTATGCAGTTGGCGATAATAATGCACAAGCATTATTTATACCTGCAAGGCTTGGTTATGAGTTTAAGATTTATAATGATTATAACCAGCCCAGCGTTAAAATTGATATTGGGTATCAGTATAATTTTGTATTTAGTGACAACCTGGATGGCTACAGCACGCAGGCTTCCAATAAAGATGCTTACGCGCAACTAACCATAGGTGTAAAATTTGCAATTGGCGGAGTAACGTCCTATCGTAAACAAATTCATTATTAACCACAGGCTTATTTTATTTTTATTTTAGTGGCATTCTGTTGATTTTTTGGCAAGGTTTTTTCTGTATATTTAATATAAAATTCAAAGCTTATGAATAACTTGAATATTGATCCCGGCTACGAAGATGATGACGATGCATTAACTGATAACAGCAATGACGGGGACAGGACATTGAAAGATGACCTGGATGAAACTACAGTGGAAGAGGAAGACCTGAGCTATAACGCCGACGAGGATAGCTTTGAATATGATGTAAAAAGCGACGACCCCGATTACTACCATCCCGATCCATACAAAACATCAGTAAAAAACGGCGAGGATATGAACTCCACTTATGATGAAGCGAATCCTTACGATACTGCCGATGGCGAATACTCTGAAAAAAGATCAATAGAAACAGATGTAGATGATTTGGCTATGCACATTGACAATGGCAATATTACAGAAGTTGACCCTGTAGACGCTGCGCTGGCTCATACGCCAGAAGATGACAGGGATGATCTGGATGAAGAAGGCTACCCTAAGAATGATACCTTTTTTAAATAAAAAGAGACTACTTTCTGAGTACAAAAACAGTCACTTTTTGTGCCTTTTATTCAGAAACAGGTAAAGTCTGTTCTGTTTTGTACAATTTTCAGTTTTCTTATTACTGCGTATAAAAATCAATCCAGATCAAGATTGAAACGATTACGCAAGTCCATCAACTGCGGATTGCGTGATACCATGTGCTGAAATTTTTCGCTCGTTGTATAAGGCTTGCGTACAACCTTCTGTTCATCAACCCGCGCATTTACCTCAATAGTGAAGTTGTTTAGCTTGGCCCGTAAAAAATTATGCATTTCGGGCCGCTCCTCTTTAAATATGTTTTCCTGCACCTTATTGCCTACCAAAATCTCAAACTCATACGGTTTTATCATGCGTGGAGCGTTTGAGGTAAAAATGGTAACCAGGTTTTTCTTACCATCGGCCTTTACTTTAGCGGCAAAATCGCTCCAGTATCGCAAAAAACTATCCATGGTAAAATCCTCCCGGGCATCGCCCTTTAGGTAGGGATCTTCCTCTTCAAGCAATTCCTCCTCGGTTTTGCCGGTGTCTGTTAAAGAGGGGATAGATAAAGAACCTAAACTGGGACTTGGGATAAATATTTTAGGCTTTTCGGTTATAACAGGAGCAGCTTCCTTTACCGGTGCTGAAGAAGTTACAGGCTCGGGCTTATTAACCGAAGGCTGTGCAGTTTTATTATAAACCGGGGGTGCATCGTTTAATACACCCGTTTCATGAATAATCTTAGACTCCTGCGCCGGTGCTATTGCTGTGGTATCAGGTTTTTTTTTTAATGACCCTTCTGCGAAGGGCGTTGCGTTTAGCGGCGTGGTAGCCATATTAAAGGCTGATGGCAAATGGCACATCTTGAGCAAGGCTAGCTCAACCTGCAATCGCTGATTTTTACTTAGCTTATAACTAACATCGCATTGGTTGGCGATATTCATGGCAGAGAGCAGGAATGACACCGAACCTGCCTGTGATTGCTGCAGGTATTTATTCTTGATGCCCTCGCTTACTTCCAGTAATTTTAATGTGGATTGATCCTTGCTTACCAGCAGGTTACGGAAATGTTCGCTTAAACCGGCAATAAAATGCGCCCCATCAAAACCACGTGACAAGATCTCATCAAAAAACAACAACACCTTTGCCGTATCCTCTTTAAGCAGGCTTTCGGTTATGTTGAAGTAATAGTCATAATCAAGTATGTTCAGGTTATCAATAACAGAACGGTAGGTTACCTTACCGCCCGAAAAACTAACAATCTGATCAAACATCGATAAGGCATCTCTTAAGCCACCATCGGCCTTTTGGGCTATAATGTGCAAGCCATCGGTTTCATAGCTGATGTTTTCTTTACCGGCAATGGATGCCAGGTGGCCGGCCATATCATCAACCCTGATGCGGTTAAAATCAAATATCTGGCAACGCGAAAGTATAGTGGGCAGTATTTTATGCTTCTCGGTAGTGGCTAATATAAATATGGCGTAATGAGGTGGCTCTTCCAGCGTTTTCAGGAACGCGTTAAATGCCGCCTGCGATAGCATGTGTACCTCATCAATAATATACACCTTGTACCGGGCAGCCTGTGGCGGTATGCGCACCTGCTCAATTAAACTACGAATATCATCAACCGAGTTATTGGATGCCGCATCAAGCTCATGTACGTTAAAAGAATTACCGTTTTCAAAAGCTTTGCATGAGGGACATTCGCCACAGGCCTCTCCATTGGGCTGTAAATTGGTACAGTTAATGGTTTTGGCCAATATACGCGCACAGGTGGTTTTGCCCACCCCACGCGGACCGCAGAACAAAAATGCCTGCGCCAACTGGTTATTTTTAATGGCATTTTTGAGCGTATTGGTTATATGTTGCTGACCAACAACGGTTTCAAAAGTAGCCGGGCGATATTTACGGGCCGAAACAATGAAATTATCCACAGCACGAAGTTAACAAGAAAATGCTTTAAGTTAAAGCACCAAAACATGAATGTTAAGATATTGCTTATTGGTTACTGGAGATCATCATCCGGCAGGTGATCATCATCCTCCGGATCGGGTTCATAAGTGTTATTCCCCACCCTTATCTCATGCAGGTCATTCTCGGCGTCAAGCCGATCGTCAAAATCCTCATCATCTTCATCATCCCAGTCTCCCTCAATAGCCCGGTCACTACCACCGGGAGACAACATAACTGTTTTATTCAAAAAAAAATCGCCAATTAAAATCTCACTTTCTGTAAGCTGCATAATCAATATTTAGTAGTGGTACGCTTAATAACCTTGCAGGGTTTGTAAAACTCGTTAAATATTTAATTCTTTTCTCCTATAAAAAAGTTTTTGATGCCTTTAATATAACACCAAATGAATTATAAAGCAGGCCTCCCTTGTCATATCCAATGTCATAACCAATATTATATCCGTTTTTTAATGGTCTTAAGCCCTCAAGGTAAGCAGAAACCTGATTTATCTTCCCAAAAGCAATTGGCGACGGTTGTTTTATTCCACCAACGCCACGATAGGGTTCCGAACCTGTTGCGTACGTGCCATAATTTACTGAATAAGAAAGCTTTCCGGTATAAAACCATTTAAAAGCATAAAATTGTGCTGCTCCATAAAATGCTTTTACCCTGTTATTTACAAAAAATTGATTGTCGGACCTGACAAGATTACTACGGGCATCAAGTGTTGTGGTAATAAAAGGATTACCCAGGGCTAAATTTTTATATGACCACCCCTGTAAATATTCATAATTATTGTAATAATCTTCTGCGCCTGATTTTGTGCTTTTTGCATCTAATGCGCCTGCCTGATTAACGCTGTAGAATAATTCAAATACCGCTTTTTTCCAATAAAAATTACCTGTATTGTTTTTTTCATTATTAATTAAGCTAATACCATTTAAACCATCTTGTATGTTAGCCAACGACCCTAAGCCCCCTTTATCAAAAAAGCTTTGCTTATATATTAATAAAGTAAGGGCATCAAACTTATATTCGGCCCCAAGATCCAACGAGCCTAAATGATTACCAACTTTTGATCCCTGGTATACCTTGCCGGTAACCACATACTTGTACGTTTCCCATCCGGATAAATCAAACCTGGGAAAAACATGCTTTTCATCTCCCCATAATGCCTCATGGTTATAACCTGCCAGAAATTTAAACCGCCATGACGGTTGGCCTACTCTTACGTAAACACTATTTGATAAAAAATAATTTCTATTTTTCCCGGATCTCCTTCCACTATTTACATGTACATCACCTACATATCCGTTTGCAAATGCACCCTTAACCGCAAATAACTTTCCCAAAATAGGTATACTATAGTAATTTGGTATACTCAAACTAATTTGCGGTATCCCAAGCGCATTACCTGATACCGGAAACGAACCGGAAGATAAAGAATCTACCAGCCCAACAATATCTTTTGATCGCCCGGCCTTTAACTCAAAAATACCCGCATGAGCTTTCACTAATCCCTCAACAAGTATAAACTGGCTACCCTGGCCTATATTCCCTCTGCCTTCAAATGAAGCTCCCCAACCAAACCTTTTGGTGGTATCATAATCCTTGCGGATTTTGCCTATAAGACTACCAGATGTGCCTGAAAGCGGAATACTGCCGAATTGATTTGACCTTAGCCAGAATGGCACAACATCGTTGGTAGTTTCGACACCCTGCACTTCCAGACTTGCATGAACATCCTTTACCTGTGCATTTACAACTAAATGAACGAGCAATATTGTCGTTAAAATCAATGTTTTCTTCATATCTCTTTCGTTTTTAGATAATTAAGCACAGCATATACTAATGTTATTTTTGTACTAAAACGCAAAAATTGTTACAAAATTGGCAAGCTTTAAATACTTTTTTTTCATATTTCATCAGCTTGCCGATTTCGTAACAACAACCTTGTGTAAATGTTTTGAAAAAAACTTAACGAAAAAGCAAAAAAATCACAGCGACTATATAAGTGCCTGGAGTAAATGGAATTGCAGCATTTGGGTATGCTACGCCACCGCAATAATATTAATAGGAATGTATTGATTTTTTAATAATTATCACTACATTTGCAGCCCCGTAATAGCGGGTAATTAATTAAAAATCAAAGTATAATAATGCAACAGTACGAAATCGTGATCGTTCTAACCCCGTTGTTATCAGAAGAAACAGCTAAAGAAGGCATTGCCAAATTTAGCAAAATCTTAACTGATGGCGGAGCCGAAATTGTCCAGGAGGATAATTGGGGTTTGAGAAAATTAGCGTACCCTATTCAAAAAAAGACTACAGGGTACTATCACTTAACTGAATTTAAGGCTCCGGGTGATTTAATTAACAAATTGGAGATTGAATTAAGGCGCGATGAGCGTGTTTTGCGTTTCCTGACCATAGCGTTAGACAAACATGCCATTGCTTACAATGACAAAAAACGTAGCGGTGCCTTTAACAAGAAACCTAAAACAACAGAGGAGGCTTCAAACTAATGGCAAACGATCAAATTAAATACGTTACCGCTCCTAAGGTGGAGGATAACCGTAAAAAATACTGCCGTTTTAAAAAGAATGGTATTAAGTATATCGACTACAAAGACGCTAACTTTTTATTAAAGTTCATTAACGATCAGGGTAAAGTATTACCACGTCGTTTAACTGGCACTTCATTGAAATTTCAGCGTAAAGTGGCCCAGGCTGTTAAACGTGCCCGTCACATTGGTTTATTACCTTACGTTACAGATTCATTAAAATAATAGGAGATTTAAGAAATGGAAGTTATTTTAAAACAAGATGTAAAAAACCTGGGTGATAAAGACGATGTTGTAAACGTTAAACCAGGTTATGGCCGTAACTACCTTTTACCTAAAGGCTACGCCATATTAGCTACCGTAAGCGCTCGCAAAGTTTTAGCTGAAAACTTGAAACAAGCTCAGTTTAAACAAGAGAAAATCCGTAAGGATGCTGATGCGATTGCTGCCCGTTTAGAAGGTGTTAAACTTAACATTGGCGCTAAAGCCGGTGAAAGCGGAAAAATATTTGGTGCTATCAACACTATTCAAATTGCTGATGCATTGAAAAAAGAAGGCTTTGAGGTTGACCGTCGCCGTATCACTTTTGATCAGGAACCAAAGTTTGTTGGTGATTATATCGCAAACGTAAACCTGCACAAAGAAGTTAAGGTACAGGTTCCTTTCTCAGTAGTAGCTGAATAATTTATATTTCGAAATCCTGATTTCTATTTCGGATTTTGAGTTTAATTTTAGATTTTTAAAAGGTGTTTTGCTTTGCAAAGCACCTTTTTTCATTTAATAGAAACTTACTATAAATAGTGCAACGTAATTACAACTCTCCCCGAAAAACAAATTCAAAACCAGGCACCCGAACTTCAAAATCAAAAAGCAAGTTCGGTGGTATATTTAAGCTCATTTTTAGGGTAGTTAAGCTGGCATTTATACTATTTTTTGGCCTTAGCTTGTTTGGTGTACTATTATTCCGCTTTGTGCACCCACCCTTTACCTGGCTTATGATTGAGCGGGGCTTTCAACAAAAAGCCCGCGGTAAGGATTGGAAGATTGATAAGCAATGGAAAAGCTTCGACGAAATATCTGATAACATGAAACGCGCCGCCGTAGCCGCCGAAGACCAGTCATTTTTAGAACACCATGGTTTTGATTTCTATGCGATTGAAAAAGCGATTGAAAAAAACCAGCACAGCAAAAAACTGATAGGTGGCAGTACAATATCACAACAGGTAGCCAAAAATGTTTTTCTATGGGAAGGCCGCTCCTTATTGCGCAAAGGCGTTGAAGCCTACTTTACGGTGCTAATAGAAGTTTTCTGGAGCAAAAAACGCATCATGGAAGTTTACCTCAACGAGATTGAAATGGGCGATGGCATTTACGGCATTGAGGCGGCATCACAGGCCTACTTCCATAAACCTGCATCTGATCTTACCAAACATGAGGCTGCGGCCATAGCTGTTATTTTTCCAAGTCCGCTTAAATGGTCGGCAACTAACCCTACCCGTTATTTAAAACACAGGCAATACCTCATCATGAAAAACATGAAAAGACTGGGGCCTTTGGATTTTTAAAATAAAGAACAATTACAGTTTTATCCTTTTTTTGAGATCCTAACGATTGGTGTTTACTGCCAAAAGTTTAAGTTGTTGCAGCGCCTGCAGTGCTTTTTTATTATTCCCCGGATCGTTCTGCTCAAATTTTATACTATCGGCGGCGCTATAAAAAGTGAGGATATTTTGCTGCATATCGGGGGTTATGCATGCAAACTTGCCATCCTGCAGTTTCAGCAACCATTGGTTATAGGTTTTATCAGCAAGTGGGTACTCATCAGGTTTAGTCTGCTTCCCTGTATCAAAATCAATATTACTGAGTTGCAATTTATGGTTACCTACCCTTGTTAAGGCAATAGAATAGTTAGTCAAAATACTATCCATACTTGTTATAAATAAATTTTCGCTGGCCACTCCCGGGTATTTAAATTTGAATTTTTTAAGTGGCCCTACCTTAGGTAATATTTTTATCATAAAGGCGACCGCACGGGCTTTAAAATCCGGACGGGCGTAATTACTACCAAACTCATTGTTGAACATTTTCCGGGGCATTCTGTACCTGAAACTGCCGCGTTTTACCAGCGGATCGACTTTCAATATCTCTCCTTTTTTAGATTGCCAGGCATTATGAATTATCGCCGGGAATAAATTGCGCACCCCCCATCTGAATGTAGCAACGCTGGATTCAAAGCTTGGGAACAGCTCATTAAGATTTTGGCCGTAAACTTTCAGGAAAGCCCTTTCAAGTACCGGTTTCGACATAGAGAAGCCAATAAAGTCATGATAAGCTATTGACGCATAATGCCCTTTGGCTGTTTGTATGGCATCATATGCCAATTCCATTCTGCTATGTGAAGTATGGTCATCATTATAGGTAACTACTGCGCCAAATTTTTGCTTAAGAGCTGGATTACCTAAAGGAACCGAACGATTAGTAGCAAGCGAATGGCCATATTGATCGGCCATATAATGTGATAACGCGCCAAGTGCAAAGGCATATTCATCCAGGTTTTGTGATTCGTCAATTAACGTAGTTATAAAATCACCACTGCGCACATAATGAAGCAGATCTGTAAAATAAGGATCACCAAATGGCATGTACCCCATATCTGCCACCAGGCAACCTCCATAAGCAAAAGCATGGGCTTTTTTTAAATCAGCGATACTTGAATTAGGGTATCGTTTTAATAGCAACGGCTGTATTTTGCCCATCCATTCCGCATCAACTATAGCCTCATGCGCCAGGATTGAAAATCCTCTTGAGGAAGACGCAAGCATCATAAAAAAAACAATTACAAGGAGATACTTAAAAAGAAAGGGAGCCTTCACGATAGCAATATATGCAAAATAACAACAAGCAATATCATTTGTTTTATGCCAATGATGTTATACAAAGGCGACTACCAACAAGGCTGCTTATCTTCTTTTCCTCATTATTTATACTTCCAGTGTCTTGATTTACCTTCGGCAAGCCACCCGGCGGCTGTTTCCATACGTTTTTGGCGTGTGGCTTCGCTTTTGGCATCAATTATCCACTCCACATATTCTTTTTTATGCGAATAGCTCGATCTGTCAAAATTAAGGCTGGCATTGGGGTAAGCCGTTAAAAATTTCGTGAAATATTCAGGGATAACCAATTCGCTTTTAGGGGCCGAAGCCTTTTTTACAGCTTCGGGAGTTTTTTTACCGCTTTCATTAAAGGCAATGGCCTGCAGTATAAAATCCTGCAGAATCTCTTTTGAAGGCAGGTCTTCTATTTTGGTGATGCGGCCAAAGCTGCCGGCAGAACCATCGCCAATGCTTAATGCATTATAAGGGTCATTTAATAATGTTGCTTTCCAAAAACCGAAGGCGCAATGTTCTTTGAAAGCTACCATTTGACAAACCACGCCTTTGTAATCAAAAAATGGAAAACCCCATTTAATCGCTTCGGTTAATAATGGAGAAGTTTCATGAACTAACTGCCGCAAATAAGTAAGTATTGGCTTTGCAAATTCGGGCGACTTTTCAATGTAAGCATCTACCCTGTTATCATATTGTTCCATAAAATAAATTTAATAACAAATGACTTAATTTCAAGCAGATGTGCAACCAAAATAATACACCATGCGTCTAAGGTTATGGAAGAACAGATTAACAGTACGCAAATCAATATCAAGCTATGTTATCAACATCATTGAAACTATCCCTGGGCACATTAATCATGGTATTACTGTTACAGCCTTGTTACTGCCAGGTAAAAAGCACATCGCCCAATCCTTTTACTGATAAAGACATGATTTCATGGGATTACAGCTCAAAAGTGATTGGAGAAGATTATACGATATATGTACATTTCCCTCCCGGATATGATACAACCAAAACAAAATATCCGGTATTGTACATGACCGATGGCGACTGGAACATGACCGTTGCCATGAACTGCTTTAACATGCTGAGGCAGGATTATGAAACCACCGAAGCCCTTATTATAGGCATAGGTTACGGCAGCAGGCCAAACAAACGAAACCGCGACCTTGACCCAAAAACCGGCGGGCCAAATTTTTTATCATTTATTGAGCAGGAAGTGATCCCTTTTGTGCAAAGTAAATACCGGGTAAATGATAATAAAGCTTTATATGGCTACTCCTTTGGCGGCATGTTCACTACTATGGTGCTGTTTCAACATCCAGGCTTATTTAACATGGTGTTCATAGGCGCACCGGGGAATAGCGGCAGCGAGTTGATACCATCGGCACAAAAATATTTTGCCAGTAATAAGGACCTTAACTGCAAGGTGTTTGCCGGCGTAGGATCCTACGAGCACGAAACAGCCCAAAACATTGAGCTATTTAAAAGCTACATGGAAAAGCAGAACTGTAAAAGTCTTGAAATTGCAACGGCGATAACCCCTAACGCGGGTCATGGTGCGGCGTTGGCACAGGTAATGCAAAACGCTATAGCCTTTGCCTATTGTAAAAAACACAAACCGATTACAGTGACGGCAAAAGAGCTTGAACAATATACCGGCGATTATACCATAACCGATAACGCCAGGGATAAATTTAAACTATACCTGGAGGGTAATAAACTTTACTTTAAGCAGAATGATCAATTACCTATAGAATTTGCTCAGTATGCAAAGGATTCGTTTTTTATGCAGGAGAATGAAAGGGCTGATATTACCTTTAAAACAGCAGGAGGCAAAATGTACATGTTGTTTAGCTTCCCCAATGAAAAACCAACACGGCTTGACAAAAACAAATAGATTATGATTTTAGGCAGGCAGTCGTTATTGAATAACCAGATCTCTGAATAACTGGATATGCCAGCTGTTTTTAAAAGGCACTTCCCATTTGCTTTCCAGCTCGGTTAAGTTTTGTACCATATTGTTGTAAACAATGGTTTCGGTATTTATTTTGCCCTGTTTCAGCATATCTTCAAACGCATGGCGCGGCAATGATAAAATCTCCTCACCATCGCGATAGGCCAGGTTAAAACGATCAAATAAATTGATGTTAAAATGCTGCTCTATCTGCTTCATAAAATGAACCGATTTATCAATTGAGCATCCGCTGGCGCCAGCCTGGCTTTCGTCTACAATCAAAATCAAAAAACGATTGTACCGCACCTCGCCTTTGGCTTTCAACTGATTGTTGTGAGCCGTCCAACCGGTAGCAAATTTATCAAGCTCCTGCTGGATCAGAAGTACTTCCTGGTCGGTTAATTTTTTATCGGCCTGGTATATCCAAACTCTTGATTGTTGAGAAAATTCCATTTGCAAAAATATCAATTTATTAACTTCGGGTTACATTTTGTTGTCATGAAAACATCAATCTTGCCACCAATTAAAAAAAACACGGTAATTATAGCAATATTGGCCTTCAGCGGCTTCATTTACGGGTTTAAACCGGGCATTGATGAACTGGAATGGCTAAGCTGGAGCAATAAATGCCTTGTTGAATCATACAACCCTGCACCTGATATCCAGCTAAAAAAGTGGGAGATCACCCTTACTAACGATTACTTTTTGCGCTTAAGAAAAACTTATCCACATGGCCGGCAGGAGTATTTTTCATTCAATTTGCACCGGCTCAACAACGTTGAATACCAGGGAAATGACACAACAGGAACCCTCAAATTAAGTACAATAAACGATGATATTATTGTACAAACCTATGAAGACCCCAAGGGTGATATTGACTCCATGGCAACCACTTTAGAATTGCCGGTAAAGAACATGAGCCCGGTACGTTTAGATAGCCTAAAAAACGCCCTAAATTATTTTAAGATAAAAGGTTCATAAACCATTGGCCCCCACCGGAGGTCGCCAATATTAAGCAATGCTTAATAATTTATTCAGGCGATTCGCTGATCTCGCCTATAAATTCACTTATACTACTGTAGTTTTTAAACGCGATGGCCGAATTAATAACGCTTAACCGGTTAAGAATATCAAGCGCTACCTGTAAAGCATCAATTTCTTTTCCAAGCATATTTGCATCCCAGTTAATGCCGGCCAAAGTTTCATTCTCGGCCATACCCACACACCAGCTTTCTAAAAATTCTGCCAATGGAATTTCTGTCGGAACGTAACTACGCCAATCGTCCCTGGCACAAATTTTAGCATAAGCCCTTTCCGACCAAAATGGCACCACAGTAACTTCTTCATTATCATGCGAATGCGAATTTGCCCATCCCGTTTTGCTCATTAGCGCCCACACCAATTTTGTGGCTGCTACTCTTTCTATAAATAATTGATACTTTGATTCAATTGCTGCGGTATCCTGTAACATATCTTTTTTATTAAAACAATCATTTAATCATTCTCTGCCCCCATTAAGCCATTCCAGAGGGCAGCACCATCCCAAACCTTATTAGAGCTCCGACAAGCTCACATTTACTGAACAGATCTCTGCGCAGGCATTACAGGCGATACAAGCTCACCATTCCTTCCCGACAGGCAAAACACCACACAAAACATTAATTCCCCCACAGCCCACTTTCCTTGCCTAAATAAGCCAACACCTGCCCCGGCCACCTGATCACGGATATCCACCTCCAAAAAGGGCAATGAATAAAGCCTGTGCAATCATGATGCCTGCATGGTAGCTTTTCAAAGTTAAATTCAATTGTTGATACACAGAAATGTTTTTAAAGTGAAAAAAAATAACAAAAGCTAAGTACCTGATTTATTGAAAGATTGTTCAAAATATGCGATTATAGCACTATAAATTCAAAATTTTTTCAAAAAATAATTTCCAAACTCGAAAAAGAAAACTACATTTGCACTCCCGAAAAGAAGGTATCATAGCTCAGTAGGTAGAGCAAAGGACTGAAAATCCTTGTGTCGCTGGTTCGATCCCAGCTGATACCACAGAAACAGAAATCCTCTTAGTTAACGCTAAGGGGATTTTTTGCGTTTAACCGCCTTTCCTGACATGCAACGACTTTTTTGAGATCAGTCCGAAAATTCACATCGCCCCGTATCTAATTAGATGATTTTTTCTCTTTAAATAAATCATTAACAAGCTTTTAATGATTTACTAACAAATTGCTTATCATATATATTATTTGTAAGTTTATGTAATCAATTGTATTATTTATGGTGGTAAAATTTTAGGCATTTATTTTGTCCTTACTTGGCTTTTTTATTAAATAATTAAGTTATCAACCGCCAAAAAGAACCTCCACCAGACGAAATAAATTTCTATATCATATTAAAACTTAAACATTATGAACAAGATTTTAATTTTTGCAGCTTTATTTAGCTTATTGATTTTGGGATGTAAGAAAAAAGAGAAGTCTCCTGAGGCAAGCCTGTCGGGTGCGTATGAACTTGAAAAACAAGTGCTCGATCGAGGAGGCAAAGACTCTACTATTAAACGAACTCAAGTTAAAATCTATACAGATCGTAACTATGTATACGCCAGTATAGTTCCTGATTCATCTGTTGGGTTTGGTGTTGGCACTTATACACTTGACTCGGCTAACCGACTTAAGGAACATAGTATTTATACCAGCAGAGCGCTTGACTCATCCCTAACCTATAATCTTGAGATTACAAGAAAACCTGGTGGTTATACCCAAGTCATTCCCGACTTTGCCACAGTAAAAGGTGTAAAATACGCATTGAAAGAAGATTATAAAAAATTCCCGCCAGCGGATAGCTCAGTGCTTGATGGTTTGTGGAAAATGGAAAGAACCTATACAATAAAAGGCAAGGACACGATCCCAACTGATGTAACGCAGTATAAAATATTCTGGGGAGGACATTTTATTTTCATACACAGGTTCCTTCAGAATAAGGAAAAAAACATCTTTAAAAATGGATTTGGTACTGGGGTATTTACTTTTAGTAATGATACGCTTAGGGAAGAAGAGCAAATATCAAATTACCGGCTTCTTCAGGGTAATAAATTTACTGTTAAAGTCACGATGAATGGTCATGACGAATATACCCAGGTGATTAATAGTGCAACAAATGGCCAATCTGTAGAAATATACAAGCGTGTCAAATAAAAATTCCTTATTTAACCTTGTGTCACTGGTTCGATCCCAGTTGATACCACAAAATTTCGGTACTGCCGAGAATTACAGAATTAGGCCCGCTTATTTTTATAAGTGGGCTTTTTAGTTTTCATTACATAAAATTTTGTCAGTAAATGATCCCGGATGGCTCCGTGATCGCATTAAGTAATCCCATTTTAGGGATCTTACTCGGTAAACTAAAATTAAAAGAGGCTGTGTCACTTTTGAAGACAGCCTCTTACTTTCTTAGTGATGATAAAGTTTTGGTGCGGCATTTAACATCGGAAATTGCCTTTGATGCCAGTAAGGATAAGCGGCTTGTGTATCGCTGGCTTTATCTAAACGTTTAACTTGTTCAACTGTCAAGTTCCAACCTACTGCTTCCAGGTTTTGTTTAAGCTGTTCCTCGTTTCTCGCACCAATAATGATATTAGCAATGGTTGGGCGCTGTAATAACCAGTTCAAAGATATTTGCGCAGCAGTTTTACCGGTTTCTTCCACAAGTTCATCCAGTACATCTACAATATTATATAAGCGTTGTTCATCCGCGTCAGTATTCATTACCGGGCTACCTCCTTGGGCTACACGCCCATCTTGTGGCACAGGTTGACCTCTTCTGTATTTGCCGCTTAATTTCCCAGCGGCCAGCGGGCTCCAAACAATGGTGCCGATGTTTTCTTCGATCCCCAATGGCATCAGTTCCCATTCAAAGTCCCGGTTAAGCAGCGAGTAATACGCCTGATGAGCGATATACTTTGACCAGCCATGACGCTCTGAAACAGACAATGATTTCATTAAATGCCAGCCTGAAAAGTTAGAGCAGGCGATATAGCGCACCTTGCCGCTCTCAACCAGTGTTTCTAAAGCTTTTAAAGTTTCATAGATCGGTGTGTTGGCATCAAAACCATGCATGTGGTAAATATCGATGTGATCAGTACCTAATCGCTTTAAACTATCATCGCACGCTTTGATGAGATTGATGCGTGATGAACCGAAGTCGTTCGCGCCTTCGCCCATTGGAAAAGTGGCTTTGGTAGAGATCAATACTTTGTCACGAAGGCCGGTTAGTGCTTTGCCCAATATCTCTTCTGCAATACCGCCCGAGTAAACATTGGAAGTATCGAACAGGTTTACGCCAGCATCAAGGCATAAATTAACTAAAAGTGTAGCCTCATCTACCTGGGTGCTGCCCCAGGCTTTAAAAAATTCATTGCCGCCGCCAAAAGTTGCAGTTCCGAAACTTAAAACCGGCACTCTAAGTCCCGAGTTTCCTAATTGTCTGTATTCCATAGTTGTGAATTAGCCTTTGTATTGATTTAAAAATGTTAAAACCGGTCCACCCCCAACTACTTTTCCTTTTAAGAAATTGATAAAGGTAACGGTATGATCGAAGCCTACATGCGCGTCAAAATCCGCTTGTGATTTAAAGACCTCAAAAAAAACGATCATGTGTGGTTCTTCTTTTTTGGTATTAAACAGAAAGGCTTCACAGCCGCTCTCTTTGCGCGTAGCGATCCAGACCATCTCTGCCGCCGCCATTACTTCTTTTTCAAAGTCGGGCAGGATATTGATCTCTGCTGTAAGGCTGATATTGTTTGCTGATTGCATTGAGTTAAATTTTTTCGCTAAAGCATTTAATTAATCGGGTGTAGTAGTCAGGAAATTCATTCAGGTGAGCCCAAGCGATCTTACCTGTTAATAATGGATCATTCCCGGTTACGTCGGTGTAAGGGTCATTCAGTCCATGTTCCATCTCAATATCCAGGCCTGTCTGAAATTCAGCTAAGCTTGTTTTATTCCAATCTATTCCCAATTGATTGCCGATGTGCCGGGATTCTTCAACTGTAAAATGTTTTTCTTCAGGCATAATCTTTTATTTAGGCAATATGATATTTACTTGTGGATTAATAATGATACAGCGCTCCAACAAAATGCTTTTGATGAGCCATCTTCCATTTTCTCTTACGTAAGATTCAAAGTAACGGCCAAATCCCTTGGTAATGGTTTGTTTGCCATCGTCAACCCCAATAATGTAATCCGTCATGAACCAATTCCCCTCGGCATGGTAAGCATCTTTCAGTTCAATATCAGGCATAGATCCGGTATGTGCCGTAACTGTTGTTGCATGTCTCTTCGAAAAATTGGCGATGAGTTCTTTGCTACCTCTCACATGGATTTGCCCCGGTGGATAATCGAAAGTTACATCATCTGTTAGGCAAGCTGCCAACCCCGACCAGTTTTTCGCATCCAGACACGAGAAGTATCTTGATTTTGACTGTTTAATTTCCTCTATCTCTTTCATTTTGTTCATTACAGTTGATTTAAGTAGGCAACCATTTTTTCACGGGTTGCCTGATTTGGTAATTCACCGATTCCGGCTTTAAAATTATCAGCGGCATGCGCAACATCCGCGGTAGCTGGGATTACGCAGGTAACCGCAGGGTGGGAAATAATGTATTTTAGAAAATAGGCGCTCCAGCTTTCGATCTGTAATTCCTTAACCCATGCCGGCAAGGCTTTGCCTTTAACCTTGTTAAAAAGATTACCCGAGCCAAATGGCCGATTGATCAAGGTAGCTACACCCAGATCGGCAGCAGCATCAAGTAACCGCTTTTCTGCATGGCGCTCACTAATGGAAAAGTTGAACTGTACAAAGTCCACATTTTGGATTCGCAGAATCTTTTCCAGTTCTTCGTGACTGGAATCTGTATAATGAGTAATACCAATATACCTGATCCTGCCCGTTTCTTTCCAAAGTTGTAATATCGGCAAATGTGTTTGCCAGTCAGTAAGGTTATGAATTTGGATCAGGTCGAGGTTTTTACGTTTCATTCTAAGTATGGAATTTTCCATTTGCCAAATGCCTTCCTGTAAACCACGTGTCCATACTTTGGTAGCATAAAAGAAATCATTACTAATCTCCATTTGCGAGGTGATGTCACCGATCACCTGTTCAGAACGGCCATACATCGGCGAGCTGTCCATCAGGGTACCACCAGCATTGTGCATCGTGCGCAGAACATTTTCCAATGCAGGGTATGCCTTGGTATTAGCAGCGTTAAACGTTTGCCAGGTTCCCATGCCTATTACAGGCAGTTCTTTACCGGATGAGGGGATGATGCGTTTTAACATATCATTAGGGAATCAAGGAATGATTACATGCCGAATAAATAACCTGATGGTAATCACCGGATAAATCTGTAGTGCCTGATGTGAAACAAACAACCAGCAGGCATACTTTTAACATCATAAAGCAGCAGCACCAAAATAATTCTTTTGAAGTGTTTTGTGATTGATCCATAACTAAGCCGGTATAATTTTGTGGGCTTTCAATTCATCAAAAGTATTTTTAAACGATTCAAAGCTTTCGACCTGCATCTCATGAAAACCCGCGCGACGAAGCTTATTGACGTCGAAAAAAGCATCTGCTTCAACATTAAAAATAAAGTCACCAAACGGCCAGTTAGCGAGTTCTTTAATTGTATGAGATTTCAATCCATATTTATTAATGATACCCGCCCAAAGATCTTCCTTATCGGCCATGTAATCCGCAAGTGAAAATGTGATCGAACTATCCATACTAACGCCAAAATAGGCAGCAATTTTCGGCCAGATCTGTTCCCAGCGAAAAATATCGCCATTGGTTACATTGTAGATCTGCCCATAACAAGCTTCGTGTAATGCGGCATATTCCATGCCTTTGGCCAGAATCTCACTGTCGGTAATATTTACCAGTACTTTATAAGCCATCTCAGAACCCGGAAAACGGAAGGGTACATTGAGCTCTTTACATAGTGTTGCATACACCGCTATCAGGTTAGCCATATTCATTGGGTTACCCACCGCAAAGCCCACCATAATATCAGGTCTCACTGCTGTCCAGCTCCAGGCTTTTCCCTCGGATTGTTTGGTCAGGAAGTCCTGCTGGCTGTAATAAAAGTTTGGCGGGAAATGGCGCGAATCGGTTTCTAGTGCCGGAGTTTTGTATTTACCCAAATGCGCCCCGTAAGCTTTCCCTCCTTGTATAAAAGTCAGGTGTTTAAAGCCTAATGCTACTTTCTCCAGGCCTAATACCAAGTTCTGAAGCAGTAATATATTCGTTGCTGTTTGCTCTGCAAGGGTTTTCTTCTCCATGTAAGCGGCATAGAAAACGTGGCTCACATTTGCCAAAGCCGCTGCATTGTTTTCAACTGCGTTGGAATCTGTCAAATCCATCCTAACAAACTTTGCAGTTGTTTCAAAGTCCGGCTCGCGATATGAGGTTATGATAATTTCATCCCAAATATCCCGGGTTTGCAAGTATTTTGCCATGTTACGGCCAACGATACCGTTTCCGCCTACGATCAGTGCTACTATTTTATTATGCATGTTGAATTATATCAGAAGTGAAATTATGACGTCATATACCAACCGCCATTTACATTAATAGTTTGGCCGTTGATGTAGCCATTAGTAGCTAATAGCAATACCACATCGGCAACCTCGTTTGGCTGACCGAAACGGCCTATGGGTATTAGGGTTGGTTTGATATTTGGATTATCCTTAATCATATCCGTTTCGATTAACGCAGGTGCAACAGCGTTAGCGGTAATGCCACCATGTTTAGCCAGCATGGCAGCGTAAGAATGCGTTAACCCGATCAGGCCGGCCTTAGCAGCTGCGTAATGCGGACCGATAACACCACCTAATTGCGCAGCAACAGATGACAGATTAATGATCCTGCCAAAATTTTTCCCGATCATTCCGGGAATAGCTGATTGTGTTGTTAGAAAAGCCGATGTTAAATTAATATTCAATGATTGCTGAAAATCGGCAAGCGTTACATCAACCAAAGTTTTGGTTGGATTGATCCCGGCATTATTAACCAGAATATCTACATTACCGGCAACTTGATTGATCTTTTCAAATAGCTTTTTAACCGCATCTTCTTTTGATACATCTGCTTGTGTGGCAAAAGCCTTTCCGCCTTCTGTCTCTATTTGTTTAACGATGTCTTCCGCTTCGGTTTTACTGTTATTATAATTCACGATCACAATAGCGCCTGCTTTCGCCAGGCTGAGGGCGATAGCTTTTCCCAAGCCTTTAGATGCACCGGTTACTAAAGCGATCTTATCTTTTAATGTTGGATTTTCCATAATTAAATATTATGGAACAAAATTACGGCCGTAATTAAATTTAAGTTAGCATGTTCAGGACGAGTATTGGTACTTTTCGTACATCTGCTTGCGATACTCTGCCGGGGTTAGGCCAGCTTGCCTTTTGAATTGCCGGGAGAAATAAGAAAAATCGCTAAAGCCCAGGTCATCACCAATCTGCCCGATAGGACGATCACTGTGTAACAACAATCTTTTTGCTTCCAGCATGATCCGGTCACGGATTACTTCCCCAATGGCTTTCCCGGTAACCTGTTTACATATCTCGTTAACCCTGTGTGAGGTGAGGCTTAATTTATCGGCATAAAAACCGATCTGACTTTCTTTATCGAAATTGTCTTCGATCAATTTTTTGAGTTGTTTATAGCGGACTATATTTGTTAGATCGTAGCTGAACGCGCTTTTTTCGTGAATTAGGCGCTGTGTTCTGGTCAGGAACACAAACAATAAATTGGAGATAATAAACGATGACTTTTCGGGGCGGATGATCTCATCGAGCATCAGATCAAGCACCGGTAATAGTTCACTTATCGCATCATTGTCCAACTTAAATGATGGACTGGCGTAACTGTTATCCAGGAACCCAAACTCTTTGATGGCATCTTTATTAGGGGTATTCAGCAAAAGGAACTGCTCCGTAAAAGTGATAGAAAAACCCGTTACAGATTCCGCCTTATTCATTAAGTGCAATTGACCGGGTGAGATAAAAAACAGCATATTCGGTTCAATGGTCACCTGATGGTAGTCGATCACATTGGTCGAGGTGCCCGAAGTGAGCCACATCAATTCATAAAAACTGTGTTTATGGGGCCACTGTAATTTGGGCGGGCGTTGCAAGCTTTCAAAACGCTCTAACATGAACTGATTATCAATTGCTTGAAATGAAGGAAAATCGGATATGTTGTACGTTGGGATCACCATGTAAATATATTGGATTTACAATTAATTGTGCCTTATGTGGAAACATCTAAAGGCAACCTTTACGGGCGTTATATTCATATCTCAGCGCATCGTGCGCTAAAATAAGGGGCTTGGATAAATCTAAATAACTTGAACCAAAAAATTTATAAGTCTAAATCTGCTATTAAGCGCAAATTATGCAGGAAATGGTTCGAAATTTGTACGGGAGTCACCACACCTTCAAAAGCTTCTTGGTTAATTCTAAGAGTTTTTTTTATACCGTTAAGTATTATTGGAAACTCCAAACACCAGTATTTTTTAAGAAATCAAACAATAAAATTCTAATATTCAATCACTTAATACATCTTATCGACTTTAATTATCGATAGCAGGGAATAAAAGTCAGCAAATAATTCATTAATTTAGCTTCTGTATCGGCTGGATATTATATCACGCCTTACTCCAATAATAAATCGTTAGCGATTAGGGAATTGTCATTTGCCAACTGTAAATAACCTGCGAGCGTTATGTTTCAACAATTCTACGAGCCGCATCCGGCCTTAAAAGAGTTTGTAAACAACATCATGATTCATGAGGTAAAGTTTGAGGCGGCAAAAAAAGCGCCCACTTTTTCTATTCCACCGCTTCCCGAAAACTGCTTGTTCTTTTATGTAAGGGATAGTGTGGAGGCGGAGTGCGTACCCACAAAAAAAAGGGAAACGCTTTCATCTTCCATCATAACCGGCCCCCAGGTTAACAGACAAATTATCATCCCGGGAGGGCATCATTTGATGGTAAAGGTGGGATTCCAGCCCGGTGGCTTGTACCGTTTTTTAGGTATTCCAATGAATGAGCTTTTATGCAATGATGCATTTGATGCGCTGGATCTGCTGGGAAATGAAATGTACGAAATAAATGAAAGATTATGGGAGGCTGGTTCTTTTTCCGAAATGAAAATGATTGTTGAAGGTTTTCTGCTAAAACGTGCAGGAAAACTAAAACAGATCTTGCCCATTGATCGTGTATTTCCGCGGATTATAAAAGAACGCGGATTACTTAAAATAGACCAGCTGGCATCCCAGGCCTGCTTAAGCACCCGGCAATTTGAAAGGGTATTTCAACAACGGATAGGCTTATCGCCCAAACATTTCTCCCGTTTGGTAAGATTTGCCCAGGCCTGGATCATTAAAGAACAACAGCCAGGTATTAGCTGGATAAACATTGCGAATGAATGCGGATATTTTGATCAGATGCACCTCATACGCGATTTTCATGAATTTGCAGGCGTCAACCCCTCATCAATTGAAGCGGATCTTTTAAAATCACCCACCAAATTTTTTAACCGGCTCTTCTGCTAAGACGTCGTTTTTGTACTATGTATTTCCCTTCTTCTGGAGATACTTTTATAGAAAAATACTTAGTTATGAAAAAAGCACTTACAACAATAGTCTGCTTATTGATAAGTGGGCTCATATTTGCTCAGGATCGCACCAAAGATGAAACAGCCATCAACAAGCAGGTTGATGCGATGATATATAGTTGGAACAATCATAATTATGATGATTTGAAAAATTATACTACAGAAAATACCGATTGGGTAAATGTGGTAGGCATGTGGTGGAAAGGACGAAAGCAGTCACAATATGCACACCAGGTATATCATAATACAATTTTTAAAACAGCGGTATGCGAGAAAACGTCTGTTGCCATTCGCTTTGTAACAAATGATGTGGCTATAGCCCACCTATTTTGGCATTTTTCTGACCCTCACCCCGTTCCGTTGCCTGACGGAAAAAGCCCCGGTCCGACTGATGGCCTGGCAACCATTGTATATGTGAAACAAAACGGAAAATGGCTAATGGATGCCGCGGAAAATGTTGTAATTGATAAAGGAGCACAACCGTTTGACCCGGTGAAACAAATGCCGAAGGACTAAACGTGATTAATAAATCCTCCGGCTAACACAAAAAAGCTTCTTAGTTAAGTTAACGCTAAGTAGCTTTTTTGTGCCATACCTCTAATTGCATTTTGTAAATCTTCTCATCATTGCCTATACTTCAACCATGGCTTTAATAACTCCGTTGGCCGGGTTTAGCCAGCTTTTAAACTGATCTTTTACTTCATCAAATGATACCCGGTGCGTAATATAAGTTTGTGGATTAACCTGCCCGCTTTTCATAGACCTGATCACGTGCTCAAAATCCTGCCGGGTAGCGTTCCGGCTGCTCATCAGGGTGGCCTCGCGTTTATGAAACTCCGGGTGGCTAACTATAATATCGCCCCGCTGCAAACCTACCAGTACATACCTGCCACCATGTGCAAGGTATTGAAAGGCGCCATTTATGGCGTTTTGGTTACCGGTTGCATCAATTACCACGGTAGGCATATCGCCGTTGGTAATTTCATTTAATCGTGCCAGGGTATCTTCGTCCTTTACGTTTATGGTATGGGCAATTTTCAGGTTATCCTTGCAAAAAGCCAAACGCTGCGCGTTTACATCGGCAGCTATTACCGTTGCCCCTGCTATACGCGCAAACTCCATAATACCCAAACCAATTGGCCCCGCGCCAATAACCAGTACAAACTCTCCGGGTTGTACTGCGGCCCGCCGTACGCCATGCGCACCTATAGCCAATGGTTCAACCAGTGCCAGCTCATCAAAGCTAAGCCCTTCGCCATGCACCAGTAAACGGGAGGGTACCTGCAGGTATTCGACCATGCCGCCATCGGTATGTACCCCGCAAACCTGTATGCTAACACAGCAATTAGGCTTACCAGAGCGGCAGGCTATGCAGTGCCCGCAATTAAAATAGGGTATAAATGTTACGGCTTCTCCTTTTTCAAACCCATCCTCGCCCCCTGCATCAAGCAATTCGGCGGCAAGCTCGTGACCCAACACGCGCGGATAGCTGAAAAAAGGCTGCGTGCCTTCAAACGCATGCAGATCGGTTCCGCAGATGCCTATTCGTTTTATTTTAAGCAAAGCATTGCCAGGTTTAAGTTCAGGAACATCGGCAACACCATATTCCAGTTGACCGGGAGTTATACAGGTAAGTATTTTCATTATGTTATTTTAAATGAGAATCAAGAATCAAGAGTCAAGAATCAAGAGAAAAAGCGCCAATGGCTACTCCCTATTCCAAACTCAATAAGGTAAAGGCTTGAAAACTTTGTATTGTTCTTTTTGCGCCCATCTTCTGTCTTGGCTCTTGACTCTTGATTCTTGATTCTTAGTAATTGTAAATCTATTTATAAGGATACCCCGCGTTTCCACGGGATAAAATCGTCCTGGCCGTGCCGTACGGCGCTTACTTCAATTTCGCCGCTGGCAACTTTAATAACATAGTCCAGTATCCTTTCTCCTGCCTGTTCAATAGTTTCGTCACCTTCAACTATGGTACCGGTATTAATGTCAATAATATCGCTCATCTTGTTAAACAAGGTTGTGTTTGTGGCAATCTTCACAACCGGGACTATCGGGTTACCGGTTGGCGTACCCAAACCTGTTGTAAACAAAACCACATTGGCGCCAGATCCAACTTCGGCCGTGGTTGATTCCACATCATTACCGGGTGTACACAGCAAATTCAAACCTGGTTTGGTAACTTTTT
This sequence comes from Mucilaginibacter sp. P1_A3, assembly GCF_056406855.1. NCBI lineage: Bacteria > Pseudomonadati > Bacteroidota > Sphingobacteriia > Sphingobacteriales > Sphingobacteriaceae > Mucilaginibacter > Mucilaginibacter sp. P1_A3. The sequence continues at coordinate 169,722 of NZ_JBFTZJ010000011.1, forward strand.
CAGGATAGTCAAGCACATCGGCCACCGGTGATGTCCCACCTTTTTTTGCAGCACCCGCTGATTTAATGGCATCTGTTATTAAACCATCTTTTATATTACCCGGCGATGGGTTCATATAAAAGCCAGATCCCGCTTCTTCGGCACGCTGGCTATAACTGCTCACCAGGCTGGCAAAACGTTCGGCATTGTCTTTATCCAGGCAACGGTCTATCAGGTTTTGTTCAACGCCGCACAATTCAGGAAATTCAGACAAAATAACCGAACCGCCAAGAGTCACCAACAGATCCGAAGTATAACCGATAGCAGGGTTCGCCGAAATTCCGGAAAAGCCATCAGAGCCACCGCACTCCAGGCCAATAACAAGCTTACTTAATGGCGCTGGTTTACGAGTAATTTTGTTAGCCTGCATTAACCCGGCCAGGGTTTGCCGTATGGCCAACTCCATCAGGTCAGCTTCTTTGCCGGTTTTCTGCTGATCCAGGATATACAGCGGCTTATTAAATTCAGGCGAGCGTTTATTGATCTCCTCCTGCAAGGTCCTTACTTCTGCATTTTGGCATCCTAAACTTAATACGGTAGCGCCCGCCACATTGGGATGCGTAATATAACCTGCCAGTAAACCGCATAAGGTGGTTGAGTCCTGCCGTGTGCCACCGCAACCGCCGGTATGCGATAAAAACTTAATGCCATCTACATTAGCAAACAATTTACTACCGGTACTTTGAGCAGTATCGTCATCAATTTCGGTATATAATACTTCATTGATCTCTCCGCCTGCTTTAATCATACCTATCAGTTGCTGGGCCTTTATCTCGTAGGTTTTCTTTCGTCCATAGCCCAAAGGTTTTACCAGCGCTTCCTGCAATACTTCAATATTGCGGTTCTCGCAAAATACCATCGGAATCACCAGCCAGTAATTGGCCGTACCCACACTGCCATCTTCGCGGTGATAGCCGTTAAAGGTTTGGCTCTGCCATTTACTTACATCGGGCTTGTGCCAGTCGGTATGGCTGTTGCCGGTTAAAAAGCTATTGGCCGCATGCACTACATTGCCGGTGGAGAGCAAACCACCAACCGGGATAGGGCTTTTTGCCTTACCTACCAAAACGCCGTACATAATGATCTCGCCACCTTCTGGAATATCGGCAATGGCAAATTTATGTTTGGCGGGGATAAAATCAGTTAATGTATAACTACCTCCCTTATATTCAACAGCCTCACCGGCCGGCAAATCAACCAGGGCCACCAGTACATTATCGGCAGGATGTACTTTTATAATTCGTTGTTTCATTGTTTTAATTTTGATAGTGTAGCGATCCGTTTAACTCTTATTGATCTGATTAAATTGCTCAATCACGGCTGCTGTAAAGCCAGGCAAAGTACTTAGGTCTGCATCCCACAGGTCTTTATTTTTTAATATATTTTCAATTACAACATTACCATCCCCGTTTTCCCAAACCTTTGCGAAATAGGCCGCCTGGCTATCTGTAACTTTATATTCCTCTCCGTTAATAGTACCGGTATATTGCCCATCATCCCCTGCCTTAACATGCATAAAACGGATAAAGGCAGCAAAACCCGTTGCGATACATAGCGGTACTGTATTGTTTAATTTATAATAGTTTAATAATAACGGAATAACCCTCATTTTAATTTTAGTGGAGTACTGTACCGAGATACTTAACCACTCATGCCTGATATACGGATTGCGGAACCGATCCAATACTTTGTTTGCAAAATCGGCAGCAACTACATCATCAATTTTATAAGGAATGGCAGGCCTGATCTCCTCAAACATTAACTGCGTGATAAACTTTGTAAACATTTCATCATCCATCGCCTCTTTAACGGTTTTAAATCCCGATAAGTAGGCAAAAGCGCAACAAAGCGTATGCGTACCGTTAAGCAGGCGCAATTTCAACTCCCTGAACAATTCAATATCGGGCGTTATCACTACGCCTTCATCTGCCTGCCAAAATGATAACACATCTTTTATTTTATCATCACCTTCAATAGCCCATAAACTATAGGTTTCGGCCATGATGCCAAGGTTATCGGTGTAACCATTTTTTGCCTCCAATTCCTCACCCGAAGCCTTATCCGGTCGCCCTGGTACAATCCTATCCACCAATGAATTACAGAAGCTATTGCTATTTTCCAGCCAGTCCATAAAGGCGGGTTCCAGCTTGTTAAGATGGGCCAGTTCCAATACAATGGCTTCCAGCTTTTTACCGTTATCAACAATAAGTTCTGTAGGGATAATAACCAGGCCGCTATCCGTACTGCCATTAAAAGCCTGGTATCGCTCATATAAAACAGCCAGTAGCTTACCTGGGAATGAAGCCGGTGGGTGCTTGCGTACATCCTCTTTAACCAGTTTAATGCCAACTTCTGTAGTGTTGGATATCACAACCTGCAACTCAGGGCTTTTAGCCACCTCTAAAATTGCCTCCCATTCATTAGCGGCAGATAAAACCCGGCTTATTGCCGATGAGATAATCTGTGTGCTTACTTCCTCCCCATTTACAATGCCCTTTGAATAAATGGTGTACAAATTATCCTGCTTATCAAAATCATCAACTGTGCCTGTATCTGTTGATTTTACAACAACCACCCTGCCGTTAAAAATCCCTATACGGTTGGCTTTATCAATAAAGTAATCGGGCAGGCCCCTTAACAGCACTCCGGTACCAAATTGCAGCACTTTTTCTGGCAGTTCAAATATTTGCTCACCGGGTATTTCAAGCCCTGGTACGTTTATTCTTTTTAGGTTATATTTTGATAAGATCATATTGTTTTTATTGGGGTATTTTTTAATTAATCATTGTTTTGAAATGATGCTTTTACCGACATTTTTTTTACGGATAATTTGACAACTCCTTGTAATTGGTAATGGATATTAATTTTGGCCATGCTGATAGCATGCAGGCTTAAAATTCCTAAGCAAGATTAATCGCTCTTGAGTACAAAAAAAAGTATCTGGCCAACTAAAACTGCGCAAACGTTTCCGGGAACGTTTGCACAGTTTTAAAAGCTGTTTACAAAAGCATGCTCACACCAGCTTTTTACAAAAAACAGTCATGTAACAAAAATCCCTAATATTTGAAACTGTTTGGTGTTAACCGTACTTTGCAGGCTCAAAGGACCAAATTATGTTTGAATCTTATACCATTAAGGACATAGCAAAGGCTTTGGGTGTATCAACATCAACTGTATCAAGAGCTTTAAAGGGTAGCTATGAAATAGGCGCCGAAACTAAAAGACTGGTTCAGGAGTTTGCCGAAAAGGTAAACTACCGCCCAAACCCCATAGCATTAAGCCTTAAGGACCAAAAAAGCCATTCCATTGGTGTTGTGGTATGCGAGGTAGCTAATGATTATTTTTCACAGGCTATTAATGGCATCGAGTCAATTGCCTATAATCTTGGCTACCATGTCATTATCACCCAAACTCATGAATCTTTTGACCGGGAAACAGTAAACGTGCAGCACTTACTTTCAAGGCATGTTGATGGCTTACTGGTTTCCCTATCTACTCAAACAACCGATACTTCACAATACAAGTATTTGCACGAAAAAGGTTTTCCTATTGTATTTTTTGACAGGGTAGCTACCGATATTAATACCCACAGGGTAGTTGCAAATAACTTTAAGGGGGCATTTGACGCTACGGAACTTTTAATAAATTCGGGCTTTAAAAAAATAGCACATCTTACCAGTTCAAATAATTTATCAATAAGCCACGAAAGATTTGATGGCTTTAAAGCCGCAATGGACAAACATGGCCTGGCATTTAACCCCGGTTATTTGAAACATTGTGAGCACGGGGGTATGATTTATGATGAAATAGAATTCGCCGTAAAAGCTCTGTTAGCTATGGACGACAGTCCCGAAGCTATTTTTATAGCCGCCGACCGGCTTACCATCAGTTGTGTATCTATATTAAAAAAACTGGGGGTCAAAATACCGGGGGATATCGCATTGGCGGGCTTCACCAACTCTGATGTGGTTGAACTATTTGATCCGCCACTAACCGTAGTACGCCAGCCAGCGTTCCAGATAGGACAAAAGGCTACAGAAATGCTCATAAAAACCATCGAAAGCAAGTGGCCGGTTGAAGAGTTCACCACAGAACGGATGGAGACCGAACTGATTGTACGGTCATCATCCCAAAAGCTGTACTAAGGTGATTTAATACAAAAAAAGCATCCGCTTCTGAGAATGCTTTTAATTAACTATTAACTGCTTAAAGAACGAACGAAGACTTTTTATAGTAACCCATCCAACTCATACAACTCATTGTATCGCATAAGCTTTTAACCCGGCATCAAGGTATTTTAAATAACTAAGCGGATCATAATCTGCCCCGCCCGGCGTTACCAAAGGCTCCTGTGTATCCGGATTAAGCAGCACATAAAATGGCTGCGAATTGGATACAAATTTGGAGGTTTGCAGGTAGCTCCATTTATTGCCTATGGTTTGAATTTTCCGGCCCTCGGGAGTGGTTGCCTGCTCCTCTTTTGCTAAATCTGTTTTGTCATCAACATACAGCTGGATAAGTACATAATCTTGCGTGATACGTTGATATACCTGTTTATCCGGCCATACATTAGCTTCCATTTTGCGGCAGTTAACACAGGCATGACCCGTAAAATCAATCATCACCGGTTTGTGCATCTTTTTGGCGTAGGCTATTCCCTCCTCGTAATCAAAATACGGATCGAAGCCTTTGGGCTTATCAAACAGATCGGCATATTTATGCGGGCCGGTAGCTGCCTCGTTACCCTTGTTATTAGTAATACAGGGGGCAGACAGGTCAAAATCCTGGGTTGATTGTGGCGGCAAAAAAGCGCTGATAGATTTAAGCGGCGCTCCCCATAAACCAGGCACCATGTACATGGTGAATGATAGTACAATAATGGCCAGGAAAAGTCTCGGCACCGAAATGGATTTCAACTCGCTGTCGTGACTGAATTTGAGCTTACCTAACAGGTAAAAACCCATCAGCGCAAAAATCACTATCCACAATACCAGGAATATTTCCCGATCAAACCAGTGCCAGTGATAGGCCAGATCAACATTACTTAAAAATTTAAAAGAAAGTGCAAGCTCCAGGAAGCCCAATGTTACTTTAACACTATTGAGCCAACCGCCCGATTTAGGCAACGATTGCAGCCAGCTGGGAAACATGGCAAACAGCACAAAAGGAATGGCCAGCGCCAGCGCGAATCCAAACATCCCTATAGCCGGGCCAAGCAACGCGCCCGTTGTGGCTGCCTGTACCAACAGGGTACCAATAATAGGACCGGTACAACTAAAAGATACCAGGGCCAGTGTAGCAGCCATGAAAAACAATCCCATCAACCCGCCTTTATCTGAATTTTGATCCATTTTATTTACCCAGCTTGATGGCAGGGTAATTTCAAATGCGCCCAGGAAAGATGCCGCAAATACAACGATGAGCAGGAAGAAACCAAAATTAAAGATCCCGTTTGTGGACAAACTATTCAAGGCATCGGCTCCAAAAACAATTGTTACCACAAGCCCCATTACCACATATATAGCTATAATGCTGATACCATAAACTGCCGCTTTACCAGCCGGACTACCTTTTTTATCGCCCGATTTGGTGAAATAACTTACCGTTAAAGGCAACATCGGAAAAATGCAGGGCATGAGCAATGCTGCAAACCCGCCTGCCAAACCGGCTAAAAAGATGGTCAGCAGTGTTTGTTTATTTTGATCCTTATTTGCTCCTTTTGCGGGTGCCTTTACAACTTTTTTGCTAATCACCTTTTCCCGGCTGCCGTCTTTGTCTGTCCCGGTGGTTTTTGCAGCCGGGGGCGTATTTATTTCTGTAAATTCAATACCTGCTGTTGAGGCGGTATCCTGCGCCTTTGCCAAATTTGGGGTGAACAGGATACCGGCTGTGAGTAAAATAAGTAATATGGTCTGCTTCATTAATTTTGTTCTTTAAAACCTGTAATCCTTTTACTACCGGGATAAATAATATTCAGGACAACATGGATACTGTATCGCGCCAAAAATTAAGGCAAAGGCGTAGCCTTGGGGTATTCCCCCAAATTCATTTTAATTTGAATGGATATTGGTTTATTTTACCGGGATGCTGAACTCGATATCATCTGGTGGCAGGCACTTTTGATCGTTACAGGTCATGTATTCCAGTTTGCCGCTTACCGTAGTTTGCTTGGCTTTCAGCCTGATCTTTTGCTGAAAAATCACGCTCTTTTCAAAGAAGCCAACTTCCATCCCGAAAACTTTTTCCATGCGGGTTATGGGCTGAGGCTCGATAGTTTTACCTACCAGTGTAAAAGCTTTTGATGGCGTAAAATCGATGGTGGTTTTTACAGGGCCGCCGTCTTTAACAAACTGGGAATATACATGCCAGCCTTCGTCAATAGTAGCTTTAATAAATACTACCGCTTCGGTGGTGCTGGTTTTTTTTGCGGCATAGCTCCAACGTACGGGTTGTAGTATTTGCGCTTTGCTTTGTATCGCAAACAGAACCAGGACTATTGCAACAATTGTGATTTTTTTCATGAGGTTTTTGATTGTTTTTATGGAATAATAAATTCGTTTAAGCGGGAGATAGGCTGATAACCGGTAAAATCGGTATTGGTAGATAGATAGCCTTCTTTAATAATTTCTTCTTTTACCAGGTCTGTGCTCAGGTATTTTTTATTGCTATCGCATAGCAGGGTAACCACCACGGCATCCTTTCCTAATTGTTCTTTCAACTTAATGGCTCCTATCACGTTGGCGCCCGATGAAATACCAACGGCCAGTCCCAATTGCCTGGATAGCTTTTGTGCCATAATAATAGCATCGCCATCATTTGCCTGAACAACCTGATCCATTTGATCAAGCTTTACAATAGCCGGTATAAACTCGTCAGAAATTCCCTGGATACGGTGGCTGCCAACCTTATAACCTGTTGTTAATGTAGGTGACTCGGCCGGCTCCAAAGGGTGAATCTTAATTTGCGGATTCATGGCTTTCAGATATTTGCCTGTTCCCATTACGGTACCGCCGGTACCTACGCCCGCCACAAATGCATCAGGTTTAAGACCGATATTAGCCAATTGCCTCCATATTTCTGGCCCGGTGGTCATTTCATGAGCCTCGGCGTTGTGGTTGTTTTCAAACTGCTGTGGTAAAAATACACCTCCCTGTGCTGCAAGCTCTTCACTAAGTTTTATACTGCCCAAAAAGCCGCCTTGCTCTTTACTGATCAATAACACTTCGGCCCCCATGCTCCTGATAATATCTATCCGCTCTTTGCTTAACCAGTTGGGCATAATGATCTTTACTTCATGCCCCAACGCTTTTCCAATCGCGGCAAAGGCAATACCTGTATTACCGCTGGTGGCCTCAATAATGGTATCGCAGGGGTTTATATTGCCGTTTTTATAAGCCTGGTGTAAAATGTAGAGCGCCATTCTATCCTTTACACTGCCTGTAAGGTTATAATGCTCACATTTTACATAAATTTCTCCAGCGCTGCCATTATAGGTGTACTGTAACTTTAACATTGGCGTGTTACCTACCAGGTGCCATAAGTTTTGAAACCTTTTTTCCAGTTCTATATCTAAATCCAATACTGCTGCCCCTACCATACCTTAAAATTTATGGTATAAATGTCCCTATATCCTATAATAAGAACAATGGTTTCCATAAAATCCATAAATTTTATGCTTTAATCATATTTTATAGTGTTATTTTTCAGTTTCGCAGAACATTAGTTCTTATCATTGTGTGTTTTTTCAATGCTTGTTTTTTTAATCTTTTTATTAATGACAGATTTAGACCTAACCGACCTGGAAATTTTAAAGCTTTTACAGCAAAATGCCTCATTAACCAATAAGGAAATTTCTTATAAGCTTCATAAATCTATCGCTACCATTCATGAAAGAATCAGAAGGTTAAAAGAACAGGGCTATATAAAAAGGGTTGTAGCTATACTCGACCGAAAGAAGATCAACAGAAACCTGATCGCTTTTAGCCATGTGCTTTTAAATGACCATACGGCCAATACCTTAAATAATTTTGAACTGGAAGTAGCCAAGTTTCCTGAAGTAATGGAATGCTTTCAGATGACCGGCGCATTTGATTTTATCCTGCGCATTGCTACAAGTGATATGGAGGCCTACCACCATTTTTACAGAAATAAACTGGCAACCCTTCCCAATATCACCACCGTACAAAGCTTTTTTGTTTTATCAGAAACCAAAAGCGACACGGCTTATCCATTGTAGGCTTTACCAACCTGATGTTACTAGAAAAAAAAGAAAGGTGCTTCCATTTTACCTGGAGCACCTTCTTTTTTAATTTATTCAGCAATCTATTTTACTTCTATTTCAGCTGAATACTTAGCACCAAACCTGTCAGTTGCCCAAATTTAAATTATTGATTAATTAGTGGCGCCGCCATTGATCAGTAAGTGTTGACCGTTTACAAATGACGATAGGTCGCTGGCAAAAAATTCGGCGGCATTGGCCACGTCTTCCACTTCGGCCAGTCTGCCCATCGGGCAGCTGTCTAATAATTGTTTCCTTAATTCGGGATAGCTGCCTGCCTCAGCAAAAATGCCCGAATGATCAACCGCAAAGGGGATAATAGAGTTTACAGTTATGCCTTTATGACCTATCTCTTTAGAAAGGATATCAACCAGGTAACGCGGAGTGGTTTTGCTGCCGCCGTACACTGCCATTCCGGGTACAGGGAATGATGTGGTGCTGGATGCGATGTAAATGATACGGCCATTGTTTTCCACATTTTTTGCAGCCTGCTGCATGGTGAAGTAAGTGCCTTTGGTGTTGATCCCGAAAACACGATCAAACTGTTCCTCGGTAAAATCAACTACAGGAGTTTCTACCAGCTCGATGCCAGCATTGGCCACTACGATATCTATTTTGCCAAATGCTTTTTTTGCCTCCGCAAATAAGCGTTCAATATCGGCAACTTTACTTACATCGGCTTGTACGGCTATTACCCTCACGCCCATAGCCTCGATGTTGCTTACTACTTCATCTGCTGATGCCTTATCGCGTGAATAATTGATCACGATATCCGCGCCTAATGCGGCGTAGCGTTCTGCTATTGCCTTACCTAAACCGCGTGCTGATCCTGTTATTAATGCTACTTTATTATTTAATGAGTTCATGACTTTACTTTTTAAAAATTGTGATTACACTGATTATTGATTTCACCGATTGATTTGAAATGGAATCAATGTTTTTTACTGTCTTAATTCTTGATTCTAACTTCTTGACTCTTTTATTCCCCCTTTAGGGGGTTAGGGGGCTAAGCCATTCCACCGTTTACACCAATATTTTGTGCGCTGATCCATTTGGCGTCATCGCCAGCCAGGAATACAACAACCCGGGCGATATCTTCAGGCTCGCCGATGCGGTTGAAGGCAGATAGTGATGCCAGGCGGTCAATTACTTCCTGTGGTTTGCCTTTGGTGAACAGTTCTGTATTGGTAGGACCAGGAGAAACAGAATTTACATTGATACCCCTTGCACCAACTTCTTTGCTAAATACCCGGGTTAATTGCTCAACCGCTGCTTTGGTAGCCACGTAAGTACTGTAAGTGGGCAGCATGATGCGGTTAACAGAGGTAGAGAAGTTAATGATACTACCCTTATCGGCCAGTTTTGTGGCGGCTTCCCGCATGGTGTTGAATGTACCGCGTACGTTAATATCAAACTGGCGGGTAAAATCGTCGTCGGTAGTATCTTTTAGCAGTTTGGTGATCATAATACCGGCGTTGTTTACCAACACATCAATTTTACCATAGTGAGCGATGGCTGCATCAAACATAGCCGCTACTTCGGCTGATTTACTTACATCAGCCTGTATAGCGATGGCATCACCGCCGTTTTGTTTAATGAGGTTAACGGTTTCATCGGCGGCTTCTTTACCGCTTGCATAGTTGATGATTACTTTGGCGCCGGCATTAGCCAGTTGATGAGCTACTGCTGCTCCGATACCTTTAGAGGCGCCGGTTACTAAGATTACTTTTTCTGATAGCGTTTTCATGATTTCCTTTGTTATGTTGTTTGTTTTTGTCTTGTTTGTTTTGACATAACAAAGGTGAGGTTTGAACTACCCTCAAATGATACACATATTAAAGCATTACATGTAAATATCTAAGATGCTGTTTAAAACAAAGATTATTCATTGCGGGCTTCAGCCCAATTATTCAAGCGGTAGTTTGGCTAAGCCCCTTGTCTTTCACTTATTATCCGTTGTCTAAAGTCAACGGCAATGATTTAACAACATTATTGTGGCTGCGGATGCCCGTCTGCAAAAAGTAAAATCGCGGCATTATATAACCTGATTTGTATAAAATTTAAATTATTAAGTATCTTCGAATTGTGAAACGCAGCGCACTCATTATATTAACAGTCGTTTACCTTTTATCCTGTGTGGGTATTGGGGTAAACCGTTTTTATTGCTGCGGTAAACTGGCCTCAGTCACCTTAATCTACGGGTCAACCGATAATACGGGCAAAGCGGCTAAAAACAACAATGACTGCTGCAAAAACGAAAAACAAAGTTTTAAGATCAAGGATACCCATGTAAGTGCCGATTCTTTTGTTTTGGGTACGTTATCACCGGTAATTCTGCCCTCTTTCAATACCTGGAATTCAACAGTTATTATTAAAGATTACGATGCCAGTATTGGTTATCAAAGCAACGCCCCCCCGGCAAGCCCCGATATACCTATCTATACCCGCAACTGTACCTACAGGATTTGACCTGTACCTTTTCTATTTAGCCTTTACTACCTGTAAACCGGCTACGCTTTAAATTAAAATCAATCATCTTAATTTATAATCAACGTATAGGACTTGCTATAGTCTTATGCCATTTCTCCATTTTTTTAATTTTTATTTTCATGAAAAAAGTAACCCTGATGGCCATTGCAATCTTGTTTTCAGCAGCAAGCGTTTTTGCATCTCACTCAACTACCGCGGTTTCAGACACCACTAAAACCAAAAAGGTTAAACCTGTTAAAGTACAATACACCTGCACCATGCACCCCGAAGTATTGAGCGATAAACCAGGAAAATGCCCTAAATGCGGTATGGCCCTGGTAAAAAAGGAGCCTGCTAAAAAGAAAGCTACATCAATGAAAATGTAATTCATTTAATCCCGGTGCTCATACACCGGGATTATCAAAACCATTAAGATGATTAATCAACTTATTACTCTGTCCTTAAAAAACAGGTATATCGTTCTGCTCATCGCGACCATTCTTTTTGCATGGGGTGCTTATGCCGTTAGCGAGAACCCTATTGATGCCATCCCCGACCTGTCAGATAACCAGGTGATCGTATTTACCGAGTGGCAGGGCCGCAGTCCGCAGATTATGGAAGACCAGGTAACCTATCCGCTGGTGAGCAATTTACAGGGCATTCCTAAAGTAAAGGCCATCCGTGCTACATCCATGTTTGGGATGAGCTTTGTTTATATTGTTTTTGAAGATAAAGCCGATGTGTATTGGGCGCGAAGCCGGGTACTGGAGCGTTTGAACTATGCCCAGCGTTTACTCCCCGAAGGTATTACACCAACATTAGGGCCCGATGGAACCGGCGTTGGCCATATTTTGTGGTACACGCTGGATGCCAAAGGTATCGACCTTGGCGAACAGCGGGCATTACAGGACTGGTACATAAAACTTGGGCTGCAAACCGTATCAGGGGTTAGCGAAGTAGCTTCATTCGGCGGCTTTCAAAAGCAATACCAGATCAATATCGATCCACATAAACTCAACTATTACAATATCCCTTTATCGCAGGTACTCAAGGCAGTAAAAAGCAATAACAATGATGTTGGCGGCCGTAAGTTTGAAATGAACGGCACCGCCTACATTGTTCGTGGCCTGGGTTATATTAAGAGTTTGCCCGACGTTGAAAATATCTCCATTGCAACCATCAAATCTGTATCGGTGAAGGTAAAAGATGTTGCCACCGTGCAAATGGGTGGTGACGAACGACTGGGCATATTTGACCAAAACGGACAAGGCGAAGCTGTTGGCGGCATAGTAGTGATGCGCTACGGCGAAAATGCCGATAAGGTAATCCATGCCGTCAAAAACAAGATGAACGATATTCAGCGGGGCCTGCCTTCGGGAGTAAAATTCAAGATCGCTTATGACCGAAGTGAGCTGATTGAGAATGCCATTGGCTCGGTAAAACATACGCTGATTGAGGAAATGATCACGGTATCAATTATCGTTATCCTGTTCCTGTTCAGCTGGCGGAGCGCTCTGAGTATCATTATTCAAATTCCTATCACCATAGCTGCCAGTTTTATCCTGCTTAACGCTTTTGGCATCAGCTCCAATATCATGTCATTAACGGGCATCGCTTTAGCTATTGGAGTGATAGTAGATAACGGCATTGTAATGGTTGAAAACTCGCACCGGAATTTATCCATCGCACAAGAAAAAGAAAGATCATGACCACAGCAGAACGAATTAAAATTATAGAAGCATCCTGCAAACAGGTTGGCCGTGGCGTATTTTTTTCTACGCTGATCATCGTCGCCTCTTTCCTCCCTGTATTTTTGCTGGAAGGCCAGGAAGGTAAACTGTTTGGCCCACTGGCCTGGACAAAGACTTTTATCCTGGCTATTGACGCTATACTTGCCGTAACACTGGCCCCGGTGCTAATCTCCTTTTTCCTGAAAGGAAAATTAAAAACAGACGAACATAACCCACTAAACCGCGGACTGGAAAAGCTTTACCGGCCCCTGTTAAACTGGTGCGTTACCTGGCGCAAAACAACCATAGGCATTAACATCATCGCATTACTCATCAGCATACCGCTGTTATTGAGTTTGGGCAGCGAATTTATGCCGCCGCTTGATGAAGGTACCATCCTGTTTATGCCGGTTACCTTGCCGGATATTTCCAACTCGGAAGCTAAGCAGCTTTTACAGGTACAAGACAGGATCATTAAAAGTATCCCCGAAGTTAAAAATGTACTGGGCAAAGCCGGGCGTGCCAATACAGCTACTGATAATTCGCCCATTAGTATGGTGGAAACCATCATCCTGCTAAAACCTGCCAGCGAATGGCGCAAGGGAATTAAAAAGGAAGATATTATTAATGAGCTAAACGCCAAACTGCAGATCCCCGGTGTTGTAAACGGATGGACACAGCCCATCATTAACCGCATCAATATGCTTTCTACAGGGATCCGTACTGATGTTGGGTTGAAAGTATATGGACAAAACCTGGATACTATTTATGCCTTATCCAACCAAATGAAACAGGCTTTGCAGGGTATTAACGGCGTAAAAGATTTATATGTTGACCCCATTACCGGCGGCAAGTACCTGGATATACAGGTGAATAAAGATGCCATTGGCCGCTATGGACTAAGTGTAGATGATGTGAACCAGGTTGTAGAAAGCGCCCTCGGCGGTATGAACCTTACACCAACCATTGAAGGGCGAAGACGTTTCAGCGTAAACCTGCGCCTGGCACAGGATTACCGCATTAACCTGGATGAGATCAGGCGTATCCTGGTTCAAACACCCTCCTACGGTCCTGTTCCCTTATCATCTGTTGCCGATATCAGGATTAGTGATGGCCCCGCCATGATCCAGTCGGAAAATGCTTTGTTGCGCGGCACGGTATTGTTTAATGTTCGTGAACGGGATTTGGGCAGCACCGTACAGGAGGCCCAAAATAGGTTAAACACGATGGTTAAATCGCTACCCAAAGGTTATTTTATTGAATGGAGTGGCCAGTACGAAAACCTGATCCGTGCGGAGCATACCCTCAAGCTGATTTTACCCATTGTGCTTGTCATCATATTTGCCTGCCTGTACTTTGCATTTCATTCTATTCGGGAAGCATTTTTTAGCCTCATCAGTATTCCGTTTGCACTCATCGGCGGGGCCTATATGGTTTATTTTTTTGGGGTGCATTTATCAGTCGCTGTAGCGGTAGGCTTTATTGCCCTGTTCGGTATCGCTGTAGAAACGGGTATCGTCATGGTCATTTATCTCAATGATGCCATGCAGCAGCTGGTTGCCTTAAAGGGTAATTCCAGCGAAACCATCACCCGCGAAGACCTGCGCGTTTATGTAATGAATGGCGCGGTAAAACGGTTAAGACCCAAGCTCATGACCGTTTGCGTAGCCCTGTTTGGTTTGGTACCTGTACTTTGGGCAACCGGCACCGGCAGCGATGTGATGCTGCCTATTGTACTGCCAATGATTGGGGGTGTATTAACTTCTTCCACGCATATTTTACTGGTTACCCCGCTTATATTTTTGATGGTAAAGGAGTACGAACTAAAAAAACATGGCAAACTGGAAGTATTGGAGGTAAAGGAATAATATCATGAAAACGAAATATCAAATTATATATACCCTATTGATCTGCCTTACCGGCATAACAGCAAAAGCACAACGATTACCGTTAGACAGTGTTGTAGCACGAATTGCTGCTAACCCGGCCCTGCAGGCTTATGATGCCAGGATCAACTCGCAGGATGCTTATGCAACAGGAGCAAAAAGCCTTGATGCGCCAAAGATAAGCGCAGGCCAGTATCAAACGCCTTACCAGGTTAACCCCAATGTGGGTTCTTTTATGATCCAAGCAGAACAAACTTTCACTAACCCGGCCAAGCTGCGCGCTAAGGAGGCCTATATGAAAGGAATGTCGAAAGTAACCGCGGAAGACAAGAACTACCTAAAAAACCAACTCATTGCCCAGGCAAAACAATATTACTATGAACGGGTGGTGCTGGAAAAGAAGCTTGCTTTATTACAGAATACACAAAACTTATTGGAGTATATGCTTAAGGATGCCAACATCCGGCTAACTTATGGTAAAGAAAAGCTGAGCAATATTTACAAAGCCAAAGCAGAGCTTTATGCGCTGAACAATACCCGCGAACAATTGAATAATGATATAAGCCAAAGAAATATTATGCTGAACACCCTCATGAACAGGGACCAGCAAACTGTATTTACGGTGGATACAAATACCGTTTGGAAAGATTATGAATCGGCCATTACCGATACCGCGGCCCTGGCAACAAACCGCAGCGATATTAAAGGAATAAGCCAGAATATTGAATTACAGCAATTGAACGCCAAAATGGAATACAGCAAACGCAAACCCGATTTTGGGATCCAGGCCGCGCACATGCTGAGTTATGGAGGGTATGCCAATCAATATATTTTAATGGGATCCATTACCATACCCATCGTTCCCTGGGCATCTAAAGAATACAAGGCCAACTTAAAAGGTATCCGTTATGAAGTGGAGGGATTGCAACGAAAAAAATCAGCTATACTCAACCAGGCCGAAGGGCAGCTTATTGGTTTAAAAACAGATATGGGCAGTAAAAAAAGGCAGTTGAAGAATTATCAGCAAAACATCATCCCGGCGTTGCAAAACACCTATAAAACATCCTTACTGGCTTATGAACAAAATACCGGCGACCTCCCCACGGTGTTGGATAGCATTAAAGGTTTACAAACGGCCAGGATGGAGGCATTGGACCGCTTACAGGAAGTATTACAATTACAGGTAGCTTATGAAAGGGAATATGAAAAGTATTAAGATAATATGCACAAGCCTGCTGTTAAGCACCCTATTGCTTAGTGCTTGTTCTGATAAAAAAAAGCCGCCGGTTACAGCACGGGCACAAAGCGTTGTAAAATATACCTGCCCTATGCACCCGCAGATCATGGAAGATCATCCCGGTAGCTGCCCAATTTGTGGCATGGCGCTGGTAAAAAAATCCGGACAGGCCAGTGAGGGTGCGGGCATTAGCCTTAACACGGTTTTGCAGCCGGTTAATAGTAATGTTATTTCATCGGTGGAGGCAATTACACCAAAGCAAATTGAAACAGCTACAGAAATACATGGCGATGGATACCTGGATTTTGACAGCCGCACATTCAATAATATTTCAGCGCGATTTTCTGGACGGATAGAAAAACTATACATCAAATATGCTTTCCAGGCAATACATAGCGGCCAGCACATTTTTGATATTTACAGCCCCGATATAGTGACCGCTCAGCAGGATCTCATCTATCTCAGCAAAAATTCGCCGCAGGAAACGGGGCTGATTAATGCCGCCCGGCAAAAATTATCGCTGCTTGGTTTAACATCAGCGCAAATAAACCAGGTTATCAAAACAGGTAAATCATTTTACAGCTTGCCCGTCTATAGCGCTTACGAAGGTCATGTTCATGATGTGCAGCACAGTCAAATGGGCGGTACTATAAACGAACAGTCATCACAAAACTTTGCGGCTAATGTTCCGCTATCTATCAGGGAAGGCATGTATGTTCAAAAAGGGCAAACGTTATTTAATGTGGTTAATCCTCACCAACTATGGGCAATTATTAAGATTGCCCCCTCGACCGTTTCTGGCTTAAAGTTAAACCAACAGGTAAAAATTAATTTACCGGATTTACCGGGCAAAACAATAAATGGGAAGGTCAATTTTATTGAACCCGTTTTACGCGAAGCCGATAAAAGCACCAGCATCCGTGTATACATAAACAACATGGACCATGCATTAAAAGTAAATAACGTGGTTAAAGCCACCATACAAACCGGCACAGCCAGCGGATTATGGATACCAAAATCGGCATTGGTTGATTTAGGATTCACAAAAGTTGTCTGGCTAAAAAAAGGTGCTTCCTACCATGCTCACCAGGTTTTTACGGGTGCCACAAACAACAATGATATACAAATTATAAAAGGCTTATCCTTAACAGACAGCCTGGCATCAAATGCCCAATATTTAACAGATAGCGAAAGCTTTATCAAAACACAAGGCAATGAATAATATAAAAAAACACCCTGCTGCGTTAAAATCAGCCGGGATCCTATTCTTTGTAATGCTGATTGCTGCGCTGTTTACCGCATGCCAGCAAAAGCCCAAACAGCCAATAGCTAAAGCATCAAACAAAGCTTATTATACCTGCTCTATGCATCCGCAGGTACATGAAGAGCATCCGGGTAATTGCCCTATTTGTGGCATGAAACTCATCAAAGTGGAGCTTACCGGTACTGGCGGCACTGCCCCCGATAAAATAACGCTGACTGCAACGCAAATTCAGCTGGCCGGTATCGTAACAGATACCGTAAGGGAGGAAAATACCGGTACTGAAAAAACAATCACCGGAACTGTAACTATTGATGAAAATAAAGCCGAAGAACTGAGTGCAAGGATAACCGGCCGGATACAACAATTATATATCAGAACCGTTGGCGAAAAAATAGCTGTCGGTCAGCCGGTTTACGCTATTTACAGCGAAGATTTGCAGGAGGCAGAGAAGGAATACCTGCTGGCCCGGCAACAGCAAAAGGTTTTGCATAACCCGGATGTTGACTATAAGCAATTGATTGCCGCCGCGGAAAGCAAACTGCAGCTATGGGGATTATCACCAGCACAGATCAGGAGCCTGGCAGCCACCGGAAAAGCATCGGCCACAACAACCATATTAAGCAAAGCTGAAGGGACGGTTAGTGACATAGCTGTACATGAGGGCGACTATGTAACGGAAGGAATGACAATTTTAAAAACACAAGCCTTAAACAGTTTATGGATCGAAGCGCAGCTATATGCTGGTGAAGCCGGAAATTACAAAGTGGCCGACCGTGTTAAAGTATCATTCCCCGACCTGGGCGGACAGGTGATTAACGGCAAAGTTGAGTTTATCAATCCTGAATTATCAGATGCCTCTAAAGTTGATTTGGTGAGAATTAGTGTAGCCAATACGCAGGGGCTTATCAGGCCGGGGATGCTGGCCTATATATCTATTGACAATGGTAGCAAACGCGCGTTGGCTGTACCCACATCCGCCATTTTAACTGATGGCCGGGGCAGCAAGGTATGGGTTAAAGATAAAGATGGAAGTTTTTCGTCAAGAAGTATTAAACCAGGCCCGGGAAACCAAACTTACGTCCCTGTTATTGCCGGGTTAAATGCCGGTGACGTGATAGTTACCAACGGTGTGTATTTACTAAACAGTGAAGCCATTTTTAAAAATGGAGATACAGATAAGGGCATGAAAATGTAAGCCCGATAGTTAATTTATTTTGATTTAGAATATACAGGCTGCGCATCCAGGTAAGTTTTGGGTGCATAAGGTGTATAACTAAGCCTGTTAAATAGTGCTTTGCAGGTGTTAATTCCAGGAGTGCCGTTAATGGAGAAATACCAAAACTCCTCCAGGTCGCCATCATTCATGGTCATCTGGGTAAGGCCTTGTGATTTATGTTCGGCTATTTCCCAGTTGGCTATAACTTTATAGTTTACCCTGTTTTTATAGCTGAATGAAGCACTACGGTCAATTCTGAACAGGGCTGTATCGGTTAAAGTACGGGTTAACGGGTATTGGGCATATTTGGAAAACCGGGTTACTGAATCTGTTTTGTTCAGGGTAACGGCCCCTAAAATAATGGGCCTGTTATCAACAGGTAAAGCAGCTATGGCATTCAGCGCTAAAAGTGTTGCCGCCTTGTGCTGCCCATGAGTCGTGTTTTCTGGCAATAAAGTAAATACGAAATCGTATTGGTTACTTGTCAGAATTTGATTTAGCCGCCTTTTTATCACAGGAACATTCCAACTGGTATCCAGCGGCTCCTTTTCATTTAACGTGTAATGAGCATCTTTCTGATCTATAAAATAATACCCATTCACACCTAAAATATGGCCCGCGTTAACCAATTCCTTTTTGCGGATAGCGGGTAAATTTGCCCTTGCTGTTTTTTCGTCTGTAAGTTCAAGGCCATAGTAGTTTTCGGCCAGTGTCGAATATTTGTACCCAGCCTCACCGTTGGTGATCACAAACAGATCAACAATGCCATGCTGTTCCTTAGCAATTTTATATAGCGTAACAGAAAATGTGCTTTCATCATCAGGATGAGCCATTACCACTAACACACGCGGGCCATGGGTTGTAATTTGTGCCATCGTTTCCTGCAGCCCATCACCGGTAAAATAAAATGTTATGATTAATAACAGTACAGCCAGCTTTTTCAAATGTTATATTTTTAGTATTTTAACAATGAGGCGTGAGGGTGGATTCGAACCACCGTAAAAGGTTTTGCAGACCCTCGCCTAAACCACTCGGCCACTCCGCCTTTTAACAATAAGCGGCCATACTTAAAATAAGTATGACCGCTTACAAAAGATTAATTCACGTCAAACCATAATTTGGTAGTCAGCACATCCGAGCCCTGGTTAGCCACGGCCGCTTTATAGCTTGCCCCATTAAGTGACTGCTCAGTACCGGGATAAATAAACCTTACCGGTATTTTACCATTCAGAGTACCGGCAACTGCGGGTTGCAGCTGCGGATAATCAAGCCTGCGCCATTCGGCAAAGGCTTCCAGACCCTGCCCAAACAAGGCTATCCATTTTTGCTCGCCAATTGATTTTTTGTAGTTGCTTGCATCATATTGCACAGCAGGTTGTGCCACATAATTATCTGCGGCGGTGCCTCCAATATTATATTGATTTAAGGATGCTGTAACCGCCTGCTTATACAGATCGGCTGCGTTTTCTGTAGTGAACCCACGTGCGGCAGCCTCGGCCCGGTCAAACAAAACCTCGGCGTAGCTGATGATCACAGCCGGCGCGTTTGGTGCTAAAAAATAAGTACCTGGTTTTGATGTTTTGGTAAAGCCAAGGCTACTGGCATCGCCAACCAGCAAACCGTTTGGTAAGCCAACATAAGTTTGCGGTGTAGCATCTTTGGTTTTACTGGCGTAGATAGGCAGGCGCGGATCGTTCAGCGCAAATAGCTTATCAACAATAGTTTTACTGATGCGGTAATCGTCCCTGGTATCAAACAGGTTGCTTATCGGGTTTTGATTAGGCGAGTTGTAATAAACAAACTGGGCTATATCTGAGTTCGAGCTGATATATGCCCCGCCCTCAGCCTTAATATCATCCAATACCTGTTTGGCCTTTGCTGCATCACGATCTGCAATGCGCAGCGCAATACGCAAACGTAGTGAATTAGCAAACTTTTTCCATTTGGCAATATCGTTACCATAGATCACATCGCCTAAAATAGCCTTACCTGCCGGGTCAAGCGCGGTCTGGGCTGCTTTCAAATCATCCAGTAAGGCATAGTACACATCCTTTTGCGTGTCATAGGCCGGGGTTAAGTATTGGTCGATATTGGCAGACTGCTTGTAAGGAACATTGCCATAAGCATCTGTTAACAAACTAAACACCCATGAGCGCAGCACCAGTGCTACCCCCTTATAATTAGTATTAGCCTGTGCATCTCCCAACTTGATGATCTGGTTAAGGTTTACAATGCTTTTGGAATAACCTACCGTCCAAAGTTCCTGGAAGGCACTGTTGGTATATATATACCTGTCTGGGTCGGTATATTGAATTTTAGACCAGTATTGTACAAAAAGCAGGCTGGCATCCATATTATTGGCTGTTCCCCAATAGGTATCGGCAGTAGTTTTGGTAGCTGCGGTAAGCAGGTAGTCTGGTTGTGCAACCTGGGCGGCATTTGGATTCTGGTTAATATCAACCAAGGTTTTTTTGCACGATGTTACAGATAGCAAAAACGCACCTGATAATAGCAACGATGTATATTTAAGTTTCATGATTTTTAGAATTTAAGGTTGATGTTAAAACCAATGTTACGAACAGTAGGCAGGGTAAGATCTTCTAACCCTTGTCCGTTGCCATTATTGAAGGCTGTTTCGGGATCTACATTTGGCACATTTTTATGGATGATCCAAAGGTTACGTCCCACAATTGATAGCGTTGCAGCCTGCAGGCCTACGCTTTTTACCCACCTTGACGGGAAGGTATAGCCCAGCTTAACCTCGCGCAGTTTAATGTATGAAGCATCATAAACAAAAGCCTCATCAACATTGGTAAAACCTTTGTAGTATGATTGTGCAGGCAGTATTGTTGTGTTTGGCGTACCATCGGCCTTTACACCTTTAAAAATAACACCATCCTGATAAACCGTTGCTCCCGCTGGCGCAGTACCGCTCACCTGTACAGCTGCAAGCTTGGTGTTATTACCCGGATAATAATAGCTTAAGCCGCCGTTTGCTGCTCCGCGGCCCGGCAATGTTGAGGCCAGTACTCCTGTATAGGTACCGGTGCGGTTTGTATTTGAATAAATAGAACCTCCAATGCGGGCATCAACCAAAAAGCTTAAGTTTATTCCCTTGTAAGTAAAACTGTTATTGATGCTACCCAGCCATTTTGGGGTAAACTTGCCAAGGTATTGTTTGGTTGGATTGATGGTTGGCGTACCATCTGCACCAACAATGATTTGTCCCGATGCATTGCGCAGATAAGCGTTGCCAAACAAGGTGCCGTAAGGTTGTCCAATAGCGGCCAACACCTGTACGGTACGGTCTGTACCCAGTATATAGCTCTGCAAGCGGCCTTCCGCATCAAGCGAAACCACTTTGCTGCGGTTAAGGGAATAATTGGTATTGATATCCCAGGTAAACTCTTTCGATTTTATAGGAGTTATGCCCAACTGAACTTCTAAACCTTTATTGTTGATTTTACCACCATTGATAAGCTTCTGGCTATACCCTGTAGATGGGCTAACATCGACTTTTAATATTTGGTTTACACTATTGGTATTATACACGCTCACATCAAAATGAACCCTGTCCTGGAAAAATCCAAGCTCAAAACCAGCTTCGGCAGATGTCGTTGTTTCCGGTTTAAGGTTCGGATTTAAATCAACGCTGTTTGCATTTTGTTGGGGGTTTGTACCTAAAGGAGCGGTAAAATCGTATGTATTGATGAGTTGATATGGCGTTGTAGCCTTACCCACTTTTGACCATCCACCTCTTAATTTTGCATAGGTTAACACATCGCTTTTAATATCCAGCGCCTCTGATAATATCAAACTACCATTCACTGATGGGTAAAAATAGGATAGGTTAGCAGCGGGCAAGGTTGACGACCAGTCATTACGGCCCGTAAGGTTAATAAACGCGTAGTTTCTGAACCCTATTTGAGCTGATGCAAAGTAGCTATAGGTTTTAAGCTTGCCATATAAATTGGAAGATACCAACGGATCGCGGGAGTTGCTTAGCGTATACAAACCTGCAACAGCCAGCTTTGGCGCTACCTGGTCGTTTTGCTCGTTTACTATGGTGCTAATGTTACCACCACCCAAAACATCTAATGAGAAATCATTATTTAGTTTTTTGGTGTATTGCAAACGGGCTTCAGTATTGTTTTCGTTCACACTATAGGCATCCTCCTCGTAAGAGCCAAATGGTGTACCATTGGTACCATAAGCTACTTTGATCTTGCGCCTGTCGTTATAATAATCGGTACCGGTACGGAAATTGGCAGATAATCCTTCGATGATCTTGTAGTTCAATTCCACACTACCTATAATACGGTTTTTATGTTGCCCAACCGTATTTTCATAAGCCAGCCAGTACGGGTTACTGTAGTAGCTGTTATTCCAGTTAAAGGTATTTCCATTGGCGTCTTTATAGTTTTTTAACTGGCTTATATCAACCTGGCGACCAAACCAGGTAAATTGCAGCATGGTACTGGTAGCGCGCTTGCCACCTGCACCCGGCAGGTTATCGGCATCGTCTTTAATATAGTTGGCAATGGTGGTTACCGTTAATTTAGGACTAAGCCTGAAGGTAGAATTCAGTAAAAATGAATTTCTTCCCTGTGATGTATTCGGGATAATACCAGTTTGGTGCAGGTTGTTGTAGGATAAGCGATAATCCGCTTTATCGCTACCGCCTGATAATGCTACACCATTGTTAAGGGTTACTCCTGTTTTAAAGAAATTTTTAACGTTATCCGGGTGCGCTATAAAAGGCACAGCAACGCCGTTTGAATTAAACTGCGGAATCAACGAACCATCCAAAGCCGGCCCCCAGCTTTCGTCAACACCATCATTAACACCGGCGCCTTTACCATCAACATAGCTAAATTTACCGTTTGAGCCCTGGCCATACTGATTTTGATAATTTGGCAAAAGCTGTACGTTTGAGAAGCTGGTATTTGAATTAATATTGATACCCAAGCCTTTTGCGCCTTTACCTGTTTTAGTTTTAATGAGGATAACACCGGCCGCTGCACGGTAACCATAAAGGGCCGCCGCATTGGGGCCTTTAAGTACACTTACAGATTCAATATCCTCGGAGTTAAGATCGGCGATGGCATTGGCAAAATCCCTTGATCCGTTTGTACCCAAAAACTGGGAGTTATCAACTATAACACCATCCACCACAAACAGCGGCTGGTTGTTACCCGCGATAGAGGTTTCGCCACGGATGATGATACGGGACGAACCCATATCACCCTGGCTGTTGGTTACCTGCACCCCGGCAATTTTACCGGCCAGCGCATTCACCAGGTTGGTTTCTTTAGCCTCGGAGATATCCTTCGACTTTAACCCCTGAACAGCATAGCCCAATGATTTTTTATCTTTAGATATATTGAGGGCCGTGATTACCACTTCGTTAAGGGAATTGGCAGCCTCCTGTAATATGATCTGCAAATTATTTTCAGCTTGCTTAACGGTGATCTCCTGCGCTGCGAAACCTATATAAGTAACCTTTAATATATCGTTAACGTTGGCGCTGAGGGAGAATTTGCCATCTGCACTGGTTTGAGCACCATTGGAAGTTCCTTTTACAGAGATATTAACACCGGGCAATGGCAGGCCATCGGATTTTGCGGTTACCACCCCGCTTATTTTAACAGATTGCGCCGCAACTGTTTGGATGAGAAAAAATGGCAACAGGATTGCCAGTAACAGTTTGTAATTTTTAAGCATGATAAATAGATTGTGAATAGTTTTTGAATATCAATACAGCTGAATGAAAGCATTGGCTAACAGCTTTTTTGGCATGAAATACCCGCTGATATGCTTTATAGTACCTGTAAAGAATTAATTTTTGCTTTGTGGTTATTTAAAAGATAACAAGCTGCAGCAAGCACACTCATTAAATAACCATTGCGGTTGGGTTAGCATCAACAACGCATGCTTTGCATACAGCCATGGAAAGAATTGCAGGTAAACAGCGTAGCATCAGAAGAATAGTTGGCGTGAAAAAAGGTAGCTGTTGTTTTCATAACATTAAGATATTGACTTATAGAAAAAGCAACCGGGATAAATAATTGCAAGCAACTTACTCCGTAATTGCCCGGTATTTTTAATTAACAGATGCAGTTTTATTATTAACCAGCGCATCTACAGCTTTTAGCATCGATGCAAATTCCTGGGTATCATACAAACGGGTGAGGTAAACTATTTTACCATCCTTATCAATAATAACATTACGCGTTACGCCGCTTTTTTTGTTGGCGAACCGGCCAAAAATATCGGCTCCGGGATCAAGCGCCAGCGGATAGCTGATATTCATTTCCTGGTGAAATTTCTTTACCTTTTCAAGGGGTTCATCGCGATCTACGCCTATCAGAATCAGGCCTTTGTCTTTATAAGCCTGCCATACGTCCTTTTCAAGGTGGGGCATTTCTTCGCGGCATACACTGCACCAGCTGGCTGTAAATTGCAAAATAACAACTTTGCCGCGCAGCTCTTTTAAGGAGGTTTTGGTGCCATCGGCAAGTTGCAGTTCAAAATCTGCAGGTGCCTGGTCGCCAACTTTTACAATATAGCCACGATCAATAGATGCAGGATCAGTTGGTTTTGCAGTTTGCGCGCCGGCAAACATGGCGCTTATCAGAAACGAACAGGTAATGAGTAAATGTTTAATATTCATAGTTGTCAATTTTAATGCTGCTTTTAGCAGGCATAAATTTTTAAGTATTTTAATTAAACAGGATTTCAGAGAGAAAGGGAGATAATGATCAGCCATGGGCTGTGCAATAATTTTGCGAATATTATCTTCTCCACCTTTTATAGCGGACAGGAATTAGCACCTTTATAACAATGGGCTTACAGGTTGCTAAGACATCATAGGGCCTTTCCCTCAGTCTTTCTTGATAATTAAAATTAAAGAACTTATTTCGTCAGCAAATATATAATATATTCTACTAAACACATAGACTTTATATAATTTATTTGTCATTTAAATATCTTCCCAATAATTTCACCCAACGCGCCGCAAATTGAGCCAAGGTGATACTTAAATAAGAGCCTTATTATTCGCTTTCCGGCCTATAATTTAAATTAAGCAGATGGTTAGTGTATTTTTCACTTGCAGAGTATTCAATTCTTTTTATATTTGCGCTCCCGAAAACGAGATAGGCACACGGTTAACCGCAACGCAACTCGAAACAGGAAACACCAACGCGAAAGTAGCTCAGTTGGTAGAGCACGACCTTGCCAAGGTCGGGGTCGCGAGTTCGAATCTCGTCTTTCGCTCCAGAGCCCTTCCCTAAAAAAGAAGGGCTTTTCTTTTTTAAAAGGTTAATAACCAGGCATCCTGTACGCTATTATCCTTACGCTCCGCATCACTGCCGTGAATGAGGTGTTCCTCAACAAAATGCCTGTGGTAATTCAAACAAATTCCAACATTTTTTGCATACCACTTAATTAATCATTATTATTACTATTAACTAATAACCTGATAGTCATGACCTTTACTTTCAGATTTTTCCCGTTTAAGGATTTTATATTTTCCATTATACCAACTATTGGTACCTATGGCGGCTTCCTTGATGGCATTATTACGTTCCCCAATAAATGGATGGCTTTTGGGTCTGGATTTGTAGTATCTGTAATACTAGCAATAATTTTCCATGCCGAAAACAAGCGTAATTACAGAAGGTCGCTGGCCGAAATACTGGCGATGGGTTATTTTATGAATTTTACCGGCAGGCTGGCTAAACTTTTAAAAGGCAAGGCCGATATTAGTTTTTCTTTCCCGGATGCTAATCTTGTAGCTTACCCTCCAGGCAAGGTTAACGTTAAGGTAGGCATACCGGGCACCCTAAACGCTTTGGTTAAATACTGCAATATGGTAGAAGCACAAAGTGATGTAGTGTATATTCGTGAATCAACAAAAAATGACCCTTACTGGGTACGGGCAAAAAAGGAAGACGATGGCACCATAACCATTTATGAATTTCCAAGAACCCTGTTTGCCCTTTCCAGGTACCTGGAAAAAGAATTTGAGAATCAACAGAAAGCCGAAAAAAACTCGAAAAAGATCTATAAATATTTTGATGATAAACTAAAGCAATTGAAAATACAGCACAGTAATGAGTTCCCTAATGACAGGATCAAGTTTCAATACGTGTAGGTGTAAAAACGCATATTTTGCATCTCCCAGATGCAGATCCAACTGCTATATCCGCTGGGTATAATTTTCTAATTCTTCTTTTTTTCAAGCTGCTCCCTGAATTTTTTTTCCTCTTTTTCTTTCTTCTCCCTTGCTTTTTTTAAAGCCTTCTCCCGCTCCTTTTTATCCTTTTCAGTAACTGGCTTACCGGCTTCTTTTTCCTGCGATTTGCCTACCCCTACGCATGACTTGAGTCCATCGAGCAACGTAAGCCATATTGTTTTAAAGAAGGGAAAATTTGCCGGTCGGATAAAAACCAAGTTGGCCGACCTCGGTACAGGCTTTCCCTCATCGGGGTTATCCTGTTTAAGTATTACGGCATTGGCCAGCAGAGACATCAACGATTTTTTCGCGTAACCTTTTTCCTCATCGCGTTTTAGTAAATCCACCTTTAGGCTGTTGTAGAGGAATGTGACCTTACCGGCAGCATTTTTTTTGTTGCCGTGAATATTAAAGTCGAGACTATTTACCCTTCCCGATGTTATTTTTACCAGGCCCAGCGGCATAACCGCCGGGTTGGCTGCCAACATATCCATAGAGCCCAGGTGCCCTTTATAACTGTAGCTATAAGCAGCATCGCTTAAATTAAAACCAAAGGCCAGATCGAGCTTGCCTTTGCCCATAAAATAAGTACTGAGGTTAACCGTACAAACAGGATGCTGACTGAGGATAGTTTTTTTATTAGTGAGGTTGAGAAACCTGCCTGTAGTATTATCAAACTTTACCGCCCCGGCTTTCCCGGAGCTTTCTTTATACTCGCGGTAGCTAACATCTATCTTTTTAATGTCGAGCGTATCCACGTTGAGCCCCGCTTTTACCTGGCGGATAGCCCAGTTGGGGAACGTAACCAGCCTATCGGTAGTTTGAAGCCGGCCATTGGGGTTGGCAAAAACCTCGAAATCCCCCCTATCAACAGTAATTTTTGATACCAGGAGGTCCTGCGCTCTACGATAGCTGCGGTAATCAAAATGATGAAAGGTAACCTTATCAAGGTGCAGGGTAAAGCGGTCGCTTTTACTTTTGGCAAAAAATGCCTTTACGCTTAGTGGCTGTATGTCTATCCCTGCAATATCCAACCGGGCTTCGCGGGTGGATAGTTTTATCGATCCCACTCTATATTTATACAGGCCCCCGGCAGAAGTTTGGGTATAATGCTTCAGCTCTGTAACGATGTCCCTGCAATATAATGTTCTCGAGGTATCTGTTTGCGTTGTCGAATCTATCAGCAGGTCGGTAGCTTGCAGGTTCATCTCCTTCAGTACAGAAACCGAAGGCTTGGGGACACTCTTATCTCTATAGGTAAAGGTGATTGCATCCAGGCTAATTTGACCTACATAAATCATTTTAAAACTGTTGGAAATTTTCTGGTAGAGGGTTCGTTTATCCTTCCGCTCCTTTTTGTGCGGCTTATCTGTGTTTTTACTGATATATATTTCCGGCCTATCCAGCGTAATCCGGCCAATATCCATTTTCTTTTTAAACCAGGTTTGCAGCGGGTGCGCTCCTGAAATTTCCAGTCGCTTTACGCGCAGTTCATAAAGATGATTGGGGGCATCGCCACTTTCCTGCATCTTATGGTAAACAGCAGTATCCGGACCGAAGGTAATATCATACAAAGTGGCCTTCCCCGCAAAAATATGCAGCTCGGCTTTACTAAAATCTACATGGTATAAACTATCGGAGCCTTTTAAAACCGCATCCTTTAATTTTGCGGTAAGCTTGCTGGTTAAAAAACTATTCAGGAATAATGCTACAACAAGCACCAATAAACCCACCGCCGCCAAACTGATCAATACAATTTTTTGCCACCTGTGCTTTAAAAACGAAACCGCCATAATAATTGCTCTTATTTTAGTTTTAAGCAACCTACAGGCAGCTTTATAATAAGCTACAACACCAAAACCGCGGTTTTGTTAATCCCTTGTTACTGTTACTTTTAACGAAAGCACCAGCATAATATCAATAACGTTTAGATGGCTCCCCGCAAAACAGGGCGAAGAAGTAGTTTACCGCTTCAACTTTCCATTTACAATGCGATCTGTATAATCCTGGATCAGGGCCTTACAATCAAGCATTGCCTTATCCATTTCTGAATCAATTTTCCCGCCCATTAAATTCTTTTCGAGCCCTTTATCGGCAGCCGCGAAAATCCCCGTAAATACTTTTCCATCAAACAAGTAAATATAATTACCCTGCATAAACTGGTATATATTACCCGGCGAATTGATTACCCTTGGTGTTTCGGCCGGGGAATTGGTGATCAGGCTTCTGCCCCATGATCTGAAAGGCTTATTATAACCTATCATATCAACTATGGAAGGATATATATCCATTTGCGAAGCCAGGTCTGTCCTCACACCTTTTAAAGCATAAGCCTTATTAGCGCTGTAAAACAATATGGGAACAGCAAACCGGTTAATAGCCTTACTATATTCAGGATAATAAGTTTGACTGGTATGATCGGCAGTTATTACAAAAATGGTGTTATTGAACCAGGGCTGCGTTTTTGCATAGTTAAAAAACAGCCGCAGCGAGTTATCTGTATATTGTACACATTTATCAATAGTAAGCGGACCACCTTTAAACCTCGCTTTGTATTTTTCCGGAATCTGATCGGGATCATGCGATGATAGGGTAAACAGTGTAGCCATAAATGGCTGTTTCTGGGTGCTAAGCGTTTTACCCATGAACTGGAAAAATGGCTCATCCCAAATACCCCAAATGCCATCAAAATCTCTATCGTTGTTATATTCCGTTCTGCCGTAATAGTTTTTAAATCCTAAAATATTGCCGAAACCCTGGAAACCCATCGAACCATTTGCCGCCCCATGAAAAAACGATGTTTGATAGCCCATTGTATCGCAAACAGATACCAAAGACTGGATTTGTTGCTTTGCATAAGGCGATGAAGTAAAGGCGGTTTGAAACGATGGAATACCAGCCAAAATAGACGACATAGCGTGAATAGATTGCCGCCCGTTGGCGTAAGCATTGGTGAATATCAAGCTGTTATCAGACAATGAATCTAAAAAAGGAGTGTAGGATTTAAAATCGGGTATATTGGCGCCCCTGTTCATACTTCCCCAATACTCCCTTGCCATGCTTTCCAATATAATAACTACAACATTAGGCTTTACAGCGGGGGTGTTGTTGTATTGTTTTACAGGCTTAATATTCGCGTTAATATAGTTTTGGTCTGTCCAGTGTTCAAGTTTAAAATTGTTGGCGCTAAGCGTTCTGAAAATGGCAAAAGGTGTGTTTAATACAATATCGCCCTGGTTGGGGATGATTACGTGTTTGTAGGCATCAATCATGTTTATAGGCCTGGTGCTGTGACTAAAATCGCCCCGTATGCCACCAATAACTAAAGCCAGAACAATTAAGAATGCAGCTACTGATGAATAAAAATAGGATGCCGGTTTTCTCCCCGGGTTGGGTTTAATTTTTACGCGACTATATAACCATATCCAGCAAAGGCTGCATAATATAAAAATGATAATTACATACCAGTATGCTCCGGAAAAGTGTTTAAATAATGCTTTCTTGTTATTTTCATCGGCAAGCACATCAAGCGTAGCCTTTGTTGATCTAACCTGGCTAAAACGGTAGTAAATAATATCAACAAAATTGGTAGCGTAAGCCAGCAGGTTTGTAATGAAATATAAAATTGTTAACCCTTTTTGGAAACCGGGCCGTGTATTAATGGCTAAGGGCAAAATACTTAATACAATAAACAAACTGTTAATATATAATAGCGCGGCTGTATCAAAAGCCATTCCGTAATAACACAGTTTTAATATAGAGGAAAGGTGATCAACAGCGAAAAGATTTGCATTAAATGCAAAAAACAGCACCCTGCCTATGAAATAAAAAAAATAACCTAATAAAATCCTGAATATAAGAACCTTATATTCACCTAATCTGAATTTAACCTCCATTAAAAAATATTGCTTTTATTACCCTTAAATTACATAAGGCAAGGCATGATTAAAGCCGCTACGGGAAAAAACCTTAATATACCTTTGTTTACATACAGGGATGATTGTAAAAAAAACGAATATAGTAAAAAAGCAAATAATGTATCGGAGAGCGGCCCTGTGCTAAAGCCGATAAGCGGCTGAATTTATTTAAGCAGGTAGATCATTAAAATAAACGACGAAATGTGTTTAAAGCAAATCCTGAGGTGCTTAAGTGCAACTGTTATCTGGTTTTCAACTGTACGTTTTGAGATACCCAGCTGACCGGCAATTTCCTGGTTGGAGAGTTGCCTCACCCTGCTCATATAAAATATTTCCTGGCAACGTTTGGGTAACTGCACCAGGTATTTATCCAGCTCCTGCTCAAACTCCTGAACCATAATATGCCGCTCGCCAGCGTTACTATCTACCTGCTCCGCTAATTCGAGTCCCTCGGGAGCCAAAATAACGGGTGACTTTGCCGATCTCATCCTGTTATATACCTGGTACCTGATAGCCGTAAGTAAAAAATTGGGGAATGACTCAATTTCCAGCAGGTTTCTGCGGTTCCAGATATTCAGGAAAACATCGTGCACAATTTCTTCACTCTCCTCCCGATCTTTAACGTACACCAGCGCGGTTTTGTAAAGCCTTACCCAGTACCGGTCAAAAAGAGCGGTAAAAGCTGCTTCGTCATTGCGGCGGATAGCAGCCCAAAGTTCAGCGTCACTAAGCGGGGAATTAGACATAATTGGTAGGGTAAAAGTATGAAAAGACCTGAAATATTTCAATGTTTTACTTTTTGCAAATAAAAATTTACAAAAAGTATGTGTGTGATTAAATGTTACCTACACATATAATGTATAAACCTGTAATATATATTCCTGATGATAACCAAAAACGAGTTTCTGGCTTTGTACCAAAAGTACATTAACGGGCAATGCTCCCCTATAGAAAAGGAATTGCTTGATAGTTACAGCGATGAAATGAAATTGCAGGGTGATGACTGGACTGATGATTTAGTTGATGAACAGGATGTACGCAACAGAATTTGGCAAAAACTAAATGACAGTCGCAAAGTTGTTGAAATTACCCCACGTAAAAAAGCCAATTACCGTTGGATGGCGGCAGCAGCTGTTTTACTGATAGCTTTATTTGCGGGCTTGTTTTTTATAAAAGGTGAAAAACCAAAACAACAGGCAGTTACCGGCTTAGCAAAAAACAAGCAACAACAAATTGTACCGGGCAGTAACAAAGCCTACCTCACCCTGGCCAATGGCGCAAATATTATTTTGGATGATGCTAAAAACGGTGAAATTGCCGCTAAAACCGGGATCAAGGTAAGTAAAACAGCTAATGGCGTACTTGTATATCATTTTACAAAAACCAGCCCCGAAGCTGTCGCAAGCGCCGCGCCAGAGTTTAATACCATAACTACGCCACGCGGCGGGCAATACAAGGTTGAGCTGGTAGATGGCACTAAAGTTTGGTTAAATGCCGCATCATCATTAAGGTTTCCGCAGGCATTTACCGGTACCGACAGACAGGTTGAACTAACCGGCGAAGCTTATTTTGAAGTGGCAAAAAATAAAGAAAAACCATTTATTGTAAAAGCTAACGGTACTCAGGTGCAGGTATTGGGTACTCATTTTAACGTAAATGCCTACAGCGATAATAACAACATAACCACCACTCTTTTAGAAGGATCTGTAAGAATGTCAAATGCAAGCTCGGCAGTAATGCTGGTTCCCGGCCAACAGGGATCTGCGGGCGAAAACGGCTCGGCCATTAAAGTTAGCAAGGCCGATACCGAAGAAAACATGGCTTGGATCAATGGCTTCTTTGTATTTCATGACGAAAGCATTGTAAATGTGATGAAACAGGTAAGCAGGTGGTATGATGTTGATATTGAGTATCGCGACAATGTGCAACAGAACGAGTTTGGTGGTACCATATCCAGGTACAAAAACATTAATGAGTTATTAAACAATATGCAATTAACCCGTACTATTCACTATAAAATTGAAGGAAGGAGGGTAATCATTATGAAGTAGTTATATCTGCCCAATAATGTTAACCTGTTATAATAACCAGGAGCGTTCGCACCGCCCCTGGTATTAAGCTGTGAAGCTGCCAGGTAAAAACCAATGATCATTTTTCTCATAACCAATTATTTAACCTAACATTCAAATGTATAAAATTTCTACTGCAATTAGATGCAGGGAGCTTCCCCGTATCCAATCTAAATTATTTCTGATTATGAAATTGACGTTCTTTTTATGCTTGATTTCCATACTGCAGGTTAGTGCCTCCACTACCTATGCACAAAAAATCAGCATGAACAAAAATAATGCATCCCTGGCTGCAGCACTAAAAGAGATCCACAAGCAGAGTGGATTTAGTGTGCTTTACAATGCCAAAATGCTAAAGTTGGCAGTGCCTGTAAACGTGCATTTACAAAACGTTGAATTGGAGGAAGCATTAAAACAATGTTTCCAGGACCAACCGTTTACTTATGTAATCAATAATACAACCATCGTAGTTACACCTAAGATACAGGAAACAACCCCTGTTCAGGCTATCACGGTTACAGGCCAGGTTAAAGACAACAAGGGGTTACCCCTGCCTGGTGTTACCATTAAAATAAAAGGCTCTGAGATTGGCACTCAAACAGGCCTTGATGGTAAATATTCTCTTAGTGTACCTGATAGTAAAGCCGTTTTGGTATTTAGTTTTATTGGTTTTGTTAACCAGGAAATAACCGTTGGCAACCGGGCTAAAATTGATGTGGTATTAAAGGAACAAACATCTGCACTTAATGAGGTGGTTGTTGTGGGTTACGGTACGCAAAAAAAGGTGAACTTAACCGGTGCTGTTTCTACAGTAAGCGGCGAAGATCTTAATAAACGTCCGGTTATAAATCCGGCTTCGATGTTGCAGGGAACTATACCCGGCGTACAGGTGAGCCAGGGCTCGGGCGAACCGGGTAACGAAAGTGTATCCATACAGATCAGGGGAAACGGAACCTTTAGTGGCGCCGGATCAGCACCGTTGGTTTTAGTAGATGGTGTTCCGGGTAGTTTTAGTGATATTAATCCTACGGATATTGATAATGTATCCGTTCTTAAAGATGCGGCTTCCGCATCAATATATGGTTCAAGGGCTGCAAACGGGGTAGTATTAATTACCACCAAACAAGGCAAAGCAGGCCAAATGAAAGTTCAGTACGATGGCAATGTTGGCATATACAAGCCAACCAAGCTTTTTAAACTGATAACCAACTCTGCTCAATACATGGAATTGTATAATGAGGCCCGTATCAATACTGGTTTAAATGACCCTAACGATCCAACCAAACTATATGGTCTTTATCCGCAGGATCAGATAGATCTTTACCGTAACAGTTCAGATCGTGTTCATTATCCTAATACCGATTGGTTAAGTCTTATTTTTAAAACGGCTCCAACACAAAATCATAACCTAACCTTTAGTGGTGGAAATGAAAAAACCACCTATAACATATCATTAGGTTATGTTGATCAGAATGGTATTATCAGGGGTTTCAATTATAAAAAATATACTGGTCGTATCAATCTAACCTCAAAAATTAACGATCATATCAAATTCGGAACTAATATTTTATTAAAATCCGGCACCACAGAATCTGCTGCAGGTGGCTCAAAAGATTTATTCCTTTCAGCCATGTCACAAGCGCCTACCTACGGACCATACCTTACCGATGGAAGCGGGCACTTTACCTATAAGGCTTATGATTATGAATACAACAACAAAAACCCTATAGCTGTACTTGACAATAGCTTCACCCACAATACAAACGATTACGCCGTTAATGCTCAAGGCTGGTTTGAAGTACAGTTCACCAAGGATTTTTCATGGTATACTAAGGGAGCTGTAAATGTTAATATGGATAAGTACAAGGATTATAAATCAACCCTTGATCTATATAATTTCAAAACCAACACGCTCTCTACATCTTTAGACTTAGGTAAGGGGTTAACCGACCAAGACGAACAAACTGTTTACTCAAACTTGTACAGTTACTTGAATTACAACCATAACTTTAACGGGCACAGCATTAAAGCGCAGGCTGGTTACAGTGTTGAGCAAAGTAAATATTCATACCTGCAGGGTTACCGTCAGAATTTCCCTGATGAGGATTTAAGGGAACTGAACGCCGGCGGACAGGACATTCAAAGAGCCAGCGGTACAGCAAACCAATGGGCGCTAATGTCATACTTTGGTCGTGTAAATTATAACTACAAAGAGCGTTATTTGTTAGAAGGCAATATCCGTTATGATGGCAGCTCAAAATTTGCCGGTAATAACAAATGGGGTGTATTCCCATCATTTTCCGGAGGCTGGCGCGCATCAGAAGAGCCTTTTGTAAAGGCCATGAATTTAACCTGGTTGGATAACTTTAAGTTAAGAGGTTCATGGGGAAAGCTGGGTAACCAAAACATTGTAATAGGTGGGTATACAGTAAATTACCCATACCAGGCATTATTAAACCTGACTGGGAATTACTCTTTTGATAACTCCGCCTTAACAACCGGCGTAGCCCAACAATCATTAAACAATCCCGATATTAAGTGGGAAACTACTACCATGACAGATATTGGCCTGGATCTGGCACTTTTCAAAAACTTCAATGTAACTTTTGATTGGTACAAGAAAAGAACAATTGATATCTTAAGGCAATCACAGGTTACCGCCATTGTGGGCTTAAGCGCACCAACTATTAACGATGGTGTTGTTGATAATACCGGAGTTGAGCTTGGCTTAAACTACAGCAACATGATTCATGAAGGATCATTAAGCGGCTTCACCTATGGCTTAGGAGTTAATTTAGATCACTTTAATAACAAACTGGTAAAATACGGTCAGCAAGACATTTTTGATTATACCACTAATAAAAACGGACAGCCTATAAGCTCTTTTTATATGCTGCAGGTTGCAGGAATTTTTCAGTCAACTGCCGAGGTAAACAGTTCGCCTAAACAATTTAACGATAGCACCTTACCGGGCGACTTGAAATATAAAGATGTTAATGGCGATGGCAAGATCAACAGTGATGACAGAACCATTATAAGCGGCGTATACCCTAAATTAAATTACTCGTTTAACCTATCGGCAAGCTTTAAAGGATTTGACTTTTCGGCTATGATGCAAGGTGTTTACGGTAGTAAATCATACGTATCTAACTGGGGCGTAATTCCGTTTGTACAAGGCACGCCACCAACAACCGACTGGTTGAACAGATGGACTCCTGAACACCCATCAACCACTATGCCTCGTATTTACTGGGGATGGAGCGCTCCGCAAAAACTCACCCGCCCATCAACTTTCTTTTTACAGGATGCATCATACTTAAGGCTTAAAAATTTAGTATTTGGCTATACACTGCCATCTAAGCTGACCAAGAGCATAGGTATTGACAGGTTAAGGGTTTACTTTGCCGGCGATAACTTATTTACCATAACCAAATTTAAGGGTCTTGATCCTGAACGTTATGGAAGCGGTGATTTAGTGCAGTACCCGCAAAATAAAATATACTCTTTTGGTGTAAACGTTTCCTTTTAATCAGTCCACATGAAAAATCGAATTATAGCAACTATATTAATTACATCACTGTTTTTAGGTGCATGTAAAAAAACACTGGATCTGAATCCGCTGGACCAGATATCCACATCTACCTTTTATAAATCAAAAAGCGACTTTGACAAAGCCCTTGCCGCAGTTTACGCGTCTCTGCAAAACAATGAATTTGCCGAGGAACTTCCCATTCGTGATTGCCTTACCGATAATGGTTATGCGCAGTTTAACTCGGGCAGCGTTAATGATGTTGATCAGGGTAACTTAAATCCTACCACCGGCGGCTATGAAACCGGTATTTACAAAGACAGCTATGTTGGTATTGGAAGGGTAAATTTATTTATACAAAACCTGGCTAACTA
Source organism: Mucilaginibacter sp. P1_A3 (assembly GCF_056406855.1). NCBI lineage: Bacteria > Pseudomonadati > Bacteroidota > Sphingobacteriia > Sphingobacteriales > Sphingobacteriaceae > Mucilaginibacter > Mucilaginibacter sp. P1_A3. Next base: position 205,969 of record NZ_JBFTZJ010000011.1, read on the forward strand.
CAAAGGATCTGATATTGCAGATGCCGACAGAAAGGCCTATGAGGGCGAAGTAAGGTTTATAAGAGCATTTTTTTACTACCAGTTATACACCATTTATGGTGATGTTCCCCTGGTTTTAGAGCCGCTTACCCTGGCTACCCAAAAACAGCCTAAAGTAGCTGCAGCTAAGATACTGACTCAAATAACAACAGATCTTGATTACAGTATTGCAAACCTTAATACCGCTCCATATTTTTCAAACGGAGGGCATGCGGCTTCATCATCGGCCAAGGCATTAAAAGCCCGCGTACTTTTATTTGCGGCTTATGGCACTACAGGTACGCCTGATGTGGCAACGCTAACGCAGGTAAGGGATCTTTGTAAGGATATTATGTCGCAATACACCTTAACTAAAAACTTTGAGGACAATTTCAGGGATGCCACACAGAAAAACAATACAGAAACCATTTTCTCTATTAATTTTTTGGCGCCTAACAATTTAGCCTACTGGGACAGGGATTATGGCGACTGGTGCTCAGCAAGCCCGCTGCCTAACTTTGTTAATACGTTTGAGTGTACCGATGGTTTACCTTATGGTACTTCGCCTCTTACCGATACAAAAAAGCCCTTTAACAACCGCGACCCAAGATTAGCCAAAACAGTATATGTTGATCATCCTGATTTTGGCGGAGGTAAAGTACATAACCCGTCAAACCCTCGTCCTACAGGCTATGGCGTGCTAAAATTTCTTGACCCAGCCAATCTTCCATTCGGGTTTTCGACACTTAGCGGCCAGGATGCCATTGTATTACGTTTAGGAGAAGTGATGCTGATGTATGCCGAAGCGCAAAACGAAATTGCCGGTCCGGATGCAACCGTTTATAAAGCGATGACAGATTTGCGTGCCCGTGTAACTATGCCCGCTTACCCGGCCGGATATACCAAAGAGCAAATGCGCGAAAGGATAAGACATGAGCGCCGCGTTGAGCTCGCTTTTGAAGGCTTACGTCATTATGATTTAATGAGGTGGCACATTGCGGATGATGTGTTAAATAAAGTAAAGGATAGCCTGATCCCTTACCATTTTGAAAATAAATTTTACAAATGGCCACTGCCACAAACAGAAATTGATAAAAGTGGTGGCGTATTGGTTCAAAATCCTGATTATAAATAATCAACTTAAGCAGGTTTAATTTATATGATAACAAAGCGGCGGGTAAATTACCTGCCGCTTTGTTTATTTAAAGGGCCCAGCTTTTATAGGATCATGATTTTTACATCACCCTGATTCCAGGGAAACACAGGTTCCCGGTTGATTTCCTACTTTTACCAAATCTTAAAATTATCTGCAATAAATGAAAGCTTTAACATTTTCAACTTTTGGCGGCCCGGAAGTACTTGAATACATTGACATTCCAACACCCGTATTACAACCCGGAGAGTTACTGGTTGAAATGAAAGCCATCGGCTTAAATTTTGCAGATGTTTATCGCCGAAAAGGCAATTATCATCTAAAGGGTACCCCTCCTTTTATAGCGGGGTATGAGGGTGCTGGTGTGGTAATCAACGCCAACAACAACCCCGATTTTAAAATTGGCGATAGAATTGGCTTTGCCGATGTGCCTTTTGCAAATGCCAAAATGGTAGCCGTTCCTGTTGATCATGCCATTCCTTTACCGGCAAACATAAGTTTTGAAACTGCTGCATCGGTTTTATTGCAGGGCCTTACCGCGCAGTACCTGGCTACAGATAGCCACCAAACCAAAACGGGGGATATTGTGCTTATCCATGCCTGTGCCGGCGGTGTGGGGCAATTGCTAACCCAGATAAGTAAACTTTTGGGCGCAAAAACAATAGGGCTAACCTCATCTGCAGAAAAGGCAGCAATAGCCTTACAAAACGGCGTTGACAAAGTGTTTTTGTACCAGGATGATTGGAAAACAGAAGTTTTATCATTTTGCAGCAATGGCGTTGACGTGGTTTACGATAGCATTGGCAGCACTTTACAGGATAGCTTTGAGGTAGTAAGAAACTGCGGGCAGGTAGTATTTTTTGGCATGGCCGGCGGCGACCCGGCATTTGTAGATCCAAGGATGCTGATGGATACCTCAAAAACACTCACTGGCGGCGACCTTTGGAGCTACCTAACGTCAAAAAAGGAAAGAATAAAGAGGGCCAGCCAGCTATTTAACTGGATTAGCAATAATGAAATTACTATCTCGCCACCAACAGTTTTTAAACTCGCTGATGGCAAACAGGCACATACCTTTTTAGAAAGCAGGAAGAGTAACGGTAAAATAATACTCATCCCTTAAATTACCGTATTTTCAATTCGTCTTAACTCACTCCCAAAAGCACACAATGTATTGCAAGTAAATATGTTCCGTCAGGAGCTACCTGTTTGTAGCAATTTTTAACAAAAACAAGCTTGCTCCGTAGGTGCCCCCCAAATTGACAAGGTAAATATCATTGCTGCAACTTATTTGCTTTTATTTAGTACCTCGTCAAAATTAATGAATAAATCGGCCTTGCTGTCGTCGTCATAAACACCTCCTGCTATAATGCTCTGGCCTGTAACAGCGGGGTTATTGCCATGCCCCAAAGGCCAGCTGCCTTTGCTGTTTGATACGCCAAACCCGGCGTAGGAGGCTGCTTTAATAGCAAAATCGGTACAGTTGTTTTTGGATAGATGATACTCCAGGCCATCATAACGTTTGGTGAGCAGCAGGATCTTTTCAAATCTCTTTTTGGAAATAAATTTACCCATCACTTCATCCCACCTGTGCCCGCAATCATTTTTAAACGTTCCAGAGCAGGAAGGATCCAATGGAGTCGCCGAAAACAGGTTGTCTTTTTGTGGATAAAATCCAAAAGAGATGGAAACCGACGTTGAATCGGTATTGTACTTAATAAGCGTAATAAAAGTATGCCCCGTATTGGTAAAAGCAAATACTTTGGGCTTGCCCGGTATCGGTTGCTTTACATGGAAAAGCAATGCATATGCGGCAGCCTTTTTGCCATCGTTAAATGTATTGATGATGCGGTCATAAGTTATCGCTTTGCTCTTTTCTTCGGTTTTATCTTTTAAACCAACGGGGCCGGGTGCATTGATAAATACAGAATCATCCTTTGTGTTGATGGATAAATAATTGGTATTTAAGGTAGAATCTTTACTCACACTATCGGCTGCCAGCGAATCAGCTGAATACTGCAATGGCGCCGGGTTATTATTTGCCTGTTTGCCCTTTGCATATTGCATTGTTTTAAAAAAACATTTCATAGCCAAAGGATACAAACGCAACCTTGCAAATACATTGGCCAGCCTGTAATATACTTTAACTTTTGATTGATTATAATTTACCTCATTGTTATTCGCCGAAAGCTCTTTTAAGTAGCCCATCAGTTTTTTTCTTTCCTGGCGGTTACTTAAATGGGTTTCCATACCTTCAATGAGGTTTACATCAGCTTCGTTATTAATTCGCGCTTTATTGGCGGCAGCCGGTGCTTTGCTTACATCCGATAAAACAGGAATATTAAAATCGTTTTCAAAAAAGTCTTTGGCTGTGGTATCGCCCGGTTTTAATTTATAACGCACCGCTGCTGATAATTGGGCATGAGCGGGTAAACAATATAATAGGTAACTTATGATTATAAACGCCTTAAAATATGGGGTTATACGACGAGTTATCATGAAAAATGGTTTTTATCTGGTTAATGTTATAACGTAAATGAATAGCAAACAGTACATGGAATTTGTTTATCCACAACAACAATAATTTGGGCAATTATTATAGCCAGCCAGGTAAAAATCATGAAAAGCCTTTTTCATATATGGCACAAACGTAATAACATTTTAAATAGTCTACAAATTTAGTAGAGTATTTATTAAACTTGCAACATCGATCTGATTTTTTAGTTTGATATGACATTGTTTAGATGAAAGAATACGCTTTAATAACAGGTGCAAGTAAAGGCATAGGCAAATCAATAGCTTTATTACTGGCCAAAAAGGGCTATAACTTATTGCTGGTGGCCCGATCAGCAAACGAATTGGAAGATTTATCGATTCATATCAAAGCGCAGTATCATGTGGAAGTATCTTATTTTTTAGCCGATCTATCAGCCGCCGGTGCTGCTACCCGGATAACGGAGTGGAGCAGGAGCTTATCGGTACCTATATCCATACTTATAAATAATGCCGGCTATGGTCTTTGGGGTAACTTTGATGAATTGGCCCTGGCCGGGCAGATGAGCATGATAAAGGTTAATATAGATGCAGTGGTTGAGTTATGTTATCATTTACTCCCGGTTTTAAAAGCGCAAAAGCAAGCTTATATATTAAATGTTGCCAGCACTGCGGCCTACCAGGGGGTGCCTACGCTGGCGGTTTATGCGGCGTCAAAATCGTTTGTACTATCATTTAGCCGGGCTTTACGCTATGAGTTAAAAGATACTGCTGTATCGGTAAGCTGCCTGTGCCCTGGCCCTACCGATACAGGCTTTGCCCATCGTGCAGGTATGGACGCGCTGGCCGATCTGGCAGCCAAATTCAATATGACACCCGATGATGTTGCCGCCATAGGCATCAGTGGCATGTTCAGTAAAAAGGCCGAGATTGTTCCGGGCTTTTTAAATATGCTATCGGCTGCGGCTGCAAGGCACAGCCCAAAAGGGATTATTGAGCGTGTTACCGCCGGCCTGTACAAACGTTAAAAAAATATTTTCATAAAAATTTGTTTGGTTCAACAAATTACATACTTTTGTATAGTCTATTAAATACATAGACATTATATACATTGATTAATCAACAACACATACCGTTTGCATGCTCCATGCGAATGCCCTTCTCCCAAAGGGTCATGTGCAGCTGTTGTTGTTAATTTCCCCAAGGATCATCTCCTTATTTTAAAAACTGTTTAAAGCAGTTCCTGGTTTTTCGCACTCATTTCCAAGCATTTTAATTCTTCTTTTTCATGGCAGGCTCATATCAAAAATTCACTTTAGGCTCAGCAATTACGCCCGAACAACAAGCTTTTTTTAACCAGCACGGTTTTATACACTTTACAAATTTTATTAAACCCGAAACAGTAGCTAATATCATTCAGGCATCAGAACAGGTTCAGCAAAACTGGATTACTAATAAAGTAGAAAAGGTAAACGGTGTACCCATTAAATATGGTAAAGATGTTGATGGCTCGCCTATTGTACAACGCTTCGCTTTTATTAACAAACACCATGCGGCGTTAGATGAATTTTCCAAAGATCCCCGGTTCCAGGTATTGCTGAACCTTATTGGCGAAGGCGCCCGCCTGGGTACCGATGAAAAGGACGGAATGGTTTTTAATCACTACGTAAACGGCCCCGAAAGCAGCTTTACCAAAATGGGTTGGCACACAGATGGCTTGCGTGATATTTTCCATGGCCAAAAATTAAACCCAATGCTTAATGTGGGTATCCACCTGAGCACGCTGAAACCGGAGAACGGAGGATTACGGATTTTACCCGGAACTCATCAACAGAATTTATACCAGATGCTTTTCCGTAAAAAATATTTCTTGGATCATGACACGGATGAAAATGAAGTTGCCATTACTCCTACTGCCGGCGACCTCACCATACATGACGGCCGCTTATGGCACCGTGTAGCCCAGTCATCTGTAATTGGCGAAGAAAGCCGCAGAAGGGTAATTTATATCCCCATTATTGCAGGCAAGTATGAGCCCAAAAATGCCGACAGCCCTACTGCCTTTTATCAACGTTTTGCAGGTATCGTTAAATAATAAATTATGTTAATCGCCTTATTCATCAGCTATCTTATCCGCAGCGGGAAAATAACCATCATCAGAAATTTCTTTAGCAATAAAATACCTGCCAAAGTGCTTGTACGCAACCCAGGGAACTAAAAGACAGCTATTATTTATTTTTGCATGGCCATAAACCCAAACCTTGTTTTATAGATCCGCGAAGGGTATTTTAATGAGTCCCCTTTTGCGGATCAGGAATTAATTGGCAAATATTTTTTTTGCATTTGGCAGGTTTTGTATATTTATATATTATAAACCAGGCAGATAGCCCAAACTCTATGTAAAAAGATGATAACAGCCAAAGCCACCACTATTGACGAGTATATAGCAGATTTCCCAGCTGATGTTCAGCAAATCCTGCAGCAAATTCGTGCAACTATTAAAGAAGCGGCCCCCGGGGCAGGAGAAAAAATAAGTTACGGAATGCCTACTTTCACGCTTAAGGGTAACTTAATTCACTTTGCAGCTTTCAAAAATCATATAGGGCTATACCCAACCCCCAACGGCATCGAGGAATTTAAAGAAGAACTCTCGGCATACAAGGGAGCAAAGGGTTCGGTTCAATTTCCGATTGATAAGCCCATGCCCTTAGCGTTGATCACCCGGATTGTGAAATTTAGGGTAAAAAAGAGCGTGGAGAAGAAATAAGTTTTAATCCACCAACAGTTGTAATTGCTTTATATCCTCCGGAGTTGTTCTGCAACAGCCCCCTATAATTTTTGCACCTGCTGTAAACCAGTCTTTTGCATCATCAAGAAAATGTGAGTGGCTTGCAGGCGAAGACAACCAGCATTTATTAACCGCATCCCAAATTTCCCCTTTATTAGGGTAAACCAGTATAAGCTTACCGGTATTTATTGCCGCTATTTTTACAAGCGATGTTATGTGCTGCGGTGCGGTACAATTAACCCCAACAGCTATGAACTGATTTGATTGACTGATTAATTTTACAGCATCAGAAAATTCTTCACCACTGCTAATTTGAGTATCGTTTTTACAGCTAAAAGTAATCCAGGCCTGCACATCCGGAAACTCCAATAACAACTCTTTTAACGCGATAGCTTCATCCAAACAAGGTATTGTTTCGCAAGCCAGCAAATCTGTACCGGTTTCAATCAGCAATTTAATTCTGCTGCGATGAAATAACTTAAGGTCTTCAATACTTACGCCATAATTACCACGATACTCTGAACCATCGGCTAAAGATGCCCCATAAGGCCCAACAGACGCTGCTATCAACGGCTTTTCTTTTCGGGATATAACTTTCATCGCATCTTCGCGTGCCTGGAAAGCCAATTGCACACTTAACTGCATCAGTTCAACAGCTTCCTGTTGGGTGTATCCATTTTTTGCAAATCCTTCAAAACTGGCCTGGTAACTCGCTGTTGTAATAACATCAGCGCCGGCAAGCAAATAATCGTAATGTACCTGCTTAATTAATTCAGGATTTTCCTTTAATAATTTGGCCGACCATAATGTATGATTAAGATTAGCCCCTCTTGCCTCTAACTCGGTAGCCATTGCACCATCAAGAACAACAAATCCTTTTTCCTTAATAAATGCGTCAAATATATTTTTCATTTGTATAATTCTACCTGCAAGATAACAATTGTATTTAATCAGTTCTTATCACCTTCCTGTCAATTTCCCTTCCCTTATCTAAATTACATGTTTAAACTTCTTAATTTTACTTATGGAATTAGGAATAAGCACATTTGGCGAAGTACACCCTGATGGAACTGCCGGCAAAGCTGTAAACGCCCACAAACGGGTACAGGAATTATTGGCAGCACCAAGGTGGCTCCAATTATTCGTAAGGAAACCAGTAAATAAAACACCCGGAATTTTTAAGAAATATTTTCCCGGAATTAAAAAAAGGACAGGAGATAAAAGAAGCTAACCTTTATCTCCCGTCCTTTTCATTATTTAACACGGTTATACCAACACCGTACCACCATCAATAATTAAGCTGCGGCCTGTACCATATTGCTGTTTCATAAGGTATAAAAAGCCTAAAGCAACATCCTCTGCCTCGCCTACCCGCTTAAGCAGCAAACTACCTTCCAGATAATTGTACATGCCGTTGCGTTGCTCTTCGGTCATAGCATCCCACAGGTTTGTTTTAATAACACCCGGCACAACACAGTTAACACGAATTGGCGCCAGCTCAACGGCCATAGCCCTTACAAAACCGTCCATAGCCCCGCAAATGGCAGAGGCAACAGACCAGCCCGCGCCAGGCCTTTCACTGGCCGTACCACTGGTAAGCGATATAGAACCACCTGGGTTAATATGAGGTGCGCCGTATTTTACCGCGGTAAAGGCACTCCAAAAGCGCAGGTTAAAAAAGCCTATTGCTTCTTCAACAACTGTATCACTAATGTTTTTCAGACTTAAATTTTCCCCGGCAGTATACACGAGGTGATCAAAACTGCCTATTTTTTCAAAAAAAGCCTTAATGTTTTCTTCTTTACCCAGATCAACGGCATACCCTTCGCTCCCTTCTGGAAGTTCCTCAAGCGCTTTATCAATACGTTGCTGATTGCTGGATACAATAACCACTTTAGCCCCTTCGGCGGCAGCCGCTTTGGCGGTGGCCAATCCCAGGCCTGTGCTGGCCCCTAATAATACTACCCTTTTACCGGCAAGTGTTTCACTTTTCATATTCTTTAATTTTTGTTGGCACAAAATTCAACATGATAAAAGCAAACCCACTTAACAAATGGTAAAAAGCAAAGCCGTTTAAAAATGATTTATTATAACAACAGGTTATTCCTAATTCTCTGTAGAGACGCATATTTGCGTCTCCCGGATGCAGATTCAGCTATACAGCAACCTATTTTTTAATAATTGTAATATTATAATTATAGCTCTCCTAACAACATAATAACGACTGCAAATAAATACGCCTCGGCTTAGCATTTTATAACCAATGTGTTTATATCTGTATAAATCAAACAATTAAACTTATTAAATCTTTTATAATAAAATAGTTGTAATGCCGAAGTGGATAAAAACATTGTTGAAAATATTGGGGGCTGTAATAGGGATTATAATAATTGCCTTTGCCGGCATTTCTATGTATATTATTTTCAACAAGGAAAAGGTGCTCAAAATGATCACCACCGAATTAAATAAAAACCTGGATGGTACACTCACTATCGGCCAGCTTGATCCTACATTTTTTAAAGGATTTCCGGGAATTTCTGTTAGTTTAAAAGATGTGGTTATTAAAGATCAGCGATGGCCCGCACATCATCATACTTTATTGGATGCCAAAAACTTTGATGTTTCTGTAAATGCAGCGGCGCTGTTAAAAGGCAGCGTGGAGATAAACAAGGTATCCATTAGTGAGGCGAATATCGATTTGTTTACCGATAGCACTGGTTACAGCAATACAGCCGTTTTTAAGGGTAAACCTAAAGAAAAAAACGCTCCGACAGATAAAAACGGATCTTCAACCCAGACAAAACGCTTTAACCTTAGCAACGTTAATTTTGTGGTTGATGACCGTAAAGCCTTTAAGCTATTTAAGTTTCAGGTAAATGATGTAAACGGGCAGATGCAATACCCTGCAACCGGCTGGCATGCCTATATCAAACTGCAAACATTGGTTAAAAACTTTTCTTTCAATACCAAAAGGGGCAGCTTTATGAAAAACAAACTGCTGGATGGCATATTTGACATAACTTACAATGAACCAGCAAAGCTGATAACTGTAGCACCTAATGTATTGAACATTGGCGACGATGATTTTACCATTGGAGGTAAATTTAATGTGGCCAAACCCAATGTGGAATTTGTACTTAATATTAAGAATGACGAAATTTTATGGACACGCGCAGCCCAGCTATTGGCTCCCAACATTACAAAAAGCCTCAGCATGTTTAATATTAACAATCCTATCGCCGTTGCCTGTGATATTGCAGGCGCTTTTGGCGGAGGCGGCGATCCGTCCATTTTTGTTACTGCCAAAGTAAAAGATAATGTGGTGACCATACCCGGCGTTAAGATTGAAAACTGTAGTTTCAACGGTGTATTCTCCAATAATTACATCAACGGAAAGGGCTTGAGTGATGAAAACTCGGTGATAAAACTTTATCACTTTAATGGCACCTACCAAAAGATTCCCTTTACTATTGATACAGCCTTCATCAACAATTTAAATACGCCCATTGCGAGCGGCATCTTTAAATCGCATTTTGATATCGCGAAGCTTAACCGGGCCGTTGGCGATGATGATCTTAAATTCACCAAAGGTTATGCCGATTTGAAGCTGGCCTATAAAGCCGACCTGGTTAATTATAGAATCACCAAGCCTAAACTTGCCGGCACTATCAACATTAAAAACGCCAATGTAAGTTATGTGCCGCGTAACCTGAATTTTAAAAACACGGCTATCACCATCAAATTTTCGGGCAATAATTTATTGCTGAACAATATTCGCATGCAATCGGGCAACAGCATTGTGTTTATGGAAGGCCGGGTAAACAATTTTCTTAACTTGTATTATACAGCTCCGGAAAAAATAGTGCTTAACTGGCAGGTGCGCAGTCCGCAATTGCACCTGGCAGAGTTTTTGGGATTTTTAAACAGTCGCCAGTCTATCGGGGAGATTAAATCGTCTGGTAAAAAAACCAATATCAATAGTGCACTGAGCACTGCTTTTGAAAAAGGCAAGGCCGAAATACACCTCAGGGTTGATAAAGTATATTATAAAAACTTTTTAGCTACAGATGCCACTGCAAATTTTTTAATGGCTGATAATGTCATCAAAATAAATAATGTAAGTGTTAAAAACGCAGGTGGTTCATTAAAACTAAATGGCAGCTTTGTGCAAAACGGAGCCACTAATAACTTCACTATCAACACTAAAATTGATGATGTGAATACCAGCAACTTCTTTTACTCGTTTAATAATTTTGGTATGCAAAATTTCACATCAAAAAACCTTAGCGGTTTATTATCCGCGCAGGCTCATTTAACCGGTGGTATAAATAGCCAGGGTAATTTAGTTCCACGATCATTGAAAGGATTGGTTACCGTTAACCTAAAAAAAGGGGCGCTGCTTAACTTTACACCTATTACAAGTGTAGGTAAATTTGCTTTCCCTTTTAGGGATCTTAAAAATATCAGGTTTGCTAATTTGGATATGAAGTTTAATATTGATGGAGATAAGATCAATATTGACCCTATGCAAATCAATTCAAGCGCTATAAATATGGATGTTGCCGGCGTTTATTCCTTATCAAAGGGCACCAACATTGCTATGGATATTCCTTTACGTAATCCTAAAGGCGATACCGCTATTATTGATGTAACCCAACGCAATAAAAAACGTATGAAAGGTATTGTGCTTCATATACTGGCCGCTGATGGCGAAGACGGGAAAATAAAAATAAAGTGGAACAAAAACAGGGATAAAAAAGACGATAAAGACAAAAAAGACAAGGATGAAAAAGGTCCGGAAGAAAATGGCACAAAATAGTTACAATAAATCCTTATATATGCCTCATTTTTAGCATTCAAATACTTGTATTTTTGACACAATAATAGCAATTTAATGCGTATCTTTGTGCATCCATTTAAGAGATATCACATTTGATTAAACTTTTACCGGTCACTGCACTATATTTCAATATTGTAAATACCGCGCATCCTAATGCTATAATGTCAAAAGCCAACCCACGTTTTATAAATATTCCGGGTTTAGAAAAATTCATAGGAGCACCGTTTAATTCATCATATATTTATACTGCAGGTTAAACCAACCGTGTAAAATCTTATCGGACTAATAATTAGCTGAAAAAAATCTATTCAAAAAAATGAGACAACTCAAAATATCCCAATCCATTACCAATCGTGAATCTCAATCACTTGAAAAATATCTTCACGAGATAGGTAAAGTAGATTTAATAACCGCACAGGAAGAAGTGATCCTGGCGCAGAAGATTCGTGAGGGTGATCAAGCTGCATTAGAACGGTTAACAAAAACCAACCTGCGTTTCGTGGTTTCGGTTGCAAAGCAATACCAAAACCAGGGCCTTACCTTAGGTGACCTTATAAACGAAGGAAACTTAGGTTTGATTAAGGCTGCAAAACGTTTTGATGAAACCAAAGGCTTTAAATTTATTTCGTACGCTGTATGGTGGATCCGTCAATCTATCCTATCTGCCGTTGCCGAGCAATCACGTATTGTACGTTTACCTTTGAACCAGATTGGTTCATTAAGTAAAATTCACAAAGCGGCATCTAAATTAGAGCAAGAATTTGAAAGACAACCAACACCAGAAGAACTGGCGGATGATTTGGAAATATCTGTTGATAAAATTGCCGATTCATTAAGCAACGCTGGCAGACAAGTATCAATGGATGCTCCATTTATACAAGGTGAAGAAAATACTTTGCTTGATGTTTTGCAAAGCACCGATGCCGCAACTGATACCGAACTGATGATGGATTCATTATCACAAGAGATCAAACGTTCATTAGGTATCCTTGCCGAACGTGACCGCGAGGTTATCATCCTGTTTTTTGGCTTAGGTGGTTATGCTGCCCATTCTTTAGAAGAAATTGGTGAGAAATTTAACCTTACCCGCGAGCGTGTACGTCAGTTAAAAGATAAAGCGTTGATGCGTTTACGCCACAACTCAAAATCAAATCTTTTACAATCATACTTGAACTAAGAGATTAGCGGGATGCAGATGCATCCGAACACATATTTGAAACGCGAATGGTGAAAATCATCCGCGTTTTTTTTGTGCTCTGGGATTTCATTGCAAGGAATAAAATCCCAGAGGAGATAAAGAGGGAAATAATGTTTTGAAGTGTTTGTCATCCTGAACGATAGTGAAGGATCTATTATGCGCTATGCTTCTTCGCCCTGTAAAGTCTGCGAATAGATCCTTCACTATCGTTCAGGATGACAAAAGCTTTTCAAAAAAAGTCATAGTAGAAGCGAACAAACAACGCGTGGAAATAATAACGGGTTAAATAAAATTTACCCACAAAAAAAAGCATCTGCCCATTGTGGAGCAGATGCTTGTACGATTCTTTATATAATAGTTAAGTCTTAACCTACTTTTACATTTACCGCGTTTAAGCCTTTTTTACCTTGTTCTACATCGTAGGTAACACTGTCGTTTTCACGGATAGTATCGATAAGGCCTGAGGCATGTACAAAAACTTCGGCACCACCATTTGTAGGTGTAATAAATCCGAAACCTTTGCTTTCATTGAAAAATTTTACTGTTCCTTGCATTATATTTTTATTTAATTAAGCAAATGTACAGTTAATTAATCAACAATCTATTATAAATAAGGCAATTAAGTTTTTAATTGAAATTTAAATAATAATAAAGGCTCCGCAATACGCCCGGAGCCTTTATTATTAGCATGTTAGCCCCGCTGCTAACGAGTCAAAGCAGTACTGCCGTAAACATGGTATTCGCCCGGTGCAAGTGTTATGGAATAGGTTAATGAAACCACATTTATGCTGGCGCCGGTTAAGACATCGGTATAAGTACCAGTAGTTGGGAAGGTGATATTGGCCGTTTGCGATGCCACATCAAAATTACCTACCACTTCAACATTGGCGCTGGCATCCTTCAACTGGATTGTTTTAATTCCTCCTGAAAGGTTGTAAACATAATTTGTAGTAGCAAACACCGCGTTCTTTTTATGCAGGTTTATCAATTGCGAATATATGCTGTATAAATGCCTGCGCTGCGGATCAGCATTGTAATTCCACAGTATAGGTTTATTATTGGTGCGCCCAAAAAGATCAATGGATTTATCATAACCCAGCTCGCCAAACTGCCATATCATTTTAGGACCCGGTACCGATAGCAGGAACGCGGCAGCCATCTCCTCGCGTTTTAAGCCTGTGGGTATATCTTTTGTACTGTAACTGCCGGATACGTTTCCATAAGTCTCGTTCTTAAACATCAGGCGTTCCTCGTCATGACTTTCAAAATAGCCTACCAACTGGTATGGCAGGGTAAATGTATGCTGATCATAAAACAGTCCCTGGAAATTTGAATTAGTTAGCCAGCCCATGGTAGCCTCATTGGCATTATAATTTAAATTATTCCACAACATCATACCTTCTCCGGCCAGTTCTTTCTCTTCCTGGTTGGCGGCAAAGTGCTCCAGTATTACATAGAAGTTATTATTATCGATGCTTTTAATATAGTTGTTATACTCTTTCCAGATAGCAACCCGACTGGCATCATATTGCCCCCACGGCCCAACGGCTGCGTCGCCGGTACCATAGTTAACTTGTGTAAAGCCCTTGGAAAGATCAAACCTAAAACCATCAATTTTATATTCCTGCATCCAGAATTTCAATACATTTTTTACAAAATATTTGGTAGCTGCACTCTCATGGTTAAACTGGTACCCTACATTATAAGGGTGTGTAGGATCAACATTATACCAAGGATTATTGGCAGCAGGTTTGCCCGCGGCTGTGTTAAAATACATTTGCACCATTGGCGATTGCCCGAACGAATGGTTAAGAACCATATCCTGGATAACCGCAATACCGCGCGAATGGCACTCATCAATAAATGCTTTTAAAGCATTTTTAGTACCGTAATATTTATCGGGCGCAAAGTAAAATGAAGGGTTATATCCCCATGACTGGTTACCCTCAAACTCATTAATGGGCATTAGCTCAATGGCATTTACACCAAGATTAGCCAAATAGTTAAGCGTATCTTTCAGGGTTTGATAATTGTGATTATCGGTAAAATCGCGCACAAGGAGTTCATAAATAACCAGTTTCTTTTTCTCGGGCCGAGCGAAGGTGGCGTTTTTCCAACTGTAGGCAGGTTGATTGGCCTGCAAAACACTTACATTACCGGTTGTTTTGCCGGTTGGGTAAGCCTTTAAACCCGGATATGTATCGGCCGTTATATTTTTATCATTGTCCGGATCAAGCACCTTTTCGGTATATGGGTCGGCCACTTTAAGGCTGCCATCAATTAAATACTGGTAAGCATATTCTGTATTCGCATCCAGGTTATCTATCTGTATCCACCAGCGCTTGCCATCTGGGGTGTGGTTCATCGCGTATTTAGCATCAGCTATCCAGCTATTAAAATCGCCTATAACACTTACTGATGTTTTTGACGGAGCATATAAGTTTAAAATGACTGATTTACCTGAGTTTATATAGGTAACTCCATCTACCGCGCCGGCCGGTAATTCCTTTCCACCAGTCACTACCGTATCTCCGGGAACGTTCCCGGAACCGCCCTTAGAAGGAGATGTTTTTTTGCATGCAGTAAAACTGATCAGCAGCAAGCCGACCAGCAAAAAGTAAAAGTTTTTGATTATCATATATTACCTGTTTATAAAATTGGTTCTATAAAAGTAGTCTGAATTTTTTATTTAAGTACCCGAATACTCAAAATAAAATCTCCCTGGTATTTGTTCAGGAAGTTATAGTTTGAAAATCAGACATTTACAAATGTATAGAATCCAATTTTAAGAAGCAAGCTTTAAGATGTGCGTAAAGAAAAGTAAAGACAAAGGAAGTACGTGGCGTAAAACTTCGCAAATCGCCCCACAAACTTGCCTAATTAATTACAGCCGGTACAGTCACCCCTCGTCACCCTCCCACTATTTTTAAATAAAATAGTAAACCAAGAAAAATTATACTTAGCATTGTGCTTATTTAGAATCATTCTTGAAAAAGTTCTTCGCCACCATATTGCTTATAGCCCACCTTTTCAATATAGGCGGATATATGGTGTTGAGCCAATACCTGGTCTATCAATCTGATAAATTTGCAGCCGAACAAATTAGCAAGGGAAAATACGATACTACCAACCTTATCGAAATAAAGATTCCTCAACACATGCCCCAAATACACGATTGGAAATCATTTGTATGTGTATCTGGCCAGGTACAGTTTGCCGGCATTGCCTATAACTATGTAAAACTTAAGGTAACCCGCGATACAGTATTTGTACAGTGCATTCCAAATTACGAAACCACCAAATTGCTAACCGACAATGTGATATATGCCAAACAACTCAACGATATCCCGATAAGCAAAAAGGCGCATGAGTCATCCGGAAAAAAAACGGGAGTGGATAATAAATACAACTATCCTATAACAGCATACACATTTACATCAAGGGTATCGGCAATCAAAAAACTAAACACTTTTATTTTTATTGATATCAATCAACCTCTGATTCTGATAGATGGCCGCCCGCCAGAAAACATTGCCTAAGCAGCTCTTATCATTTTTTACTCCCTACAGCAACAGATGGCCGTAGCAATGCATGGCTATTTATTGCCTTACAGCTAATTATCGGCCATATCTATCAAAATAAAACGATTCATGACTAATTTTTATAAAATACTTTTTTCGGTTCTGTTCATTACAGCGTCTGGTTCTGCGCTGGCACAAAAGAGCGTCAAAGATACCTTACACCTCGATAGTGTAATTATTAAAGAAAGTCGCTCTAAATATCTGCCCAACATCGTTGGTACCTATATTTTCGCCGGTAAAAACACACATTTAATATACCCTGATGCGGGGAAGGTAAATCTGGCCAACAATACTGCACGGATGGTCTTTGCCAAAGTTCCGGGTGTTAACTCCTGGGAAATGGATGGAGCCGGTCTGCAGCTAAATATTGGCACACGCGGTACCGATCCACACCGGTCAATTGAAATGAATATGCGCCAAAATGGGTATAATACCAATTCGGACGCGCTTGGCTATCCCGAAAATCATTACAATGTACCGTTCCAGGCCATCAGCGAAATCCAGTTTGTGCGTGGCTCGGCTGCTTTGCAATTTGGGCCGCAGTTTGGCGGCATGGTCAACTACAAAATAAAAGAAGGCGACAGCACTAAGGTTTTCGGTATCGAAAGCGAACAAACCGCGGGCTCAAACAACTTCTTCAATTCGTATAATGCTATTGGGGGCAAGGTAGGCAAGGTGAGCTATTACGCCTTTTACTCCACCCGCAGAGGCGATGGCTGGCGACCAAACGCTGCCTTTAATTATCACGCCTATTATGCCAATCTCAAATACCAGTTTAGCAGCAAAGGCAGTATAGCCCTGCAGTTTTCCCGGTCGGATTATGTGCAGCAGATTGCGGGAGGCTTAACAGACGCGCAGTTTGAAGCTGACAACCGGCAGTCGTTCCGGGCCAGGAATTTCTTTAACCCGGAGATTAATATTCCCGCCCTGTTATTTAACTACGCGTTTAGCAGTAATACAAAACTGGAGGTTACATCGCATGTATTGTTTGGGCAACGTAACAGCGTACAGTTCATCAACACACCCAACATTAAGGATACGGTTAATGCCAGCTTAAAAACCTTTAATCCGCGCCAGGTTGACAGGGATTACTATGCCGGCTTTACTACCGAGACCCGCTTACTGCATACCTACAAACTTGGCAACCTGAACAGTACATTTACCACCGGGGTAAGGTTTTTTGAGGAAACTACAAAGCGCAAGCAAAAAGGGACAGGTACCATCGCATCCGATTTCGATCTGACTTTGGTTAAACCTTATGGTATCGACCTGAGATTGCACTCACTCAATTATGCTGCCTTTGCCGAAAATATTTTCCAGGTAACACCCGAGTTTACGATAACTCCAGGTATGAGATACGAGGTGATCAAAAGCACCACATCGGGTGTTATTAATAATGCCACCTTCCCTATTGGGTATAAAGGCAACCGGAATTTTCCGTTGTTTGGTACAGGGCTACAATACCAGTTTAGCAATGGCAGCCAGCTATATGGCAACATTTCGCAGGCTTACCGCCCTTACCTGTACGCCGCTGTTACCCCTGCCGATCAGCTGACAATTATTGATCCTAATATTAAGGATAGCCGTGGTTATGATATCGATCTGGGCTATCGCGGGCATATCGGCACCATATTTAATTATGATGTTAACGGTTTTTACGTTTACTACGGCAACCGTGCAGGTACATTAACCCAAACCGACGCGCAAAATGTAAACCATTTATTTTTAACTAATGTTGGTAACGGCGTGGCCAAAGGCATTGAGGCCTATACCGAGGTATCATTATTACGTTCATTTAATAAGCATGCCGGTAGTGATATCCGTTTGTTTAACTCATTGGCATACACCCATGGCCGCTACACCAGCGGATCCATTAACGCATCGGGTAAAAATATAAGCCTGGCGAACAATCACCTGGAGAATGTACCCGAATGGATAAACCGTACTGGTTTAACATTTTTAAGCGGTGACTTTAGCAGCACCCTGCAATTGAGCTATACCAGCAAAAGCTTTAGCGATGCCAATAACACCGTATTTAACCCAACAGGGGCAACCGGCGTTGTACCTGCCTACCATGTGGTTGACTGGGCTTTTAATTACAGCTTCCTTAAAAACTACCACGTCAGTGCCAACGTGAATAACCTGTTTAACGCTCAATATTTTACCCGCCGTATTAATATGTACCCGGGTCCCGGTATTTTGCCTGCGGACGGCCGGACTTTTAACATTGGTTTCGGAATTAAGATTTAACGAAAAATGGCCTCCAGATAATACCAGGAGGCCATTTTCATTTCAGGCTAAGCCTGTTATTTAACGTGCTTTTTTACAATATGTAACAGTTCGGTAAGATCAAAAGGTTTCTTTAAAAAGCCATCGGCCTCGCCAGCCTTTGAAACTTCTTCAATATTATTAACCGCCGAAACGATGATCACCGGGATACCGCTTGTAGCCGGATCGCTTTTTAAGCCTTTACTCAATTGCTGCCCATTGGCATCACTCTTCCAATCGGTAAGCCAGTTATCCAGCAAAATCAGGTCGGGATCTATCTCCACCAGCCTTTTTAGTATACGGGCATTATCAGAAGCTATAACTTCGTATTTTTCTTCTTCCAGAACATAAACAATGGTGTCGCGAATGTCTTTATCATCTTCGATCACTAAAATTTTCTTCGCCATAAAGTCCTCATAGTTAGGATCGAATATAATAAATATTAATTGAAAATTATAAAATTTACCTATAATTCACAACTGATTATCATACCCAATCACAAGCATAACAAATAAAGGCTCACCTTTTGTTTTAGCAGGTACGCTTTATGAAGGAAATATTACAGAAAAATTAAATTGTTAGCTGTTATAGCAAATACGGCAGCGTGGTTCGTAACTTTCCTTTTCGCCCAATAATATTCTAGATTCATCAGGCACCAGGCGATAAGAGTATAAAGCCGGATTACCGCATTGAACACATACGGCGTGCAGCTTGGTAACAGATTCGGCAATTGCCATAATTGCCGGCATCGGGCCAAACGGGCGGCCCTTAAAGTCCATATCAAGCCCAGCCACAATAACCCGCACACCCCTGTTGGCCAGTATGGTGCAAACCTCGGGTAGTTGATCATCAAAAAACTGCGCCTCATCAATACCAATTACATGAGCATCATTAGCCAGCAGCAATATAGCCGAAGCACTATCAACAGGAGTTGAAGAAAACTTATTGGCGTTATGTGAAATGATGGCGTCCTCGCCATAACGGGTATCAGATTTAGGGCTGAAGATCTCTATCTTTAATTTGGCAATGCGCGCACGATTAAGCCTCCTGATCAGTTCCTCGGTCTTGCCCGAAAACATAGATCCGCAGACCAGTTCAATACTGCCGCCAAATTCACTCTTACGCCTAAAAACATCCTCGTGATATACCATACTTAACTATTGTGGGGCCCAAATATCAGAATTTTATCCTATTTTTGGTAAGCATTTTCCTAACATTGAAGCCATGAAGCAAATGGATGTATTTAAAAAGATCGGCGGCATTTTACAAGAGCTTAATGACCAATATGATTACCTTAAAGCTGACAGCAGCGATCTGAATGAACTTGAACTGGAGCTTTTTGTAGCCAACGCACATTTTTTAAAAGACCACGCCGAAATATTACGTAAAATTCACGAGCGCAAAGTGCAACCTGCCGATGCGCCCGAAGTTGTTGCAAAACCAGAGTCAGTTATAGAAACTCCAAAACCGGCAACCACTCCGTTACAAAAACAAGAGCCGATATATGAACGCCGCTTTTTTGAGCCGGTAGTACAACAAAAACCAGTTGTTGAAGCTAAACTCGAACTGAGCAATGAGGCAGTTATTCCGGCTCCAGCAGCTTATAATCCTGTTAAACCCGAAATAGCTGAGCCTGCCCCGATTAAAGAGGAACCCGCACCAGTGGTAATTGATTCCGGATTAGAAAGCACTGCAGATTCATATACTTTTGAAAATAGTGAACCCATAATTCTCAACCACGAGTTGGTATTGGATGAACCAATAGTAACCGAAGAGAAAGAAAAGATAGCCGAACCAGTAGCAATAATTGAACTACCTGTAGCCGTACAACCGCCTGTAGCTGAGAAACCAATACCTATAGCCCAGCCAGAACTATTTAAACCAATGGTGACTAAGCCGGAGCCAGCAAAAACAGAAGGCGACCAGGTACTTACCTTCAATCAAAAAATGTCGGCCCAAAAAGCCGAAAGGGAAAATGGCTTGTCGGCACAGGTAAACGCATTGCCTGTTAATGATCTTAAATCGGCCATTAACCTGAATGATAAACTGCTTTATATTAAAGATCTGTTTAACGGCTACAGCCTGGCCTACAGCGAAGCCATTGAAATAGTGAACCGTTTTAACACTTTTGAAGAAGCCGAACGCTTTTTGAAAACAAATTATGTTGCCAAAAACAATTGGGACAGCAAAGCCGCAACTGCCGAAAAGTTCTACGCTCTTTTAAGGAGAAGATATCCTACGGCTTAAATTATTAGTCAACTAACACCCTTAAAACGTCATTGCAAGTTTTACTATCCGGGGAACACTGAAAGGAAAATGACATTTGAAAAGTTTGTCATCCTGAGGAACGAAGGATCTTTTTCGCCCTGCACATCACCGACTTTTATAGTGAAGAAGATCCTTCACTGCGTTCAGGATGCCAACCGTTTTTACAAAACCTCGTAGGTAGGAACGAAGCAATCCCCCAAGTACAGAGCGGCTCTGCATAGCTGGGGATTGCTTCATCACTTACAGCAATAACGGATATTTTTAACGTTCTTATCTACTTACAAAGTCGATCCCTGTTTCTTTCCTTCTGCAGCCTCACCACCGGTAGCTACATTACCTCCCCTGCCCTTTGGATCAAAAGCACGGAACTTAATCACACCGCTTTTATAATCAACGGGGCCGGTATAAACTTTGCTGCCTGCATCCGGATCTTTCCCGTTGGTGGTATAGCGTATAGTTAAACCGGGGAACTCTATGTTGCTTGAATATTTGCCATCCTGCAGACTGATACCCGGTTTTGGCACACGGTAGTTATAACCGCCATTGTAATAGCTCAAACGTGGCATTTCTCTTTTCCCCAGCACATTCAAAAATACCGACCATGATTGCTGGTATTCCTGCTGTGCTTTTATAGGATCTTTTTCTGTAGCCCAGGCTGGGTCTTGCGCCCATGCACGTTCGGCCAGGCCAAACAGGCGCGGGAAAATCATATAATCCATACGCTCGGGACCTTTTACCGTTTCGGCCCATAGCGCTCCCTGTAAGCCTATTATATTGTTTTTGCCATAATCAGTAAGGCGTTGCTTACCTAAAAATATGCTCCTATTTATTGGTGCACCATTTTTATCTACATCGGCATTTTTAAAATAGTCGTAAGGAATAAAGGAATAAAATTTATCTATCCCTAAAAACGCTCCCCAATAGTAACCTGGCTCATCAAATGACTTGTAGTTGGCCATATCAAAGTATAAATTGGTAACGCAGGTAAGCACTACCTTATAACCGCCATTGGCCAGCTTGTAAGCCAGATCCTCCTGTCCGCCGCCCAAAACATTGTTCCATACATCTGCCTGCAGGTGCTCGCCTGTAAAATCAGGATTAGGCACATAAGTATCGTTGCCATCAAGCCTGGTTTTGCGCAGGGCCATTTCCTCCCAGCCAGATAAGTGAATGCCTTTAGCTTTCAATATCTGGTTAACGCGGCCGTAAAAATAATACCACAGGTCGCCGGTGTTTTGAATCTCCGGGTGGGTGGTCTTTAAAGCGATATAAGCGGGAGATTTTTCCCATACATGCGGTGGCACTTCATCGCCACCAAAATGGATGTTTGGTAATGGTGCGCCAGCTTCTTTATAAATGCCGATCAGGTCATCAACAACCCTTTCCACAAAAGTATAGGTTGATGGCACCGATACATTGATCACGTTATCATTCCAGTACTGTACGGAACGATACTCGGATTTGTCATCAAGATCGCGGAGTAGATATTTAGTGGCTTCATCCTTTTTACCTTCGGCCATCAGGCGATCATACCGGGCATCCATTGCTTTGATAGAAGCACGGGCATGGCCGGGAGTTTCTATTTCGGGGATTACCGTGATATGGCGATCAGTAGCATATTTCAAAATTTCGATGTATTCAGCTTTGGTATAAAAGCCCGTACCATAAGGATTGTTCACATCCGGGCCCGAACCATGGGATGCCGGCAAATGGTTTTTACTATCCAAAGTATGCCCACGTTTTGAGCCAACGGAAGTAAGTTCAGGCAAAGATGGGATCTCTATTCTCCAGCCTTCATCATCGGTTAAGTGCAGGTGCAAAACGTTCAGTTTATAAAGACTCATAGCCTCCAGCAATTTGATTACCTGCTTTTGGGGTTGAAAGTTACGGGCTACATCCAGCATGACTGCGCGGTGCGGGAAACGGGGAGCATCGGCAACTTCAACACAAGAAATTTGTATAGATGACGCTGGCTTAGCTAATGCTGTTACCGGGATAAGCGTTTTAAACGATTGTATACCATAAAACATACCCGCCGCAGTTGTTGCACGGATAGTTATTGCAGATGGCTTAACGCTTAGCTCATACCCTTCTGCATTTAAACCCTCTTTATATTCAAGCGAAATAACATTATCAGCATACTTATTGGTCGCCCTTTTGCCGAATAAGGCTTTCATGTCATTGTTTAATATCGCTAATTCCTTATCGAACCTTTTATCAGCCGATGAAACATGTATGTTGGCTGTTAATGTAAAAGCGCTCCCGGTTTCCTTATAACTTACCGGCGTAGGCAAAATTTTCGGCAATTGATCTGCCGGAATATCTGTTACCGTTTTATTCCTGTCGTAAACAATTTCGGGAGTAATTAAACCCGCGTAGGTAGGCTTATAGGGCTTGATATCAAACGAACCAATGCTGTAGCCCTTTTCGGCCTGGGCATCCCAAACCAGGTAAATACCTTCGGGGGCATCGGTAACGTTTACTACCGGATCGTCATTTACATATTCGATGCGGGCAGATTCACCCGGTTTCAGTTCTTTAAAACCTGCAGTTGGCGTAATACTGTACAGGTCGCCGTTTACCTGGTTTATTTTGGCGTTGCCACTTACCGCATTCTCGGTAAAGCCACGTCCCGAGTTGAAGTAGAACTTCCATCCACCTGCCGGCAATACTTCTTTACCGCTATTGGTAATTACCAGCGCGGTCAACGCTTCATTTTTACCCTGGTAGTTATTATCCATTACCTCCCAGCTAATGCGCAAATCGGCAGCATTAAATTTTATAGCATCCTTAGTTTTAAAAGCAGAACTCATAAAAAATGCCGCGATAAGCATCGTAGTAAAAATTTTACGCATATAATCTTAGTGTTTAATTTTATTGGACACGTAAATATATACAACTTTTTAAATAATTTTAATAAGTGGAAATTTTATTTAATTACTGATTTTAAATGTCATTGCGAGCGTAGCGTGGCAATCGCAAATATCCACGCAAGTTATTGATTACCAATATTATTTTTTGTAGAGACGCATATTTGCGTCTCCCGCGTGCAAATCGGAAATGCAAATCCGCTCTGTATAGCTGGAGACGCAAATATGCGTCTCTACGAAAAGCCGCGCTTGCAATACGTCATCACATTTTTTTCAGGTTTATCCCTGATGGATTCCCGCAATGACATGGGGAGAAATACAGACCTTACACCCCGAACTTTATCCAGCCCTCACCCTCGTACCCAAAGGCAAACTGCTTAGGGCGGATGATCTCGGCCAGGATCTCGATAGAATCAACAATACGCGGACCGGGGCGGTTAAAGTATTGGTTGCCATCAGCAATATATAGCTGATTATTTTTCACGGCCTTCATATCAGCAAAGCCCGGAAGCTGCATTAAAATATCTATTTCCTTTAAGCTGCGCTCTATAGAAAAGCCACAGGGCATTACTATGATGATTTCAGGATTTTGCGCACGAATCTCATCCCAGCTTACATAGGGTGAATGTTTGCCGTCCTGGGCCAGGACAGCTGTACCGCCGGCTATGCTTACCAATCCGGGCACCCAGTTGCCTGATATCATCATTGGCTCCAGCCATTCTATACAGGCTACGGTTGGTTTGCTATCTGCAAATTTCAACTTGTGCTTAATGATATCAACCCGTTCATTAAGTAATTCCACCAGGTCGGCACCTGCCTGGGGTACATTCAACGCGTTGGCTATGGTGATTATATCATTAAAGATATCTTCTACGCTATTTGGTCGCAATGAAATGATACGGGCTTTTTTATCAAGATAGTTATCCAGAGCCAGCTCCACATCCGTTAATGATACCGCGCAAACCTCGCACTGATCCTGCGTAATCACCACATCGGGTGCCAGTTGTTTGATCTGTTCGCGTTTTACCGTGTAAACCGATAGGGCATCGGCAAGAATCTCCTTTACCTTCACATCAATATCGGCGCTGCTTAAACCATCAGGAAAATTCGCTTCGGTGCAAACCGGCAATTGTTTTACCGATTCGGGATAGTCACACTCATGTGAGCGGCCCACCAGGTTATCTTCGAGCCCCAGGGCACATATTATTTCGGTAGCAGACGGAAGTAAGGAGATTATTTTATGGGTTGACATGTTTTCAGATGTGCAGATTAACTTCGTTGATGGCTCTGCCGTTTCAAATGTGCAGATGTGCAAATGTACGGAAGAAGTGCAGATTGATTTGAAAATTTGTCAATTTGAAGATTTGAAATGCAAACTCATTTTCAAATTGTCACATCTTCAAATTTTCAAATCAACTCATCTCCAAATTTTCAATTTAACAACATATCTTTGCCGCAATGATATTTCTTACCTTTTTCATCGGGCTGATAGCCAACTTTATTGGTTACATCCCTCCCGGCAACATTAACCTTTCACTTATACAGATCACTATAAACCGTGGCATAAAAGAGGCTTTACGCTTTATCATCGCTTTTTCATGCGTTGAGTTTTTTTTTACTTATTGTATTATGCAGGCCGCAAGGTGGCTTTCCGGCCAAATGCACCTTGCCGTTATTATCGACTGGGTAATGGTTATTCTTTTTGGCGTATTAGGCGCCATTACCTGGATCCATCGCAATAAACCACCCCAAACCACTTACTCCGAACATGCCAGTATCAAGTACGGCATTCTGCTGGGCTTTTTAAACCCAATGCAGGTACCTTTCTGGATGGTTACAGGAACTTACCTCATTACACACGAATGGATCCTTGACGGAAGGATAGCCTTAGTGATATTTAGCGTAGGCTCTGCAGCCGGTTCTTTTTTATGCTTATATATTTACGCGTTGTTTGCCCGGTATATACAAAGTAAATTTGCACTTAGTACCCGGTTAATTAATACCAGTATCGCCATCTTGTTTTTCGCCTTTGCGGGGTATCATATTGTAAAGCAGGTTTATCTATCGTTTTTCAAGCACTGATGCAGATGTGTAGATTTTAAATGTGCAGATTTCAAATATGCAAATGTGCAGATGATCAAAAAATTTGAAGATAGGTTGATTTGAAAACGGTTGTCGAGATGATTTTTAAACGTAAAATTTAAAACCCGCGTCATTGCGAGGTACGAAATTTCGCGAAACCCTATAGGATGAAACGACGTTTTAAAAGGTTTGTCATCCTGAGTTTTAAAATCCGTTTTGGCCTCTGAAGGAGAAAATGACGTAACAAAAATGGCTGTCATCCTGAGCCTGTCGAAGGATAGTGGGCAAAGGCCTCTCCGCGCGAGTCTTCGACAGGCTCAGACTGACAGGCCCACACGCCTCAAAACCCAATACGTCATGGGTAGGAACGAAGGATCTATTCGCAGACTGTACAGGGCGAAAAAGCATGGCGAATAATAGATCCTTCACTACGTTCAGGATGACAAAAAGTTTTTTTAGCAATACATCAACGGAGACATATAAACCACAAATGGCTTCAAAATTGAAGCCATTTGTGGTTTATATTAAGTTTACTCAATGCACAGATAATTTGCACATCTGAAATCTGCATATCTGAAATATTACGCTATTTCCAGTTTGTTTTCTTTGTAAAAACCCGCCTTTAGTTTTTCACCCATTTCGCTATAAGCATCAAGGGTGCGCTGTACATCGGCCAATGAATGCGAAGCTGTTGGTATCAGGCGCAGTAATATTAGTCCTTTAGGTATAACCGGATAGATCACTATGGAACAAAAGATACCATAGTTTTCGCGCAGGTCGCGGGTTAGGCTGGTAGCTTCGAAAAGGTTGCCCTCTAAAAACACAGGAGTAACCATGGTATTGGTAACACCCAGGTTAAAGCCACGCTCCCTTAAACCTTTTTGCAGTGTTGACGAGATCAACCACAGTTTTTCGCGCAGTTGCGGCTGCGTGGTTAATAGCTCAAAACGTTTTTTTAAGCCCAATACCATCGGCATAGGCAGTGCTTTAGCAAATGTTTGCGAACGCATATTATAACGCAGGAAATGAACTATCTCTTCATCAGCAGCAACAAATGCGCCTATACCTGCCATTGATTTTGCAAATGTGGCAAAGTATACATCTACCCCATCAATACAATCCTGCTCCTCATGTGTACCGGCACCGGTTTTACCCATGGTACCAAAACCATGCGCATCATCCACCAATAAACGGAAGTTGAATTTCTTTTTTAGTTCGATAACTTCTTTTAGTTTACCCTGCGCTCCCGACATGCCAAAAACACCTTCGGTGATCAGCAGTATCCCGCCACCGGTTTGTTCGGTTAATTTTGTTGCACGCTCCAGTTGTTTTTCGCAACTTTCGATATCATTGTGCTGGTAAACAAAACGTTTACCCATATGCAGGCGCACACCATCAATGATACAGGCATGTGATTCTGCATCATAAACAATAACGTCGTTCCTGTCAACCAATGAATCTATAATTGATACCATGCCCTGGTATCCGTAGTTTAATAAAAAAGCAGCCTGTTTACCCACAAATTCAGCCAGGTTATTTTCCAGCTCTTCATGGTGAATAGAGTTGCCAGACATCATACGCGCACCCATAGGGTAAGCCATACCATAATCGGCAGCAGCTTTAGCATCAGCTTCCCTTACTTCGGGATGATTAGCTAAACCCAGGTAATTATTAAGGCTCCAAACCAAATGTTCCTTGCCATTGAACTGCATGTGCGGTCCAATTTCCCCTTCCAGTTTAGGAAATGAAAAATAACCATGTGACCATTTTTGGTGCTGACCCAATGGCCCACCTAAGCTTTTTGTTATTTTATCAAATAAATCCAAAATAATTTACCTTTTAAATAGTGAATAATTGCAAATATAGCTGTAAATACGACTTACTACAATAGCTATAACTTTTTAGAATAGGTTATAACGGGAGGAATAGTATCAAGTAGTTAGTATCAAGTAGCAAGATTTTCTCCCCTTGCTTCAGTTATCTATCAATAATCAAAAAAGCCATCATAAAGATTGTTATTCTTTTATAATGGCTTTGCGTCTTTTTATCTTGATACTTGATACTAACTACTTGATACTAATCGGCATTATCATGTAAAAATGAGTTATTTCTGCGGATCTCGGTGTTGCCTTCGTTATCAGGCATTAGGCTGAATCTTGATATCTGGCTCTCGTCAGATTGTGGTGTATCCTGAAGGGCTATTTCCTTGCGTTTATAGGCCGGTACATTTTCCAACTCCTGAATGTTGCCTGTACGCAATTTCATGCTCAGGTCTTTTAAGCGCATGATCCGCTCGCGCGATTTTTTCAGCTGCTCCTCTATCGATTCATTTGTTTTATGATCATCAGCGCCAAAAGCAGGTGTAGGCTCGGGAGCTGGTTCTGGTACAGGCTCTGGCTTACGCTCTTCTTTTACCGGGGCGTATGATTCAGGCTCGGCCATTTTGAAGGTAAAACCAGCTGTATCCTGTTCGTGATCTTCTTCCTTATCTTCATCGGCAAGGTTGTATTTCACTACAGTTTCCTGTTTCTCATCAGGACGGGCAAACATATCAAACAGACCGGTTTGCTTTGGCTCTTCTTTATGATGTTTAATATAAGGCTCGGCTGTAGCATTGGCTTTAACCGGGTTTATAAATTCATTAAAAGCATTAACAGGTTTTACCAAAGGTGTATTTTCCGGAACTAGCATTGATACTATCTTTTTGTTGCTATGTTCTTTTTCACGCTCATCTTTGGTTTGGAAACCAGTTGCAATAATAGTTACCGAAAGTTTATCTTCCAGGTTTTCGTCAACACAATTACCCCATATCAGGTCTGCAGCCAAACCGGCTTCTTCCTGTATATAATCGGTAATGATGCTCACCTCATCCATGGTAACCTCTTTAAGGCCCGAGCTGATATTAAGCAAAATATAGCGTGCGCCTTCTATCTCGTTATCTTTCAACAACGGCGATGACAATGCACCCTCAACGGCTTTCAGCGCGCGGCCTTCGCCTTCGGCTGTGCTGCTGCCCATGATACACACACCGCTATCTTTCATTACAGTGCGCACATCCTTAAAGTCAACGTTGATATAACCCGGTAAAGTTATGATCTCGGCAATACCTTTAGCAGCGGTGGTTAATATATCATCAGCCTGGCCAAAAGCCGAGCTCATGGTTAGGTTACCAAATATCTGACGCAGCCTGTCATTTGATATCACCAGGAATGAATCAACATATTTTCTTAATTCCTCCATCCCGGCATCGGCCTGCATTTTACGGCGTTTACCTTCAAAAGAGAACGGCGTGGTTATAATACCAACCGTTAATATATCCATTTCGCGGGCAGCTTTGGCTATGATCGGGCTTGCACCTGTACCGGTACCACCACCCATACCTGCGGTAATAAACAGCATCTTGGTATTAACACCCAACATCTGCTTAATATCATCGATATTTTCAATAGCTGAATTTTTCCCAACTTCGGGTATCGAACCGGCTCCCATTCCTTCTGTAAGGCTGGCACCCAATTGTACTTTGTTAGGTATGGGGCTAAGCTCCAATGCCTGGGCATCAGTGTTGCAAATAATAAAGTCAACACCGGTAATTCCTTGCCTGTACATATGGTTTACCGCGTTACCACCACCACCGCCAACACCAATTACCTTGATGATTGACGATTTTTCTTTTAACATCTCAAACTGCATAATCTTCGTTTTCAGCTATATGTGATTCAACCAATATTTAGATTTTACCATCGTAATAATAATACTTTTTCAACAACAGTTTTCCACAAATGTCAATATGTGGAAAAACTTAACTATTGTGTATAATTATTTCAAAAAATCCTCGTCGTTTATATCGTCTTTAATAAATGTGATACTTTTTTTCAGCAACCTGTCAAACAAACCACCTTCTTTACCTTTAGTTTCAAACTTAGGCTTCAATGCTTTTTCAACAGGTATATCTACATTCATATATTCTGTTTTCTGGATCCCTTTTATCAGCAAGCCTATACCTGTTGCAAACGTTGGGCTTTGCAGCTCTTCGTAAATATTTTTAGGCAACACTTCGTTCTTAGCCAGGTGCTCTGTTGGGTAACCAACGCGGCAATCCAAACCGGTAACAAACTCTACCAGCTGGCGTAAGTGTTTCAGCTGCGCTCCACCGCCTGTTATTACTATCCCGGCAATCAGTTTTTTCTCGTAGCCTGATGATTTAATTTCGTAATAAACATGCTCCACAATCTCTTCCATACGGGCCTGGATTACGTAAGCCAGGTTTTTAACGCTAATCTCCTTAGGTTCGCGGCCACGTAAACCCGGCACGCAAACTATCTCGTTCTCTTTGTTCTCATCAGCCAGGGCCGATCCAAACCTTACTTTCAGCTGCTCGGCAATGTTGCGCATTACGGAACAACCTTCTCTAATATCCTCGGTAACGCTATTACCACCAAAAGGGATAACTGCCGTATGGCGGATTATGCCTTCATGAAAAATAGCCACATCGGTAGTACCGCCACCTATATCAACCAACACCACACCGGCTTCTTTTTCCTCTTCGCTCAACACAGATTCAGAAGATGCCAATGGCTCCAATATCAGGTCCTGGCTATCCAGGTTGGCCTTATTAACACACTTAACAATATTTTTAATTGCTGTAACCTGGCCCGATATAATATGGAAGTTGGCTTCAAGCCTAACACCTGCCATACCAATAGGATCCTTAATGCCCGGCTCATTATCCACTGTGAATTCCTGCGGCAATACGTGGATGATATCCTCGCCCGGAGGCATCACCAGGTTGTACATATCCTCTATCAGCTTATCAATATCTTTACGCCCGATCTCTGATTGCAGATCACGACGGGTTATTAAACCGCGGTGCTGCAAACTTTTAATATGCTGGCCAGCTATACCTACAAATACTACCTTTATATCCACATTTGATTGCGCGCCTGCAATCTCCACCGCCTGGGTGATACCCTGTACAGTTTTATCTATGTTTGATACCATTCCACGGGTTACACCCGCAGATTCTGCTTTACCAATTCCTAATACCTCAATCTTCCCATTCTTGCTCCTGCGACCCACAATGACGCATATCTTAGTAGTCCCGATATCCAATCCTACTACAATTGGTGAACTTTTTTCTTGAGTTGAGCTTTTGTCCATATTACAATTTTATTTGAGATTTCTCTTTTTTCATTTTTAGCGAATCCAGTCTAAGTGCCTTGGCTTTAGCCGAATCTGCTTTTGTCAATTCGTTTTTTATACCAATAACCTGGTTGGTATATTTAACATTTATTGTTTTGTATTTATCCCAGCCTACCTGTGGCAACACCTGTTTGTAAAAAGCTACCAGGTTTCTAAGTTTTACATTCAATGAATCGGCATTCCCTATCAGTATCCTTTGGCTGCCCACCCTTGGGATCAGCTCAATCTCCCGATCCGTATTTACATAGATCTGCGCTATCTGTGCATCCCACAACGAATCTTTGCGAATAAAATCGGCCGTCCGGTACAAGTCCTTCGCCAACCGTGTGTGTAATGAATCAACATGATTGGTAAAAAGTTCATCAATAAAACCATTAGCCACCAGTACCCTTGCGGTAAAGTTTGATGAAAGCGGAATTTTTAAACCATGCTGATCTATATAAAAATCCATATCGTAATGGTTCATCACCCGCAGTATAGGTTGGCGCTGGCTTACCTCAACCCTTAATATCCCATCCATTTCTGTATAAACTTTTGCAAACTCAATAAAT
The DNA here is from genome assembly GCF_056406855.1 of Mucilaginibacter sp. P1_A3. Classification (NCBI taxonomy): domain Bacteria; kingdom Pseudomonadati; phylum Bacteroidota; class Sphingobacteriia; order Sphingobacteriales; family Sphingobacteriaceae; genus Mucilaginibacter; species Mucilaginibacter sp. P1_A3. The sequence goes on from NZ_JBFTZJ010000011.1 coordinate 237,278, forward strand.
GGATTTGCCTTCAATTTGTTCTCCAGTTCCTGAATATTTATATTCTCCAGTTTTCGCCCTATAAGTGTATGGCTGTTTGTCTGCAAAATCTGGTCAACTTCCTGCTTATCTATAAAATACTGGTTACCCGGAATATTTACCTTTACGGCAGTACAAACCACCGAAGCTTTTTTCTTTTCAATGAAACTCATCAGCACCACAAGGCCACCCAGGCAAATTACCCAGGCAAAACCTACTAACAGGCGCTTCCAGATGAGCTTTCTATCCATGTTGTAATATTTTGTTTAAAGGATGCACCAATGTATCAATATCACCGGCGCCTACTGTTAACAGCAGCTCGGGCTTTTCATTTTTTACGGCATCCAATGCTTGTTGCTTGGTTAGTTTACGTTTATTTACCAGCTGCATTTTATTTAATAACATATCTGATGTTACCCCTTCAATAGGCAGCTCGCGGGCAGGGTATATATCCAGCAATATCAACTCATCTACCATATCCAGCACTTCGGCAAAGCCATCGGCAAAATCGCGGGTGCGGGTGTACAGGTGCGGCTGAAAAATAGCGGTCAGCTTTTTATCGGGATATAATCTTTTTACCGATGATATGCAGGCCCTTAATTCTTCGGGGTGATGGGCATAATCATCAATATAAATATGCTCTGGTGTTTTCACAATGTATTCAAACCTGCGCTTAACCCCCTTGAAAGATGCCAGCGCGCTTTTTATAGAATCGGCAGGAATATCAAGCCTCAACACAGCCTCAATAGCGGCCACCGCGTTTTCGATGTTATGCGTGCCTGCTATACCCATTTTAATATCGGTAATACTTAAATCGACGTTCACAAAATCGAAATAGAAATCTCCCCCTTCAATGCGAATGTTTGCTGCATGCGCATCGGCGGTTGAATCATCAATAGCATAGGTATAACCGGTATCTAAAGGCAAACCTTTTTTATGTACCAATGTACCACCTACTTTTATCTGCGAAGCAAACAGCTTAAATGATTCTGTTAAATGCGCATGATCACCATAAATATCCAAATGGTCGGCATCCATCGATGTGATGATGGCAACATCGGGATACAGTGTTAAAAACGAGCGATCATACTCATCGGCCTCAACCACCATTACATTGTTTTTACCATACAAAACGTTGCTTTGGTAGTTGGATGATATACCCCCCAAAAACGCCGAGCAATCATTACCCGAAGCTTTAAGCAAATGCGCTACCATAGTTGAGGTGGTAGTTTTGCCATGGGTACCGGCAACAGCAATAGTAAAGGAACTTTTACTTATTAAACCCAAAACCTGCGAACGCTTAAATAGTTCGAAGCCTTTATTTTTAAAATAGTTCAATATGGCCGAATCCTTAGGAATAGCCGGCGTGTATATAATAAGCGTATCATTGCAAGGCTCCTGGAAACTCATCGGTATCCAATCCGCCTTATCATCAAACACCACCTGGATACCTTCGTTATGCAAATCGTTAGTTAAATCCGTCGCCGTTTTATCATAACCGCAAACAATACAGCCCAAATGTTGGAAATAGCGGGCCAGCCCGCTCATACCGATGCCGCCAATGCCCACCAGGTAAACCCTTTGTATGTCGCGTAGTTCCATGTTAGTGTTTTTTTAAAAAAGGCCCTCCCCTTTTGGGAGAAGAGGACCATAATTTTAATTGTTATTTATTAATTGTATAAGCTCTTTTGCTATCACTTCATCGGCATTTGGCATAGCCATTTTACCTATGTTGGTGCTTAGTTTTTTCTGCAATGGTTTATCATCCAACAATTCAAGCGCCCTATCAACCAGCTTTGCTTCGGCATCTCTGTCGGCAACAAAAATGGCAGCATCTTCCTGTACCAGCGCCAAAGCGTTTTTAGTTTGATGATCCTCGGCCACATTTGGCGAAGGCACCAGGATCACCGGTTTTTTCACCATACACAACTCTGCAATAGTGCCTGCTCCTGCTCTTGATATAATAATGTCGGCAGCAGCGTATGCCAGGTCCATGCGGGTTAAAAACTCCTTTATTTTAATATCCGGATGATGATCGTCGCCCAGTTTCTCTATGATCGTTTTATAATAAAATTTCCCCGTTTGCCATATGATTTGTACATCCGCAGCTATGAGTTTATCCAAACCAGCCATGATGCTGTTATTCAACGTACGTGCGCCAAGGCTACCCCCGGTTATCAGTATGGTTTTTTTAAACGTTGATAATTTAAACAACTCCAGCGCCTGCATGTGCTTACCGCCAATGTTCACCGCATCCTTACGGATAGGGTTACCTGTTTTGATGATCTTGCTGGCAGGAAAAAACTGCTCCATATTATCAAAAGCAACACATATTTTTTTGGCGCCCTTACCCAGCCATTTATTAGTAATACCAGCATAGGAATTTTGCTCCTGTATCAGGTACGGTATCTTTTTCATGGATGCGGCATACAACAGCGGCCCAGAGGCATAGCCCCCAACGCCAACAGCGGCATCGGGCTTAAAATCCTTAATAATCTGTAAGGCCTTGCGTACACTGTTCACCAGCTTAACCGGGAACAGGACGTTTTTCCAGATAGAATCGCGCTGAATACCCCGAATATCCAACCCGATGATTTTATACCCCGCCGCCGGAACTTTTTCCATTTCCATGCGACCTAAAGCCCCCACAAACAGAATTTCGGTAGCCGGATCAATATTTTTTAAAGCATTGGCAATAGCAATAGCCGGGAAGATATGTCCTCCTGTTCCGCCACCACTGATGATAATGCGCAACGGCCTCCCCCCAGCCCCCTGAAGGGGGAACTTTTGATTGGCGTCTTTTACATTTATGCTATTGTCTTTCATTACTTTTTTATCCTTTATTATTCCCCCTTCAGGGGGTTAGGGGGCTCAAACCGTCCTTATCTCTCCAACTACTACCTTCTTCGGCTCCTCAATATCGCGGCTTACCGATAGTATGATGCCGAAAGCCACACTCGTGAATAATAGTGATGTCCCTCCCATACTTACAAAAGGCAGCGGCACCCCGGTTACCGGGCCAAGCCCCACAGCTACCGCCATATTCGCGAACGCCTGTATAGCAAGGCTGAAGCTCAACCCGCAGGCAAGCAACGCACCAAACGCCTTTGGCGCTTTGGTTACTATTTTAATACACCTGTATAGTAAAAACAGGTAAATACCTACCAATACAAAACCACCTAACAGGCCATATTCTTCTACAATAATGGCATAGATCTCATCCGAGTATGATTCGGGCAGGTAATTCCTCTCGGTGCTATTCCCGGGGCCCTTACCAAAAAGACCACCACTGGCGATAGCTATTTTGGCATGATCGGCCTGGAATGATTTATCAGTCTTGGTTGAATCCGGATGCAGAAAGGTATTTACGCGTGATACGTAAGTATGCCTTCTTGGCCCCAAAAAGATAACTCCCAATAATAATATAAACCCTGCCGCACATACTATGGCTATTTGTTTTATGCTGATACGGCCTATGATCAACAGCAAAATGCTTACGCCAAATAACATCAGCGCGGTTGATAAGTTAGCCAGCGCTATTAATATAAATACCAAACAAACAGAACCCATGATAGGTAAAAATGATTCCTTTACGTCCTTAATGTTCTCCTGCTTGCGCGATAGTGTACGTGCCAGGTAAGTGATTAAAGCCAATTTGGCCAAATCGGATGTCTGGAAGCTTAAACCTATCACCGGGATATTGATCCAGCGACTGGCGTTATTGATGTGGCTACCAAATACCAACGTATATATCAACAATGGTATAGTAACGATCATCATAATTTTCGACAGGCCGGCGTAGTAACGGTAATCCAGCTTATGCGAAATATACATCAGCATAATACCACCTACTACCATAGCCAAATGCTTCATCAATATCGACTCGACCCCTACACCCCGCTTATAAGCCAGTGTACCGGTTGAACTGTATACCGCCAACAAGGATATAACAGAAAGCAATATGACTATAAGCCATATCCATCGGTCGCCTTTTGTGTTATTTAATATCCTATGCATTGCTTTTATTGTTTACTATTAGTCCATGGTCTATAGTCCATGGAGCATGGACTAAACTTCTTATCTATTATTTCTCATCTGCACATCTATAATTCCCTCACCGCCGCTTTAAACTGGTTTCCCCTGTCTTCGTAATTTTTAAACAGATCGAAACTGGCGCAGGCCGGTGATAATAATACGGTATCGCCTTTAGTAGCCAGGTGATAAGCCACCTGGGCTGCTTCCTGTGCCGAAAATGTATTCACTATCACATCTACATCATCCTCAAATGCATCGTGGATGCGCTTGTTATCCTTACCTAAGCACACGATGGATTTTACTTTGTGCTTAACCAGGTCTTTAAGCATCCCGTAATCGTTGCCTTTATCAACACCGCCTAATATCAGTATCACATCGCTGCTCATGCTTTCCAAAGCGTACCAGGTTGAGTTAACGTTGGTTGCTTTTGAATCGTTGATGAAACGAATGCCTGAAATATTGGCAACAAACTCAAGCCTATGTTCAATGGCTTTAAAGTTGCCCATGCTCTCCCTCATCGTTTCATTGCGCAACTCCAGCACTCTGGCTACAATACCTGATGCCATAGAGTTGTAAATGTTGTGCTTACCCTGCAGGGCCAGTTCTTTAATTGACATTGTAAAATGTTCTTGATTTGTGTTGATGACAATATTGTCGTTTTCGAGATATGCTCCCGGTTCAATCTTTTTTTCAATGGAAAAGGGTAATAGCTGTGCCTCAAATTTCCTATCAGCCATACCTTTTATGGTTTCGGGGTCATCGGCGCAGTAAATAAAATAATCTGCCGCTGTTTGATTTTGCGTTACCCTGAATTTGGATGCCGCGTAATTTTCCAGCTTATAATCATACCTGTCTAAATGATCGGGCGTAATATTGAGCAATACTGCTATATCCACCTTGAACTTAAACATATCATCAAGCATAAAACTGCTTAGTTCCAGTACATACAGGTCAAACTTTTCTGTAGCTACCTGGTAAGCAAAGCTTTTACCTATGTTACCTGCCAGCCCAACATTTAAACCTGCATCTTTAAGGATGTGGTAGGTTAAGCTACTGGTAGTAGTTTTACCGTTAGATCCTGTGATGCCGATGATCTTAGCATTGCAATACCTGCCTGCAAACTCTATCTCGGATATTACCGGAATACCCTGCTCTTTAAGGTTTTTAATGATCGGAGCCTTATCAGGTATCCCCGGGCTTTTGATCACCTCAACCGCGTTCAGTATCAACTCCTCGGTATGTTGTTTTTCTTCAAAGCTGATGTTCCAGTCTTCCAGCTGTTTTTTATAATGATCTGCAATAGCCCCAAAATCAGACACAAAAACATCATAGCCCTGCTGTTTGGCAAGGTATGCCGCACCTACACCACTTTCGCCAGCGCCAAGAATAACAAGGCGCATAGCCCCCCCCGCCCCCTGAAGGGGGTGCTTTTGATTGGGTATATTGTTATTCTCGTTCATCCTTCTTCTTTAAATCTTTTAATTTTTCTTCTCTATCTATCTTCACCATTGTTCCCCCTTCAGGGGGTTAGGGGGCTTCTTCTACCTTAATTTCAATGTTATAATCGTTATTATCGCCAGCAATATCCCGATGATCCAAAACCGGGTTACTATCTTGGCTTCATGGAAACCTTTCTTTTGGTAATGGTGATGCAGCGGCGCCATTAAAAACACCCGCCTACCTTCGCCAAATTTCTTTTTGGTGTACTTAAACCAGCCTACCTGCATAATTACCGACACGTTCTCCACCAAAAACACACCGCATAATACTGGCAGCAATAATTCCTTACGTATCATGATAGCAAAAACAGCTATGATACCACCTATTGCCAGGCTGCCTGTATCGCCCATAAATACTTGCGCGGGGTACGAGTTATACCATAAAAAGCCTACACAAGCCCCTACAAAAGCACCCGCGAAAATTACAAGCTCGCCCGAGTTGGGGATGAACATGATATTGAGGTAATCGGCAATCTCTACGTTACCGGATACATAGGCCAGTATAGCCAGCGTAATCCCGATGATGGCCGACGTCCCCGTCGCCAGTCCGTCTATACCATCGGTTATGTTAGCCCCGTTGGATATAAAGGTGATAATGATGATTGCAAAAAACAGGAATACCACCAGCGCGTATTGCTCATAACCTGTACCTATAAACTTAAGTACCTTGGCATAATCAAACTCATTGTTTTTGTAAAAGGGCATGGTTGTTTTGGTCGACCGTACATCCTGGGTATATACCGGAACATTACGCTTCAAATGAAAATCAACCGGCACATCGGCCTTTACGGGCAGCTTTACCTCCTGCCTTATAACAATGTTGGTATTGAAATACATTGTCCACCCGATGATGAGCGACAAGCCGACCTGGCCAATGATCTTGAACCTGCCGGCCAAGCCTTCTTTATTCTTCTTAAATACCTTAATATAATCATCTAAAAAACCAATGGCACCCAGCCATACGGTAGTGATGAGCATTAAAATAATATAAATATTACCCAGCTTGGCAAACAGCAATGTTGGCACCAAAATACCCAGCAAAATAATAAGACCACCCATAGTAGGTGTACCCGATTTTTGCATCTGACCTTCCAGTCCCAGGTTCCTTACCGTTTCACCAACCTGTTTAAAACGCAGGTAATCAATTAACCGGCGACCGTAAACCGTGGTTACTACTAACGATGTTATAACAGCCAATGCCGTACGGAACGTGATATACTGAAATACCCCGAATCCCGGAATGCTGTAATTTTTATTTAAGTATGTAAACAGGTAGTATAACATCTTTTGCTTTTGATTACACCGATTTAATATGATGATTCACCGATTAAAGGTGAATCATTGATTCTGTTAATTTTTTAATTTTGTTAACGGCAACGCCTTCTTGAACACCGTCGAAACAAACAACAAGTGAAAAATTCTGATTCAGACAATTACAATAACAATTTAAACTGCTCTTCCAATTCTTCCATATCATCAAAGTGATTTTTCACTCCGTTTATATCCTGGTATTTTTCGTGGCCCTTGCCGGCTACTAAAATAATATCACCGGGTTGAGCCAGCATGCAGGCGGTTTTAATGGCCTCTCTTCTGTCAACAATACTTACGGTATGCCTTTTAAATGCCGGGTCAACGCCTTCAATCATATCTCTAATAATCTGGGCCGGATCTTCCGAACGGGGATTATCAGAGGTAAGGATCACTTTATCACTCCACTCACTGGCTACACGTGCCATAATAGGGCGCTTGGTTTTATCCCTATCGCCACCGCAGCCAATAACAGTTATTACCTTTTCGGTACCCTTACGGATATCGTGTATAGTGCTCAGCACGTTTTGTACAGCATCAGGCGTATGGGCATAGTCAACTATACCTATTACTTTATTTGGTGCTACTATATATTCAAACCGACCTTCGGCACCTGTTAATTTACTCAGGCTGGTTAGCACTTTGGCTTTGTCCTGCTCCAACAACATGGCTGTAGCATACACAGCAAGCAGGTTGTAAGCGTTAAAGGTGCCTACCATTTTAAACCAGACTTCCTCGCTATCTATGTGCAAAAGCAGGCCACCAAACTGATTTTCAAGGATCCGGGCCTTATAATCTGCCATGCTTTTTAATCCGTAGGCTTTTTTGTGGGCCAGGGTATTTTGCAGCATCACGTTGCCATTTTTATCGTCACTGTTGGTAAGGGCGAAAGCGCTTTTAGGCAAACCATCAAAGAATGTCTTTTTGGCCTTTAAATAGCTATCAAAGGTTTTGTGGTAATCTAAATGATCATGTGTAAGGTTGGTGAATACACCGCCCGAAAACTGAAGATTAGCTATCCTGTGCTGCGCCACCGCGTGCGAGCTCACTTCCATAAAGCAATAATCACAACCCTGTGCCACCATTTCTTCCAGCAAGCGGTTAAGCTCAATAGGATCAGGAGTAGTATGTGTAGATGGGATCACCTGGCCATTGATCTGGTTTTCAACCGTTGATAACAAACCGCATTTATACCCCAGATCACGAAACAATTGATATAATAAGGTAGCAATAGTTGTTTTACCGTTGGTGCCAGTGATGCCAACCAGCTTTAACTGTGCCGATGGATTACCATAAAAATTAGCCGCAACCAGGCTTAATGCTCTACCAGAATCTGCAACCATTAAAAAATCAACCTCACCTGCTGTATGCGCGGGCAGATCTTCACAGATAACTGCAATAGCGCCTTTTTTAATCGCCTGCTGAATGTAATCGTGCCCGTCAACCAGAGTTCCCTTTACGGCAACAAACAACGAACCCGGAGTTACCTGCCTCGAATCAAAAGCTACCGAAGATATTTCCACATCGGCACTGCCCTGCAGTTCTGTAAAGGCTAATCCATCCAATAAATCACTTAAATACCTCATTGCAATTCAATTGTTATGCGTGAACCCTTTGGTATTAAACTGCCGCCCGTAACCGATTGTGTGGTTACCATGCCGCTGCCGCGTACCGTTACTTTATAACCTGCATTGCCCAAAACATACAAGGCATCGCTTAAGCCCATTCCGGTTACTGCCGGAACGGTACCTTCTTTAAATCTTACTTCCTCAAACGGAATACCGTTACTGGTATCAACACCAGTATTTGCCGCATTTGCAGATGCGTAAAGTGGTTTTACACCCAATTTACTGTACACATGCTTTAATGCTTTTAAGTTACCCTGCTTTACTTTAGGCATTGATGTATTGCCTACAAACCTTACCGGCGCGGGCTGGTTTATTTCCATATCATTGGCGTAAACCATATCGGCAACCTGCCTAAACACCGGACCAGCAACTTTGGCCGCCAGGTATGAGCCCCTGGTAGGGTTATTAATAACCACTATCATAGAATATTTAGGTCGATCGGCTGGAAAATACCCGCAAAATGACGCCTGGTATCTTTTCATTTTATATCCCTTTGTGCCATCCGCTACCTGTGCAGTACCTGTTTTACCAGCTACACTATATAGTTTATTCTTGATTACGTTTTTACCCGTACCATTAAGTACTACACCTTCAAGCATACCTCTTACTTTTCCCAGTGTAACATCAGAGCATACATTATCTGTAATTACCCTCGCTTTAAACTGTTCAATGGTATTACCCATTCTACGAATTTCGCGCACAAAAATTGGCGCTATCATTTTGCCGTTATTAGCTACCGAATTGTAAAAAGTGAGCATCTGCAAAGGCGTAATGTTCATTTCATATCCATAAGCCATTTCGGGCAGGGTGTAATATTTGTTCCAGCTGCGGTTTGATGGATTTTTTATGACTGGCCTGCCTTCACCCTGAATCTGCAATCCCAGTTTCTCATTTAAATGATAGCTATACAGCTTATTGATAAACTGCCATGGGTTATCCTTATAGTTACTATAAACCAGTTTTGCCGCCGCCACATTTGATGACTCTTCAAAAGCGCGCTTAACACTCATTTCATAGTTATCATGTTCCGTATCGGTAATGGTTGGGCCTTTTGGAAATTTGTATTTACCTCCCTCTGCATTCACAACAGTGCTGGTATCCAGTTTATGCTGATCAAGCAGGGTCATATACGATGCCAGCTTAAAAGTTGAACCCGGGTCAATAGCATTGCTGATGGCATAGTTCATTTTTTCCTGGTACAAACCATCTTTTGATCTTGTAAAGTTTGCAATAGCACGTACTTCGCCGGTGGCCACTTCCATTAACACCACGCAACCATGATCTGCTGCACTTGAATCCAATTGGCGTAAAAGAGCAGCCTGCGCTATCTCCTGAAAGTTTACATTAATGGTTGATATAATATCCGCTCCGTCTTTCGCGGCTATTTCATCCTCATCATTATTTACAGGCATCCAGGTACCGCCGGGAATCCGCTGCATTAAACGCCTGCCGTTTTCGCCATTGATATAAGAGGAATAGGCACCTTCAAGCCCTACCGGGTTTTTTACATTTTCGTTTTTATAACCGATGGTACGGGCAGCCAATGAGTGGAAGGGAAGTATACGCCTGTTCTGCTGTAATACAATCAGGCAGTTCTTGGTTTTCCTGCTTTTAAATATCGCGAACTCGCGGATTTTTTTTAACTCCTGGTAAGTTACCCTGCGCCTTAATAACTGGTACCGCGAACCGTCCTTTCGGGCATCACGCAGCACCCTTGAATATTCACGGGGAGTTCTGTCGCCAAACATTTTGGATAGGTTTGCCGCCAGTATATCAACATTATCATTAAAAACACTGTCAGCAGCAATACCGCCGGCCAGCATATCCATGTGCAGCTCATACTCTGGTACCGATGTAGCCAACAGGCTGCCATCTTCAGAAAAAATATTACCGCGTGCTGCTTCAACATCCCTGAATTGCGCAGACATATTAACAGCCTTAGCCCTCCACTTTGCACCCTGTACAAACTGAACCCGGCAAAGCTGCACCACAACCGCAAACGCGAAAAACAATATCAGGCCAAAGGCGATGTACACCCTCAGCAGTATATTGGTTCTAATTTTCATCCTTCTCCTCCTTCACAGTTATCTTCTTCGGCGGCTCAACAGATTGCCTGATCCCAATGGTATCGGCACGTTTGGCCACTTCGGTTAATGTACTTTTAAAAGCCATATCGGCTTTGGTGGTTTTAAAATCCCAACCACGCTCTTTTACTTCTTTTGTGAGATCATCAATATCACGGATAGTTTTTTCGGCAAGGTGCATATTACCAATGTACACCATACCTAAAAAAGCCAGGAACAACACAAATGGTAATGCGTTAGTAGCCTTTTCGCTACTAATAAAACGTTTGGTGAAAAATTGCGTAAAAAAGTTGTCAGGAATTTCCCGTTTGGGTTTTTCTTCCACAACAAGCTCTTCAGCTTCTTCTTCCTCCTCCTGAATTTCTGTACGCAAACGATTGGTCATCTTTTTACAGCTATTCTTAATTTAGCGCTCCGTGCCCTGTTATTGTTACTGATCTCCTCTGCCGATGCTGTGATAGCCCCGCGGCTTACAGCATCAAGCGGTTTATTATTGTTACCGTATAAGTCTTTCTCTACTTCGCCGCTGAATTTACCTTTGGCTATGAAATTTTTCACCAACCTGTCTTCCAGTGAATGATAGCTCATAACTACCAGCCTGCCGCCAACAGCCAATATATCAGCTGCCTGTACCAAAAATTCCTTTAATGCTTCCAGCTCCTGGTTAACTTCAATACGCAGCGCCTGGAAAACCTGGGCCAGGTATTTATTTTCTTTTCCCTTTGGGATGCGCGCACTTATCGCATTTTTCAAATCGGCTATGGTTACTATAGGCGCGTTAAGCCTTGCGGTAACAATAGTTTCGGCCAGCGATTTCGCATTCTGAATCTCGCCGTAAATGCCAAAAATGCGGTGCAGTTCGGCACCTGTATAATTATTTACAACATCTTTAGCCGTAAGGTCGCCCAATTGGTTCATGCGCATATCCAGCTCGGCGTCAAAGCGGATAGAAAAACCGCGCTCGGCCTGGTCAAACTGGTATGATGAAACACCCAGATCGGCCAGAATGCCATCAACCGGTATAGCGCCATGCAGGCGACAAAAATTCTTCAAATACCTAAAATTCTGATCGATTAAAACAAACCGCTCATCATCAATTGCATTTTGCTGCGCATCAGCATCCTGATCAAAAGCAAGCAATGTCCCTTCAGGACCTAAATGCTTCATGACCTCGCGCGAATGTCCACCGCCACCAAAAGTTACATCCACATAAGTGCCATCCTTTTTGATGTCAAGTCCTTCGATGCATTCCTGCAACATTACCGGTGTATGGTACTCACTCATCTATCCTCCTTGCTTTACTACCCATTACCGCCTCTGCCAACTCGGCAAAATTATCGGGCTCATTATTTATCATTTCGGTATAGGCAGCCTTGTCCCATACTTCAATTTTGTTCAATACACAGGTTAACACTACATCGCTGCCAATGCCTGCAAATTCAAGCAAACCCTTTGGCAACAGCACACGACCAGCCGCATCTGGCATCAAAGCCGTCGCGCCACCGGTGAAATATCTTATGAAACGCAGATTTTGTCTGTCGTATTCGTTAAGTTTGCTTAATTCATCCAGTCTTTTGTCCCATTCGGATTTTGTGTAAATAACCAAATACTTCTCCAGGCCGCGATTGATCATAAGGCCCTCTCCGTCAGCTTCAGGAAGCTGCTTTTTGAGGCCCGCTGGGATCATCATCCGCCCTTTGGTATCCAGTTTACATTCAAATTCTCCGGTTAAATGCGGCATTATTAGACTATGGCTTAATTTAATAGGTAAAAGTAATTTTCTTTTACCACTTTTTACCACTTTCTACCACCAAAAAGTTTTCAACATTTTTAGTGGGTTTAAGGCCGTGCACGCAAATGCAAAAAACCGGGCGGCCGCCTGGTTAAAGATTATAGCTCCTGATATCAATCAATTATTTTACCAACACAACTTACTGATTATTAGATAGATAATACAGGAAAGTCGATACGTACCTTTTCGCGATCAGACCTGGATACAGGTAGTTAACTGCCAGCATCCAGCGTTAAAATTCGTTTTGCTTTTGCCCTGTTATATCGCTTCATAGAGAAACCCGCAATCCGCTTCAGAGCGCAGGGAAACAGTTGTTATATTTTTTGATCATTCACTAACCAAAAACTTATTGTAAATTGCTATACCATTATAAAACAACCTCTTATGACACAAGAAACCCCTCCCCCAGTTCAATTAATGCAATTGCTTTTTGGTTTTGCTGTTTCACGTGCCATTGGTGTATGCGCAGAACTGCACATTGCCGATCTTTTAAAAGATGGAGCAAAAACAGCGGAAGAATTAGCACGGCAAACAAGTGTTCATGCCCGTTCCCTTTACCGGGTATTGCGGGCTTGCGCCAGTGTGGGCGTCTTTTCCGAAGATGCTGAAAAAAGATTTTCACTTACTCCTTTGGCTGAGCCTTTATTAAGCGATGCGCCGGGCAGTTTACGGGCTTTTGCAGAAATGATCACTACCGACTGGCAATTCCAAACCTGGGCAGAATTACCCTATAGCGTAAAAACCGGGAAGCCTTCTTTTGAAAAAGTGCATGGCATGCCCGCCTTTGATTATTTCTGGAGCAACGAGAAAGCCGGCCGGGTATTTAATGATGCCATGACAAGCAATAGCGCCTTTTCCAGTGTAGCTGTAGTGAATGGCTATGATTTTTCGTCCATAAAACTCCTTGCTGATGTAGGCGGAGGGCATGGCTTTTTACTGGCATCCATCCTTGCCAAATATGAAACAGTAAAGGGTGTGCTGTATGACAGGCCGGCTATTGTTTCGGAAGCAAGAAAGCTATTAGTGGCACATGGCGTATCAGACAGGTGTGATTTGGTAGGAGGCAATTTTTTTGAAAATGTACCGGCAGGTTGCGATGCCTACATCATGAAACATATTATTCACGATTGGAATGATGAGCAATGTATTACTTTGCTCCAAAATTGCCGTAAAGCTATGACCGATGGAGGCAAGGTACTGGTGGTAGAAATGGTAGTACCCGAAGGAAATGAACCATCGCCCGCAAAGCTCCTTGATTTACAAATGCTACAATATCTCCCCGGTTGTGAGCGAACAGAAAATGAATACAGGCAATTGTTTCATAATGGAGGTTTCCATTTAACCAGGATAATACCAACAATGTCGCCCTTTAGTATTATAGAAGGGGTAAGCAAATAGTATATATATATATAACAAGGTAGGCCAAAAGCAGTTTGTGAAGACACCATAGGCCTTCGGAAGATACAAAAAGGTGGGGGCAATGTGCGATTCCTTCCTCGGGGAAGGAGGAGGAAGGGGTTAGATCAGGCGTTCAAGTACCGCTGCGGATGACATGTCGGCGAAACCCCTCCCTGCCATTGCGCGCATTTCGGCCGCACCCCTCCCGTTGGGAGGGAATTAAAAAAAGTTAACAAAACTTTCTGAAGGCCTATGATGTGGTTACCATAGGCCTTCGGAAGATATAAAAAGCGGGGGCAATGTGTGATTCCTTCCTCGGGGAAGGAGGAGGAAGGGGTTAGATCAGGCGTTCAAGTACCGCTACGGATGGCATGTCGGCGAAACCCCTCCCTGCCATTGCGCGCATTACAGCCGCACCCCTCCCGTTGGGAGGGAATTAAAAAAAAGTTAACAAAATCTTCCGAAGGAAGATATAAAAAGCGGGGGCAATGTGCGATTCCTTCCTCGGGGAAGGAGGAGGAAGGGGTTAGATCAGGCGTTCAAGTACCGCTGCGGATGGCAGGCATGTCGGCGAAACCCCTCCCTGCCATTGCGCTCATTTCAGCCGCCCCCCTTCCGTTAGGAGGGAATTAAAAAAACGTTAACAAACTTTCACGAACATTTACGGCGATGGTACCAACCTTAGGCCATAAAACACCTATACCAAAGTCAGCTTACCTACCTGTTTCCCCTTTTTCTTTGTGCGGTTAAGCCACATCATTACCCCGGTAACCGGGAATATCAATGATAGTAAACATATTATAAAACTGATGATCCTGCTTGGTAAACCATATACCGAACCGGTATGCACAGGTTTTACCAATGCCCGTACCCGCTGCCCTAAACTTTTGGAAGCAAACATTTGCGACCCAGCCAGGCTACCGCTATATTGATCTATATAATAGGTATCGCCCGTGTTTTCAATAGCACCCTGGGGTAAAATATTTACACTGTAAGTTCCTGTTGAATCTTTTGGTATGCGCACGGTATAGTATTCGGCCAATTGGGTTTTCGCTGCTACATTTTGCAATGCGGCATCAACAGTTAAGGCCTCAACCCCCACCTGGTATTTTGACTGTGGCGACTTAGGCTGCTCTTTTTCAAGCTTTGAACCTGTAATGGCAAACAATGCCTGGTTGGCCCATTTAAACGTCATGATTAACCCGGTTAAAACAATGATGATTAAAAAAACAGATGTGTAAAAGCCGGTAACTATATGCAGATCATGCACCAGTCGTTTAGTGCTGCCATCCCACTTTATTTTTAGCCTTTGACGCATAATGTTTTTAGTTTTTGGCCACCATAACACTACTCCGGTTATGAGTATGAACAGGAAAATCAAGGTAGAGATTCCAACTATCCAATCGCCAACACTATCCTTCCCGACTAACAAAAACCGGTGAAACATCTCAACGTTATACAGGAACGTTTGTCTGCGGTTATATTCGCCCGTTACCTGGCCGGTATACGGATTTACCAAAACAGTTAAATTGGGTTTGCCGCTATCTTTACCATCCTTACCTGCTTTACCCGGTGCGCCTGCATGTTTTTTTCCATCTGCCTGTGCCGGCTTCTCCTTTTTGTCTTTATTCCCGGGCACTATCAAACCAATTTCTACAGTTCTGCGGGCGTCGCTATAAACCATAGCCGAAGCAAACTTAGCTTTTGGCATTTGCTTTAAAGTACCTTTTATCAGTTGAGCTAAAGGCATTCGTACTTGCTGTGCTTCCACATAGTACCGCTTGGGGTGCAGCGTGTGCTCTATCTCCTTTTCAAAAACCAGCAGGGTACCGGTAAAGCACGAGCAAAAAATGATAATACCTGCCGCAAGGCTTAGGTAAAGGTGTATGGTGCGGAAAAATACTTTCATAGTTTTTTATTACAAAAACCGGGTATGCCTAAGCACATCCCGGTTTTACATTTATTTTGCAAATTTATTAAAAGCTATATGCCAGGGTAGTTAAAAACTGTCTCGGAGGAATTGGGTTAATGCTGTAATTTTCGTGCACGTTATAATTTAACACATTACCGATATTAGATACCTTACCTATAATGGAGATCTTTTTATAGGTATACCCTACTGATGCATCAACAGTGGTAAAGCCAGATACGTTAACCAGCCTTGATATAGTTTGTGCCTGCCCCACGGTATTAGCGTTCCCTGCAATGCGGTTACCTAAATAATATACTGATGCGCCCACTTTAAAACCGCGCAGGTCGCCATTATAGAAATTATAAAAGGCGCTGGCATTGGCGGTATGCTTTGGAACATTAATTAACGGTTGCCCAGCTATATTACTGCCCACAGAAGTTGACGTTTTTGAATAACGCGCGTTGGTGTAGCTATAACCGGCCAACAGATCAAGGCCTTTAACCGGGTGCCCGGCAATATCAAGCTCTACACCATCACTTTTGGTTTGGCCAACAAGTTCTTTAATATTGGTATTGATGTTTACCGTTGTACCATCGGCCAAAAATGGAGCTGTTTGTGCAAGATTATTATTGATAATACGGTACGCAGTTACATTTATCGCCAGATTACCATTCAGGAAATCATTTTTTATGCCTGCTTCAAACTGATCAACCAATGATGGAGACAGGGGTTTGTTGTTAACATCTGTACCTGTATTGGTTATAAAAGAATTGGAGTAACTGGCAAACAGTGATGTGTTGTTTATTGGTTTATACACTATACCAACCCTTGGCGAAAATGCTTTATCTGTTTTGCTTGATGCAGGCGCAGCCAAAGCCGGTAAATAATAATTAGTAACCGCAGTTGGTGCAATATACTGGTACGACCAACGGATACCCGCAAGTACTTTTACTTTATCAGATACACTGATGAGATCATTAAAGTAAGCACCAAAACGGTTGGTTTTTGTTAGGATGCTATAAAAAGGATTCATCACAGGCTTATCTGTGCGCAGGTTATATTTATCTACATTAAAAATATTAATAGTGTCATAAACGGCTGATTTTATAGAAGTACCCTGATCCCAGTAGCTCGAAACCTTATTAACCGTAGCCACATAGGTATAAGCTGTATTGTTATACCTATCCGCATCAACCCCTACCAAAATATTATGTTTGATGGAACCTGTATTGAACTGGCCGGTAACATTAAACTGACCGGTGTAATAATCTTCCAGTGTTTTTGCACGGTTAAGGGTACGGCCCCAATCGCCGGTTGCATTTGGCAACACACGCTCTGTTGTTTGGTACTGCCTGTTAAAGTGCTGGTAATTGATACCTCCGCTTATTTGCCATAAGCTATTTATCTGGTGATTTATAGTAGCAGTGGCTGTACTTTGCTTGGTATTACCGGTTGACCATGATGCGCCCAGGTAACGGTTACGTGGTACATTGGCTATTACGTTATTAATTTGGCCGGTACCAAAATCGGGGGTAAAATTATAATTCAGGTAGTCACCTTCAACAATGATGGTTGTTTTATCGCTTACCTTATACAGGAACGAAGGATTGATATATTCCCTTTCGGATTTTACATGATCGCGGAAGCTATTTGCTTTTTCATAAGTACCATTCACGCGGTACGCCAGTTTAGAAGATATAGGACCGTAAACATCAAATGAAGGACGATACAGGTCATAGCTGCCATAAGTCATGGATACTTTACCGCCTTGTTCAAACAATGGCTTTTTGGTAACCATATTTAAGATACCACCTGGTGCTACGTTGCCGTATAATAAAGCCGCGCTGCCTTTTAAAACCTCAATACGATCTAAAGAGCTCACTTCCGGTACTACGCCGGAGTTAATGCGAAACCCGTTTTTGAACATATTGGTGCTTGAAAAATTATATCCTCTTGCGCCAAATGTTTCCTGGGTATTGCCGCGTGCGCTGTACAGGTAAACTCCATTAACATTCCTGATCACATCGCTTAAACGAATGGATTGTTGCTGAACAAGTGTATTGCTGCTGATAACCATAGCACTTTGCGGAAGATCCATAGGTGCTACGTTCATCTTGCCTGCGCTTAGCGTTTTACGATTAATAGTTTTTGTGGATGCTATGATCACCTCATCAAGCTGCGATGCGCTTTCGTTCAGCGTAATGCTTACGCGGGTAGTTTGATTGGCAATAACGGTAACTGCCTGCTCGGCACTTTTGGTACCTATAAAACTAATCACCAATGTATAAGCACCTGGTTTTATATTAAAGAAAGTAAATGATCCGTCATCAATGGTAACAGTACTTTTATTAAGCCCTTTTATGGCTACATTAACAAGAGAGGCCGGTTTGCCATCGTTGGTTTTAACAAAACCGCTTATCTTACCGTTATTGCCATCGTCATCGGCCTTTAAAGTGAGGATATTTATAAATACAAATAAAATTAGGAGTGTGAATTTTTGCAGGTAGTTATGTAATTTGTTTGCCATTCTATTTATATTAAGTCTAATTAAGCGCAAAAATAAGAAGACATTTCTTTTCTGCAAGTTTTATTTAGAATTAGTTTAAATAACATTAGCCTGAGTCAATGGGATAACTATTTCGTTACACGCCCCTAAAGCCTTTATCTTCTGATTATATTAGCCTCATAAACCTATTGTTATGAAAAAGTCACTACTCGTTTTTATTGCTTCGCTGGCGTTTACAGGTTATTTAAAAGCACAGCCGGGTAAAACGGAAATAACACCCTGGCAGTACGGCCGTAATGGCGCGGTTTCCATTACCTGGGATGATGGCTCTATCAACCAGTTTAAAATAGCGCTCCCGATCCTCAATAAACTCAATATCAAAGGCACTTTTTTTATTATTACCGGGCAGATACCCGGCTCGCAATATCATGGTAAGTTTATTGGCCGACCAGTAAAGGAGATCATTTCAGAAACAGCAACTATACCAACCAATAAAACCAATTTTTATGAACGCGCTTCGGCAGCCGGTTATTTAGGACTTGTTGGCACGCTGGATTACCATTACAAAGCCGGATCATTAATTGATGATAACAAGCCCGAAGCGGCTTATAAAGTGATTGACGATCTATACAGCAAAGTACGCCATGGCGATTTTAAACCCGGTATCGAGCATAACACCGAATATAATGATGCGCACGGTACAACCTGGCCCGAAATTAAAAAGTTCGCCGCACAGGGTCATGAGTTTGCCAGCCACATGATAACCCATCCCCGCCTGGCCGCGCTTGATGAACCGAATATTATGTACGAGATGGAAAAAAGCAGGCTGGATATTTTGCACAACCTGGGCCTGCGCTATACTTTTAGCGCCGAAGGCCCATTTGGAACCGAAAATGAACGCGCCATGAGTTATTTAAGCAAGGTTTACCCCGCCCTGCGTAACCGCATGCCCGAGCCCTGGCTAAAGGAAATAAGCCGCGGCAACAAAGATACGCCCGGCAATACTGATAAAGAGTACGTGCAATACCAGCGCGGTGCTACCACCAAAACGCCACTGCCTATGATGAAAGCCTGGGTTGATACTACTATGAACCGACATGATACATGGCTGGTGCTTACTCATCACGGTGTAGAAGGAATTGGCTGGGAAGCCCTGCCTGCTACAGAACTGACGGAATATTTCACCTACATCAAAAATCACGAAGACAAGCTTTGGATTGCCACCTTTGCCGATGTCACCAAATACATACGCGAACGGAAAAGCGCAAACCTGACCACCGGTGTTGTAAATGGCAAACTGACTATAAAAGTTAGCCACCCGCTGGATAAGCGTTTTTATGATATCCCCCTTACGCTTAAAACTTATTTGCCTGCAGGATGGAGAAAAGTGGGCGTTATGCAGAACAGTAAAAAAATTGACGTTAAATTTATGACGGATAATAAAGGCGACTACCTACTTTACCAGGTAAAAGCCAACATACCTGTGGTTATAACAAAACTATAAACCTTTTATAAAGATGTATTAATTGTGCCCGGGAAGCGCTCGATTGTCTTAATCAAACACAACCTTATCCGGACCAGAAACTTTGGTTACATGGCAGCCACAACCACCTGCTATTTTTAAAGTTGCTGTTTTGGTTTGATTTGTTGCCGTATTTGTTGCAGAAATTTTAACATCATCCCCATCGGTAGAAAAATCTTTGATGTTGGCATCTGAAGCCAATAATACAAAACCTGCTACAAAATCAATATTAATGTTAGGCGGGTATTGAAGCGGCGTTAAGGACTTGTTGGTACGTAAATTAACAGCGGTAAAATTTGAAAACGAAACGGGCTTACTTTCCTTATCAATAAACCTAATCCCTAAATAAGCATAATTGGCCGTACAAGTTTGCAAGCCACATCCGTTTTGTTGTTTATCGGTTTTGCACGCTGATAGGAAAGTAACAAGTAACAGCAGGTATGTAATTTTTTTCATCATCGTAATGGGTTTATGATATTACGGTGAGTAAAACACGAACGCTACAGCAATAGCCGAATTTAGCCTGGCAGACTAATCAAAAACCACCGTATCCGGTCCGGAAACTTTGCTGATATGACAGGCGCATCCACCTGTTATTTTTACGATGCCTGTTTTAATTCGATGGCTGGATGAATCTGTTGCCGAGATCTGAACATTATCGCCCTCGGTTGAGTTCTCCCAATTATCGAGAAGTAGTTTCGTGAGGAAAACACAAAACTACTTCTGATGTGAAATTTGGTGGTCATTATTCCATCACCCTAACCTTTAAAAAGCTTGGCTCATCTTTGGAGGTATAAACCTTATGGGTAGCTTTTTTAAAGTCGGTATCTTTGGCTTTCATAATATCCTGAAACTGCTGGGTATTCCTGTCAATAAGCGGGAACCAGGTGCTTTGAACCTGTACCATCAAACGGTGACCTTTTTTGAAAGTGTGCAATACATCCTGTAGCTCGAAGTTAACCGGCGTAACTTTGCCGGGTACAAAGGCCTCGGGCTTATCAAAGCCATTACGGAATTTGCCGCGTATAGCTTCGCTGCGTACCATTTGCTGATAGCCGGATAAATAAACTTCTTTACCCGTAAACTTGTTATTTTTAGTCGAGTCGGGATATACGTCAATTACCTTAACCACCCAATCCGCATCGGTACCGGTGGTTGATACTTTAAGGTTTGCCCATATATTGCCGGCAAGCGTTACATCCTTGTCCAGTATATCAGTTTCGTAAGTTAACACGTCCGGGCGTTGTGAAGCAAAACGCTGATCGCCAGTCATGTATTCCCGTTTCATGTCGTTATCAATAGTGTTGATAAATGGAACAGGCTTGTTGGGGTCCGAAACAAATTCATCAAAGCCTTCGCCCGCAGCCGGAGCATCAAATGATAATTTACCACCTGGCATCAGGTATAAATTTTTGTCGATAGCCTCTTTCGGCGGCCATGTTTTATAGGTTTTCCACTGGTTAATACCTGTTTCAAAAGTTGATATGGGTTCCAGGCTTAACTCTGTTCCTTTTAAATAATGGCTAAAGAAGGCAAACTCAATTTTTTCGCGGTAAAACGGACCAGTTGGGCCGCCAAAGCTAACATCGCCCAAATGGTCGCCATCGCCACGTGACCAGCCACCATGTACCCAGGGGCCCATGGTAAAGTAAACCGGCGTTTTAGGATTTTCTTTAACCAGTGTTTTGTAAGTATTGATTGCGCCATACAAATCTTCGGCATCATACCATCCACCTGTAACCAGTACAGCTGTTTTAATATCGTGCAGGTGATAAAGCACATTTCTATCCTTCCAATGCTGATCATAATTAGGGTGATCCAGCATCTCGTTCCATAAACGGATGGTATCCTTATAATACTTATCGTTGGTATTTTTCACCGAGCCCATCCTCAGGAAAAAATCATAACCATCTTCAGTACCGGCATCAAACCTCGATCCACGGCGCTGGGTAGGTTTATCGTCCTGCCTGTTGGTAAAGCCAGGGTAAAACCCGAAATTGGCGGTAAGCATAAACGCACCGTTATGAAAAGCGTCATCGCGATACAGATCTGCCATTGGGGCCTGTGGCGATGCAGCCACCAATGCCGGGTGACGGCTTAGCAGCGCGGCTGTAGTATAAAAGCCGGGATAAGAGATACCCCAAACGCCAACTTTACCTGTCTTATTGGGGATGTGTTTTAACAGCCAATCAATAGTATCATAGGTATCAGTTCCTTCGTCAACATCATTTTTGGTTTTATGTACTTCCTTTTCGGGTGTCATCTCTTCAAAAATGCCTTCGCTCATCCAACGGCCGCGCACATCCTGGTAAACAAAAATATATCCATCATGCACAAATAATGGTGATGGCCCCAGGCTGCCTTTATACAGATCAACCCCATAAGGTGCAACGCTATAGGGCGTCCTATCCATCATTATAGGATATTTTTTAGTTTGATCTTTGGGCACATACACCGATGTAAACAGTTTTTTACCATCGCGCATGGGTACCTGGTACTCGTATTTAATATAATTGGCCTTTATATAATCGGCATCAGGGCCTTTTGGCTGTGCCTGCAGGCAGCATGCAGAGAGCAAAACACTTAAAGTTATGAGGAGAAGTTTTTTCATAAAATTTATTAATCCCTAAAAGTAATTGAATAAAACAAAAAGGGCAACCCAGTAAAGCCGGATTTATGAAAACTCTTGGTTTTGTTACAAACACGATTGCCTCAATCTTTATTTTAAACTATTACTATATTTTATATTAATCAATATTTATTTTAAATAAATAATAATTAACCCTGTAGGCAATTTGTTCAAAATAATTGTCTATTCCTTTACAAACCAATTCATTCCGCACATATTCCCAAATATGTACAGGCAACCTAAACTCAATAAATACAAAAACGCTATGCCAATAACCACGCTATGGCCGCTGCTTAATTCCTTTTATAAATACGTCTCTGTTAACAACCAATTAAAAACATGCCTATGAAACAGCTTCATGCTCAACCAGCATCTAAATTTTTATTCACCAAATTAAAACCAACCAAAAACCATGAGAACAAATTTTAATTTACACCTGAACAAAACGCTAACCGCCACATTTGGCTTACTATTACTACTCAATGCAGCTTGTAAAAAAGAAAGCGCCCCCTCTCCATCCGAATCAATCAAATCAAGTGCTACATCAAAACTCAGTACCAATGCTATTGGCGTAAGCGGCCCAAAAGGCGTTTGTTATGTGGAGGTGAATAATAATGATATCCGTAACGTGGGTAATTACTACCTTTCTACCGGCCAGCAATTGTTTGATATTGCTATTATTTTTGCAGCTAATATCAACTTCAACACTACAACTCAAAAAGCCGAACTATTTTTTAATACACAGGTAACCAATGTACTGAGCAACAAAGCCACTTATATACAGCCCTTGCAGGCAAAAGGTATTAAAGTACTGTTATCCATTTTGGGTAACCACCAGGGCGCCGGTATTAGCAATTTTCCAGATCAGGCTTCGGCAACAGCTTATGCGCAGCTGCTGAGTAACGCCGTTACAACCTACGGCCTTGACGGGATTGACTTTGATGATGAGTATGCTGATTATGGCACCAACGGAACCGGCCAGCCTAATTCCAGTTCGTTTGTTTACCTGGTAACGGCGCTTCGCCAGTTAATGCCTACCAAAATCATATCATTTTACTATTACGGACCAGCTGCATCCCGTTTAAGTTTTAATGGCGTAACAGTTGGTTCAAAAGTTGATTACAGCTGGAATGCCATTTATGGCACTTACTCGGTACCAAACGTACCCGGCCTTGCTGCAAGCAACCTTGGGCCGGCGGCTATTGATATCCAAAGTACCAGTTCATCAACCGCAGCATCGCTGGCTACACAAACTGTAAATAACAGCTATGGGATTTACTTGTATTACAACTTGCCAAATGCCGATTCGCATACTTATTTAACCAGTGTATCAAATGCGCTGTATGGTAAGGCTACCACTTTTAGCACGGGCACGCCCGCTACAGGTGTTAATTTTTATCAGAATACAAACTATGCCGGCACGGCAACAGCTGCTATACCTAAAGGCAATTATACCCTGGCCCAGCTGCAGGCTTACGGCTTTGTTAATGATTGGGCATCATCAATGACGGTGCCATCCGGGTGGACGGTGACCATTTACAGCAACGATAATTTTACCGGTACCTCTTGGATACGTACGGCAAATACCGCCAATTTCACCACCCTATCGCCAAACGCGAATGATGTAGTAACGTCGGTTAAAATACAATAAATAAAAAAGGGACTTTTCGGGTAGTTGTTACACTATTTGAAAAGTCCCTTTTGCGTTTATAAATTTTGGGGGATTATTAATAATTATAGCGCTCCCTTCTTTAGCTCATTGGCGGCATAATTTGCTGCCCTGGCTGTTAAAGCCATAAATGTTAATGAAGGATTTTGAGTTCCGGTAGATGTCATACAAGCGCCATCGGTAACAAAAACATTAGGGCAGCTATGCAGCTGATTCCAATTATTTAAAAGCGATGTTTTAGGATCTTTCCCCATGCGTACACCACCCACCTCGTGAATATCCAGCCCGGGAGCCTGTTTACTATCATTTGTGGTGATGTTTTTACACCCAGCTTTATCCAGCATTTCGGCACCTTGTTGCAAAAAATCATTCAGCAATTTCAGATCATTATCGTCATAATCTACCGAAAATGACAATAACGGCATACCCCACTCATCCTTTTGGTCATGATTGAGGCTCACCATATTTTCTACCTTCGGGATAGTTTCACCCTGCATCATCATATAAATCCCCCAGTTTCCCGCTTCGGCAATACTATCTTTAAAATTAGCTCCCACCTGTTCAGCGTCGGTTTGATGGCCCCAGCCTGCACGGGTTGCCGTATAGAAAGTCATGTACCCGCGTAAAAAGTCTGTTTCTTGTTTGTATACGTTCCTGAAATTAGGCATCATAACAGCTGTAGGCCGCCTGCCGTAATAATAGCTATCCAGGTAACCATCCATACTTGCAGATAACGATCCCCGGTAATTATGAAAAGCGATGTATTTACCAAGCAGTCCGTTGTCATTCCCCAATCCCTGGGGAAACCTGGATGATGTTGAGTTGAGTAAAATAAGGTTGGTATTTAATGTGGCTGCATTTACAAATATGATCTTAGCATAATATTCCGTTACTTTTTTGGTATGCGCATCTATTACCTTTACCCCTGCTGCCTTACCTTTTTTTTCATCATAAATAATGGAATGTACAACAGAATCTGGCCTAAGTGTGAGATTCCCTGTTTTTGCAGCCCAAGGTAATGTTGATGAATTTGAACTAAAATAACCGCCAAACGGGCAGCCCCGATCACATAAACTACGGGCTTGGCATTGCCCCCTGCCTTGTTGCAGGTGAATACCTTTAGGTTTAGTTAAATGGGCGCATCTCCCAATCACCACATGGCGATCATGATAAGCAGCCATTATTCTTTTTTGTATCGTTTTTTCAACCACATTCATTTCCCAGGGCGGTAAAAAATCACCATCGGGTAATGTTTCCAAACCATCCTTATTGCCTGCGATTCCTGCAAAAGCTTCTACGTGACTATACCACGGAGCAATGTCATCATACCTGATTGGCCAATCAACAGCAAAACCATCCCTGGCAGGCCCCTCAAAATCAAATTTACTCCAGCGTTGGGTCTGCCGGGCCCATAGCAACGATTTGCCGCCAACCTGATATCCACGAATCCAATCGAAAGGTTTTTCCTGTACGTAGGGATGTTCTTTATCTTTAACAAAAAAATGGCTTGTAGCTTCGGAAAAGGCGTAACATTTTTCGGCTATTGGGTTTTCCGTTTTCACGGTCAATGGCAAATGCCCACGATGCGGAAAATCCCAAGGATCTTTTGTTGCCGTTGGATAATCTTTTAAATGAGTAACATTTCGCCCACGTTCAAGCACGAGGGTTTTTAAGCCCTGATCACATAATTCTTTTGCTGCCCATCCACCGCTTATGCCCGATCCAATTACTATTGCATCATAAGTATGCCCGTCAGTTCCATTTGAATTTATATTCACCACAATTTAGCTTTTTAACCAATCCCAAAACGCCTTATAAAAGTCAAGTTAGGATAATTTTACAACTAAAAAAAAATCGCTGTCTATAATAGCCTGCGGATATAACAAAAAGTCTCTGTGAAATATAATTTACTGGTAGCTCATCAAAAAATACTCGCCGGGCTTCCCATCTCCTTTTTCCTCTATTTGCCAGCCTTGCGAGCGGTAAAAAGCAATTGCATTTTCATTGCGGATTAAACACTTAAGGGTAACGGGTTTGTTGAGCATTGCAATGGCGGCGTTTAACAACAGTTTGCCAGCTCCTTCCTTTACATAAGCCGGGTGAACAAACAAGTGATGGATAAAATTATCGGGCAACCAACAGGATATAAAGCCAATTACTGCGCCACCATAGTCGGCCACCAGGATCTGTTCGTCTTCGGTATCCTTGTCAAAATCGGTTAAGGCATATTCCGAAGTATCAAACCAGGTAAAGGTATCCCTGCGACTTAAAAGATAAATATCCCGAAGCGCATGACGGTCATCTTCCTTAAAATCCCTGATCTGCAAACCAATCATTTTATTTTTCTTTTAAATACGAAAAGTCCAGCCGTTTAGGGCTGAACTTTTCATTTTTATATTGCTAAAAATATTATTCGTTAATAGCTTTCACACCCGGAAGTTCTTTACCTTCCATGTATTCCAGTAATGCACCACCACCTGTTGATACGTAGCTTACCTCTTCGGTAAGGTTGAATTTAGCAACTGCTGCTGCCGAATCGCCACCGCCAATTAATGAAAATGCTCCGTTTTCGGTTGCTTTTACTACTGCCTCGGCAATGGCTTTGGTACCTACCAAAAATGTTTCCATTTCAAATACGCCCATAGGGCCATTCCATAAAATGGTTTTTGATTCTTCAACCACCTTGCTAAATATTGCTACTGTTTCGGGGCCAATATCCAATCCCATCCAACCATCCGGAATTTGGCCGGTTTTGGCAACGCCGGTTTTGGCGTCATTTGAAAAAGCATCGGCAATTACGTTATCTAATGGCAAATAAAGCTTTACACCTTTGTCTTTAGCTTTTTGCACCAGGCTGGTTGCCAGGTCAAGCTTATCAGCCTCTACCAGTGAGGTACCTATACTACCACCATCTGCTTTTGCAAAGGTATAAGCCATACCGCCACCAATGATCAGGTTATCTACTTTATCCAATAACTTCTCAATCAGTTCTATTTTATCAGATACCTTAGAGCCACCCATGATAGCCGTAAAAGGTTTTGCAGCATCATTAAGTATTCGCTCGGCATTGGCCAACTCAGCTGCCATCAGGTAGCCAAAGTATTTGGCATCAGGGAAAAACTGCGCAATAATAGCTGTAGAAGCATGTGCACGGTGAGCGGTACCAAAAGCATCGTTCACATATATGTCACCTAATTTTGATAGTTTTTCGGCAAAGGCTACATCGCCTTTTTCTTCTTCCTTGTAAAAACGAAGATTCTCTAATAACAACACTTCGCCATTACCTAAGTTCTTTGCTTTTTCAACAGCTTGCTCGCCAATGCAATCATCGGCAAATTCAACCTGCTGACCCAACAAATCTGACAGATGAGCTACTACATGTTTTAATGAAAATTCATCTGTTGGACCATTTTTTGGTCTGCCCAGGTGCGACATCAGGATCACCCGGCCACCATCTTTTAATATTTTTTTTATGGTTGGTAACGCGGCGGTCATCCGGTTATCATCGGTAATGTTATAGTCTTTATCCAAAGGCACATTAAAATCAACCCTGATTAGGGCTTTTTTGCCTGCGAAACTAATTTGATCTACAGTTTTCATATGATTATATGGGTCATTATGTATGAGGGCTGCAAATTCAGCATTTTATTCTAAATTCTTAATGAAAAAGTAAAAAAGGAGTCCTTTTTTGGCTAAAACTTCATTTTAATTTAACATACATCACATAATGGGGCCCAATTCCAGGCACGTCAAACTCTGTTGAAACTATCTCGAAGCCTGTATTATGATAAAAAGGAACCGCCTTTTTGCGCGCGTTGCACCAAACATAGTTTGTTTTTTGTCCG
Organism: Mucilaginibacter sp. P1_A3; assembly: GCF_056406855.1. Classification (NCBI taxonomy): domain Bacteria; kingdom Pseudomonadati; phylum Bacteroidota; class Sphingobacteriia; order Sphingobacteriales; family Sphingobacteriaceae; genus Mucilaginibacter; species Mucilaginibacter sp. P1_A3. The sequence continues at coordinate 265,123 of NZ_JBFTZJ010000011.1, forward strand.
CGCAGGTAAGTAAGTGCAAAATTTACCAATTGATTGCCCAGGCCCTGCCCCCGATATTTATCAATAGTGGCCATACCACGCAGCTGGTAACCTACACCGGTAAATTCGCCATAAGTTTGCGGATGGAATGATGCGATGCAGGCCAGTTCATCATTTTTATAATATCCTAAGTGGAAAGCGCCAACAATCTTATCTGTTGGGAAACGGCATTCATCTAATGTAAGCCTGCCCTCGCGTAATACATCGTTGCGGATAGATAATAGATCCTCAACCTCAATAAATTTTATCATTAAATTTTGATACTAAAAATGAAAAATTTAGGCTACCTCTGTTTTTAGCGCTGCTATTTTTACAACAAGATCTGCAAGGCGGCTGCTGTAGCCCATTTCATTATCATACCAACCAACCACCTTTACCAGCCCGCCAACTATTGAAGTAAGCTGCGCATCAAAAATGCAGCTATGCGGATTATCGAGTATATCGGTTGATACTATAGGATCTTCGGTATATTCCAGTACATTTTTCATCGGGCCATAGGCGGCCTGTTTAAATGCCAGATTAATTTCGTCAATAGTGGGCTGCTTTTTAAGGCTGCAGGTAAAATCTGTTAAGGAGCCATTAAGCACCGGTACCCGGATACCAGCACCACCAAGGCGGCCTTCCAGGTGAGGAAATATGGCCGTAATGGCTTTTGCAGCACCCGTAGTTGTTGGGATGATAGAAGCCGATGCAGCACGCGCACGCCTCAAATCCTTATGCGGTGCATCGTGAAGATTTTGATCACCGGTCATAGAATGCACGGTTGTGATATAGCCATCAATAATACCCCAGTTTTCGTCAAGAATCTTAACCATAGCAGCCACGTTATTAGTGGTGCAGGATGCATTTGATAATATGGGAGATGTAAGATCAACCAGCCCGTCATTAACGGCCAGTACTACTGTGGGTACACTCTTATCTGTTGATGGGGCCGATATGATCACCTGTTTAGCTCCGGCTGTTAAATGCAATTGTGCTCCTTGCTTTGAGGTAAACTTCCCGGTAGCTTCAATCACCAAATCAATATCAAGATCTTTCCAGGGCAGGGACAGCGGGTCACGTTCGGCAAGTACCTTTATTTTTTCCCCATTGATGATTAAGTTATCGGCATCAAAACTTACCTGGCCTTTATAGCCCCGGTGAACAGAATCATATTTAAATAAATGCGCAAGCGTTTGGGTATCTGTCAGATCATTAATTGCTACAACCTGTACTTCTGTGTGGGATAATATATTCCTTAAAAATATACGACCTATACGGCCGAATCCATTTATGGCGATCTTCATCATTATTTTATAAAGGCAACAAAGTTAATGAAGAAGAATGGCTATTTACCAGTAACTGAAATTTAGTGACGCTAAAACTACTAAAGGTAATATTGTATAAAGCTTATTTTAAGCCAAAAAATTGCGTAAAGCCCGGCTTTCGCGCTCTTTTGATCGCAAGCAAAAAGTTATCACCCAGTTGGATACAACCGAAATTAACAATATGATAACTATTAACAGGGAGTTACTCAGGTTACTAAATATAAACACCATGCTTATTGATAATAAATTAATTACCGATAAGCATAGGGTAGTTTGCAAATGATTAAGACCCAGCCTTAAAACACGGTGATGCATGTGGTTTCTATCAGCCTCAAATGGCGATTTGCCGCTAGCAATCCTTAGCGTAAACATTCTTAAAGTATCAAAAACAGGGCCTACCAACACAGCCATTGTTAAGGCTGGGCCAAAGCTTATTACAGGTATACCAACACCGGTAATTTTACTCACCTCGATAAATTTAATTGCCATAACCGCCGATACAAGGCCTATTAACAATGCGCCGGTATCGCCCATAAATATTTTGGCCGGTGTAATATTATACTTTAAAAAACCAATAACAGCACCCACCATAGCCAACGAAATAGCTGCCAGCTCATATTGATGGATATACATAAATAACAGGGCAAAAGCACCGTTTACTATAATACCGGTAGCTGCCGCCAAACCATCAATACCATCAATCAAATTAAAGGAGTTAACGATGAGCATAATAAGCAGTATGGAGAATATAGCACTTGGGATATATGGCAGCTCAAAAATACCGAATACGCCGTACATACTGGTTAGGCGAATATCTCCCAATAACACCAATATAGCTGCTACCACAAACTGAATAAAAAATTTTGTACTTGAATTTACTCCAGAAAGATCATCTTTTAGCCCCATTGTAAAAAGAATGATGCAAGCCAAAAGCAGGTAACTAATAGGCAAGGCCTTATCAATTATGCTAAATAATAAAATGGTAATGGTAAAACTTACAAAAATAGCCACCCCACCTAAACGCGGTATACCATGATCATGCTGTTTCCTGAAATGACCCACATCATCATAAAGGTGCCTTGAGCGCGCAACGTGTAAAATGGATGGAATGGATAACAAGGTGATCAACGTTGAAAAAGCTACTATTAAAACGTTGTAAATAAAATGATACGAATGTAAAATTTCAATCATATTTGGTATTTAGATCAGTTCGATTTCATTAGCCTGGACTTTGTACGTAATTATCTTAATAAAGGTTTAATTTGAAATTAAATATATTAACGCATTTCCGCATCGCTTTTAACTTCAATCCGCAGGCTTTGAACCTGCTTTACCCTTTTATTACCTACACTACTGCCCCACATAGCAACCATATCTTGTTAATAAAATAACATTGGATTTAATATAGATACATAAACCTTACCATTAATCCCAATCGGCCTGTAGAACCATAATCAGGCCTATTAAACTACATTGTCCAATAATTTACAATAGCAATAAAACATAGCGCTCGGGGCATATATCCCCGGTTAAGGGAATTTATTCCACACTTGTTTAAAATTGCATATTGGGGCTGTTTCCGAGTTCATACTCATGGGGAGTTATAAAGTTTCTAGAAACTTGAAGAAGAAATGACTTTTTTGAAAGCTTGTCGGCCTTTTAAAAAGTCTGTCATCCTGAGGAACGAAGGATCTATTCGCAGACTGTACAGGGCGAAGAAGCATGTCGAAGAATAGATCCTTCACTACGTTCAGGATGACAAAAAGTACTTTTTTACGAGGACCGAAGGATCTATTCGCAGACTGTACAGGGCGAAGAAGCATGTCGAAGAATAGATCCTTCACTACGTTCCAGGATGACAAAAGTATTTTTTTTGCCAGGAACGAAGGATCTATTCGCAGACTGTACAGGGTGAAAAGCTACCGCCTTGATGGCTGATAAGTTTATTTATTTATCTCGGCCCAAAGGAGATCCTTTAAACCCATAAGATTTTTTTGTGCTACCGATGATATGAATATGGAAGGAATCCCGGTGGGTAATTCGTGCTGCATTTCTGCCTGCAATTCCTCGTCAAGCAAATCCATTTTGGTAACCGCCAAAACGCGGGGCTTATGCATCAGTTCGGCGTTATACTCCTGCAACTCGTTCAATAATATTTCGTATTCCTCTTTAATGGTGCGGGTAGTATCGGCAGGTACCATAAACAACAATACAGAGTTACGTTCGATATGCCTCAAAAATCTAAATCCCAAACCTTTCCCTTGTGAAGCACCTTCAATAATTCCCGGAATATCGGCCATTACAAATGAACGGTTATCACGATAAGATACTATACCCAGGTTAGGCACCAATGTGGTAAAGGCATAATCGGCAATCTCGGGCTTAGCAGCAGACACTACCGAAAGCAGGGTTGATTTACCTGCATTGGGGAAGCCTACCAAACCAACATCGGCCAGTATTTTTAGTTCAAGTACATTCCAGTCCTCTTTACCATCTTCGCCAGGTTGGGCAAAGCGGGGGGTTTGTTGTGTTGGTGTTTTAAAATGCCAGTTACCTAAGCCACCACGACCACCCGGAGTTAATATTTTGGTTTCACCATCCTGGGTTATCTCAAAGATAATTTCCCCGGTTTCGGCATTTTTAATGGTGGTACCTAAAGGCACTTCCAGTATTTCATCCCTACCGGTTTTACCGCTTCTTAGTGAACTACCACCAGAATCGCCGTCACCGGCAATTACGTGCTTGCGGTATTTAAGGTGCAGCATTGTCCATAACTGGGCATTACCTTTAACAATCACATGACCGCCACGACCACCGTCGCCGCCATCCGGACCGCCCTTTGAAGTTAATATATCACGGTGTAAATGCGCAGAACCCGCCCCTCCGTGGCCACTACGGCAACAGATCTTCACATAATCAACAAAATTGGAACCTTGCGACATAACTTTTATTTTTTTTGCAGGGAAAGTCCGAAAGTCAGTAAAGTCCGAAGTTTAAGATTTTTAACACTCTTAACTTTCGGACTTTACTGACTTATTACTTTCCCGACTTCTTAATACGCTTCGATAACTTCACCTATCTGGCCAAAAATATGGTCGATAGAGCCGATACCGTAAACGCTTTTAAATTTATCCTGGTTTTTATAAAACCCGGCCACAGGTGCCGTTTTATCATTATATTCTTTAATACGCTTGCGTATCACCTCTGGGTTAGCATCATCTGGTCTGCCAGAATCTTTACCCCGCAGCAATAAACGCTGTTCAAGCTCATCATCGTCCACTTCAAGCGCTATCATTCCAGATATGGCTTCACCTTTACTGATCAAAAGATTATCCAGGGCTTCGGCCTGCGCAACTGTACGCGGGAAACCATCAAAAATAAATCCCTTTGCATCTTTATTGGCATCCAGCTTATTACTGATCATACCTATAACTACCTCATCAGGAACCAGCACCCCTTCATCCATCAGCTTTTTAGCCTCTAACCCAAGTGCTGTTCCCTGCGCAATTTCGCCACGTAAAAGATCCCCTGTTGATAAATGGATTAAACCATGTTTTTCAATAAGCTTTTGTGACTGAGTCCCTTTCCCGGCTCCGGGAGGACCAAACAATACCAGGTTTAGCATGCTCGTAATAAATTAAAAGCCTTTCGGTACAACACAGAAAGGCTTAACGTTAAGGGTGCACTTGAAGGGAGTCGAACCCCTAACCTCCTGATCCGTAGTCAGGTGCTCTATCCAATTGAGCTACAAGTGCATTATTTCATCTATTCACACAAAATAGGAAGCTTCCTTATTTCCGTGCTTTTTGAAATGGAATGCAAAGATAGAATTACTTTTCAATCTATCACATTTTTTTTCAAAAAAATACACAATTTCATGCTTCACCATTATTGATATCGATCCATTTATATTGTGTATGAATTACTTAATTGTTTTTATACCTTTTAAAAAAATTAAATAACCGCATAAAAAAGGCCGGCCAAATTTTATGTTTGGCCACCTTATATAAATTAAATGCCTTTATTTAACTATAGCTGCAATTGCTTCAAAATTTGGCAAATCTGTAGCTACTTCCAAAACCTCTGCGTAAATGATATTTTGCTCTTCATCAATTACAAAAGCAGCACGCTTTGATACACCTTTTAATCCCATTACAAAATTGCTGTAGATAGCACCGTAAGCAGTTGATACTTCCTTGTTAAAATCCGACAGCAGATCAAACTGATAGTTATTCTCTTCCTTAAACTTAGCCAGTGTAAAAGGCGAATCAACAGAAATCCCTAATATGGTGGCATTTAAACCATCATAATAGCCAAAACTATCGCGCATGGTACATAGCTGCGTGGTGCAAACACCTGTAAATGCAAACGGAAAAAAGTGCAATACAACTTTACGGCCCTTAAAATCGGCCAGTGATGAACTTTGTAATGATGATGATACTAATGTAAATTGTGGTGCCGCCTGGCCGGTTTGTAATGACATATTGTTTTTTTATTGCAAATAAATTGTATTTGAACCGCAGTTACTAATCGTGCTCATAATTGAAATGTCAATTTATATAATCCTTCTGTAGTCAGCATAAACCCTCTGGTAGTTTTAACTTTATTTAACAAACAGTTTTACAAAGCATTACATAGCTTAGTAATGCAGAAAATGCGCCCCCTGGCTGCAAACTCTTGCCTGTTGATCACGAGCCTTATTAAATTAGATACCATGTTTAAAAACTTTATCAAAACCGCATTCCGCAGTCTTTTAAAAAACAAAGGGTTCACGGCCATAAATATATTAGGCTTAGCATTAGGACTGGCAACCTGCCTGCTTATTGTATTTTATGTGGTTGATGAATTAAGTTACGATAGGTTTAATACTAAAGCCGACAGGATATACCGTGTAAATATGGATCTTAAATATGGCGGGAATGTAGCTTCATTTGCTATTACTCCCCCACCCCTGGCTGCAACATTGGTTACTAATTTCCCCGAGGTTGAAAAATGCGCCCGGCTGATACATGACGCCGGCGTGCGAATTAAAAAAGGCGACGAGTATATACAGGAAGAAAAAGTAGTTTACGCCGATTCTGAGCTTTTTGGCGTATTTACTCTACCACTGACTGAAGGTGATGCCAAAACAGCGCTATCGGCACCCAATACAGCCGTAATTACCGAGCGTACTGCCAAAAGATATTTTAACAATACGCATGCTGTGGGTAAAACTCTTACACTAAGCAACAATACCAGCTATAAAATTACCGGGGTAATGCGCGATATCCCTAATCAGTCGCATTTTAATTTTGATTTTTTCCTGTCGCTTGCCGCACGCGAGGATGCCAAAAGCAACGATTGGAATAACTTCAGTTACAGCACCTACATTTTATTTAAACCCGGAGCAGATCCTAAAAAGCTGGAAGCCAAATTACCAGCATTGATGAAAAAACAGCTTGGAGCAAATTATGACAGGCTTGAAAAAAGCGGCAATTACTTTAAGCTGAATATCATGCCGCTTACCGATATCCACCTCAAATCAAACCGCCAGTATGAGCTCGGGGCAAACAGCAGCATATCTTACGTGTATATTTTCTCTGCAATCGCCTTATTTGTATTGCTGATAGCCTGCATTAATTTCATGAACATGTCTACCGCCCGCTCGGCCAACCGCGCAAGAGAAGTAGGCGTACGCAAGGTATTAGGATCCTCCCGCCAATACCTGATAACACAGTTCCTGTCCGAATCTTTATTGGTAACCATAGGGGCGGCCATTATTGCTGTAGTGGCGGCATGGGCATTACTTCCCTTATTTAATCAAATTGCCGGCAAGCAACTGGCTATTACTACGCAAACGCTTATGTGGCTGCTACCATCGTTACTGGTTATTATTGTGGTTGTGGGCGTATTGGCTGGTTCATATCCTGCGTTTTACCTGTCGGCATTTCAACCCATTGCAGTGTTAAAGGGTAAAATCGCCACAGGCTTTAAGGGTGGCAATTTCCGCAACATCCTGGTTGTTTTCCAGTTTGCTATCTCTATTTTTCTGATCATCGGCACTTTGGTGATTTATAATCAGCTAACCTATATCCAGCATAAGGATTTAGGTTTTAACCGTAACCAGGTATTGGTTGTTAAAAATGTTGATGTTTTACAAAACGCCCAAACCTTTAAACAGGAAGTAATGCAGGTTGCCGGAGTTAAAAGCGCTTCATTAAGCGGCTTTTTACCTACCGGGGTTGTAAGGCAGCCCGATGCTGTTTTCCGGAATAAAACTCCTGATCCTAAAAATGCCCTCTTTACCGAAATATGGCCTATTGACGAAGATTACCTAAGCACCATGGGCATGAGCATGGCAAAAGGAAGGAGATTCTCCAGCCAGTTTGCTACAGATTCGGCTGCCATCATCATTAATGAAACGGCTGCGCGGATGCTGGGCTATGGAAACGATCCACTGGATAAGAAACTATATCGACCAACGGGAGGAGCCTTAAAGGAGTTTCATGTTATTGGTGTAGTAAAAGATTTTAACTTCAGTTCGCTCCGGGATAATATTACGCCTGTTGTGATGCTGCTGAGCGAAGATAAAGGCGCATTAAGCATTAAAACCAGTTCAACAAATATGAAGGCATTTGTGGCACAGGTTGAGCATAAATGGAACAGCATATCGCCCAACCAACACTTTGAATACTCCTTTATGGACCAGGATTTTAACGCCACCTATCGCACCGAGCAACGCACCGGAACGCTATTTTTAACATTTACCACCCTTGCCGTTGTTATTGCATGTTTAGGTTTGTTTAGCCTGGCTGCCTACGCTGCCGAGCAGCGCAATAAAGAGATCGGCATCCGTAAGGTATTGGGAGCAAGCGCCTCGGCCATAGTTACCATGCTATCTAAAGATTTTATAAAACTGGTGCTCATCTCTTTTGTTATTGCAGCCCCGCTGGCCTGGCTAAGTATGCACCAATGGCTGCAGGGCTTTGCCTACCGGCAAAACATTCAAGGGTGGGTATTTGTACTTTCGGGCCTGGGTGCTCTTGTTATCGCCTTTATTACCATAAGCACCCAGTCATTCAAGGCTGCCATGAGCAACCCGGTAGATAGTTTGAAAAATGAGTAATCTATTAGTCAAAAATCTAAGATTTTGGGGTTGGGGTATTGGAGTTTTTAATTTAGGTTACCTTTGCCGCATATCATTTTTACTATGAAAGCAGTAATTATAACCAAGCCCGGCGGACCTTCTGTTCTGCAAATAGTCGAAAGGCCCAAACCTGCCTATAGCGATAATGAAGTACTTATACAGGTGATGGCGGCAGGCGTAAACCGCCCTGATGTTTCTCAGCGCAAAGGTAATTACCCTCCACCTGCAGGTGCGCCGCAGGATATTCCCGGGTTGGAAATTGCCGGTATTGTAGTTGCAATTGGCGCAACAGTAACCCACTTAATGGTTGGCGATAAGGTTTGCGCTCTGGTAATGGGTGGCGGCTATGCCGAATACTGTAGCGCGCCCGAAGCGCATTGCTTGCCAATTCCGGATAGCCTTTCCTTTGATGAAGCGGCTTCCCTGCCAGAAACCTTCTTTACCGTTTGGAGTAATGTGTTTGATAGGGCCGCCTTAAAAAGAAAAGAAACATTGCTGGTTCATGGTGGCTCAAGCGGCATTGGCGTAGCTGCCATACAAATGGCACAAACGCTAGGGCACAAAGTTTATGTAACAGCCGGATCTGATGATAAATGCCGTTTTTGCGAAACTTTGGGCGCTGTGAAAGCCATCAACTATAAAACAGAAAACTTTGCCGATGTGATTATGGAAATGACGGATGGGAAAGGAGTTGATGTAATCCTGGATATGATAGGCGGCAATTATACTGAAGGGAACATTAAATCGCTTGCAATTGAAGGCAGACTGGTACTAATCAATACCATGAATGGCAACAATGTACAGGTTGACCTGGCCCAGGTGATGAGGAAACGACTGGTAATTACCGGCTCGATGCTGCGTTCAAGAGAAGTGGAATTTAAAGGAAAAATAGCCCAAAACTTAAAAGAAACTATCTGGCCATTGTTGGCATGTGGTGATATTAAGCCGGTTATCCACGCCGTTTTCGCGGCTGCCGACGCCAGCAAAGCTCATGAGCTGATGGAGAGCAGTACTCATATTGGCAAAATTATACTCAATTTTGAGCATCTGGAACAATAATTTAAGCGGGCAGAAATTATCGTGCAAAAATGTTGCTTTTGGTATTTAAATATTTGGATAGAAATCATAACTTTGCGCCTCTGAAATAGCATCTTATATTTTTACGTAGGAACTATTAAAAAGGAAAATTTTTAAAAACACCAGGTTATATATGCCAAACATTGGAAAAATATCACGGATCATCGGTCCGGTAGTTGACGTAAGTTTCGCTGATGACGCTCATCTTCCCAGAATTTATGATGCGTTAGAGATCACGAAAGATAATGGCCAAAAAATCATTTTAGAAGTTCAACAGCATTTAGGCGAGGATCGTGTACGTGCGATTGCGATGGATTCAACAGACGGATTGCTGCGTGGCATGCCGGTTGTGGATCTGGAATCGGCTATTAAAATGCCGGTTGGCGAAAACATTAAAGGCCGTGTATTTAACGTAGTAGGCGATGCTATCGATGGTATACCAAACCTTGATAAAACCAATGGCCGCCCTATCCACAATACTCCTCCGCGTTTCGAAGATCTATCTACCGAAACTGAAGTATTGTTTACAGGAATCAAAGTTATCGACTTACTGGAGCCTTATGTAAAAGGTGGTAAAATCGGTTTGTTTGGTGGTGCTGGTGTAGGTAAAACAGTATTAATTCAAGAGCTGATCAACAACATCGCGAAAGCTTATGCCGGTCTTTCGGTATTTGCGGGTGTTGGCGAGCGTACACGTGAAGGTAATGACCTTTTACGTGAGATGCTTGAAGCAGGCATTATAAAATATGGTGATGCATTTATGCATTCAATGGAAGAAGGTGGCTGGGATTTGTCTAAAATAGACAAAGAAGCTATGAAGGATTCCAAAGCGACATTTGTTTTCGGACAGATGAACGAGCCTCCTGGTGCACGTGCACGTGTGGCCTTATCAGGTTTAACTATTGCTGAGTATTTCCGTGATGGTGATGAGGATGGTAAAGGTCGCGATATCCTTTTCTTTATCGATAACATTTTCCGCTTTACACAAGCAGGTTCTGAAGTATCAGCGTTATTAGGTCGTATGCCATCTGCAGTAGGTTACCAGCCAACACTGGCAACTGAGATGGGTACCATGCAAGAGCGTATTACTTCAACCAAACGTGGTTCAATTACATCTGTACAAGCCGTTTACGTACCTGCGGATGATTTAACTGACCCTGCACCGGCAACAACATTTGCCCACTTAGATGCTACAACTGTATTATCCCGTAAAATTGCCGAGTTAGGTATTTATCCTGCTGTGGATCCTTTGGATTCTACATCACGTATTCTTAGCCCAGCTATTTTAGGTGATGAGCACTACAATACAGCTCAACGTGTTAAAGAAACTTTACAACGTTACAAAGAGCTTCAGGATATCATCGCGATTTTAGGTATGGACGAGTTATCTGAAGAAGATAAATTGGTTGTATCACGTGCGCGTCGTGTTCAGCGTTTCCTTTCACAGCCGTTCCACGTTGCTGAGCAGTTCACCGGTTTAAAAGGTGTATTGGTTGACATTAAAGAAACCATTAAAGGTTTCAACATGATCATGGATGGCGAAGTTGATGAGTACCCAGAAGGTGCATTCAACTTAGTTGGAAGCATTGAAGATGCCATTGAAAAAGGTAAAAAATTATTAGCAGAAGCTAATAACTAATAGAATCAAGACATAAGAGTCAAGAATCAAGAGAAGAGAAAAAGTCTTAACTCTTGATTCTTGATTCTTGAATCTAACAAAACATGACTTTAGAAATTCTTACTCCCGATAAAAAGATCTACGAGGGCGAAGCCACATCGGTAACCGTTCCTGGTACTTTGGGATTATTTGAAATATTAAATCACCACGCCCCTATCATTTCAACTTTACAGGATGGTAAATTAACCGTTCGTGGCGGCAGTGCTGCTAAAGAAGAAGTGTTTTATATTAAAGGTGGTGTTGTTGAAGTACTAAACAATAAGGTCATTATTTTAGCCGAAGGAATTCTGCATAAATAAACTATACCCTTATTTTTCAGAAAAAACGTCCGGGTATAACACCCGGACGTTTTTTTTTTGATCGTTTTTTAATATCGGTATTTATTGTGATAATATTATTAGAATTGTCGGAACCAAACCAATCACATGAAAAGAAACTTTATATTTTATTTATTTCCAGAAACTTGGATCCCTGCACAAAACAGGATCGAGGAGGGAGACCATTTTTTACAAAACCAGCCAGAAGTAATAAATATATGGACAGGCTCCGGGACACCAACTTCAAATAATTAAATGATGAAAAAGATAATTTTAATTTTAACATTAATTCCTTTTATATGCGCTTGTAAAAAAGGTGATGGTGCAAAAGAAGCATTACCAGACCATTTAATTTCTTTCAAAATTGCAACTGTTGATAATGAACAATTATCTGTTTATTATACGGATAGTATTAGTAATCAACAAATAGTTGTTAAGATACGGCCCTGGACCATTGCAGAAAGTGTTGCCGATTCGGGCTATGCTACATACCTGCCCACCTGCAATTTTACTTCAAAATACTTGTTTGACGCATGTAGCAAAGGCGTTAAAAAATTTATGATCCAATTTAAAAAAAACAATGTTTTAGAAACTCATAAGTTGTTAATAGATTTTAAATATTTATCGCAACCAGGAGGTTTTGAAATTAACGAAGCCACCATCGACAACGTTTCTTTAACCAAGCTTCCTGCATCTGATTCGAGTACAACTGGCCATTATGATACTGGGTTTATTTATGATAGGTAAATTTAGAATGGGTCGTTTAGAATTCATATTCCAGATGTGCAAATTGCCACCAGGACAACTATACATTCACCTGCATATCTAAACAACTTTTCCTGTCATCTACCCCATTTCAGGAAGAAAATCGACAACTTACTATGCATGCATAAAACACGTACCGAATACCGTTTTGAACTTTGGTCTATTTTATGAAAATTTATATATTGAATAAACATAAATTAACGTAACTTTATATTGACTAATAATCAATATACAATATAATATACTTTTTGAAAAAATAAATCTTAACTATTGTTATTCGCGGTTGCTATATCTACCTTACGTTTATTGATTCGCGTAATCACATAAACCTGATCAACAACCAGAATAATTTACAAAGTTAGTCTATCTAAAAAATAAAATGAGTTCATCATCAGATACCACAGCGGCTATAGAATTGAATAAGTATAGCAAAACTTTCACCCAGGATCCAACACAGCCGGCCGCGCAGGCTATGCTTTATGGCATCGGTTTAACAGACGATGACATGCGCAAAGCTCAGGTTGGTGTGGCAAGTATGGGCTACGATGGCAATACCTGCAACATGCACCTGAATGACTTGGCCAAACTGGTTAAACAAGGTATCTGGGATGAGGATATGGTAGGTTTGATATTCCACACCATAGGTGTAAGTGATGGTATGAGCAACGGTACCGAAGGCATGCGCTACTCCTTAGTGAGCCGCGATATCATTGCCGATTCTATCGAGGCTGTTACCGGTGCTCAGTATTATGATGGCTTGATTACTTTGCCTGGTTGTGATAAAAACATGCCGGGTTCCATCATGGCAATGGGTCGTTTAAACCGCCCGTCTATCATGGTTTACGGCGGTACTATTAAACCCGGTCACTGGAAAGGTGAAGATCTGAACATTGTATCGGCATTTGAGGCTTTAGGTAAAAGAATGGCCGGCACCATTGAGGATGTTGATTTTATGGGTATCATTAAAAATGCCTGCCCAAGCGCGGGTGCATGTGGCGGCGTTTATACGGCCAACACTATGGCTGCCGCTATTGAGGCTTTGGGCATGAGTTTGCCTTACTCATCATCAAACCCCGCATTAAGCGAAGATAAAAAAGCCGAATGCCTGGCAGCAGGCAAGGCTATCAAAATATTATTAGAGAAAGACATTAAACCATCAGACATCATGACCCGCCAGGCATTTGAAAATGCCATAGTGGTAATTATGGTACTGGGCGGATCAACCAACGCGGTACTGCACCTGATAGCGATGGCTAAAAGTGTTGATGTTAAGGTAACCCAGGATGATTTCCAAACCATCAGCAACCGTATCCCAGTATTGGCCGATATGAAGCCAAGCGGTAAATACATGATGGAAGACCTGCATAATGTTGGCGGCGTACCTGCCGTAATGAAATATTGCCTTAAACAAGGCTGGCTGCATGGCGATTGCCTTACCGTTACCGGTAAAACCATTGCCGAAAACTTAGCCGAAGTTCCTGAGCTTGATTTTGATGCTCAAAAGATTATATGGCCGGTTGAAAGCCCTGTAAAAGCTACCGGTCACTTACAGATATTGTATGGCAACATTGCCGAGGGTGGTAGTGTAGCCAAGATCAGCGGTAAAGAAGGCACTCATTTTGAAGGCCCTGCCCGCGTATTTGATGGTGAGTTTGAACTGATACATGGCATACAAAGCGGCCGAGTCAAAAAAGGTGATGTGGTGGTTATCCGCAACGTAGGCCCTAAAGGCGCACCGGGTATGCCCGAAATGCTTAAGCCAACATCGGCCATTTTTGGTGCAGGTTTAGGTAGCTCTGTAGCATTAATTACCGACGGACGGTTTAGCGGCGGTACGCACGGTTTTGTGGTAGGCCACATCACCCCTGAAGCTTTTGACGGGGGCGCCATAGGTTTAATTAACGACGATGATAAGATCATTATTGATGCAACAAGCAATACCATCAATGTGATATTAACAGACGAAGAAATGGCAGCACGTAAAGCCGCCTGGAAACAGCCCGCTTTAAAAGCAACCAAAGGCTTATTATACCGTTACGCCAAAACTGTAAGCTCTGCTGCTGAAGGTTGCGTAACAGATGAAATGCCTTAAGAGGATTAAGGAACAAGGATTAATAGAAAAAAGATAAAGGAACAATCGGTGAAATCAAAAATCACCGGTGAAATCAAGATAAAAATGGAGACGCAAACAATAGTTCAGGAAATCGGTGAAATCGCAGGAGAATCTGAGAAAGCACCAATAGTTGAAGTTTCAGGGTCGGTAGCATTATTGGAGGCATTGATTGTTGAAGGTGTTGATACCATCTTCGGCTATCCGGGTGGCGCAATTATGCCCATCTACGATGCTTTGTTTGATTACAAAGAAAAGCTGAATCATATCCTGGTTCGCCATGAGCAGGGTGGCATCCATGCTGGGCAGGGCTATGCACGCTCATCTGGCAAAGTAGGTGTTGTGTTTGCTACAAGCGGTCCGGGTGCTACTAACCTGGTAACCGGTTTGGCCGATGCGCAAATTGACAGTACACCATTGGTATGTATCACCGGGCAGGTTTTCGCGCATCTTTTGGGTACCGATGCCTTCCAGGAAACAGACGTGATCAATATTACAACCCCGGTAACCAAATGGAACTACCAGGTAACTGATGCCAATGAGATCCCTGAAGTTATTGCCAAGGCTTTCTACATAGCCAAAAGCGGTCGCCCCGGACCAGTATTGATCGACATTACAAAGAACGCGCAGATCCAGTTATTTAACTATAAAGGGTATACACCTTGCAACCATATCCGCAGCTACAGGCCAAAACCTATAGTTCGCCCGCAATATATACAGGAAGCTGCCGCGTTAATTAACGAAGCCAAAAAACCATTTATTCTTTTTGGACAAGGCGTTATTTTAGGCAGCGCCGAGCAGGAATTTAAAGCTTTTGTTGAAAAAAGTGGTATCCCTGCAGCGTGGACAGTTTTAGGCGCCGGTGCTATCCCAACAAGTCATCCGCTAAACGTGGGCATGCTGGGCATGCATGGTAACTACGGCCCTAACGTATTAACCAACGAATGTGATGTATTGATAGCTATCGGTATGCGTTTTGATGATCGTGTAACTGGTCGTTTAGATAAATATGCTAAACAGGCTAAAGTGATCCACTTGGATATTGACCCGGCCGAGATAGACAAGAACGTAAAATCAACCGTACCTGTTTGGGGCGATTGTAAAGAAACTTTACCCTTGCTTACAGCCGCTATCCAGCAAAAACAACATACCGAATGGCTGGCCAAATTCAATGAATATACCCGCCAGGAAGTTGAGCAGGTAATTGAGCCCGAATTAAACCCAACCTCATTAGAAATGACAATGGGCGAGGTTATTAAACAACTAAACGAAATTACAAAAGGCGAAGCGGTAATAGTTACCGATGTAGGCCAGCACCAAATGGTGGCCTGCCGCTATGCTCAATTCAACAATACCCGCAGCAATGTTACCAGCGGTGGTTTAGGTACTATGGGCTTTGCCCTGCCAGCTGCCATTGGTGCTAAATTTGGCGCTCAGGACCGTACAGTTGTGGCTATCATCGGCGACGGCGGTTTTCAAATGACCTGCCAGGAACTGGGTACTATTATGCAATGCGGCATTGATGTAAAGATCATTATCCTGAACAATCGTTTCCTGGGTATGGTGAGGCAATGGCAGGAGCTGTTTAACTCTCGCCGATATTCGTTCGTTGATATCCAAAGCCCTGATTTTGTGGCGCTGGCAGCAGCATACCGCATCCCCGGTAGAGTGATCAACGACCGTAAGGATCTTCCATCGGCATTAAATGAAATGCTAAACAACAAAGGATCATTCCTTTTGGAAGTAATGGTTACCAAAGAGAACAACGTGTTCCCGATGGTGCCACAAGGATGCAGTGTAAGCGAGATCAGGTTAAAATAGGCCCCCTAACCCCCTGAAGGGGGAACTTAAAAAAAAGAAATCATGACCCAGGATATAGAAAAACAGGAATTTAACATCACGGTTTATACCGAAAACCAGATTGGTTTATTGAACCGGATAGCCATTATATTTACCCGTCGTAAAATCAATATAGATAGCTTGAATACTTCTCCTTCGGAGATAGAGAGCATTCACCGCTTTAATATTGTGATAACCGAATCGGAAGATGTGGTACGCAAGTTAACGCGCCAGATTGAGAAACAGGTAGAGGTATTAAAATGCTATTATCATACCAACGAAGATGTGATTTGGCAAGAAATGGCGTTATATAAAGTATCAACAGATGTTATTGCCGAAAAGGTAAGCGTTGAGCGTTTATTGCGCGAGAACGGCGCCCGCGCGGTAGTGATTCGTAAGGATTACACGGTGTTTGAAACTACCGGTCACCGCGAGGAAACCGATAACCTGATCAGCATACTACAGCCTTACGGCCTGATAGAATTTGTACGTAGCGCACGTGTTGCAATTATTAAAGATAGTGATGGATTTAACCGTAAATTGCGCGAGTTTGAGCGCCTTGAACCGGGCGAAGACGTTATCGAAAACGAATATTTAAACCAGGGACAAAAAGTATTTACGATGTAAGTGAGAGGTGAAAGGCTAAAGCTGAAAGGTAAAAGGCCGGTCGCCCAAAACGTCATTGCGAGGAACGAAGCAATCCCGAACTTTACAGAGCGGATATGCAGGTGTTCTCCAGGGTTTAAAACAAATTAGAAAACTTAAATTAATTATAAAATCAAAAATCGGTGAGATCATTTAAAATCAGTGAAATCATCAAAAACAAACAATAAAACAATGGCAAAATTAAATTTCGGCGGTACCGAAGAAAATGTGGTTACCCGCGATGAGTTCCCTTTATCAAAAGCTCAGGAAGTACTAAAAGACGAAGTTGTAGCAGTAATTGGCTATGGCGTTCAAGGTCCGGGTCAGGCGTTAAACCAAAAAGACAATGGCATTAATGTAATTGTTGGTCAGCGTAAAGGCACCAAAACTTGGGATAAAGCTGTAAGTGATGGCTTTGTACCGGGCGAAACCCTTTTTGAAATTGAAGAAGCTTTAGAAAGAGGAACAGTAATTTGCTACTTATTAAGTGATGCAGCACAGATTGCCTTATGGCCAACTGTTAAAAAACACCTTACTCCGGGTAAAGCGTTATACTTCTCTCACGGGTTTGGTATTACTTTTAACGAGCAAACAGGTATCATTCCACCGGCTGATGTTGACGTATTTTTGGTTGCCCCTAAAGGTTCTGGTACATCATTACGCCGTATGTTTCTGCAAGGCCGTGGCTTAAATTCAAGCTATGCAATCTTCCAGGATGCAACAGGTAAAGCATTTGATCGTGTTATTTCATTAGGTATCGCTGTAGGTAGCGGTTATTTATTCGAAACCAACTTCAAAAAAGAAGTATTCAGTGATTTAACCGGCGAACGTGGTACGCTAATGGGTTGTATC
Source organism: Mucilaginibacter sp. P1_A3 (assembly GCF_056406855.1). Lineage (NCBI taxonomy): Bacteria > Pseudomonadati > Bacteroidota > Sphingobacteriia > Sphingobacteriales > Sphingobacteriaceae > Mucilaginibacter > Mucilaginibacter sp. P1_A3. The sequence continues at coordinate 282,878 of NZ_JBFTZJ010000011.1, forward strand.
CAGGGTATTTTTGCTGCTCAGTACGAAGTATTGCGCACCAATGGTCACTCTCCATCTGAAGCCTTTAACGAAACTGTTGAAGAGTTAACCCAATCATTAATGCCTTTAGTTGCAGAAAATGGTATGGACTGGATGTATGCCAATTGCTCAACTACAGCACAACGTGGTGCTTTGGATTGGTGGAAAAAATTCCGTGATGCCACTAAACCGGTATTTGAAGAATTATACAAAAGCGTTGCAACAGGTGTTGAATCACAACGTTCAATCGACTTAAACAGCCAGCCTGATTACCGCGAAAAATTAGACGCGGAATTAAAAGAATTACGCGAAAGCGAATTATGGCAGGCAGGTAAAACTGTACGTAGCTTACGCCCTGAAAACCAGGTTGTAGAAGCTTAATAAAAAGTATCAAGTAGTTAGTATCAAGTAGCAAGATTTTTTTGACTTGCTGGTGGTACTAACTACTTGTTATAAATACCAATGCAGTATCAAAAATCAAGCTGGCCGCCCGCTGTCAGGTACTTGATACTTGATACTAACTACTTGATACTATAAAACCATGGGACAAACATTATTTGATAAAATTTGGGATGCGCACGTCGTCAGTAGCAACGAGGGTTTTCCTGATATTTTATACATCGACACACACTTTATTCACGAGGTAACCAGTCCGCAGGCATTTGATGGTTTGCGTACAAGAGGCTTACCGGTTTTCAGGCCCAAACAAACAGTGGCCACTGCCGATCATAACGTTCCTACAATTGATCAGCACCTCCCCATTAAAGAAGAACTTTCCCGCTACCAGGTTGATATGCTCACCAAAAACTGTGCAGAATTTGGTATCGAGCTATATGGATTAGGACACCCTTTCCAGGGTATCGTACACGTTATAGGGCCCGAGCTGGGTATCACCCGTCCCGGAGGCACTTATGTTTGCGGCGATAGCCATACCTCAACACACGGCGCTTTTGGTGCCATAGCATTTGGTATAGGCACCTCACAGGTGGAGCAGGTAATGGCTACACAGTGTTTACTGCAATCGCGCCCAAAACGCATGAAGATTGAAGTTAACGGCAAACTGCATAACGGTGTTGGCGCTAAAGACATTATCCTGTACATCATTGCAAAGATCTCTGCCGCAGGCGGTACGGGTTATGCTGTGGAATATGCAGGCGATACCATCCGCGCGTTAAGTATGGAAGGCCGCATGACCATCTGTAACATGAGCATCGAAATGGGTGCCCGCTGTGGTTTGATTGCTCCCGATGAAACAACTATTGAATATGTAAAAGGCCGCGAATTTGCTCCAAAGGGCGAAGAGTGGGATAAAGCAGTAGCTTACTGGAAAACTTTATACTCAGATGCTGATGCAGCTTTTGATGAAGTATTATCCTTTAATGCCGAAGATATTGAGCCAATGATCACGTACGGAACAAATCCGGGTATGGGTATTGGCATAACACAACACGTTCCCGAAACTGCTTCGTTTGAGGCAAAAGAGCAGGGATCGTACAAAAAAGCCCTTGACTACATGGGTTTGCATGATGACGAACTATTATTAGGTAAGCCTATTGATTACGTTTTCATCGGCAGCTGCACCAACTCGCGTATAGAAGATTTACGCCAGGTTGCAGAGTTTGTAAAAGGCAAACACAAGGCAGATAACGTAGTAGCATGGGTAGTTCCCGGCTCCAAACAAGTGCAGGAACAAGCCATCCGCGAAGGTCTCGATAAGATATTAGGTGAAGCAGGTTTCCCTCTGCGTGAACCAGGCTGCAGCGCATGTTTAGGCATGAACGAGGATAAGATCCCCGCAGGCAAATACTGCGTATCAACCTCCAACCGTAACTTCGAAGGCAGGCAGGGACCAAACTCACGCACTTTCCTGGCAAGCCCGCTAACCGCAGCTGCTTCTGCAATTACAGGTAAGGTGACGGATATAAGGGAATTTTTGTCTGAATCAGAATTAGCATAAGTCTGAACCGGAATTAAACGAATTTGTTGAATTAACAGAATTTTAAAACATCGCTTCGAGAATTCTAAAATTCAGGTAATTCAACAAATTCAGGTTCAGAAAAATAAAATGATAAATGGACACCTTTAAAAAGACGCCTGAAGAATTTAAAGATTGCAGCAGCAGAATCATTGGATGTGCAATGCGGGTCCATTCTTCTTTAGGCAATGGCTTTCAAGAGGTGATCTATCAAAGGGCATTAGAGATAGAGATGGCCTTAGCTGGGTTGGTTTTTACAAGAGAGATGGAAATGCCAATCTTTTACAGAAATGAGCAGATTGGAGCAAGGCGGGTTGATTTCTTTGTAGAAGGCGAAATAATGGTTGAGTTGAAAGCCCTTATTCTTTTAGAGGATGTTCACCTTGCACAAGGCATTAACTATCTTGAAGCTTATAATATTAAAATAGGATTACTTATAAATTTTGGAAGTAAGAGCCTGCAATTTAAAAGACTACTGAATAAAAAATACATTCCAGATACTGTCTGAAACGAAATTAAACGAATTAAAGAATGAATAAGAGTTTTAAAATTCTAATTCAATAAATTCTAAAATTCGTGTAATTCCAAAAATTCGACAAATTCCGGTTCAGAAAAAAACAAATATCATGAGTACCAAAATATTCAAACATATCCAAACCAGCGTGGTGCCTTTGCCTATCGAGAATATCGATACGGACCAGATCATTCCTGCCCGGTTTTTGAAAGCCACTACCCGCGATGGTTTTGGCAATAACTTATTCCGCGACTGGCGTTTTGACGGCGACGACAACCCTAAACAGGATTTCGTACTCAACAATCCAAATTACAGCGGTAAAATACTGGTTGCAGGTAAAAACTTTGGTTGCGGCAGTAGTCGCGAGCATGCTGCCTGGGCCATTGCCGATTATGGCTTTGATGCCGTAGTAAGCAGCTTTTTTGCCGATATTTTTAAAGGCAACGTCCTAAACAACGGCTTGCTGCCGGTACAGGTAAGCGATGACTTTTTAAAGAAGATCTTTGATGCGGTTTATGCCGATGAGCATGCCGTGGTTGAGATTGATCTGGTTGATCAGTTTATTAAAATTGTAGCAACCGGCGAACAGGAAACCTTTGAGGTTAACCCCTACAAAAAAGCCTGTATGACCAACGGCTATGATGATATCGACTACATCCTGAGCAAAAAAGAATTGATAGCCGAATTTGAAGATCAGAAGTAAGGTAAAAGGCCAAAGGTGAAAGGCGAAAGGTCAGAAATCATGCCCACTGCCAGGACCAATGAACTAATGAACTAATGAACCACTGAACCAATGAACTAAGTGAACTAATGAACAAAACAATCCACAGAGAAGGAAAAGGCACCGCTAAGTTATTTGACGAGCGAAGCCTGGAGGCTGATTACGCAACGTTATCGCCCCTCCTCACTCCTGGCCTCCGGGTTTTGGATGTGGGTTGTGGTACGGGTGCTATTTCTAAGGATATAGCTGCTAAGGTTGGTTCTGCCGGTCATGTAACGGGTATTGATAACACCGAGTATTTTATCCAAAGCGGTAAGGAAACTTATGCTGATGTTAAAAACCTGGAGCTGATTTATACCGATTTGTTTGCCTATGAGCCGGAAGAAAAGTTCGACCTGATTGTGGCCGCCAGAGTTTTACAATGGCTAAACAACCCTGTTGAAGCATTGAAAAAAATGTACTCGTTGCTGAAACCAGGCGGAATAGTATCTATATTAGATTATAACCACGAGGCGCTGGAATGGCAGCCACAACCGCCGCCAAGCATGCTGCGGTTTTATGCTACTTTTTTAAGATGGCGGGGTGATGCCGGCATGAACAATCATATAGCCGAGGATTTGCCCGGTTATTTTGAAGAGGCCGGTTTTACGGGCATTGTTTCACTTGATGCGGATGAGGTTTATAAAAAAGGCCAGCCGAACTTCGTCAATAAAGCAGGCATCTGGGCAAAAGTTGCCATGTCAAAACAAATGGTTGAAGAAGGCTATATTGATGATGAGTTGCGCTTGTTGGCGATAGATGAGTATACCGAATGGGTAGAAAATGACGCGGAGCGCATGACAATGAAATTAAAAGAAATACGCGGCACAAAACCCGCGTAACAATATCTAATTATAACAAAAAAATTCCCCCTTTAGGGGGTTAGGGGGCTCATGAAGAAACATATTTTAGTAATACCCGGCGACGGGATAGGCCCCGAGGTTACCACCTGGGGTAAAGCGGTTTTAGAAAAAATTGGTCAGGATTTTGGCCATGAGTTTACCTTTGATGAAGCCCTGATGGGCCATGCGGGTATCGAAGCTACAGGCAATCCCCTGCCCGATGAAACGTTAGCAAAAGCAAAAGCCAGTGATGCCATACTGTTTGGCGCCATTGGTCATATCAAATATGATAATGATCCATCTGCAAAGGTGCGTCCGGAGCAGGGATTATTGAAGATACGTAAAGAACTGGGTTTGTATGCCAACCTTCGCCCCATCATGTTATTTGATGAGCTGCTGGATGCTTCAAGCCTGAAACCGGAAATTTTGAAAGGAACCGACATTCTTTTCTTCCGGGAGCTTACCGGTGATGTTTACTTTGGCGAGAAAAAACGCAGCGAGGACCGCAACACCGCATCCGACCTGATGATCTATTCCCGTTACGAAGTTGAGCGTATCGCTATAAAAGCATATGAAGCTGCAATGGTACGTGGTAAAAGATTATGTTCTGTTGATAAAGCCAACGTGCTGGAGTCTTCACGCCTTTGGCGCGAGGTGGTTCAGGAAATGGCCAAAAACTACCCAGAAGTGGAAACCGAGCACATGTTTATTGATAATGCAGCCATGCAACTGGTTAAAAATCCTAAAAAGTTTGATGTGGTATTAACTGCCAACCTTTTTGGCGATATTTTAACTGACGAAGCATCGCAGATTGCAGGTTCAATGGGGATGCTGGCATCGGCATCAATTGGCGATGGCACGGGTTTCTTCGAACCTATCCACGGTTCGGCACATGATATTGCAGGTATGGATAAGGCCAATCCACTGGCATCTATATTATCAGTAGCTTTGATGTTAGAGATTAGTTTCGGCTTAAAAGAAGAAGCAAAACTAATTACAACCGCCATTGATAAAACGTTGAAAGAAGGTTACCGCACCGGCGATATTGCTGATGCCAATACCGATAAAGCTAAAATTTTAGGCACCAAAGCCATGGGGCAAAAAGTGCTGGAGTACTTATAGGTTAAAGGCAAAAAGTCAAAGGCGAAAGGTTAAAACCCTGCCTGGCAAATGACTTAATGACCAATAACACAATGACTAATAACATGAAGTGGAACGCTGATTTATACGACCAGAAACATGCCTTCGTATTTGAATACGGAGAAGATGTATTGGAATTTTTGAATGTTAAACCTGGTGAGCATATCCTCGACCTGGGCTGCGGTACAGGTCATTTAACCAAGCAAATACAGGATAAAGGCGCCATAGTTAAAGGTACAGACCTATCGCCCGATATGATTCAACAGGCCAAAGAAAAATACCCTGATGTTGATTTCGCGGTTGAGGATGCTGCCGACTTTTTTGCCGATGATAAATACGATGCTGTGTTCTCAAACGCGGCCCTGCATTGGGTAAAAGATCAAAATGGTATGATGCGCAGTGTATACAATGTGCTTAAACATGGCGGTCGTTTTGTTGCCGAAATGGGTGGCAAAGGCAACGTGGCAAAACTGGTTGAAGCAACACAATTGGTATTGCATAACCATGGCTACCACATACAGGCAGATACCAAAGTGTGGTTCTTCCCTTCTACCGGCGAATATGCTAAAATGCTGGAAGAGCATGGCTTCAGGGTAACGTTCGCGGCGCATTATGATCGTAAAACACCGCTTCAGGATGGCGACCAGGGTGTAGCTAAATGGGTAACCATGTTTGGCGCACAATTTCTGGAAGGCATTGCCGAAGACGAAAAAGAACAAATACTAAAAGAAATAACCGACAAGCTTGAACCTTATTATAACGAAGGCGGCCAATGGTACGCTGATTATAAACGATTGAGGTTTGTGGCGGTTAAAGAATAATATTAGTAGTTAGTATCAGGTATCAAGACTTTTAATTGATGCTTGAATTAACGATATTTATAGATTAATTAAACACACAACGGTAGTTATATACACATACAAAGCAAAGATCACGATAATTGATACTTGCTACTATGTACTAACAATAACTACCTGCTACTAAAATAAAAAGATATGTTACACGATCCCAACCGCGTTTATGTTTTTGATACCACGCTTCGCGACGGCGAGCAGGTACCAGGATGCCAGTTAACCACACCCGAAAAGATTGAGATAGCAAAAGAACTGGAATTACTGGGCGTGGATATTATTGAAGCCGGTTTCCCGGTTTCAAGTCCGGGAGATTTTCAGAGTGTTGTCGAGATTTCGAAAGCAGTAAAAAACCCTACGGTTTGCGCCCTAACCCGCGCCAACAAAGGTGATATTGATGCCGCTATCGAGTCATTAAAATATGCCAAACACCCACGCATCCATACGGGGATTGGTTCATCAGATATGCACATCAAGCATAAATTCAACAGCACCCGCGAGGAGATCCTGGAGCGTGCGGTTGAAGCTGTAAAATATGCCAAACGCGCGGTTGAAGATATTGAGTTTTATGCCGAGGATGCAGGTCGTGCCGATGTGGTGTTTTTAGCGCAAATGGTCGAGGCCGTTATTGCTGCCGGTGCCACCGTGGTTAATATCCCGGATACCAATGGTTATTGCCTGCCAGATCAGTATGGCAGCAAGATCCGTTTCCTGAAAGAGAACGTTAAAAATATTGATAAAGCCATCATCTCGGTACATTGCCATAATGATTTAGGTTTGGCAACCGCCAACTCTATAGCCGGCCTGCAAAACGGTGCCCGCCAAATTGAAGGTACCATCAACGGTATTGGCGAACGTGCAGGTAATACCGCTATTGAAGAAGTCGTCATGATTTTGAAGGTGCACCAGGTTTTGGGCTTACATACCAATATCGATGCAAAAAAATTCTTCGAGCTGAGCCACATGATCAGTACGCAGATGCGGATGCCGGTGCAACCCAATAAAGCTATTGTAGGCGCCAATGCATTTGCACACAGCTCTGGCATTCACCAGGATGGTTTCCTGAAAATGCGCGAGAACTATGAAATTATTCGCCCTGAAGATGTAGGCTTTCCGAGCGCCACAATAGTGCTAACCGCGCGCAGCGGCAGGCATGCTCTGAAGTTCCATTTGGAACGATTGGGTTTTGTTTTAGATAAAGAAGAACTGGCCAACGTATACAGTAAATTTTTAACGCTTGCCGATGTCAAGCTTGATATCAATGACCTCGACCTGCAGGCTTTAATGAGCCACAGGCTGGTAAAAAATTAATAATGGAAACTGAAACTAAAAACCAGCTTGATTTCGATTCGGCTTACGAACGATTGAAAGGGGTTGTTAAGCGCACACCGCTGGAGTATAACGCGGGCCTATCGGCAAAATACGAGTGCGAGATATATTTAAAGCGCGAGGATCTGCAAATTGTACGATCGTACAAACTGCGCGGCGCTTACAACATGATCAGCCAGTTAAACGAGGAAGAGCTGAGCCGCGGCGTAGTTTGCGCCAGTGCCGGTAACCACGCGCAGGGCGTGGCCTTTAGCTGTAGCCGACTGGGTACCAAAGGTGTAATTTTTATGCCAGAGATTACCCCGAAACAAAAAGTTACCCAAACCGAAATGCATGGCAAGGGTAATATCGAAATTATTTTAACCGGCGATACCTTTGATGATTGCCTGCGTGAGGCTTTAATATATACCGAAGCCCACAAGATGACGTTTATCCCTCCCTTTGATAATTACCGCATTATTGAAGGCCAGGGCACCGTTGGTGTAGAGATATTGCAGGACCTGCCCAATGTAGAAGCCATTATTATGCCCATAGGTGGCGGCGGCTTAGCAGCCGGAACAGGCAGCTACCTCAAACAACACGTACCCGGCATTTACCTTGCCGGTGTTGAACCCGAAGGAGCGCCCTCCATGCTGGAAGCATTTGCACATGGCGGCCCCATTACCCTGCCCGAGATTAACCGTTTTGTAGATGGCGCTGCGGTAAAACGCGTAGGCAGCCTAACCTATAACCTTTGCCAGGAAGTACTTGACGATATGCTGCTGGTACCCGAAGGTAAAGTTTGTACCACCATATTAAAGCTATACAACGAAGACGCCATTGTGGTTGAGCCCGCAGGCGCATTATCTGTAGCCGTGCTTGATGCCTGCAAGGATAAGATCAAAGGCAAAAGAGTAGTGTGTGTGATCAGCGGTGGTAACAATGATATTGCCCGCATGCAGGAGATTAAAGAGAAATCACTGTTGTACGAAGGCCTTAAACACTATTTCATCGTCCGCTTTCCGCAACGACCAGGAGCTTTAAAGCTGTTTGTGAACAACGTATTAGGTCCGCATGATGATATTACCCGGTTTGAGTTCATCAAAAAAACCGAGAAAGAAAACGGCCCCGCCCTGGTAGGTATCGAACTAAAAACCGCAGATGATTACCCCGCCCTGTTACAACGCATGGCAGCCCACCGCTTCAATGTAATTGAGCTGAATAAAGATCAAACGCTGTTTGAGTATCTGGTGTAAGGGGGAAAGGTGAAAGGAGAAAGGTGAAGGGTGAAAGGATGAAAGGTGAAAAGGTGAAAGGAGAAAGGTGAAAGGGTAAAGGTGAAGGGTGAAAGGAGAAAGGCGAAAGGATGAAAGGTAAAAGGCGAAGGGTAAAAAGGGCCGGTCATGCTGAGCCTGTCGAAGCACGCGGGCAAAGGCCTCTGCACCATGCATAACCGCCATGCTCCCCCCAACCGTCATTGCGAGGAACGAAGATAACCGACCGGAGGGAGCTCATTAATACCTATAAAAATAAAAACACAACATTAATAATCCCCGCCGATACAGAGCGAATTTGCAGGTTAACCATTACCTCACAACTATAAAAGCCTCCCGAAGCCAAAAACTCAAGGAGGCTTTTTGTTTTGTACTATGCCCTACTCCCCCCTAAAGACATGCCGATCCGCCGGCCAGCGGATCGGCACCCCACAGGACAGGTAAACCGCATGCAATATGCACTGCTTCGCATCACCTAATTGTGTCTTGCTACTTGATACTAATTACTTGCTATTAACAAGGGCGTTCCCTGCGGGCCGGGTTTTACGCTCATACGCACACAAGGCCTTAGCCACATTGGCCGGTATCCGCTGCAACCCCTAACGCGAGGATGTGCGGTAAAATTGAACTTTTGTGCTTTATAATAGCATCGTGATTTGCATGTAGGAGTACACGCGGCACGCGTGCACCAGCGATGGGGCCTACTGGGATAGCTGACTTTAAGCTAACAGATTACTTACATTATGAAGGAGGTAAATTAGCGGGGGGGATTCTAGTAACGGTATTTTTTTACGATCATAAATCGCTAACAGATGTTATTTATTATATATTTGAGCAATAGACCATAATATTAACCTTAATCACAAAATGCAAGCTACTATCGACCTCGATATGCTCGATAAAGGAGAAGAAAATCCTTTTGATAAACTTATGTCTGCATATGAACGCGTAAAATTACAGACCGAAATTGGCTTTTTAGCAAACGATTTCGAAAAGAAAATTCTATACTTAGAAAGGAAACTACAAGATCTTTCGGAAAAGCAAGATGAAATAAGCAGTAAAATATTAATTCGATCAAAAGAAATTTTAAGCGCATACTCGACTGTCCTTATTTCGGATTTCAGTTTACCATCTTTTGAATTAATAGAAAAAAGCTTAGATTCTATATCGAGTTTGATTGACCATTCCTGGATTAAATCAGCAAATGAGCTAAACATTGAATTCGACAATCTATCACCTTCAAAATATCTTAGAAACTTAAATATTTTAAACCCCACCGTTGACGAATTAAAGCAAGCAGCTTATAGTTCCATGTATTACTCTCATAATAATATATTTTTTTCTGAATTAAATTTATTGGATGATAATACAAAAAAGATGACCATAGACAGTTGGGACGTTGACTTTAGTTTTTCTACAAGTGGCTTGGACAAACACAAGCCATTAGATTTCATCTACATATTCATCGAGATCTTAAATAAGATTGAGGGAGTTGAAATTTTCTTAGAAGATATTAAAATTGGTTCAATTAAAGCGAGAGTTAAAATAAATTTTAAAACTCAAGCAGGAAAAGAATCACTAAAAAATGTCTTGAACGAATCAATAGGAAGTATAAAGGCTGATCTTAATGACGCATCAAAAAAAAATTTAGAAACTATCGAATTAACTAAATTAATTCCTAACGAAATTGTCAACGAGCAATTAAGTCCGACAGATATCTTACAAAATTCGTATCTAATTTCTTTGCAAATTAAAAATGCAGAAGAGGATCTTTTGAGGAAAAAATTAGAAAACGAAAGATTAAAAATTCAAATATTGAGAGAGTCAATTGAAACTAATTCAGGGCTTCTAGCAAACGCCTATTTATCCCATAAAGACTACGAAATACTTATCAAAGGAATATCATTCTTAAAAGTTGTAGATGGGCAATTTCAAGTTGGCGAGAGCGCCCACATAATAGATGATCTATAAAGCAACGATAAGAAAATGGTTATTAAAGAGTTACAAGTACTATCAGAAGCTTTATGGGAGTCAATTAAAACTAACCTGCTATTTTTCTCTTCAATTCAAATTTTTGCAAAAAGATTGTCTGAGTTTGATTTTACCAATTTAAAGAAGAATGATATAAAAGAGCTTTTAATTTACGCCAACAAAATAGAAGCTTTTTTTAAAGACTATCGATCTTCAGGGACTGACCTTTATGTACCGCCCCATGAAACAAGCAGTAATGACGAAACCGTTAAATCAATTTTAGTTTTAACGATTAAGTTATCCAATATGTCAGATGATGAATTAGCGAACGAAGTCAGTTCTGTTAAGCCAATTGCCAAAGCAAAATCTATAGGCGATGGGACAATTTTCATAGGACATGGGAGAAGTAAATTATGGGCTCGGATACAACTGTTTTTGCTTGATGATTTAAAATTAAAAACGATTTCTTTTGAGTCAGAGTCACATACAAGTGAATCGATAACATCGGTATTAGAAGAGTTTTTAGATAGAGCATCTTATGCTATATTGGTTTTGACAGCTGAAGATGAAACTCATGACAGGAAAATTAGGGCTAGACAGAATGTCATTCATGAAGCAGGGTTATTCCAAGGCAGATTAGGGTTTAAAAAAGTCATCATATTAAAGCAAAATGAAGTCGAAGAGTTTACAAATATTGCAGGACTACAATATATATCTTTTAAAGACGACAATATCGAACAGACATTTTATGAACTTCAGCGCACATTAAAAAAAGCGGGCTTGCTTCATATTTAGGCTATCCTTGCCTAACTCCCACAAGCATTTTTTCCCTAATACCTCTTGCCTTGCGTGCCCGCATACAAGGTATTGCATACGCGAATCCCGGATGTTTATTTGATCCGGGATTTTGTATTTTTAGAGGCTATTGGTACGCTTTAATTTGAATTGTAGCCAGTTGTCCTCGGAATATGGCGTATACTTAGCATGCGGACCACAAGAGTGGACCCTTGCGATAGCTGCGGCAATTCTTCGCAATAGGGATGGAAATGCGCCCCGCTCCCGCAAGCATTTTTCGCTGCCGCAAGCCTCCAGGCTTGTGTGCCCTTACACTGGTGCACGCGTACCGCGTGTACCCCACCATACAAGTCGAAAGTGCTTTAAAGATAAACGTATTGGAATTTCTTGATCGTCATTACGTTCGCAACATGATTACAACCTAAACGCGGGGTACACGCGGCACGCGTGCACCAGCGGGAGGAGCAAAGAGCAAGGACTTTTGGACGAAGGATTAAAAGCTGTGTTATTGCTGATTTTAAAATGGGATCCCTTCCCGCAAGCATTTTTCGCTGCCGCAGCCTCCAGGCTTGTGTGCCCTTACACTTTTACAGTTTATTCTTCATCGTTATGGATAAACTGTAAAACCGATAAATTTTTTTATCCAACATTTGTATTTTGAAAAATTAAAGTTAATTTACAATTAATTAGAAATCAAATTGTAAATTATAAATTAATGTTGAGAGGTGAAGCTTTCTGGTAAAGTTATCGTTCTCAATTGCTGGCCAGCCAAATGTGATTTTTAAGAGGGAAACTTTATGAAAATAACTTAACACAAAAAATCATGAAAAAAAAGGTATTACTAACAATTGCTTTAGGTGTAGCTTTTGGTGCATCTATGTTCTTTTCCTGTACAAAGAACAACAGCAAACCGGCTCCAAAGAGCGACGAGGTTTCGGCCGATGTATTAAAAAGCATAGCCAACCTTGGGTTTAGTACTGATGAGGTCAAAAAACGGGACGGTGGTTATTTGGTTGAGGGCGATATTCTCTTAACAACAGCCAACTTATCTGAAACCAGCACCAGCCCTAATTTAAGGATTGCCGAAACAGAGCAATACCGAACCACAAACCTGGTTAAAAGCCTGCCAAGAACAATTACGGTCTCTGTTTCTAATTTACCAACGGTTTACGCAACGGCTACCAGTAATGCAGTTGCCCGCTACAATGCTTTAGGCCTTACCATCACTTTTCAGATAGTAAGCAGCGGCGGCAATATCCAGGTTATTGGGTTTAACGAAGGACCAAGCGGTGGTTATATCACATTGGGCTCTTCGGGTTTTCCTACATCATCAGGCAATCCTTACAACCAAATCCAAATGAATACCAATGCGCAGGCTTATGGCACCAACCCGGATGTGAATTACCTTACCTCGGTTCTGCAGCACGAAATAGGGCATTGCATTGGTTTTAGGCACACCGATTACATGAACCGCGCTTTTAGCTGCGGCGGACGCAGATCAAATGAAGGAAGCGCTGGTATTGGTGCAATTAATATCCCAGGCACCCCAACTAAAGCTGATGCGGCGTCATGGATGCTGGCTTGCTCTGATGGTACCGACCGTACTTTTAATCCAAACGATAAAATTGCTTTAAATTATTTGTATTAAAAAAGTACTCAGCTCATACACCAGGGAAATCGCTTTTTAAATATTCAAAGGGTCAAACGCCGGAAAAATCTATTAAATAAAACCGTTTGGCATAGCATATTGGCAAATAGCGATGGGTTTCAAACCCATCGCTATGGTGAAAGTTTTTAATTTAATTTTAAAGCGATTTCCCGGCTCATACATTTGTACTATATGATCTGCTATAAGGGAGGGCATTGCTCTTCCTTATTTTTATTTATTAAAGCATGGGTAAAAAGTTCCTGTTTTGCGTTATTCTAATTTTATGCTTTAAATATTCCTGGTCGCAAAAACCCATCAGCGATAAAATGGTTATTGATCTTTACGCATCGGCAAATAAAATACCTGCGGCCGATTCGCTTAAATATTATGTTGTTAAATTCTTAAATCCTGCAGTTGCCGGGCTGGAAAGAAGTCGTATTGTTAAAAGAATTTCATATAACTATTACATAGTAGCCTCAACTATACCTGTTGAGCCAGGCGGGAATGTTGCCGCCGCGGCACCGGCTAATTCCTTATGGAAAGCATCAGATAACCTGGTTCTGTTTTCTCAAAAGCATCCAAACAGCAATAAGCGGATTGATGTTGATATTACCATAAGTAGTATTGCCGCTATCAACCAGGTTGCGCAGTATGGTAAAATAACAGCCACAAATGGAAATAGAGTTAAAGTAAGCATTCCAATAAATAGGTTAAAGGAAATATTGCAGCAGCCATATGTGATTTTTGCAGATAATAACCGGCAGGCGCATGAAGAACTGTCAATAAGCGATATTGACCTGGGTGCCAACGCTATAAATGCTATCGGCAGTAATTATCCCGAAATTAACGGACAGGGGATAAATGTAAGTATTAAAGAAGACAGGTACGATGATGATCTTGATTTGCTTGGAAGATCATTTGATTCTTTTCCGGCATCTGCAACAAATTCGGGGCATGCCACCACTATGGCCACACTCGTTGGCGGTAATGGAAACTCATTTATAAAAGGACTCGGTGCTGCACCCCACGTGCGCTTTACATCTTCAAACTTTAGCAATTTATTCCCCGATAGTACAGCCATTTTTAAGGCATTTCATATCAGTCTGCAAAATCACTCCTATGGAACAGGCATAGAAAACTATTATGGAGCCGAAGCCGTAGCCTATGATAAACAGGTAGCAGATAATGACACTATCATCCACGTATTTTCGTCTGGAAACGTTGGTACAACGGCGCCATCAACCGGGGTTTATAGCGGTTTAGCGGGTACGGCAAATTTATCGGGCGATTTTAAACAGGCTAAAAACGTTTTTGTAATAGGCGGAACAGGTCGTACCAATGTACCGGAGGACCTGAGTTCTGCCGGCCCGGCTTATGACGGCCGTATAAAACCCGAACTGGTAGCTGATGGTGAAGATGGGACCTCGGGCGCGGCAGCGCTGGTATCGGGTACTATTGCCTTATTGCAACAGGCCTATAAATTACAATATGGGCGCTTGCCTTCGGCTGCTTTAATTAAGAGTGTACTTATTAATGCAGCGGATGATATTGGCAATACGGCGGTTGATTTTAAAACCGGCTACGGCAGGCTAAATGCGCTTGAAGCTTTGCGTACCATAAAGGAGAACCGCTTTGGCAATGGCCCGGTAACTAATGGCCAGCAAAAAGACATCAGTATAACGGTGCCATCAAATTGCCGCGAACTTAAAGTATCAATTGCATGGACTGATTTGCCTGCGGCGCTCAATGCGCCCAATGCATTGATTAATGATCTCGACCTATCTGTTTCAACTCCCGATGGGAAAACTATTTTACCCTGGACGTTAAGCTCCTACCCCGCTATTGACTCCCTGCAAAAGCCAGCGCAACGGCAGCGGGACACATTAAATAATACCGAACAAGTATCCATTATAAACCCGGCAGCCGGTACATATACCATACATGTAAAGGGAAGCAAAGTTCCTTCGGGTTCGCAAATGTTTTATTTTGCTTACCAGGCAGCTCCAGCCGATAAGTTTGAGTGGATATATCCCACCATCAACAGTCAGTTTTTTGCAGCTGATGATAATTACCTGCGCTGGCAAAGCTCATTTAACACCACAACCGGCAAGCTTAGCGTAAGCTATGATCATGGCTTAACCTGGCGGGCAATCAATACAGTTAATCTCAAAAACAATAATTATACCTGGGCAGCTCCGGATATATTTAGCACTGCCATGTTTAAAATGGATATTGAGGGTAAACCACTGGTGAGCGCAGAATTTAACATTTCAAAACCCTTAAATCTTAAGGTAGGTTATAATTGCACAACCGGAACCTTACTGCACTGGCTGCCCCAACAAGGCAATACAGGCTATGTTGTTTACAGTATAAAGGATAACCTGTTACAGCAACTTAAAGCAACAACCGATACTATGCTCATTATTCCGGCAGAGCAGCAAGCATCAAAATATTTTGCGGTAAGCGCTAAAGGGAATGGTTTTGAAGGCTTAAAAAGCTATACCATAGATGCTACGGTGCAAGGTGTTGGCTGTTATGTTAAAACATTGCTGGCAAACGTTGCTGATAATAAAGTGTTGCTAAACCTTAGCCTGGGAAGTGTGTTAAACCTTAAAACAATCACCTGGGAAAAAATGACCGGGGCCAATACCTTTACAGCAATAGGTACAACGCCCATAGTAACCAACCAGCTTAGCTACCAGTTTACAGATGCGGCGCCAAAGCACGTTCAATACTACCGGGCTAAATTAACAACATCAGATAATGAGGTTATTTATTCGGACCTAGTGAGGGCCATTGTTTTGCAAAGCAGGCAATTTGCCGTTTTTCCTAACCCGGTAAACACAGAGTTCACCGTTTTAAGCGGCGATATTAACAATTATGATTTTAAACTTTATGATGCAAGTGGTAAGCTTAGCATGACCAAAGTACTCAATAACCTTCAAAATGTTATTCCCGTAAATCTTAATCCCGGCATCTATGTTTATGTAATTGCCTTAAACGGGAACGTTGTGTATAATGGCAAGATGATTAAGCTTTAAGCTTAAAAAGAATGAACAGCTCCCTGCTCCCGCAAGCATTTTCGCTGCCGCAAGCCTCCAGGCTTGTGTGCCCGCATGCAAGGTATTGCATATAGTAAACAAGGGTTGTCCGCAACCGTCCGCAAATGTAGTGATACCCGGAAACGGACGGACACCCGGACGGTAGGGGCAATTCTTCGCAATAGGGATGGAAATGGATACCGGCCCTGTGGCTAAGGCCGGTGTAGTATGAATGTACAGCCCGGGCCGCAGGCATTGCCATTGTTTTTGGACAAAGGAGCAAGGACTTTTGGATGAAGGATTAAAAGCTGTGTTATTGCTGATTTTAAAATGGGGTTCCGTCCGGGCCAAATGACGTTAAAAAGGTGTCATCCTGAGTTGATAAAATCCTGTGGCCTCTAAAGGAGAAAATGACGTAACAAAAATGGCTGTCATCCTGAGCCTGTCGAAGGATAGCGGGCAAAGGCCTCTCCGCGCTAGTCTTCGACAGGCTCAGACTGACAGGCCGACACGCCTCAAAATTCAATACGCCATGGGTAGGAACGAAAGATCTATTCGTAGACTATACAGGGCAAACAAGCATAGCGTAGAATAGATCCTTCACTCCGTTCAGGCTGACAAAAAGGTTTTTTAGCAAATGCAGGTGGAATGACAAGCGATAGCGTTTCTTTTATCTCAACTCTAATGCCTTGATTCTAATTTTTCTTCTCCCTAAACCGCTTATAAATCTTCACCGCTATCATCAATATTACCGCGAAAGCCACCAGCCCCACAACGCCAAATATCCAGCTGATTCCGTTTTTGAGAACTGCGAGGAAAACTATCGCGAAGAGAA
Source organism: Mucilaginibacter sp. P1_A3 (assembly GCF_056406855.1). Lineage (NCBI taxonomy): Bacteria > Pseudomonadati > Bacteroidota > Sphingobacteriia > Sphingobacteriales > Sphingobacteriaceae > Mucilaginibacter > Mucilaginibacter sp. P1_A3. Next base: position 299,850 of record NZ_JBFTZJ010000011.1, read on the forward strand.
ATATAGTAGCCAGTTCATTCCAGAGGCGTAACTGGGTTGAAGTCCATTTAAATACGCCCTTGCGCATTTGCTTCATTTTGTTTTCGCAAATGTGATGGTATACGGCTAAGCCAACTACAAAAACCAATTTAATTTGAAGCCACGCCATGAGTAGCCAACCTTGTTTAAGGTACACCATGGTTAAACCCGCAATAATGGTGATTAACATAGATGGCGTAGCGATGATATACCATAGCTTGCGCTCCATGATCTCGAACTGGGCAGATAGGATACTGCGGTCGGCTTCGGGCTTGTTCTGCGCTTCGGTATGATAAATAAAAAGGCGCACCATGTAAAACAGCCCCGCCATCCAGCAGACTACAAAAATGATATGAATGGCGAGAACGTATTGGTACATGAAGCAGAGCCCCCTAACCCCCTAAAGGGGGAACTTTTTGATTTGCATTATTTATTTTACCCCAACGATAACTCCCCCTTTAGGGGGTCGGGGGGCTTAATTCCTGTATTCCTTTATAATTTCTACCGCGTACTTTACATTATCAAAAGGGATATCGGGCATAATGCCATGACCCAGGTTGAAGATGAAGCCGGGCTCGTCTTTCATCCGGTCGAACAGGCGGTAGATGCGGTCTTTAATTACTTTTTTATCGGCGTATAATATATGCGGATCAAGGTTGCCCTGTACAGCTATGCCGGCAGGTAAACGCTTTTTAATATCCAGCAGATCAACGTTCCAGTCTATCGAGATCACATCGGGTTTGGCTTCGGCCATTAAGGGTGCAAAAACCGAGCTGCCTTTGCAGAAGGATATCACCGGGATATCTTTCCTGTTCAGCTTGCTGATGATCTGTTGAATGTAATAATGACTAAATTCTTTATAATCATCCCATGCCAGGGCCTGTGCCCAGCTATCGAAGATCTGTACGGCATTTACACCGGCTTCAATTTGCAGGTTAAGATAATCTGCCGTAACGGTGGCAATTTTTGATAACAGCTGATGGGCCATTGCAGGCTCATTATGCAGCATCAGTTTGGTAAGTTTAAAATCTTTTGATGATCCGCCTTCAACCAAATAACTCATCACGGTAAATGGCGCGCCTGCAAAACCTATAAGCGGGATGCTGCCATTTAAACGTTGCTGAATTACTTTAATGGCATCGGCCACATATTGCAGCTTGTCGCCCACATCGGTTTGCAGGTTATCGATGTCTTTTTGAGTACGTACCGGGTTGGCAAACTTAGGGCCAACACCCTGGTTAAAGCTCAGATCGCCACCCATGGCTTCGCCTGTAACCAATATATCCGAAAACAGGATAGCGCCATCAATACCCAATAAATTAACGGGCAGCATAGTAACATCAGCAGCAAGCTCTGGTGTTTTGCACATTTCCAAAAAGGAATACTTGTTTTTGATATCCCAATATTCTTTCATGAAACGGCCAGCCTGGCGCATCATCCATACTGGCGGGCGTTCTGTTTTCTCGGAAAAAGCTGCCTTTATTAATAACGAATCTCTCATATTTTTTAGAAGAGAGTCAAGAATTAAGAATCAAGAATTAAGACTTTTTGTAAGGAGCGATCATGGCCTGAGCCTATCCGCTATACATTTTCCAGTCTTGATTCTTGACTCTTGATTCTTAACCCTTATTTCTTGTTTTAATTTCCTTGTGAAGCTTGCTGATCACATCCTTCATCTTGGCTGTAATTTTATCATCATGCTGCTCGGCCAGTAGCAGGTAGGCATTGGCTTTTTCATAGTCGCCATGCCTTATACTAATATTGGCTACGGTAACCAATGCCGCCACATGATCATTTAATGACTGTAGCGGATATTGTGCCGCTGTTTCATAATGCTTTTCGGCGGCTTCAAAATCCTGTTTATTAATGCAGATACCACCGTAGATATACTCATAATAACCGCGACGTTTTTTACTAAGCCACCGCGGGTTGCTCATCTCCTTTAACAAGGCCTCGGCCCTGTCAAAATCCTTATGGTGAAAAAACTTAGCCGCAACCACCAGGGTGCCTTGCCTAAAGTAATCCCAGATTAATAAAATAATCATCAATACCGCTACCGCGGCCAACTCATAAATACCAAGGTACAGCAGTAAACCCAACGATAACAGGAAAATAAAGGCGATGAATATACGTGTCCTGTTACTGAACATTAATGCTGATTATCTGTAAATTTATAGCCCACACCGCGGATAGAGTGAAAATAAACCGGGTTTTTAGGATCTGGTTCAAAATACTTGCGGAACGTAAGGATAAAGTTATCAATGGTACGTGTTGACGGATAAACATCATAGTTCCAAACAGTTTCCAATATCTGCTCACGAGATACCGCGTCATTCCTGCGCTCAATTAAAAGCTTAAGCAGCATGGTTTCTTTTTTGGTAAGCGGGGTGATTGATTCATCTTCATTAACCAGTTCAAACGAGTTAAAGTGAATGGTTTTTTCACCTATTTTATAGCTGTTAAACTCTTTAAGATCATCACCTTTCAGGCTGCGTTTTACCAGGTTGTTTACCCTTAGTATCAATTCTTCCAGGTTAAACGGTTTGGTTAAATAATCGTCGGCACCTTTTTTAAGACCGGCAATTTTATCCTCGTTGGTATTTTTAGCAGTTAAAAACATGATAGGCACTTCGGTATTTTCCAGCCTGATAGTTTCAGCCACAACAAAGCCGTCAATCTCGGGCATCATCACATCCAATATCACCAGGTTAAAGCGCTCTTCTTTAAATAACTGTAAAGCTTTTTTACCGTTTTTAGCTGTAGAAACTTTATAACCTTCCAGCTCCAGGTTAAGTTTGATGGCTTCTAACAAATGCTCTTCGTCTTCGGCTAATAAAATTCTCTTCTTGTTTTGCATATACTATAATTTAGGTTAATCCAAAAACAACTTCAAAAACGCTGCCTGCCGGGCGGTTGTCTTTTACTCTGATGCTGGCATGGTGCTTATCAAGCACTTCTTTTACTATATAAAGGCCCAAGCCGGTACCCTTGGTATTGCGGGTATCTTCACTTCCTACACGGTAAAACTTGTCGAAAATACGGGGTTTTTCATCATCTGCTATTCCAATTCCATGATCGGCAACTTCAAGATAAATTTTATCGTCTTTGGAGAAGAGTTTTACTGCAACGGCCGAGCATGGGCTTGAGTATTTAACCGCATTTTCGATTAAATTGGTCACTACCGATGTAAGCGCGAATTTATCGCCGGTGATCTCAATCTTAGGTTCAATTTCGGCATCGATGATCTGCTGGTTGCAATCGCACTTGGTTACCTGCAGGCGGTTTACAATGCTATCTACCAATACCGACAGGTTAAAACTGGCTTTTGGAAAACTATATGAGCGGTTATCAATTTTTGATGCCAGCAGCATATTCTCAACCATATCATCCAAACGCTCTACATCATTCAGCGATTTATCAATAAAATCGAGTATTTGCTCTTTGGAGAGATTTCGTTTCTGAATGGTTTGCAGTAATATTTTGATAGATGCCAGCGGCGATTTCAATTCGTGCGTTACCGATAACAAAAAGTTCTTTTTTTGCTCGGATAGCTTTTGCTGGCGGTTAAATGATTTGTGCAGGTTATAGGCCCCAATTACAAATACAGTGATAAACATGCAACCTTCGCCCAGTATCATACCGGTACGCTTTGGCTGCAGGGAAACCAACATATATCCCCACCAAATCAGCTCGGCAACGGCATATATGATAAGCGCATAAAAAATTACAAATGTCCTTTTCATTACTTTGTTTTATTAGTTTCTCAGTTTGCGGTTCTCGGTTTGCAGTTGGTAGTATTCAGTTGGCAGTTTGAAGTTCTGTTTTTTTTTGCGAACTGCCAGCTGCAAACTGAGAACTGCCAACTGCCCACCGGCTTACTTCCCGTTAAATACCAAATCAAGACTATCAAAAATAGCTCTTTTTGTTTTCTCTAAATCAATTTTAGTATGTGCCGATGATATAAAACCAACCTCATAGCCCGATGGACCGAGGTAAATACCGCGGTTAATTAATTCACGATGAAACTTTTTAAATTTCTCCATACTTGAGGCATCAATATCTTCGGCTTTACGAATATACTCTTTATCTGTAAAAGCAAACCAGAATATCGAACCGATGCCAAATACCTTGAATTTATAATTGCGGGCAGTAGCAAAACGCTGTATAGCCTCGGTAAATTCTTCAGTTTTGTTGTTAAGGTCGCGGTAAAAACCCATGCGTAATAGCTCACTCAACTGCGCAATACCCGCCGCCATAGCCACCGGATTGCCCGATAGTGTACCAGCCTGGTAAACTGAACCTTCTGGCGATACATTACTCATGATAGCTGCCGATGCGCCATAAGCGCCTACAGGCAAGCCACCACCTATAATTTTACCATAGGTGATAATATCCGGTTTGATCTGGTAATAGCCAGCCGCGCCTTCAAAGCCAACACGGAAACCCGATATCACTTCATCAAATATCAACACGGTGCCGTTTTGGGTACATAGCTCGCGTAAAAATTGCAGGTATTCTTTTTCCTGTAACAGCAAGCCGTTATTAGCCGGTACTGGTTCAATAATTACCGCGGCTATCTGGTCTTTAAAGTCCTCGAAAGCTTTTGTCAATGCAGCTTTATCATTTAATGCCACTACGATGGTTTCATCGGCAAAGGCTTTTGGTACGCCCGCAGAGGAGGTTTCGCCAAAAGTTACCAGGCCCGAGCCTGCTTTAACCAGCAGCGCATCTACGTGCCCGTGATAACAGCCTTCAAACTTCAATATCTTATCGCGTTTGGTATAACCCCTGGCCAACCTGATGGCCGACATAACAGCCTCGGTACCCGAGCTTACAAAACGGATCTTTTCAATAAATTTATTGTTCTTCAGTATCAGCTCTGCCAGTTCATTCTCCAGGGCTGTTGGTGCACCGAAAGACATGCCATGTTGCATCACCTCAATTACCTTTTCCCTTACCTTAGTATTGTTATGACCAAGGATAAGCGGTCCCCATGAACAGCAAAAATCAATAAACTCGTTACCATCGGCATCCCAGATATGGCTGCCATCGCCCTTTTGAATAAACAGGGGTGTACCATATACTGATTTAAAAGCCCTTACCGGTGAGTTAACCCCACCAGGGAAATAGGTTTTGGCTTTCGCATACAATTCGGCAGATTTTTCCCTGCTGATATCGGGTTTACCGGTACTGTTTACAGGCTCATTAGTATCACCCGAAAACATCTTTTTTATTGAATCTAACATCTTTTTTAAACTCTAAATTCTAATTTCTAAACTCTAATTTTTTAAAATCCTAAAGTTTAAAATTTCCGTCATTGCGAGGTACGAAGCAATCCCCAATTTGCAAATCCGCTCTGCATAGTTTGGGATTGCATCGTGCCTCGCAATGACGGGCTTATTTAATTTTTTATTTTAACCTTTCACTTTTGGCTTTTCCCTTTGGCCTTTTGCCTTTCACCTTCAACCTCAATTAAATCCATTTATTCTCCAAAACTTCCTTGGCATGATAAGTCAAAATAGCTGTAGCGCCTGCTCTGCGGATGCTGGTAAGCACCTCGGTTATGGCACGTTGCTCATTAAGCCAGCCGCGTTGTATGGCAGCTTTAATCATGGCATATTCGCCGCTTACGTTGTAGGCAGCTACAGGCAGTTCGGTATTATCTTTTATTAGTTTTATTACATCCAGGTAGGGCAGCGCCGGTTTTACCATTAAAAAATCGGCGCCTTCCAGCTCGTCTAAATTGGCTTCTATCAATGCTTCGCGCTGGTTGGCGGGATTCATCTGGTAGGTTTTTTTATCGCCAAATTTAGGTGCCGAATTTAATGCATCCCTGAACGGACCATAAAACGCGCTTGCATACTTGGCGGAGTAAGACATGATAGAAACGTTTGTAAAACCGTTTTCGTCCAACACATTGCGAATATATCCTACACGACCGTCCATCATATCTGATGGGGCAATAATATCCGCGCCGCATTGCGCATGAGCAAGGGCCATTTTACCCAATACTTCCAGCGTTTCGTCATTCTGGATCTCGCCATTTTTAACAATACCATCGTGGCCATCGCTGCTGTAGGGGTCCATCGCTACATCCGTAATTACGCAAGCCTCCGGAAAGTTCTTTTTTACCTCGCGGATAGCCCGCAGGTACAAACTTTCTTCGCGGTGACTTTCGGTAGCCATGGTATCTTTTAAAGACTCATCGATATTAGGGAAAAGATCAAACGAATTTAAACCCAGTTTAAGGCAGCTCTCAATCTCGCGCAGCAAATTATCAATAGAATAACGATATATACCCGGCATGGAAGCAACTTCTGTTTTCTGGAATGTACCATCAACAATAAACAGCGGGAAAATCAGGTTAGCCGCGCTAACATGCGTTTCCTGCACCATTTGGCGTATTACTTCACTTTTACGGTTTCTACGTGGTCTTTGTAACATTTTTTGGTTCATTAGTTCATTGGTTCATTAGTTTATTGGTCTTTTCAGGCTGATCCTGCATAAACCACTGAGCTAAAGAGCCAACGAGCATTATATGATTTTTTGTTCCTTAATTCATGGATCCTGGCGCATTGGCAAGGCTTCTAAAAGCGATACCAATGAACAAATGAACCAGTGAACTAATGAACGTCTTATAATCCAAACACTGCTTCTGCCAGCCCAACTTCATCGGGCGAGTAGGGCAGCGTGTATTTTACACCCATTTCATCAAATTTTTTGCCGGTTGATTTACCTATCGCCACCACTTTTTGGTATGGATCAAGCAGGTTACCGGCAAAATAAGCCTCTACGTTTGATGGACTGGTAAACACCATTACATCAGCGCCGCTGGCTTCCACATCTTCTTCAAGCACGGTTTCGTAAACCGGCAGATCAATAATCTTTGTATCGGCAGATAAACCCTGCTGGATACTCCTCATCGGGCTTTCGGCACCGGGGAAAAGTACAATGGAACCATTGGCCAGTTTGGCAAATTCTTCGGCTACATCGGCAGTATCGGTGCCCTCGCCTACATAGTTGGTAAAGTAACCTTTACGGCGCAGCATCTCTTCAGATCCGCTGCCCATAACGCCAAACTTTACCTTTTTAGGGAATTGAGGGTTCAGCTGGAAGAAATATTCCACCGCGTTTTTACTGGAGAAAAACACCCAGTCGATATTTTTTAATATATAGGAGTCGAGTTTGGTCATCACCGGTACTGTGCGGATCAGGGAACGGGCTTCTATCTGGATGCCACGGTTTTCCATCGACTTTTTAAAATAACTTTGATCAGATAGTTCTCTCGATATGAACACTTTAAGCGGAAACTTCCTGTCTTTAGCAAACTTGGCCACTATTTTTTGAGCCAAACCTTCGGTAGTTGCAGCTTCTACAAACAAACGATCGGGAAATTCATCACCCTCGTTGGCTTTAGATGTAAATACCTGGAACATGCCCTCATCCCTGCGGCAATAAACGCCCAGGGGTAGGTGACAGCCACCGCCAAATAATTTAAGTACAGTACGTTCCACAGCTAATTCCTCGGCAACATCCGGGTGGTGCAGGGCTTGCAGGGCCTCAAAAAGTTCATGATCTGTTTCGCGGATCTGGATAGCCAAAGCGCCCTGCGCAGGTGCAGGGATCAACTCGGCGGGGGTAAGCTCTTCTACATGAAACTCGCTCAGGTCGATACCTAAACGACTAACGCCGGCTTTGGCCAGCATAATGGCATCATATTTTTCATCGCGCAGTTTGCCAATACGGGTAGGCACGTTGCCGCGCAGCTCCTCTATCTCCAGGTCGGGACGGTAAGCCAGCAGCTGGGCCTTACGCCTGTTGGATGATGTACCCACGGTAGCACCGTATTTAACCGATAGCTTTTGGTGTACATCAACACAATCTTTCAATATCAACAACAGTTCAGAGGGGTCTTCCCGTTCTGAAACTGCTGCGATTATGAGTCCCGGAGGGTTTTCAGTTGGCAGATCTTTATGCGAGTGAACCGCAAGATCAATAGTGCCAGCCAGTAATTCTTCTTCTAATTCTTTAGTGAAAAAACCCTTGCCTTCCAGCTTATCAAAGCTGAGGTTGAGTATGCGGTCGCCCTGGGTTTTAATGATTTTTAGTTCGGCCGTTATGTTTAAAGCAGCAAGGCTGTCTTTAACAAAATTAGCCTGCCATAGCGCTAAATCGCTACCTCTTGTTCCAATTATCAGTTTTCTGTCCAAAAGAATGTTTGTTTGCAGGTGCAAATTTAATTTTTTATAAGGATGATATAAACATCAATTACACTTATTAGTGGGAATTATAACAATATGACCTTTTTATGTGGTTTTTTGTTAAAGGTTAAAGGGGAAAGGTTAAAGGTTACCCACTGGACTACCGCTCAAGGCTTGGGCTAAATAGTTAATATTGAACTATTAACCTGCTATTTTTTGTTTACAAATGGTAACTTTAGCTATATAAAAACTCACACCTAATATTTGGCTATGTCTTTACCTAAAATACCAACAAGCCTGTCAAAAAATATAGAAAAAGATAATCTCGTAATTTTTATCGGTGCCGGGTTATCTGTCAAAGCGGGACTTCCCAATTGGAAAAAATTAACCATTAAGGTTTTGGAAGGACTTAAAGAGCGGGATGATCGAATTGAAAAATACATTGATATTTTAAATGATGAATTAAATTTATTTGATCCGATAGAGATTCTTGGAAAAATAGAGCATCTAAGAAATTACGCATTTGACATCCTCGAAGAAGAGATCAGGAGTTACGATGCCATCCAGCCTACCATTGTTCATAAAAAAATTCTAAATATTTGTTCAAGAATTGTTACTACCAATTACGATAAACTATTAGAAGAAAGCGATAGTAGCTTTGAAAAAATAACCTATACCAACACTTTCAAGGTTAGTAAAATGGCGGGCTATCCGAAAACGATTTTTAAGATACATGGTGATATTAATGAACCGGATAAATATATTTTTTTTCCAAAAGATTACGAGGACTTGTACTCGAAAGAGGAAAAAATCTCAACATTTGAATTGAAAAAAATTTTCTCCGATAGGTCAATTCTTTTTATTGGATTTAGTTTAACTGATCCCTATATCAATTCTATTATGGGTTATATCTCCAAACTTTATTCAAACTCCACCCGTGAGCATTTTATAATTACTACTGATCAAAATAAAGACTGGCCACAGTCGATAACCCCTATAAAACTTGATGATATTTCACAATTAGACGGATTTATTGAAAATCTATATGCTTTAACAAAGGTTAAGCACAGGGATGAGACTTCACCCCGTGTTCCCGACTCACTTGATCAAAACGAACAAATTTTGTACAATAGCTGTAACAGGAAACGAATAACGTTTGATTTTACCAGCAGAGAAGGTCACGTTTATATTAAAGTCGGGGATAAAGATGTACCAAGTGAAGAAATAGGGAAAGGTAAATTAACATTCGAAGACAATATTTTAAATGTGGAACGAGCTAATATTGGAGGTAGATATGAAATATGGCTTGAAAAATATTGGATCAATGGGGAACAAGAAACCTATATTCCCCAAAATACAATTAAAAAGGGAATAAAAAATTTACAAATAAGTTTAAAAACGAAAGTAATTGGAGGGAGCCATAGATTAATTTTTACTTTTAAAGGGTTGAGATTTCAACAAATTTTAGCCCGGAAGGATCGGGTAATTACTTCCCAGGATTGGATTGAATGTGTTGATTATTTCCTGGTAGATGCGTCTGAGGATTTTAAACTTCGGATTGACGATATTAATCTCGATAATCCCAACTCAAGCATCCAGATAAAAGATGTTATTCTAACAGAGTTTTTTGACTGATTCAGCCTTTTTACCTTATTGAATACATCACGCCCATTTTACCCCACCAACGGCCTCGTCACTTTTTGCAGGCCGAATATAAATTCTATTTGTTTTTCCAGGTGACCGGTTAGTGTTTCCCATTCGCTAAACCGCTCGGGGCCTAATAAAATCTGGTTGGTTTCGGTATTCCAGTAGCCAGCGCTTTGGGGCAGCTGTGCCGACTCGGCAACCTGTATGCTGATCACCTGTTTACTTAGCTTATCAAAAAAAGAGATCGTTTGCCGTAACGCCATAGAGTTTTGTGAAGTATGAGCGAAGATAGGGTTTTAGATAGTCTGGTTACGCCTTAAAATCACCAATCCATAAACCAGTTGCACATATTTTAGTAACCATAATTCTAAAAGTAACGTATAATCATCCGAAAAACAGAAAAACCCGAAATATGCTGATGCTTTGCATTCGGCATATTTTACTTCTACTTGAAATTTATAGATGACAAATAAAAACTCCCTGATCCGCATTATAGCCGGTGCACTGGTTTTATCATCCTTCGCGATGTGTACCAAAAGCATTAATAAAATTGATCAACCGCTTAGCCCGGCTCAGGGTGCCGAAGCCTCCAATTTACAAACCCAGGCCACTGCCATCGCTACATATACTGTTCAGCCTTCTGAATGGATGGTTGATGGCACTAAGATAGCCGCAGGAACCATAGTGTATATCCCCGCAGGGAAAAGGGGTGCCCTGCTGCTTAAAAATTTTAAAGGAACGGCGGCAGCTCCCATTATCGTTGTTAACAAAGGTGGTAAAGTAACTTTTTCTACAGCTATTACTGCCTCGTACGGGTTTAAAACACAAAATTGCCAGTATTTTAAGATCCTCGGAAACGGGGTTTCAACTATTAAGTATGGCTTTGATGTAAACGGCGGCAATATCGGGATGACGATGGATGACCTGAGCACAGATTTTGAGATTGCCAATGTGGAAGTTCGTAACAGTGGATTCGCTGGTATTATGGCCAAAACCGACCCATCGTGCGACCCTGCAACATGGCGCGGTCATTTCACCATGAAAAATGTAATCATCCGCGATAACTACGTACACAAAACAGGGGGCGAAGGCTTGTATATAGGAAATTCTTTTTATGCCGATGGGGTATCGATTTCCTGCGGTAAGGCTTTACCTCATGATGTGGTGAATGCCAAGATCTACAGAAACCTTACCGACTCTACCGGCAGCGAAGGTATCCAGGTGGGCAGCGCAACTTCCGGCTGCGAAATTTATGGTAACTTAGTTAAAACTCCGGGAATAAGTCCTTTTTCGGCCTACCAGGATAACGGCATCCAGATAGGGGAAGGTACCGGCGGCAAATGTTATAATAACCAGATCAGGAATGCGCCCGGTAACGGCATTATCGTTCTCGGCCTTGGCGATAACCTGGTATTTAATAACTATATCATCAATTCAAAAAGCTATGGCATTTTCGCCGATTCAAGGTACACCCCCGGTCCACATTTTCAGTTTATTAATAATACCATCGTTGCTTCCGTTTTGGGCGGTATCAAATTAAATTCCGAAACCATCCCCATGAATACCGTTATCAACAACGTTATTATACAGGCAAACACCAGCCTCGCCATCATCAGAAAAAGCACCAGTGTTAAGCTTACAGCCTCCAATAATTATGTAAATGCAAATGTAAGCACCTGTAAATTTGTGAATTACAATGCCGGTGATTTTCATTTGCTCTCCTCATCGCCGCTTATCAACAAGGGCGCAAACGTTTTATCATACGGCGTAAGTTTTGATTATTATGGCATCAAACGCCCTAATGGGACTGCTTTTGATATTGGGGCTACGGAGTATTGATATACAAGGTATATGACACAATTGGCAAAAATATAAAAGTCATGCCGGATACTTGTTTCAGCATCCCATAGCACAGCTTACCGTTGTGACTTAGCACTTATGAGTTGTCTCACTCCTTCACCACAACCCCACCCTTCATCACCAGCTTCACCACCTTCACCACCTTTATATCCTCAACAGGATTACCAACAACAGCAACCAGATCCGCAAGGTAACCAACCTTAATGTTTCCCACATCGGCCAACCCAAACACGGCAGCGTTGACCGATGTTGCAGAACGCAGCACATTCAATGGTTTCATGCCATATTCGGCCATTAATATCATTTCCTGTGCGTTATCGCCGTGGCTGAACACACCAACATCGCCACCCATGCAAATGGTAACACCGGCCTTTAGCGCTTCGGTAAAAATGTAGTGTTTTTGTTTAACAGCGGAAGGATCAGGGTCGATACCTTTCTTCCAGCCATGGTAACCTAATATTGATTCGGTTGCGTTTAGGGTTGGACAAAGCGCTATGCCTTTTTCCTTCATCAGCTTAAATAGTTCCGGGGTGCCGCCATCGCCGTGCTCAATGGTGGTTACACCTGCAGCGATAGCCCGGCGCATGCCTTCTGTAGTTGATGAATGTACCGCGACTATACGGCCGCTGCTTTTGGCTACCTGTACAGCTACTTTCAGTTCATATTCGGTAAAAGTTGGGGCGGCAGTATCGTTCAGTCCCCAATGGTAATCAACGTATATTTTTACCACATCGGCACCATGACCAATTTGCGATCTTACAACTTTGGTAATGCCATCTACCCCATCCGCTTCTTCCGCCCCTTTTATGATCTCAGCTTCGGCAACTTCGCTTTTAGGACCATAACTACCTGTTGCCACAATAGCCCGGGTAGCCACCAGCATCCGCGGACCAGGGATTATACCTTTATTTATGGCCGTCTTTAATCCCACATCATCATAAGCAGCTCCTTCGGTACCCAGATCACGCACCGTGGTAAAGCCGGCCATTAAAGTTGTGCGGGCGTGGTTAACGGCCCTTGCAGTACGCTCGGCCCGGCTTTCGTTAAGCACCTGGTCGTTCCATGGGGTTTCATTATAGGGGTGTAAAAAAAGATGCGAATGACCTTCTATCAAGCCCGGCATCAGGGTGGCGCCTGCCAGGTTGATCACCCTGGTATTTGATGGTGCTTTGATAGCAGCGGGCTCACCTACTGCTTCAATATGGTCATCTTTTACCAATACCCACCAACCGGCGTGCATCTGTACACCGTCAAAAACACGGTCGGGTTTAAGGAGGATGTAAGTTTCATTTTTGTTAGTTTGTGCGAATAAGGGTAGGCATAGTATGATGAGTACTATTATGGTTAGTATTTTCTTCATTATAAATAAAGATAGCTTACTTTATAGAAGATTATATAGCAGTCATCGTAATTAAAAAATATTTCACACCCCATGCAACCATTTAGCCTCTGTTTCCATCTTACTTTTAAATGATGTTTTTGGAACCTAAATATACTCTTGAACAATTGGTGGACCGCTGCAAAACCGGCGACCGCAAAGCACAGGAATTGTTGTATAAACAATTGGCTGGCAAAATGCTGGCTGTGTGCATGCGCTACGCTACCGACAGAATGGAGGCCGAAGACATGTTGCAGAATGGGTTTATAAAGGTATTTCAAAAAATGGTTGACTATAGAGGGGAAGGTTCGTTTGAAGGCTGGGTAAGGCGCATTATGGTACACAGCTCTATCGAGTACTATCGCAAGCATCATAAAATGATGCAGATGGTTGATATGGGCGATGCAGGTACAGAGCCTTCAGTTAACCCGATAGCCGCTGCAAACCTGGATGCCAGGGTGCTGATGGGACTGATACAACAACTGGCGCCGGGTTACCGCATTGTATTTAACCTGTACGCGTTGGAAGGTTATTCGCACAAGGAAATTGCCGATATCATAGGCATCACCGAAGGTGCTTCAAAATCGCAGCTATCAAGGGCACGCACAATATTAAAAGAACAAATTGCAAAAATGGAGGGTAAAAGTTATGGATATGCAGGATAAGGATCTGGATAAATTGTTTCAATCGGCATTGGACGGTTATGAGATTGAGCCATCTGCAAAAGTGTGGAGCGGCATTACCGAAGAATTAAATGCAGGTAAACGTAAAAGATCACTGGTGCCTTTCCTGAGCGTTGCCGCGGGTGTAATATTATTAGCAACCGCTGGGCTGTTATTTATCCCGAAGGAAGTTAAGGTAACTAAATCAAAAGCTGATGGAGTGGCTGCTATTAAACAATCATTAAAACCCGCTGCCCCGGTTGCTGAAACAATTGCTGATGTACAGCCCATCGCGCAGCAAAACAAAAAGAACTTGGTTGCAGTTATAGCCCCGGTAAATAGTTTAGCAGGCATCAAAATATATAAAGCACGCAGGAAACCGGTTATCGAAAAAACAATCATCGCCGGGCCGGCGCAAACACAGGATATAGTTAAGCAGAATGATCAGCCGGTGTTAGCTTCGGCTACGCATAAGCAGGAAGTAATAAAGCCCGTTGTGCCAGATACCGCTACCAAAATAATGGCAAAACATATTGAGGAAGTCCCGGTTTTTGCAAGTACGCCGCAGGTTATACCAACACAGGTGGCTACTGCCAATAAACAAGCACCAGCCAAGAAACACAAAATCCGTAGTTTGGGCGATGTGTTTAATGTAATGATAGCGGCTGTTGATAAACGCAAAGACAAGATCATTGAATTTAGCAATACCGATGGTGACGATGCTACCATAACAGGCGTAAACCTGGGCATCATTAAAGTGAAGAAAGAAAAATAAAATCTAAAGAAAAATATATACACAAATAATATGAAACGCCTTATTTTCACAGCAATGCTATGCATTGCCGCAAGCTATAGCTTTGCCCAAATCACCCCAGCCGACTCTACTAAAAGCACCACAGATACTGTTGTTACCAAAAAAGGATTAAAAGTAAAATTTGGCGTTGGCCAGGATGTGCCTTATGTATCGGTAAATGACAATGATACTACCTACCACCAGCACTCAAAAGCACCCGGCTTTTCCTTTGGTATCACCTTTTCAAGGATCGATCTTGGTTTTGCCACTTTGATTGATAACGGCAGCTTTACATTATCTGATAAAAACAAGTTCCTGAGTTATCGCCAGGCCAAAACCGCCAACTTTGGTTTTGATGTGGTACAGTTCGGCTATCGTTTCAACAGCGCCTTTAAGATCTATGTTTCCGGCGGGTTCGACTGGACCAACATCCGCCTGCGCCAGGATATTACCATACAACGCAACGCGCCGGTTTTAACCTTCGTGCCGGATAGCATCCACTTCAGCAAAAACCGTTTTTCGTCGAGCTACCTGCGTATACCGCTGTCATTTTACTACCGCAGCCACGAGGATAGCCGCGGTAATTATTTCCGCCTGGTGGCCGGGCCAGAGGTTGGCATCTTGCTGAACGGCCGGGTAAAACAGATAAGTGATGAACGTGGCAAGCAAAAGTTTGATGATGATTATCACTTTGCCAAACTGCGTAAAGGAGTGTTCGTCCGCATGGGTTATGGCATCATGGGTATCTACGCCAAATACTACTTTAACGATATGTTTGAGAACAGCCCCGATCAGCAAGGCTTAAAGAACTTCTCCTTTGGATTGACGCTGGGATTCTAAGTAACACGAATTTGATTAACACGAATTTCACGAATGGTGTCGAATGTTCACAAATCCGCTTGTAGCTAAAATTTGTGAAATTCGTTTTGGTTCGTGAAATTCGTGTTCATCAATTCGTGTCAATAAGATTTGTGTAATTCGCCTCAATTCGTGCCATTAGTGTTTACTATCTTTGCCTACGATGTCAGACACTCCTTTTTTGCAGGCAATTGCGGTAAGTAAAATATATCCCGGTAAACAGATGGCCGGTGTTAAAACCACGGATATAACTATTGAACCTGGCAAAATAACGGCTATTATAGGCGAAAGCGGCAGCGGAAAAAGCACTTTATTACGGTTACTTTACGGCTTGCTTTCCCCGGATCAAGGCACGGTTCTGTTTAAAGGTGAACGCATCTGGGGCCCCGAAGAAAAACTGATTCCCGGTCATGATGCCATGAAAATGGTTACCCAGCATACTGATGATCTGAACCTGTTTGCCAAAGTTTGGGATAACGTTGCCGCTATGTTGCCGGCAACCGATCTGAAAGCCAAACAGCAAAAAACCGAACATGTATTAAAGCAGCTTAATATGGCCCACATGGCCGATAAGCGCGTGGCCGACCTAAGTGGTGGCGAGAAGCAAAGGGTTGCCATTGCAAGGGCTATAATTACCCGTCCGCAGGTGTTATTGCTTGATGAGCCCTTTAACCAGGTGGATACTTCATTTCGCGAGGGATTGCAGCATGATATCAGGGAGATAGTAAAGGAAATAGGCCTTACTGTGATCATGGTATCGCATGACCCGGCAGAAGTCCTCTCCATGGCTGATAAGTTGGTGGTCATCAAAAACGGGCAGATTGTAGAGCAGGGTCCTCCTAAAACACTCTACCAAACTCCACAGAACTTGTATACTGCGCAACTGCTTAGCAACTGCAATATACTTACTGCCCCCGAAGCCAAAAGCTGCGGCATTAAAGCCACTAAAGATTATGTGGTGGTTTACCCCGAATGGATTAAAATAAAGCTCATCACCAAAACAAAAAACTGGACCATTAAGGAGGTGCTGTTTAAAGGTTCTTACGAAGATCTGATCCTCCAAAATGGCGACATCCTGCTGCGCGTTATAAACGACGTGCCTGGTGGTTATAACGAAGGAGATCTGGTTTCTGTACGGGTTGGAAAGTGGCTGGAATATTAAATTGATTCATGCAAAGTCCTGCTTTTTTCACTTCTACCCCGATAAATTCGTAATAGCTTTTCGAGTTCTCTTTTATTGACACCAAATTCATTAATGTCCAACTCTGCATTGCCGCCAGGATATTGGTATATAAAATAGGTTGTGCTCGATTTACCCCGCCGTCTGGTAATAACATCTTCTCCCCAGACTTGCTGCCAGGAGTAAAATTGTACAGATGCCGTTTGAACGCCGCTATTACTGATAACTATTTGAGGAACCCTGTTGTTATAATGCGCAAAACCTGTATAAGTAAAAATAGCGCTCACCACGCTTACAATCCCGCCAAAGATGTAAATGTTTTCCTGTATTATTAAATACAAGCTGTCCGCAAAAACTAACATCATAGTCAACGCCTGGAGCAAGCCCTTAATTTTTGAGTAGTAAACTATAGTTTCAGGAGGTATCGAATAATCGTCATTGAAAATATCTGGCCTGCTAAACTTATTCTCTAAATTAATAAGGCGTTGTATTTGATCGGCAGACCGTATTTCAGTTCGGTTAAAAAAACTATCATCAGTCCAAATAAGTTTCTCCTTTATTGCCCGCTGTTTTAACTCGTGAACATTTCTTACGTTTTCAAATGCCCATAACCGCCATTTGGTAATGGCAAAGCTCCAATACAGCCAGGCAAAAACAAATCCCCCTGTAATACCCGCAGCATTATACCAACCGGAAAATTTTGCACGGACACAAAATAAACAGATATCCCGATCATACCGAATAATATTATATAAATTGGAATATTTATGGTACGTTTTCCTTTGCGCAGGGCCTCGTCAACGGTTACAGTTTCAAACATAGATCAAAAGGGTTTAGGCTGTGAAAATAGTAAGATTGGAATAAAAAGGGGAATAAATTATGCAAGGGATTGCATTTATTAAAGCACCATTAACTGCTGTATGGCATCTATCAAAACAAGCAGGACGCCCCTTTTGCAAAAAAGCCGTTAGTAACTAAAAGGAATAGCCGGAGAATAAACGGTACATCTGCTGATAATCTCAGCACACAAATTTAATTTGAGCAAAAGTTTACATTAAAAAAATCGGGTATAAAAAGTAAGGGTAACCTATCAATTCTCGTTGATCAATATATCCTTAGCCATAATCATAGGCACACTGATATATTTTTTCTCCATGTAATTGATCACCTTCTCCAGTATCTCGCGCGATTGCTGATCCATACCCTGTACCTCATCGGCAAATACGGAATTGATGGCGGTGTTGCGGATCTCCTTGATTTTTTCGGGTACCTGGCGCATGGCTACTTCAATACGGCGTTGTTTTAACTGGGTTAAAAACTCGGCAATATTTTGTTCAATAATACCTTCGGCGTGTACCAGTTCATGGTAGCGTTCCTGCAGGTTATGTTTGGCAACCTCGTTTAATGAATGTACCTCGATAAAGTTAACGGGAAATTGCTCCAGCACTTCGGGAGCGGTATCGTTAGGAATGGCAAGGTCAACTATCGTTTTTTTGCCAGCTTCACCGTTTAACAGTGTTTTGTATATTTCGGTAGTAATGATAGGCTCAACAGCCGATGTGCAGGTAATAATGGCATCAAAGCCTTTACTATATGTTTTTAAAGCTTCTAAATCAAAAGCTTCGCCGTTCAAATCATCAGCCAGTTGCTGTGCTTTTGATACCGTACGGTTAAAAACAGCAAAGTTGCTGAATTTATGTTTTTGCAGGTATTTTGAAATATTGCGGTTGGTTTCGCCGGCACCAATAATAAGTACGCGGGCATTTGAGCAAAGATTAAGATCTTTAAGCTTGCGGTAAGCTAATGATACAACCGAAATTGGATTTTTTGAAATATTGGTATGGGTATAAACCTCTTTTGCTGTTTTTACCACACAATTCATGATCATGCGCATGCCATCACCGGTTAAACCAGCCTCTTTGCAATGCTCATAAGCTTTACGCAACTGCGCAAGTATCTCCTTTTCGCCAACAATCAAACTCTCCAATGAGCATGACGTACGCAAAAGGTGAACCATGGCTTCCTGGTCTTCATAAATAGAAGCGCCATCCATAAACGTACTTAACGAACTTTCACACAGCTCGGTATTAAAGGCTTCAATAAACCGTTTAGCAAAATCCTTATCAACCACCTGTGGGGTAGTCATAACAAATTCCACACGGTTACATGTAGCCAGATAAAAGATTTCTGGTATCCCAAATTGAGTTTTAACCTGTTGAAGTTTTTCCGTCAGATTTTCCTGGCATACCACCAATCTACCTATTTCCTTCAGTTCAATCTGTTTGTGTGTAAAAGCAATAACCTTTAAATACTTCAAAGCAGTTTTAAATTTGACCGAACAAAAATATCACTATAAAAGCGGAGCAATGTCAACACTTTGTCAAAGAGGAGTATTTAGAATTGTTATAAATTAGGAGAAATGACCCGAAAACAACATTAAAACTGCTTAAAACAATATTTAACAAAATATTGTATATTGAGTAATGCGTTTGATAAAAAACATAAGCCTTTTGATACTGATAATTGGCTATACTTTTACAGGCGTTAATCATTTCAGAAATCCGGCTTCTTATTATCCAATTATTCCGCATTATTTGCCCTACCCCGTATTGATAAACATACTGGCAGGTGTATTTGAAATAGTATTTGCCATGATGCTGATATCAC
Source organism: Mucilaginibacter sp. P1_A3 (assembly GCF_056406855.1). Lineage (NCBI taxonomy): Bacteria > Pseudomonadati > Bacteroidota > Sphingobacteriia > Sphingobacteriales > Sphingobacteriaceae > Mucilaginibacter > Mucilaginibacter sp. P1_A3. The sequence continues at coordinate 319,114 of NZ_JBFTZJ010000011.1, forward strand.
ACAAAACAAGGCTATGGGCTGTTTATGGTATTATATTAATGCTGGCAGCTTTTTTGCCGGTTCATATTGGGATGGTAGCTGATGCGCCTTTTAAATTAGGTAACATAACCGTAACACCATTTATTGCCTGGGCACGTTTAACTTTACAACCGGTATTGATGTTGTGGGTTGCGTGGCATACAAAAACATCATTAAACTAAATAATTAACATATGATTTCCCGCACATTCGCTTGCTGATTTTCATTTAATCTTCTCGCCCTTACGGAAAAATCAAGATATATATACTACTATGGATCTGCAAAGTGTTGAAATGCGTAACCTGGAAGTACAGGATTACCAGGAACTAAAAAAATCGATGAAGTCGGCCTATATAGATATGGATGAGGACTATTGGGACGCCAATTCCATAAAAAAGCTCATCAGGATATTTCCAGAAGGGCAGATCTGTGTAACGGTTAACGGGGTGGTGGTAGGTTGCGCGCTTGCCATTATGGTTGATTACCAAAAATTTGGCGATAACCATACCTACAAACAAATTACCGGGGATAGTACATTTAAAACCCATACCGATAAGGGCGATGTATTATATGGTATTGATATATTTATACATCCCAATTATCGCGGCCTGCGTTTAGCCCGCCGTCTTTACGATGCCCGCAAGGCCCTGTGCGAAAAACTGAACCTGAAAAGTATCATAGCCGGCGGCCGCATCCCCAATTATCAAAAATTCCAGAACGACCTTACACCGCGCCAGTATATTGATAAGGTAAAATATAAAGAGATCTATGATCCCACCCTGTCTTTTCAGCTGGCGAATGATTTCCATGTACGTAAGGTATTGAAGAACTATTTACCAGAGGATAGCCGGTCAAAAGGTTTTGCTACGCTGATAGAGTGGAACAATGTGTATTATGAGGAGATCAGCTCGGCCATTAATCAAAAAACAGTAGTACGCATTGGCCTGGTACAATGGCAGATGCGCCCATACAGCAACATCAGCGAATTGCTGAAACATGCCGAATACTTTGTTGACGCAGTGAGCGATTACCAGGCAGATTTTATACTATTCCCAGAATTGTTTGGCACACCGCTGATGGCTGATTACAACCACATGGATTCGGCAAAAGCTATGCGCGAGCTGGCCAAGTACACCCAGCCCATTATAGAGGAGTTTTCAAAATTGGCGGTATCCTACAACGTGAACATTATAGCGGGCAGCATGCCTACAATTTTCGAAGAATCGCTGTACAATGTATCCTATCTTTTCAGGCGCAACGGTAGCATGGAAGAGGTTTACAAGATCCACCCTACTCCGGCCGAGATCAGCTCATGGGGTATCCGGGGCGGCGATGAAGTAAGAGTTTTTGAAACCGATGCCGGTAAAATAGGTATCCTGATCTGTTATGATGTGGAGTTTCCCGAGCTATCGCGCATATTGGCCAGCCAGGATATGCAGATCCTGTTTGTTCCGTTTTTAACGGATACGCAGAACGGCTATAACCGGGTTAAATTTTGCTCGCAGGCCCGCGCTGTTGAAAATGAATGTTATGTAGCCATTGCCGGCTGCGTAGGTAACCTGCCCAATGTAAACAACATGGGTATCAGCTACGCGCAATCGGCAGTATTTACACCATCTGATTTTGGTTTCCCCACCAACGGCATCCAATCAGAAGCCACACCCAACAGCGAAATGATTGTAATTGCCGATGTGGACCTATCTTTACTGGATGAGCTTCATGAGTACGGCAGCGTACAAAATTTAAAAGACAGGCGCACCGATCTTTATAATATTACTTTTAATGGCAAAAAAGTGTAATATTATGGCATGAAACTATCCACTGTAACCTCAAAAGCATATATTAAATTACGAATACTGGCCACACTGATAGATTACAGCATTTATGGTATTTTCTTTTTTGTTTATGTATACACGTTAGGGCACCCCACTCAGAATGGTAGTATGGAGGTTACAGGAGTTGCGGCATTGCCTGTATTCCTGGTTTGGTTTCTTTATTTTGTGGTGTTAGAATCAGCAAATGGCACACCGGGTCATGACATTTGCAAATTAAAAGTGATTAAATCCAATGGATCAAAAATCACTGTAAAAGATGCATTAAAACGCCGCATTTGCGACCCTGTTGACATTTTTATGTACGGAATACCTGCGATAATATGCATCTCCAAAACAGAAAAACATCAAAGAATAGGCGACCTGTTAGCCGATACCATGGTGGTAAAAACAAGTGATATTACCAAAACTAAGATTACCTTTTAATACCTATCACTCACTTGCAAACGAGCGCATATTGGGTTTGGCTGTTAACTTGTCGTAATTATTACACTTCCACAGCCATTTTAGCCTTTTTTTTGTGATGCCTATAAACACGTTTAAACCTTGGAGTCTTCGCTTCAACTTTGGAATATGATGTTAAAACCCCACCTTTTGAGGTGACACTAATTAATAATCCACCCGATAAAAGCACTATGTTTTTTATAATATACTGACCAAGTAACGTTGGCACAAAAATATGGGTAAAGGTTTCGTGGGGGAAAAACACTAATGGTAAAAAGGTACCCATCATCTGGAAATACAGCAAAACCAATGTTAAGCTCAGCCACCTTTTTAAAATAAAGCCCAGGCCTATGGTACATTCCCAAACAGCTAATAGGGGTAATGCGGCTGCCGGCTTCACCAAACCGAGGGTAAGCGTTTCAATAGTTCTGCCTGCAATGTCTTCAGCCGGACTTAGCCCCGGGAAAAACTTAAGCACACCAAACCATATAAATACCAGTCCCAATGAAACCCTGAGGATGGTTAATCCATTCCTGGCTTTCCAATCTGCCATTTTTATTTCTGCCTTAACAAAAAAATGTATCAGCTTCTTTATCATCTTACTTAATCTCGGGGTACAACTTCTTTTAGGCTGACGGCATTTGTAACAAAAATGTTCAGTTGTTAAATATAGTTTAAAACCTCAGATTTTATAAAAATAATACAATTGTCTAAACCAGCCCTTATCGTCCGGTTACATCATAAATATCTTTATGGCTTCTGAGTATCCGTCGATTTTTTGGAAAGGAGATCTTTTTGCTTAAAATAGAGTTTCAGCAAGTCGTCAAGATCGCCATATTTATATTCCTTGTTTTTTATCTTCTCTGCCAGGTCCGGGCGATCATCAAGTAAGGGACTTATTACCTCAGCAAAGTTCTTTCGGTCCAAATTAGTTATATGGTCAGGGTCGGGTCCATAATAATAATCAATATCATAACGATTGGCCATGTAAACACCAGGTCCGTTAAAATTTGTAGTCCGGTACCGGGCATAAAGTTTTACAGCTTTATCAAAAACAACTTTCAGAATAGGATACTGCTCTGTTTCCTTTGCGTGAGAAACAACAAAACTATCAGCTTTCATTACAAAGGAGCTGAATTGTGCGGTCTTTACTTTTTGTCGCTGATCGTCGGGTGTCAACTTAAAAAAAACATGATCTCCAACGGTGGTGAACGGGCTTATGGTTGGCGGCGTCCATTTAATTAAGCCTATCGATTTCACATTTTGCAGGTCGTAAATACAACCGGGAATATAATCGCCATATTTTTGGCCGTACGTAGTAAGCGTTATTGTGCAAAGTAAAATGGTGTATATGATATAACGACGCATAAAGTTAGGGTTGTTTAAACTTGATAAGATGAAGATATTATTATTTATCAATAAATAAACATGCCTGCCACACATTCTGTAAATCATTATAGGCTATTACAGTAACACATGCATTTGCTTATCAATTCACTATCTTTGCGGCATAATGCAATTAACAGGAGAAACAACATCAACGTGGGAGAAGGGCTATAACAACTATGGCCCGTGGCTTAAGGAGAAATATAAAGGCCATCGTGTATTTAAGGTAATTGTTGATGGCGGCTTTACCTGCCCCAACCGCGATGGCAGTAAAGGCTATGGTGGTTGCACGTATTGCAACGTAGATTCTTTTACCCCATCGGTTAGCCGTAACGCCCCTACCGTGCGCGAGCAGGTAATACAAGGGATGGAGCGCGCCCGTACGGGTAATAAGGCCGATAAATTTATTATATACTTTCAGCCCAATACCAATACCTATGCGCCAACGCATTATTTAAAAATGATGTATGACGAGGCCCTGAGCTATGGCACCGAAGATATTGTTGGCCTGAGCATTGGCACCCGCCCGGATTGTATCGACGCGGAAAAAATAGCCCTGCTGGAAAGCTATACCGACAGGTTTGATGTCGACCTGGAAATGGGTATGGAATCTATTTATGACGAAACCCTGGGCCAGATTAACCGTGGATGCAACCACGAGGAATTAGTGAAAGCCCTAAAACTGGTGGAGAACAGTAAACTTGATGTGTGTGTACATACCATTTTTGGCTTCCCATGGGAAACGCATGAAATGATGCTGAAATACGCCGACGAGATTAACCGTTTTCCGCAGATAAAATTTGTAAAATTCCATCACCTGCATATTGTAGAAGGCTCGGTAATGGGTGTTAAATATAAGCGTGAACCTTTTAAGGTATTCAGCATTGATGAGTATGCCGACTTTTTGTGCGAACTGCTACCACGCGTTCGCCCGGATATCGTGATCCAAAGGCTCTTCGGTCTCAGCGACCGTGAACTGCTGATAGCTCCCAACTGGGGATTAAAAAAATCAGAGATCCAATACTATATCGACCAAAGGATCTTGAGCCGGGGTGTGGTGCAGGGAAGTGCATTATAATAAATAGCTGCCGGAGTTTAGCGCAGCGTAACTCGTGGCCAACCTAATTTAAGCTTTCAACTTAAATTAACCTATCATTGATTATACTTGAGTTAAGCATTTGCAAATTAAGCTGAAACCTTAGTTGTAAATACCACGGATAACAATTACTTATGGTAGTAGTATTTATACATTTTCTCCATTTTTTTATTGACATAAAAAATAGAAGTGTACAGGGTGCCATCAGTATTATAAATTAATTTGTCTGTGTATTGGGTTTTCTGAAATCCAACCGTTTCAAATCCAATGATTTCAACACATTGATTGTACCGGTTGAATTTATAGGTGCACCAATATTCTTCCTCCTGCCTCGGTTTTAATTTGCTGATATTGATGGTTTTATCGCCATTGGCTGTACTGTCTGTCTGCATGTTAAAGCTGTAGTCGGGAGTATCTTTTTTATAAAAATAATCTATAGTTTCCAGCTTGTTTTCATCATTATACCTTGCCATATTGGCAACATAAGGAAGCTGATTACCTGTTGTTTTAGTGATACGATATAATCTTCCTATGGCATCGTATTCTCTTTTCTCTTTGTTAACAAATAAGGTATCTGTGGTGTAGTTTACATGGTTTTCTAACCTTCCTACCGTATCATAGGTATATTCATGAGTAAGGTAAAAGCCTTTGCGATAATACTTATTCTTCGAGTAAAAATATTCTGCTTTTTTATTTATCAAGCCGAAATCATAATAGGTGTACACATTTTTCTGATCTAAAAAATTCTCCTTGTCAAAATGCACCTGATCTGTTAATTGGCCTTCTTTGTTATAGTTAAAATTTACTGCGCCTATATAGGTTGAGTCAGCGATGCCTTTGCGGTTCAGCCTATACTCGTAACTTTCCCTGCGTACAAGTTTGTTTGCTATTATAAATTTATCAGGAAACTGGTCTATCCCCAGAAATTGTTCAATGATTTCCTGCGCCTGCAGGTTATTAAATAAAACAATGAAAAACAGCGAGAGTAAAGTTTGGCGCATAAAGTTTGGTATGCTGCAAAATAATGAAATTTCAAATGGTTAACCAAAGTCATTTGAAAAACTTATTCCCCGCTTAGTACGTTTAAGGGCATTGTAACCTTTGGTATTAGTTTTGTTAACTTATGGTTGAAAAAACTGATTGAATTTTCTAATTTATAATTGTTTTGTCACAAAGAGCGCAACAAAATTATATTCCGGCCTTAACTGGCGTACGTGCAATGGCTGCCTACCTGGTGTTCATATCGCACTTTGCTTACGTTTTTGATGAAAAATTTCCTCACTCTGTGCAACGCTTTTTTAATGAGTTCCACATCGGGGTTACTATTTTCTTTGTGCTTTCGGGCTTTTTAATCGCTTTCCGTTATTTCGATAGTTTCAAACTTACTAAAAACTGGTTTAAGCAATACCTAAAAAACCGGGTGGCCCGTATTTACCCCATGTACGCTATTTTAACCATTGGGGCTTTTGTCGCCTATTACTTTACCAATAACCAAATAGTTACCGCCGGGCACAACCCTATTGTGATGTTTTTGATGAACATCGTTTTTTTGCGGGGCTTTTTTGATCAGTTTAAATTTACGGGAATTGCACAGGGCTGGTCGCTCACGGTAGAGGAATGCTTTTACTTTTCTGCACCGTTCATTTTCCTGGTAGCAACCAAATACAAAAAGTTTTATATCCAACCCATTGCGGTTACCGGTTTAGGTGCGGTGCTGGTATTGATATGCAGCCATATAAACTGGTATGGATTTTTCGGCAACTTCACATTTATGATGCTTTATACCTTTTTGGGCAGGTGTTTTGAGTTTTTTGCCGGGATACAGCTGGCGCTCATTGTGCGCAAACAAAAACTGGATGGGAGCAGCAAGAAGAAATTTACCTACCTGGGTTTTTTTATGATCTTCTTCTGCGTTTGGATCATGTCTACCCTGCCTATCCCTGCCGGGCAGGAAGCAGGTTTACATAATCCGTTTGGCATCATCACCAATAATTACTTGCTGGCTTTATCAATTGCGCTGTTCTTTTACGGCATACTTACCGAAACCACGGTGCTTAAAAAAATACTGGCCAACCCGTTTGTGGAGTTGCTGGGCAAAAGCTCCTACATATTTTACCTGGTACACCTGGGTTACATGTATAACTTTTTGCATTATAGTTTTAACTGGCTAAATGATTACACATTTGAGCTTTATGATAAGTGGGGGCTTAACTGGCACTCGCCCTTTGAGTACGATAGTTTAAACCTTCTTTACGCTTTTCTCGTTTTAAATGTAATATCAATCACTTTGTTTAAACTTATTGAGGAACCGCTCAACCATTATATTCGCAGATCAGATTTCCTGATCAGGAATAAGCGGTATAATCCCGAAAATGAGTCGGCAAAGATCAGTGCATAATCATTATTTATGGCGATCAACTTTAAAAAATACATACTCATTGCTTTGGCAATAACCGCCTTTCAGCATGCTTTTGCTCAGCATGATTCTCCGAAGGGTAAAACCCCGGCAGTAGTTAAAGAAGATGAGGGAACTGTATCAACCGTATTAAACATCAATAATAAAGAAGGCATTTTTAGTTCAACCGCATCATTTACTTTTGATGTTAAAAATACTTATGATACCGAGCAGACGGGCACCATATCATATGTACTTACCGATGAAAAAGGCGTAAAAGTTAAAGCCCTGAATAAAACGGTAAAAATTGGCAGGAACAGCGATGAGCGCTACAATTTTGAGATACCAACATTAAAAACCGGGTTTTACAAACTGAATATGATGATCAACGTATCTGATTATGATGATACTACCCGTCGCGCTTTTGGTATCAGGGCCGATGATATTAAGTCGGCTTACCCAAAACCAGCAGATTTTGATAGTTTTTGGAAAACGGCTAAAACCGAACTGGCCAAAGTAAAACCTCAGTTTAAAGTAACCGAACAGCCATCGCAAAACACCGATAACCGCAGGGTTTTCCTTATCGAGATGAAATCTTTAGACAACCTCACCATCCGCGGATGGATGACCTTGCCTAAAACAAGCAACAAAAGCAAAAAATTTTCGGTGCTGTTGGGTTTGCCGGGTTACCAGGTGGTGCTTAAGCCCATTGTTGGTAAAGATGATGACCTGGCTATCATCACCCTCAATACCCGCGGCCAGGGTAACAGCCGCGATGTGATCCATACCGAACGTGATGCCTTTATCTCCTATAACATTGAGGATAAAAACAAATATGTAATGCGTGGCGTAATTATGGATTGCGTACGTGCCGTTGATTTTATTTACTCGCGCCCCGAATTACGGCATGACCAGATCCTGGCCACAGGCGGTAGTATGGGCGGGTATCTGGCCATAGCACTTGCCGGTTTAGATAACAGGATAACTATCTGCTCGGCACAAAACCCCATTTTAAGCGATGTTCACAACCTGGTGGGCACCACTGAATGGCCTATGAACGATATCAGAAAATATGTTGCCGGAAAGCCTGATGTAACATTCGACCAGGTTTTACATAACATGGAGTATTACGATACCAAAAACTTTGCTACAGATGTTAAATGCCCTACACTGCTGGGCTTAGGCCTGCTTGATCCGTATGTACCACCCAGCAATGGCTACGCTGTTTATAACTCTTTAAATACCGATAAAAAAGTGATGGTTTATAAAGACCTTGGGCACGAGGTGAGTCAGAAATATAAAGATTATGAAGGCAGCTGGATGCGTGACACCTTTGGCTTATTTTAACCTACACCTATGAATAAAACTATGACCATTAATAAAACCTTATCCAAATACCTGTTTGCCGCTGTTATACTGCTAACGTTAACGCATAACAATAGTTTTGCCGATGGCTTCCCCGTTAGACCGGGCAGGTTCTCCTTATCACCATCGGTAAGTTACTTTTTTGCAAACAAGCAATGGGATAGCGTAAGCCATAAAAAAGCTTTTGATGATGGAGGTCGTTTCCAATCATTCAGCTATTCACTATACTCAGAATATGGCTTGAGCCGTAAGTTTACGCTCTCGGCATTGGTGCCCTTCATTATGAACGATTTTAGGACCAATACCAACGGCAGCTTTAAAAGCTCGGGGTTCCAGGATATAGAAATAGGTGTAAAATACTACCTGGCCAATATTAATTACAAATACTATTTCAGCATAAAAGCATCGGGTATTATACCAGCATACACCAATACAAACCTTGGCTATCAACAAGCCGATGCCGAACTTAAGCTGGCCTTTGCGGGTAGTGGGCATTTATTTGGCAAGCAAAGTTATTTTGTTTTAGAAAACGGCGTACGTGAATATTTTGGAATCGAATCTGTTTTTCAGGATAGATATAATGCAACCTACGGTTTAACACTGGATAAAAACTTTCATGAGCAGGTATCAGTTAGTGTTGGTGGTTTTTATGCAACCAGCCAAAACAAGCAGTTTGATTTAACAAACCCCAATAACAGTAAAAACTTTGCCTTTAACCAGGTATCGCTAAGTTACGGGCATGCATTCAGTAAAAGCTTATCGCTGTTTTTAACCGGCGGCACTTTTATTACCGGCCGTAATACAGGCGCAGGCAGCAGTGCCTCCGTATCATTGAACTACCGTATAGATACCAGGTAAGCTGGTATTGATTACCTATCACAATAAAATATCATGACCAGCCTAAAACCTTACATCACTGTACTTGGCTTAACCTGCCTTTTAACTATCAACCGGGCCAACGGTAAAACTCCCGTTCATAAAATTGATGACGAAGTTTCAACCACGCTTATTGCAGGCAGTAAAGATGCCATTTTCAGCAGCCGGGCCAGCTATACATTTAACGTAAAAAATGCAACGGATGCCCCGCAAACTGGCACGGTATCATATGTTGCTACCACCCCTGCCGGCGTTACTGTGGCCAAAGAAACAAGACAGGTAAAATTATCAAAGCACAGCAGCGCGGGTTATGATTTTATAATACCAGCTCAAAAACCAGGATTTTATAAAATAAATTTCATGGTGAACGTATCTGATTATGACGATACTACCCGCCGCGTTTTTGGCATCCGGCCAGATGAGATCCAGTCGGAGCACGGACGCCCGGCTGATTTTGACAGTTTTTGGCAAAGCACCAAAGCCGAATTAGCAGCAGTTAAGCCCGATTTTAAAATGATCGAAAAGACCGATCAATCGACAGAGAACCGCAGGGTATACCTCATCGAGATGAAATCATTGGATAATATTACTGTTCGCGGCTGGCTTACTATCCCAAAAACAACGGTTAAAAATAAAAGGTTCACCACGTTTTTAGCTTTGCCCGGTTACCAGGTTGATTTAAAGCCCATGCTGGGTCAGGATGATGACATTGCCATACTTGCCCTTAACGTACGCGGGCAAGGCAACAGCCGCGACGTGATACACCCTAAAAGACTGGAATTTATCAGTCTTAACGTAGAGGATAAAAACAAGTACGTACTTCGAGGCGCCATTATGGATTGTATCCGTGCGATAGATTTCATCAACTCGCGCCCTGAGCTTGATCCTAAACGAGTTGAAGTATCCGGCGGTAGTATGGGTGGTTTCCTGGCGGCGGCCGTAGCCGGATTGGATAGTCGCGCCCAACTGATCTCCTCACAAAACCCCATCCTCAGCGATATCCGTAACCTTACCGACCAGGACGACTGGCCCATGTACGACCTACGGAAGTACGCCGGCGAAAAAGGATATAAATTTGATAAGATCATGGACAACCTGGATTACTTCGATATCAAGAACTTTGCCCAGAATATACAAACCCCTATCCTTTTAGGCATCGGCCTGCTTGATCACCTGGCGCCGCCCAACAACGAGTACGCCTTCTACAACCTCATCAACAAAAAATACCGCGACATCATGGTTTTTAAAGACCTTGGCCACGAAGTACCCATGGTTTATGTACTTGAAGAAGGACATAGAATGAGGGATAAGTTTGGGCTGTTTTAGGATTTGAAGGAGAAACATTTTTTCAAACACGTCATTGCGAAGTACGAAGCAATCTCTATACTATACAGAGCGAACAAACAGGTGTTAAACTTTTAAGGCGGACCTGCCTGTGTAGAGATTGCTTCGTACCTCGCAATAACGGGTATAGAAGATGCTTCGCTATTTTGAACCTTTTACCTTCCACCCCTTCACCGTTTACCTTTCACCCCTTCACCGTTTACCTTTCACCTTTTACCTTTAACCTTCCCCATCCTACAACAAATCCTTTAGGTGCTTATAATTAGCTTTAACGGTATCCAGCACCTCATCCATATGGCCGTTGAGCATTAGCTTGGTCATGGATACGGCCATGCCTGCTACTTGTTTAAGTTCTATTTTGGGTGGCATGGCCAGCGCGTTAGGATCTGTGAATATGTTGAGCAATGCGGGGCCGTTAAATGCCAGGGCATCGCTGATAGCCTGCCTTACCTGGCTGGGCTCTGTAACGTTAACGCCTTTAATACCCATGGCCTGGGCAACCAGCGCAAAATCGGGATTGTACATGTCTGTTTGCCAATCGGGCAGACCGGCCACTTCCATTTCCAGCTTTACCATTCCTAATGAGCGGTTATTAAAAACGATGATCTTAACAGGTAATTTGTATTGAACGATAGTTGCCAGGTCGCCCAGCATCATTGATAAGCCTCCATCCCCACAAAGCGCGATAACCTGCTGACCGGGGCGTGCCAGGGCTGCGCCAATAGCCTGCGGCATGGCATTAGCCATAGAGCCATGATTAAAAGAACCTATCATTTTGCGCTTACCCGTGGCGTTAATATAGCGGGATCCCCATACGCATGACATACCTGTATCTACCGTAAATATGGCATCATCGGCGGCAAACTTATCCAGTATGCTGGCCACATACTCGGGATGGATCTTATCGGTTTCCCCGCTATCGCTAACATAGGTTTGCATTTTATCCTTTACATCAGCGTAAATTTTTAATTGCGCCTTAAGAAAGCTGTCGTCTTCTTTTTGGCCGACCAATGGCAGCAGCGCGGTAAGGGTATCTTTTATGGTTCCGCATAAACCTACATCAACTTTGGCCCTGCGCCCAATGCGCTCTGGTTTAATATCAACCTGCACAATTTTGCAATCGCCGGGCATAAATGGCGTATATGGAAAATCGGTGCCCAAAAGAATCAGCAGGTCCGACTCATGCATACTATGATAGGCCGATGGCAGACCCAATAAGCCGGTCATACCCACTTCGTTAGGGTTATCATATTGAATATCCATCTTAGCCCTAAAAGAATAAGCTACAGTTGCCTGCAACTTTTGCGATAGCGCGACTACTTCGTCATGGGCGTCGGCCGCGCCAATACCACAAAATATGGTGATCTTGTGAAACTGGTTAAACATTGCGGCCAGTTGCTGCAAATCTGCATCATTTGGCCTGATAACCGGGATAGGGTTAAAATTTTGGGTGGCAGAATCTATTTCAACGGCATCCATACTCGTTACATCGCCCGGCAAACCAATTACCGCAACGCCCTTTTGGTGTAACGCGCTTTGTATCGCGGCCTGCAGCATCCGCGGCAATTGCTTAGGCGTAGTAGCTACTTGGTTATAATAACTGCAATCTTCAAACAACTTAATGGTATTGGTTTCCTGGAAATAGCCGCTACCAAACTCAAAGCTGGCTATAGTTGAGGCGATGGCAATAACCGGCGCACCTGAACGATGTGCATCATACAAACCATTAACGAGATGTACATGACCCGGCCCGCTGCTGCCAGCACAACAGGCAAGACCGTTCAGCTGTGCCTCGGCACCTGCGGCATAGGCCCCGGCTTCCTCGTGCCTCACGTGGATCCATTGAATGCTTTCTTCGCGCCTTACCGCATCATTTACCTCGTTCAGGCTGTCGCCCGTAACCGCGTATATTCTTTTTATACCGGCATTTACCAGCATCTCTACCAGTTGGTCTGCAACTTTCTTTGCCATGTTATTTTGGTTATTATATTATAAACCAAACCCGGTATTGCTATAAGAGTTTTTAAAATTGTAAATTGCTTCGTCAAATAATCAAACCCATGGCACGCATAGTAATAGTAGCTTACAAACCCAAGCCCGGCAAAGGCGAAGCGCTAAAGGAATTGACCAAAACGCACGTGCCCCGCCTAAAGGCAGAAGGGTTGGTAACTGACCGTGAAGCAATAATTATGGAAGCTGCCGATGGCACCATAGTAGAAGTTTTTGAGTGGCTATCTGCCGAAGCTATACAACAGGCCCACCAAAACAAAGTAGTGCATCAGCTATGGGCCGAATACGCCGAACTATGCGATTATGTAAACCTGGGCAGCCTTGCCGAAGCCGGGAATATGTTTGCAGAGTTTAATAGTGTGGATTGATATGACTATTAAAATGCATCATGCTTTTATTAACATACGGCCACAACAAAGCTGCTATCTCGTTGTTATTGGGTTTCCGTATTTACAAACAACATCGATATCATCAAACAAATATTACATACCATGAAATTTAAACTTGTACTAATTGGGGTAATTTTTACCTTTTGCGGATCGGAACTGCGGGCGCTTGTCCAAACAAAAAAAGATACGGCCAACACAGCGGTTGCTGCGCCGCGTAATGAAGTATTACCGGAGTTTCCGGGAGGGCAGGGAAAGCTTGCTGAGTTCATCAAATCAAAACTGCACCCTGTAAAAGGATTAGCCGGAAAAAAGGTAGTCGTTTATTTTGTGGTGGAAAAGAGCGGCAAACTAAACCACGTTAAAGTTATAAAAGGACTTACTCCCGAAGCGAATAAAGAAGCAGTGCGGGTTATTAAGCTTTCGCCAAAATGGAAACCAGGTTCGTTAAATGGTGTTATCCGCAGAGCATCCTTCAGCGCACCGGTTGTTTTTATATAGCAAAGCTTTTTAAGCTAAAAAGGCAAACTTGTAGTAAGTCTGCCTTTTTTTCATATGTCCATATATAGCGAAGCCTGCAAAGGCTGGTAGTTTTTATATTAAATTAACCGCTGAAAGAATAATATTTTCTTTGGGTCAACAAAATTTCGGTGTTTCCGATGGGTGCAAAATAACGATGCATTTGCGATTGTAACCTGCCCCAAAGTAATCCACTACTTCATAGTATTTGTTTAAATATATAATTGCGTTTAGTCGAATCCTTAAATTAATTACCTGTAAATGATGGTCAAAATTTGATAGGTTTCGAAGTAAATTTGTAGTAACCTACTTTTTATTAACTCGATGCTTTGTTTTTTCATGTCCCTTGTGTTGATTTGATACATCAAAGGTACGGTCGATATGGAGGCCCATCAATCTCAATAAATCGGTTTTAACAACCAATTTTTCCGAATGCATATTATTACCGTCAGGCAATAGTCATAACGGGGGTTTTGAACTTTAAAACAGGAATATTTTTATTGAAGTTGCTTAAACTCCGAAGGATTATTACCCGCAAAACGCTTGAAAAAACGACTGAAGTGCGAGCTGTTGTCGAAGTTTAATCGCTCGGAAATTTCCTTAATACTCAGGCCCGATGACGATAACAGGTACTGTGCTTCCAGGTACAGGCGGTTATGGATAACGTACAAGGCATTTTGCCCGGTTTCGCCCTTTACTATCTCGGTTAAATATTTGGCAGATATAAATAAGGCATCCGCGTACTCCTGTACTGTTTTAAGGGTTAAAAACTGATCTTCAACTAATTTTTTAAACTTGTAAACCAATTGATACTGCTTACTTAAATGGCGGGTGGAGTGTAGCAAACAATTTTCGCAGGCACGGTTCATTTCATACAGCAGATCTGTGAGTAACAGCCTGAGGATCTGCAAATGGAAAGCACCTTTTTCCCGGCTCTCATCGCTCATTTTTTCGTAAGCGATTTTAAGGATGCACAACTTTTTTGCGAGAGGCCATATATTGGCGGATACTCGGGGTTTACCTCCAACAGATTATTCAGAATGTTTTCTTTAAGAAGATTATTGAGCAGGAACTCCTTTTTAAACATTACCTGGTACAAAAGCAGATCGGCAGAAGCATCCTCAAAGGAGGTGATAAATGCAGGCGACACCAAATGAATAGAATTGGGATAAACCTCAAATACAAAATGCCCGATTGTTTTTTTACAACTGCCCCTAAGGCACAAAATAACCGAGTAGTAATCTGTTTTAATAGGTAAGCCGTGTGTTAAACCCTGCTCGTTGCTTACTACAGCAAAGTCATCCTGGTTCCAGCCATCATTAACAATTCCAAAATCAGCGTTATTATTAACCAATTCCAGATGCCGTTTAAGGGTTAAGGGAATGGTTGAAACAGTGATCTTGTCGCTCATAAATTATGGTTTGCCCAATTATTCCTGCTCTATCCAGTTACCATCTTCTTTAATGATACCAATCAGTTCATCAAGCGCGTTGGCCGCGCTAATGTTTTTCTTCACTGCTTCTTTACCACGGTAAAGGGTGATCTTATCCGTACCGGAGCCTACGTAACCATAATCGGCATCGGCCATTTCGCCCGGACCATTTACGATACAGCCCATAATACCAATCTTCAGGCCTTTTAGATGACTTGTACGGCTGCGGATCATCTGCGTAGTGATCATCAGATCAAACAAAGTACGCCCACAGCTTGGGCAGCTGATATATTCTGTTTTGGAAATGCGCGAACGCGTAGCCTGCAGAATGCCAAATGCGGTAGAAGTAATGATATTGGATGGAAGTTCGGGCGCATCAATCCAGATGCCATCACCAAAACCATCAACCAGCAAAGCACCTAAATCGGTAGCTGCGTACAGTTGTAGTTTAGTAGTGAGGTCCGTTGTGTTTTGTCCATGATCCATAGTCGATGGACCATGCTCGCTTTCAAACTTATAACTCCTTTTCACTATCACCGGTACATCCAGACCCAGCTCTTCCAACTTAAAGAAAAATGCACGCTGATCGGCCATGCCATTAAGCGCGTTTGTTTCCAGTACAAATACCAGCGACTTATCAAAAGGCAATGCGCCAAACTCGTCCGAATCAATATCGGCAGGTAATACCCTAACCAGGTTTAATGTAGATGTATGATCTGTTGCCTCAATATATTCCTTTAGCGTAAATAGCGGATGGCAGTTGGTTTTATCGGCCAGCTTTTGCCAGGTATTAAAATTATAAAGCTGCTTTAAGTTACCTGGTAGGTTAAACGATGGCAATTCGTCGGCCAGGTAAACAAAATCAACCGACTGCTCGGCCATGTTGTATTTATCCAGTAACGGGGAATACAGATATCCGGCATCAGCCAAAATAGATGGATCCTTCAGGTTCTTTTCCGATAGATCGATAACTACCCTGGGTACCATATGGCCGCCAATGAAAGCATTAGCCTCGTAGGTATGGCGTTTTTTGTATTCGTAGGGACTGTGGGGTGCGGGTTGCGAGGTGCGGGGCTCGGGTGTGTTTTGTCCATAGTTCATGGTCAGTCCCGCAAGCTCTTCTTGACTCTTGATTCTTGACTCTTGATTCTTTCTTTCCGTGTAACGTTTCACCAATTCAATAGCTACCGGTGCTTCCGCTTCGGGCTCTTCGGTTAGGGAAACGCGAACTGTATCGCCAAGGCCGTCTTCTAACAAAGTACCTATACCTACTGCCGATTTGATGCGACCATCTTCACCGTCGCCGGCTTCGGTTACGCCAAGGTGCAGCGGGTAGTTCATACCTTCGGCAACCATGGTTTCAACCAGTAAACGGTATGCCTGAACCATTACCTGCGGATTGCTCGATTTCATGCTGATCACCAGGTTATAGTAGTTCAGCGCCTCGCACATCCGCATAAACTCCATGGCCGATTCAACCATACCTTGCGGGGTATCGCCATAGCGGCTCATGATCCTGTCGCTCAGCGAACCATGGTTGGTACCAATGCGCATGGCGGTGCCATATTCTTTACAGATGTTTACTAATGGTGCAAATTTCTGGTAAATGCGGTCCAGTTCGCCCTGGTATTCCAGATCGGTATAATCTATCTGGTCAAATTTCTTTTTATCGGCGTAGTTGCCGGGGTTTACGCGTACCTTTTCAACAATACGGGCGGCCACTTCGGCTGCGTTTGGGGTAAAGTGGATATCGGCAACCAGGGGTACATTATATCCACGGGCGCGAAGCTGTTTTTTAATTTCGGCCAGGTTTTTGGCTTCCTTGATGCTGGGCGCGGTAATGCGCACATATTCGCAACCGGCATCAACCATCCGGATAGATTGCTCCACTGTACCCATAGTATCCATAGTATCGGTAGTGGTCATGCTTTGTATGCGGATGGGATTATTACCTCCCATAGGCACATCGCCAATGTTCACCTCTCGGGTAACAAAACGCGAATATTCGGTTAACGAATTACAATAACGGCCTTGCAGCAATTTAACAGCATCAGTATTCATGCAGCGGATAATTAATAAGCTGCAAATTTAATGATTATGTTGGGGATTAAGTTGTTTGGATGTAAATCATCAATTAATAGGCGGTTAAGTTATCATATGGTTTAAATATATATTTTAGAGGCTGAAACCTTTATCTATCGCAATGAAAAATATTCTTTCCCTCTTTTTATTATTATCGGTATTAATATCCTGCAAAAGCAATGGTAAGACGCCTTTAAAGGACTCAGCAGTAAATGTTAAAATCGCTGATTCAACTCATTTACTGATTGAGCAATTTGGACTTATTATGCAAGGGGTGTGGGTAAAAAGCGACTATATAAATGATCTTGCTCTCACAAAATCACCTTATGCTTCACGAAAAAAATTGAATGGCACAGCCGCCTTTACAATAGAAATGGACTCGGTTAAAAAAGACAGTGTTGTTGTTGGTGCAAGCCTGAATAATCATGAGGGAAGTAGCTTTGTACTTGTTTTTAGGAAAGGACGTAAGGCCACATCTTTGGGAATCAACATGAAAGATTATAATATTAAAACCAATTATTTTGAGCTTGGCTATAATATCACAGGTCGTGATACAAGCTTGATACTTTACCATTACAACCGGGCTAACCATATTATCGACAGTACGAAATATACCAAGGTTTTAAATAAGCAAATTGGGGATGATATGGGCAACGGAATTGAATATATAACCAATAAGTTGCTTTTTACCGGCAGATACACAACTACAGATACAACAGGAGCTGCTTTAAATATTAAGTTTATGAATGATGGCAAAGTGCTGGGCTTTCCTGAGTTTGTAAAATATACTATTAATACAGATTTTGTTGCGGGACCTGAAAATGACCTTGACCAGATCTATTTTGATGATTATGAAAAAAATCAAAAGCAGTTTTTATTTAAGGCAACGGCTGATACCTTAACCATCTATGACGTAAATGAAAGTGCCGATTCGTTGCGACTGAAGTGGGGCAAGCTTAGATATAAATTGGTGAAGGTTAAATAATAGTTATTAAAAGGTTTTTCAAGATTTACTTTAACACCTTATCATTAAACACAATAGTAATGATTGACAAAATTCTTTAAATTTATTTAATGACAACTCAATTCATCACTAACGATAAAGGCGAGAAAACCGCTGTCATTATTCCAATAAGCGAATATGAAGATTTGTTGCATCAGCATCATTTAAACCTCGAATTAACCGATGAGTATAAAACAATGATGGATAGAATGCTCGATGAGGAAGATAGCGGAAAAGCCGAATATATTTCGTTTCAGAATATTAAAAATCGGTTTCTCCCCAAATGAGCTATGAGATTATTTTCAGGCTTAAATAGGAAATTTTCAACCTCCCTCAAAATAACCGTTCCTTAATTACCACCGTACCCGCCATCATATCATGCAGGCATTGCTGCTGCTTGTTAAAAAAGGCTAACAGGTAACCGATAAAAAACGTCATTACCGAAAATATTTTGCAAAGGTTACGGGCTATGGCCTTGCCTGCGCTGATGCGATCGCCATGCATATCCACTACTTTTATTTTAAGCATCTGCTTGCCAAAAGTGGCCTGGCTTGCCGAGCTTTCCATTACAACATGGTAAATGAATTTGGCGACGGGCACACAGGCCAGCAAGCTAAGGCTAACTACAATACGGTTCTCTTTATCCTGCATAAATACAATCACTACCACAAAAATAATGATCACAAATATGCCGAAAACAATAAACCAATCTAAAAAAGAAGCCAGCAACCGCTGATCAAAACTGCCAAAGTATTGAATTAGCAACGGTGGTTTGGCAAAGCCTAAAAGCTCCCTTAGTTCGGCAATCTCCTGGGCTTCTTTGTAATCATCCATTTCGGGAGTTTTTACAAAGTCGCCCGGCTTTATTTTTTTAGCCTTGAGCTCATCCATGCTGAACGGGCCTTCGGGTTTGCCATTAATAACTAATATATAGGACTGGGGCATTTGCTTTGGTTTATTGTTGGAATGCTGAACGGGAGAAATGTTACAATATCGGGATTATATAACAAAGTTTGTATGCATGGCGGCTACGACTCACCCCGACCAGGCTTCGCCGGTCGACCCTCCTATGTTTGTTATCAAATGATAAATTAGATTAGCAGAATAAAAAGTGAAAGGAAATGAGAGCAGACGGCGACCCCAACAACCATAAGGTATGTTCAGAGAGAGAGACTGCCTCATTTCCTTTTACCCTTTAGAGTTTGAACAGAATGTAAGGAATATTGCTTAGCGATATATCCAGGATATCCAACCAGGAGAGCAAACGAAGAAGGGTTATTCACTTTTGATAT
>NZ_JBFTZJ010000012.1:0-243103 GCF_056406855.1 Mucilaginibacter sp. P1_A3
GATTCAAACATAGGTTCGTTGCCTACGCATACCTCTACACTTGCAAAGGATTGAATGTCAGATTCCATTCTTACTTGCTTTCTTCCCTGCTGCACCCATGCAGTTGCCACCTGCATAAATGAGGAAAGTGTTTTCATCTGTTCAAATAGATGGAATGGTGTTTCCATTCACCAGATAATCAGTTATTACAAAGAACATCTTGTAATGTCCGCTTACTTTACTCACGGACAACAAGTCACACATGCCGCTCTTATCCCTGATGCCCCCCGATGCCCTTTGCCAGGCCCTTACATTCGCTATGCTGCATTCCGGACCAGACCGGGCTGCGCTGCAAAAGCCTGCCTGCCGTATGCCCGGTGCCAAACCCGGATCAGACCGTACGCGCTGCTTAACCTGACTGATCCCTCCCGCTTATCCCTCAGGCAGGCATTTGCTTTTCCAACAGGCTTTGGCGTTTACTGACTATACTTGCGAAGCCTGCTTGCCTTTTATCCGGTTCATCATTCCGCCCTGCTTCATGCTTTCACCAGATGCGGCCGGCGGAGCAAAAGCCTGCCTGCCGTATGCCCCGCACACCATCCGGATCAGACCATACGCTTCCGCTCTTAACTGATCCCTCCCGCTCATCCGGCAGGCAGGCACTTGCTCTTAACCTGGCTTTCGGGTTTCTCCACGGTTCAAAAACTGTAAACAGGTTTCCGCTTGTGTATCAATCTATGTTCAGCGCTCCGTATTGTTTTTATCGAACGGATAAAAAGATGTCAGCCAGGAAGAAATTTACCGGATGTTTTTTGGTATTGAACAACTGGAACAGAATTATCACAAACGCCCCTTCAGTAAATTCAAACATGACATTCTGAAAGAACTGCTGCTGATAGGCTAAAAACCAATTTATAAAGAAGCAATTTTCTTCAAATCTTCTATAATGGTGTTCGAGAACTGCGGTCGGACCGTCCGGATAATTGTATCATCCCCTATCTGATTTTATGCGATTAAACGCCCCAAAAGCTGAATATCCTCCAAAAGGTGATTGTATAGCTGTATCGTTAAGTGTACTTAAGAATCGACACAAAGCCTGGTATGAAAATATCAGGCTTTGTTGTTTATATCAACACCACCCCAACCGGGATTAATGGTGAAAATCAGGAAATGAATATGAATATCGACTTGCGCAGTATTACCGACCAATCGCTCAAGTTGATCACAGATGACCGAGGATCTTTAGGTTTGAAACAACAGGATATCAAAAACGGGTTATCGCTTACAATTCCAGGCCTCACGGAATATCCGACACAGCACTTTCATTTATTCTTTTCCATTTAAAAAACCATTGTCCACCAACCAAAGCCTTACTTGTCCGGGCCACTCTGTGTAAGAACCTTTATTTGTTTCCCGGATGCCAAAGCCATGCCCCACGCTTGAGTAAATATGCAACTCTGCTGGTACACCGGCTTCTTTATATTTAAGATACAGTTGGGCTACCCCTTCTGATATATCCTTCCTATCTTTATAACCACCGGCAATGAATACAGGGGGAGCTGCCGGGCTTACAGAAAGTCTGTTAATATTGCCGGGATAAATTAAACACTGAAAATCAGGCTTATCGCTTTCACGATCAATAGGATCTTTGGCGCTTTGATCTTTTGCTGTATAGCGCATTGCCGCTAATGCTGCAAGCTCGCCACCAGCCGAAAATCCCATAACTCCTATCCTGGCGGTATCAATTCCCCATTCTTTCGCCCGGCTTCTTACTAATCTGATAGCACGTTGAATATCAGCCACCTCTTCCTTATCAACCGTATAAGTTGAATTGGTATCGCGCGCCAGGCGGTATTTTAAAACAAACGCAGCAATGCCACGATCCCTGAACCATTTTGCCGGGCTATAGCCTTCGTGACTTATCCACAGCTCACTGTGGCCTCCGCCGGGTGCAACTATAATAGCAGTTCCGGTAGCTTTATCAGCGTCGGGCAAATAGGGTGTTAAAGAAGGTTTATGCACACTTGAAATTATGATATCGCCTTGGTCGGTTACGCGTGTTTTTTGAGGGGCCGTTTTTCCCGCTGATCCCGGTGCGCCATTGGGCCAAAGTAATATCTCTTTCGGCTCATCGGTAACTGCGATCATAGCACAGAATAAAAAAAATGTAAAAACTGATTGCAATAGCACTTTATATCTCATAACAGTAAGGCATTAACTTTATAAATTGGTTTTGATGATTTGCAAAGCTAAATAACTGTAAATAAACCCTATTTTATTGTGCTATTGATTATCATTTTGGTGCTATTGATTTATAATGTAATAAATCAGTTACTAACCTATACCGCTTTAGTATTGACGTATGCTTTATATCGCTCCGTGTATAAAACATAAATTTCCTGTAGTTTATCCCAGTCTTCACTTTCCAGGATATCTTTTGGAAACAGGTGGCTGCCAATTCCAACAGCCTTTGCCCCTGCTGCCAGGTAGCCTGTAAAATTTTCAAGATTTATTCCGCCGGTTGGCACCAGGCTTATATGATTTAACGGGCCTAATACTTCCCGGATATATCCTGTGCCTAAAGTAGTCGCCGGGAAAACCTTTACCATTGTTGCACCCAGGCTCCAGGCTTTATATATTTCGGTAGGCGTATAAGCCCCCGGAAAAACAGGTACTTTTTGAGCAGCACAGGTACCAATGACATCTTCATTTACAATTGGTGTAACAATAAATTGAGCCCCGGCATTTAATGCCTTTTCCAGATCCTGAACGGTACAAACCGTTCCGGCGCCAATATTTAATTTATCGCCATATGTATTAACTAATGATGAGATTGTTTCATCCGCATCGGCAGAATTCATTGTAACTTCAAGGCAGGTTAAGCCCGACTGCTGATAAACTTGGCCGATGCTTTCTGTATATTCCCTGGAAATATTCCTCATAATGCCGATAATGGGCATCCGGTTAAAAAGCTCCCATGAAAATTTGTTGTTCATTGCATTGTTGTTTTAAAAATTTTATGTTGACCGCGCACAACCGCTTCATCAGCCCAGATTGAATTCACTACCCGTATTTTTGATGAAAGGCCTAATTCTTCCAGGGCGCATCGGTAATATTCACCCAAATTTGAGCCGCCAAGGAGGTTTATTTTTTGTATGCCCGAGGCTTTTAAATCCTTTAGTTCAGTTGCTATCAATAAACCGCTCAGGTAATTATAGTTCTCCCTGTTTGATGGCTTGTTCAGCAGGCTATTTGTTCTTACTTTAAAAGCAGCGTTTAATAAGTTGGCATCAATTGCATCATTCACCCCCATCTTAAAGCTGGCGGAAGTTTGTGGATCTGTATGCTCATCATTATTTTCAACACTTAGCCTCAATATACTTTTTTGCGACAGCAGTTCAAAAAACTCCCCGGTCATATAGGTCCTGATGCCAGTTATTTGATCATTTGATACAAAAATATGTTTTGAATGCGTGCCTGGGAAAATGAACAATTCATCATCGATTTTTCCGTATGATGGATCAATACAACCAATCAGCTGGGTTTCTTCACCCCTAACTACATCATCATCAGACCGCAAACCCGAAATAACCATCACATCATGCGCAAAATGCCCATCTGCAGAAATAGATTGTGTTTTAATATTCGTTCCATCTGTACCAACAGGCAGCTGACTATAAGGAATATCAATAAAACCTATCGTCGAAGATGCCATCCCCGAAATGATGAGTTGCACATCACTTAGGGACCTACTTGTTTTACTTTCAATCTTTTTGATGGATTTATTTATTACATCCAGATAAAATGAACGTCGTTTTTCTTCGGGTTGGCCACTTTGTTTCCATAAAGCAAAAGTGGCTGCAATACCGTTGGTATCTGTTTCCTCGGCTAATATTTGATATTCGTTCACATCAACCAGCCGCAGCCTAAAGCTGGAAGTTCCCCAATCGCAGCTAAGAAACTGTTTCATTATGCAGTAATTTTAAATTTGGATTCTCCTGATCTGGATTGTTGACATTACCAACTAAAAACAGGTATGATATCACACCTGCAAAGGCTAATATTCCTATAAATAGTATGGAAGATGTAAAACTACCGTCTTTAGCTAAATAACCGATAACCAGCGGAACTATTATTGATGACAGGCCACCCATAAAATTAAAAACACCTCCCGTAAGGCCGATAAGGTTTTTGGGAGCAAGTAAAGAGACAAACACCCAGGCTATTGATGCCAGGCCGTTCCCAAAAAAGGCGATAGTCATGAATAAAATTACAAGCGTGGTATTGTTAACATAGTTTGCCCCAATAATAAACGTTGATAGCAGCAAACCAATTATTACAGGCGTTTTCCGTGCTTTATTGAATGAGATGCCTTTTTTTATTAACCGATCGGAAATTAAACCGGATAATATGACCCCGGCAAATGCAGCCAAAAATGGTATTGAAGATAAAAACCCGGATTTTAAAAAATCAAACCCGCGATATTTAACCAGGTAAGTTGGAAACCAGGTTAAAAAAAACCATAAGGTTGATGTAACCGCAAACTGGCCTAAATAAATACCCCATAATTTGCGATTGGTTAGTACCTGCTTAAATTCCTTTCGGGTGATTTTTTTTGAGGGAATGTTAACCGCCAGAGTATCATTTTTTGTAACAGGTAGTGCCTCATCTATTACGGGATCTCGGTAAAAGCTATACCAAACCAGGCTCCAGGCTATGCCAACTACACCTGTACTAATAAATAAACCACGCCAACCCCAGTAATTTTGAATAACTGCTAAAAGAGGAGTTAAAAATGCGAGCCCGATGAATTGTCCCGAGGTATAAACAGCTATTGCGGATGCCCTTTCGTTTTCAGGAAACCAGCTGCTGACAACCCGGTTATTTATGGGGTATGAAGGTGCCTCGAACATACCGGTGGCCATCCGGAGACCTAATAAAGAATAAAATCCACGGGTAATACCCTGCAACAACGTTACAACCGACCAACTGCATAATGTTATGGCATATAATACGCGGGGGCTAAAACGATCGATAATAATTCCACCCGGAATTTGGAAAGCGACGTACATCCAACCAAAAGCCGAAAATATCAGCCCCAATTGTATGGTGCTTAATTTCAGGTCGGCACTGATTGCGGTGGCCGCGACCGAAATATTGCTGCGGTCCATATAATTGATAATAACGTTTATAAATAAAAAAGCTAATACCCGGAACCTGGTTCTGCTATATTTATTGTTGTTTACCGTAGTTACCATTCCGCTACGCTCCCATCCTCATGGCGCCAGAGCGGGTTAGTCCAGTTATGCCCAATAGCTGCCATTTTGCGTACATGGTCTTCATTTATTTCGATGCCCAAACCTGCGCCTTCCGGTATGTTTACAAAGCCGTTTTCATATTTAAATACATCTTTATTGGTGATATAATCCAGGATATCACTCCCCTTATTATAATGTATACCCAGGCTTTGCTCCTGTATAAAAGCATTGTGACACGTCGCATCAACCTGTAAACAGGCAGCCAGCGCGATGGGGCCAAGCGGGCAATGCGGCGCGGCTGCCACATCAAAGGCCTCGGCCATTGATATGATCTTTTTACATTCAGTTATCCCGCCGGCATGTGACAGATCTGGCTGGATAATATCTACATAGCCCTCTTTTAAAAGGGTTTTAAACTGCCATTTAGAGAACATCCGCTCGCCGCAGGCTATTGGGATAGCAGTATGCCGGGCAATTTCGCGCATTACCTCGTTATTTTCGGGCAAGGCCGGCTCTTCAATAAACATAGGGCGAAATACTTCCAACTCCTTAGCTAATATTTTGGCCATCGGTTTATGTACACGGCCATGAAAATCAATACCGATGCCCACATAGTTACCAACAGCTTCGCGTACCGCTGCTATACGGCTAATGGCTTGGTCAATTTTTTCATAGGAGTCCACGTATTGCAGTTCTTCGGTGGCATTCATTTTTACCGCGCCAAAACCGGCTTTAACCATTTCTTTTGCTGCATTACCCACATCAGCAGGTCTGTCTCCTCCTATCCAGGAATAAACTTTCATTTTATCCCTGGCTTTCCCCCCAAGCAACTGATGTACCGGCGCATTGTAATATTTCCCTTTAATATCCCACAGCGCCTGATCAATGCCTGCGATAGCACTCATTAAAATTGGACCACCTCTATAAAAACCACCTCTGTACATTACATTCCAGTGGTCCTCTATATTCATGGGGTCTTTACCAATAATATAGTTCATCAATTCTTCAACAGCGGTTTTAACCGTTGCTGCTTTACCTTCAATAACAGGTTCGCCCCAACCCGTTATACCTTCGTCGGTTTCTATTTTAAGAAATAGCCAGCGTGGGGGTACTGTGAATAATTCAAAGCTTTTTATTTTCACTGCAAATGATATTTATCGGAGTAAGTTATTTTTAATGTAGGTTGCGCTTTTGGCAATGCTTATATAAGGGTCAATATCGATATAATTTTCCTGTTCAAGAATATTTCCAGCATTTCCTGCGCGTCTCTCGCCATATAATGATCGCTGTGGTTTATAATCAGGTCGCAAAGCAAATAACAGCCAAAATGGCTTTTAATGATTGTTCAATTGTGCATATTTTTAATGCAATCGGTTTTATTTAATGCCCAATACAAGTGTATCTATGCTTTTATTTCTAATGTGTTATTTTCACTAAACGGCAGCATAAAAAACACATTTTTAATTAGCTTCAAGATATCTATCTTAATATAATAAATTGATTTACAGAAACTTAATTAAACAATCTTTCAATAAAACACCTTCAGGTTAAAATTTATAATCTCATAATAATATACCTGTATTTAAAGCTTTAAATGAACGATATACCCGCCTGCCGAAAACTCACCGGCAATTCAAGGGATAATTTTTGCTTAATGTGTTTTCTATATTTAACCAGCAATTGGGCCTTGATAAAACGCCTTCAGTCACCTTAAATATTGATATGAAACCATTATTATTGATCTCCTTATTTTTTGCCACGTTATATTTATATCCCGGCAACCTTTCGGCGCAGCAAAATACGGATTCACAAGTCCCTATTGCCGGTAAGGCCTGGCAATTATCTTTGAATGAAAAGGCAATATTACCGATGAGCTGGATCCCTGCGGGCACATTTGTTATGGGCAGCCCCGAAACTGAAGCTGGGCGAAAACCAGATGAAAGCCCTCATACAACGGTAACGTTAACCAAAGGCTATTGGATTGGCAATACCGAAGTTACTATTGGAGAGTGGAAGGCCGTTACAGGAATGAATGTGCGTGATAAGGTTAATAAACTATTGAATGATACAACGATGTATGATTTTATGGGGAAAAGGATGCTGATAAGGGATTTTATGCATTTTGACAAAAATGATCCGGATAAAGTACTGGCTAATGAAAACGATGAATTGCCGATGTATTTCGTAAACTGGAACGAAGCTATGCAGTTTTGCAAAATGCTTACCAGCCAGGAACGTGCTGCACACAGGCTGCCCGCAGGCTATGAATATACATTGCCAACAGAGGCCCAATGGGAATATGCCTGCAGGGCTGGCACCACCAGTGCAATATATGGCAGTACCACTGATCATATAGCCTGGTATGGCGGTAATAGTTTTAAAGATTATAAGGGCAAAGGGTTTGGCAATCCTGTTACCGGTTCGCGTAATGTTGCCGCAAAGCTGCCCAATAAATGGGGTATGTATGATATGCTTGGCAATTTATGGGAATGGTGTTATGACTGGTACGGGCCATATACCGGCGGCCAGGTAACGGATCCTGTTGGCCCGGCAACCGGGATATACCGTGTAAACCGGGGCGGTAGCTTTGGCAGCGGCAGCAATGATGAACGAAGTGCCAACAGAGCCACAAATCCGCCTAATGAAGACAGTGCATGGCGTGGCTTTCGCATTGTGCTATCGTCAGCAAAAAAATCTTAATTCATTTTTTTACCGGTTTTAATTTCGCTTAAAAACTGCGAAGGCGTTTTACCGAACTCTTTTTTGAAAGCTTTGGTAAAATAGGATTGCGTTTGTATGCCTACCCGATACATGACATCCGTTAACAAAATATCCTCGTGCGAGATAATATAAGCCGCTTTTTTTAGTCGAAACGTTCTGACAAATTCACCGATGGATAAGCCGGATATCTTTTTTATTTTATTATATAGCTTTGTTTTACTCATGCCCATTTCACGGCATAGATGATCCACATCCAGATCCGGGTTGCCTAATTGCAACTCTATTACCTGAACCAATTGATCCAGGAAACTATTATCGCTTTGCTGATCCGTGGCTTCATGTGCCTCGATGAAATAGTTCTTTATATGGCTTTTTTTGAGTGTGCTCTGCTGTCTGAAAATGTTATGGATTGAAAGCAACAACAGGTTTATGCTTACAGGTTTTGGAAAATAAAGATCGGCGCCAGACTCCGCGCCTTCAATTTTAGACTCAAGCGCATCTTTTGCAGAAAGGATAATAAACGGTATCTGGCAAGTTTCCGGATGTGATTTAATTTCCTCGCAAAAATCGATGCCGTTCATTCCAGGCATCATCAAATCACTTATGATCATGTCGGGAAATTCAGTTTTTACCTTTTCAAGGCCATCTATACCGTTTACAGCTTCTATTACCTCGTAAAACTCATCTAAGCTATGATGAAGAAAATTTCTCAGTTCATCATTATCATCAACTACAAGTATCTTATTCAACTGCCCCTTTTCCCGCCTTTCTACTGGATCAGTTTCGGCTGTTTTGTAATTCTGGTGCAGAAACGTGCTGATGCTTTCCAATTGTATCCCGCTGTTATCAGCATTGTTAATCCATCTTTCCTCAATTGCATAATCCGCTTTATCAACGGGTATTTTTACGATAAAGTCGGTGCCTTTATTTTTCTCGCTATAAGCAATTATACTTCCTTTGTGTATCAGGATAAGGGTTTTTACAAATGCAAGCCCCACTCCCGACCCCATGTGCGCATCTGTAATGCGATAATACCTTTCAAACAAATGATGGATCGAGTCATTAGAGATGCCAATACCGTTGTCTGAAACCCTTATGTAGATGTATTTTTTTGCACGGTAATTACTGTTAACCATCATGGAGTGCTTATACGCGGTTTCAAATCCATCCGGGTTGGCATAAAGCTCAATGGTTATTTCGCCGCCTATATTGGTGTATTTATAGGCATTATGTATCAGGTTAATAATGATCTTTTCAATTATCTGCCTATCAAACCATGTCTCTCCAAGATTGCGCTGGGTAGTGAGGTGCAATGCGATGTGTTTTTCGGAAGCAAGACTCTTGAAATCCTCCACCACTTCAGAAATAAACTGGTCGAGATTACCGGGCATAACTTTCAATTTTAACGATCCGCTTTCTGCTTTCCTAAAATCGAGAAGTTCGTTAATTAATAAAACCAGCCTATTCGCATTTCGGTGTATCGTATCATAATACAGGCGAAAGACCTGGCTTTTATCTTCGCTCATTATTTTTTCGAGCGGACCCAGTATTAAACTTAGTGGTGTTCTAAATTCATGGGAGATGTTTGTGAAAAACTGCAATTGGATTTTGTGCATTTCCTCACGTTTGTTTTCTTCTATTTTTTGCAAATCGAGGTTCTTTTTGAAACGCAGTAAATAATAGCTGGCCGTAATACCTGAAAACAAAACAATTAACCGGAACCACCATGTTGACCAAAACGGAGGCGAAATACTGATATCAATGTAGGCACTTTTATTATTCCATATCCCATCATTGTTTGATGCCTTTACGTAGAAGGTGTAATTACCCGGGCTCAAATTGGTGTAGTTGGCTTTCCGTTCGGAGGTGTATTGCCAATCTTGATCAAAGTTTTTTAGTTTATAAGCGTAATGGTTATTCTCTGAAGCAGTGTAGCTTAATATGGCAAAGTCAAATGACAAGGTAGACCGCTTGTAATCCAGCTTGATTTCATGAGTTAAACTAATATCACTTTTCAGTGGCGATTTCTCATCACCTGGCAGTATGTCTTTATTAAAGATCTGTAAACCGGTGATATATACCGGCGCCACAAAGTGATTCACCCGGATGTCCCTCGGATAAAAGTGGTTTACGCCGTTAATGCCGCCAAAATACATTTCACCACTTTTAGTTTTCATGTATGCGCCGGCTTCAAACTCAAGGCCCTGTAAACCATCGGCTACATTGTATTTCTTTAACTCACGTGTATTGGGATTGAATTTAGTGAGGCCGTTTGAGGTACTGATCCACAAAAAACCAAAGTTGTCCTCTGTAATCCCCTTTATAAACTCGCTTGATAAGCCCCCCTTGTTGGTATAAATATTAAACTTATTTGTAGTTGGGTTAAAAAGGTACAACCCTTCCTGCCCAACCCATATCCGGTCTTTGCTGTCAGTAAATATTACCCTTATATCAGGGGTTTTATCCCCGCTTATAAAATAGTGCGTAAATGTTTTTTTAATAAGATTATAGCGATTCAGACCGCCGTCATCGGTACCTATCCACAGATTCTTTTCTTTATCCTCATTTAACGCAATAATGTTATTTCCGTATAAGCTGCTTTTGTCGTTTATCGTATTGGTGAGCCGCTTAAAAATATGTGTCTTCGGGTCAAACAGATTTAGGCCCCCATAATATGTCGCCACCCAAAAATTTCCTTCGCTATCCTGCAGTGTGGTTTGTACGTAGTTCGAGCTTATAGAATTTGCGTCAGAAGGTTTATTTACAAAATGGGTAAAGGTGCCCATTTTTCGGTCCATCAGGTTTAAGCCACCGCCCCAGGTACTAATCCAAAGGTTTTTGTTCCTATCCTCGGTGGTGTTTAACACCGCGTCAGAACTGATACTGGTTAAGTCAAAAGCATTATATTTATAATGTTTGAAGTTATTTGTTTGTTCGTCGTATTGATTCAGTCCTTCATCATCGGTACCTATCCATATAATTCCTTTACTGTCCTCGTAAAAAGACTTTACATCATTGTAGCTCAGGCTATTTTCGGTAGCGCCCTGCTGCAGTAGCTTAAATTTTTCGGCAAGTGGCGCATAAAAATTTACACCACCCCGATGGGTCCCTATCCACAGGTTGTTTTGATTATCCTGAAACAATGACGAGACTGTTTTTTGTGACAAGCTGAGGGAGTTACCCGGTTCATTTTGCGCATGCAGAAAAGTGTTACCCGACGGGTTCAAAAGGTCAAGGCTGCCATTAACTCCTCCAGTCCACACGTTTCCTTTATTATCAACCAATAAGCTCCTGATTAAATTGGTGCTGATGCTGTATGTTTTTTTGTCGTCATGTAAAAATTGTTTAAAAACGTGATTGACCAGGTTTACCATCACTAAACCATTGTTTATGGTTCCCAGCCAGATATTACCTTGCTGATCTTCCTGAAGCCTTAATGTTGGAAGGCTTATCACGAAAGCGGGGTTGTTATTAAGGTTAAAACTTGTATTTACAGTTCCCTTTTTTTTATCGAGCAAGCCCACACCTTTATCGGTGGCTAACCAAAAATTATTTTTGCGGTCTTCAAGAACACTGTTTACATCAAAATTATCAATTGCGAGCGGCTGGCTATTTTTGGGCACAAAACGTTTGAATTCATTTTTTCCGGCATCGAACACGCTCAAACCACCGCCATTGCTACCAACAATAAGCAGCCCGCTTTTAGATTTATAAATACAATTAATACCATTACCCGGAAGACTTTGATTATTAACCGGGCTATGGCCATATCTTGTAAAAGTGTTTTTGTAAGCGTCAAAACGGTTTAGGCCATCGCTGGTACCTATCCACAAATTATGGGATGCATCTTCATTGATACATTTTATAAAATTATCGCTTATGCTGTTTTTATTATTAGGATCGTTCCTGAAAACAGTAATCTGATAGCCATCATATTTATTCAAGCCATCCCTTGTACCAAACCAGATAAACCCTTTGCTATCCTGGTAAATTGATTCAATGGTGCTGTTTGATAACCCCTGGCCTATATTGATGTGCTTAAATTTGAGGTTCAACGTTTGTGCATGGGCATATCCCGTTGTAAAAAGCAGTATGAATATAATTGATTGCGGTAACAGGCGCAGGTACCTGCGTGTTTGACTATGATTCTTCAGCAGCATGATTTCCCGGTGTGGTGAAATGATTGTAGTAATTGGTAATAACAAATTAATATGCAGATAAAGTTATACATAAAAGGAAAGATGAAAACTGCCGAAGGACTTGTTGTATTCTAAATGTCCGATTGAACAAAATATATGAATAATAGCACAAATCATATCATAGTAAATAGTCTTTCATTTGTTCACCAATTTAAGCGCCCCATTTCACGCTTCGAAAGATTGCAGGACTTGAATGTGTTTTAACAGTTGCTGTTATTCGGGCGGAGGCTTCTTTCATTGGGGAGGAACTCTAATATAAACCAATTAACCCTAATTTATTATGCAAAATTTTACTTTTTTGTTTAAAAGGCGGTGGCCTTTGCTCCTGTTCTTACAATTGTTGTTTTCAATTTCAGTTTTCGCGCAGCAAAAAACCATTACAGGTAAAGTTACTGGGGCTGCGGGCGAGACATTGCCTGGCGTAACCGTTACCGTAAAAGGTACCCAATCCGGCACGCAAACAGATAATGATGGAAATTACAAATTAACCGTAAATGGCAATACGAGTACGCTTGTTTTTTCATTTATAGGCTATATCACTAAAGAAGAAGCCATTGATGACCGTGTAAAAATCAATGTTCAGCTAACATCCGATAGCAAATCATTGAATGAAGTTGTTGTACTGGGCTACGGCACATCAACCAAGAAGGATGTAACCGGCTCTGTTGTTTCGGTAAAAACGTCAGATCTTCCGCAGGTAGCCCAAACGTCCATTAACAATTTATTACAAGGTCAGGCGGCAGGTTTAACGCTTGATACCAGAAGCGCACAGCCGGGCGGCGGTTTAACCGTAACCATCCGCGGTGCAATTTCACCGCATGGCGCCAACACCCCCCTCTACATTATTGATGGTGTTCCCATAACAAATAACAGTTCTGCAACACCGTCTATAAACGATAAAGACCTCGGGTTTTCTGGTGGCGTCGATCAGGATCCCTTGAGTAGTATCAATCCTTCAGATATCGAAAATGTAACCGTACTTAAGGATGCCAGCGCCACTGCCATATACGGTGCCGCGGCCGCTAACGGTGTAATATTGGTAACTACCAAAAGAGGAAAAAAAGGAAATGCGGTAGTTTCATACAGTGGCAGTTATACCATACAAAAACCAAAGTCGTATTTTAATCTGTTGGATGCAACCGGCTTTGAAACTCAACAGGTAAGGTTGGCACATGATAAATATTTATTCGATAACGGCCTTGCTCCTTACGGCAATAATAGTCCGGCTGCAGCACCGGGATTTACGCCGCTGTTTACCCCTGACCAGATTGCATCTGCAGGTAAGGGAACAGATTGGCTGGGGTCGATCATAAGAAATGGTTATGTTGATGAACATAATATTTCCGTATCCGGCGGCACCGATAAAACCAAGATATTCTCATCATTCAACTTTTACGACAATAAGGCTATCCTGCAAAACTCCAACTTTAAGCGTTATTCGGGTCGTGTAAACATCGATCAGCAATTGGGTGAAAGGGTAAAATTTTCATTAAACCTTACTTTCAGCCAAATAAACAGCAACAATGCATCTACAGGAAGCAACAGCGGTGGTGCCGAAAAGTACAATCAGTTGCAGGCGGCTTATTCATTTGCACCTAATCTCAATGCTTTCAATAGCGATGGTTCGTACACCAAAAGTTATGACAACATTATAACAAACCCAGCAGCGTTTCTAATCATACAAAACAATACAAATACCAACCGTTTTATGGCATCGCCAAATATCGAAGTAAAGATAACTGACGATTTAAAATGGAATACAGTAGTAGGTATTGACAAACAAACCAGCGAACTGCAATTTTTCCTGCCTGTAAAAGCACAAAATTACCAGTTACCTACAGGTATGGCTCAGTTAACAAATAACCACATACAAAACTATAGTGCAGAGTCATTTTTTACCTACAACAAAAGGATAAACAGTGATAACAACTTTTCGGTAGTTGGCGGTGTGGGCTACTATAAAAGCTCGAATGAAGGCTATGGTCTGGAGGCTGTAGGTTTCCCGACAGATGCGCTTGGATTTTATAATGTAGGCCTGGCAAGTGATAAGGACAAAAGCTTTGATTTCTCCAATCGCGACCGCGATTTAATTAAGGTTTCAGGTTATTTCAGGGCAAATTACTCTTACAAGAATAAATACCTGTTAACAATAACCGGACGCGAGGATGGTGAAAGCTACTTCGCTACCAACAAACAATTCGGTTTCTTTCCGGGTGCCTCACTGGGATGGAGAATAAACCAGGAAGATTTTCTTAAAAACTCCAAAGTTATTTCATCACTGAAACTACGTGCAGGCTATGGTACATCAGGTAACTCACCAATTTTAGGATCGGGTGCATTGCCGCTTTACGGATCGGCAGGCCCAATTTTTGTTATCGGCAGCACCTACTATCCGGGTATCGGCATTACCCAGATTGCCAATAATAATTTAAAATGGGAAACCGACAAAACAATCAACTTTGGTTTGGATTATGGCTTATTTAATGACCGTTTAACAGGTTCGATAGATGTGTTTCAAAAGACAGCATCAGGCCTGATAGATTATGACCCTCTGCCTGTAAATAACGAGGTAGGACAGGTAGTGACCAACATTGGTTCAACCCGCAGCCGCGGTATCGAGTTTTCAATATTATCGCAAAACGTAAAAACCGAAAACTTTAACTGGACAACTAACTTCAATATATCAGCCTATAAAAACTACTGGGTTGCCAGAAATCCAGAAACGCCTTTGGCCTCATACATCGGCTATAAAGATCCTATAAGGGAAGTATACGGCTGGCAAACTGATGGCATCATCCACAATAAAAGTGAAATTCCATCATACATGCCAAATGCAAACCTGGGTAACATTATCTACAAAGATCGTAACGGTGATGGAAAATTAGATGTGAATGATGTTATTGCATTGGGTAACCCTGACCCTAAGTTTTCACTTGGCTTTGGCAACACATTTACCTATAAAAACTTCGATCTGTACGTATTTATGTATGGCAGCTTTGGCATGTATGAAGTAAATAATTATGGTGCATTTTATGATCCGGCTGTAATTAATGAAT
This sequence comes from Mucilaginibacter sp. P1_A3, assembly GCF_056406855.1. Classification (NCBI taxonomy): domain Bacteria; kingdom Pseudomonadati; phylum Bacteroidota; class Sphingobacteriia; order Sphingobacteriales; family Sphingobacteriaceae; genus Mucilaginibacter; species Mucilaginibacter sp. P1_A3. Next base: position 15,214 of record NZ_JBFTZJ010000012.1, read on the forward strand.
CAACAAGGCCCCATAACACGCTGGCAGGTGCTGCGAATATATTCTCGGCCGACAATACAAACGGAATTTATCCGGGTTATGCAGCTAATGTTTATACCGGCAATAACCCAAGCCAAACAAATAATTTTTACGGGCAAAACGTCAACTTCCTGCGATTAAAAAATGTAACCCTGGGGTACAAATTGCCTTTACATGATAAATTCATCAAAACGTTAAGGTTTTTTGCCGATGCGCAGAACCTGTTCATCATCACCAATTACAAAGGATACGATCCTGAATATACAGAAACAAACCCCTACCCTTTGGCAACATCAATTACGTTTGGTGTAAACGCTACTTTTTAAAATTTTAAACGCTAAATAAATGGAAAGCTTAAAAAATAAACGAAATAAATTAGCGAAGTACACTGTACTCCTGCTAAGCTGCTGTACACTGGTGCTGTTTGATTCAGGTTGCAAAAAGGCGCTAAACTCAAAGGTTTACAGCCAGATATCCCCAAGTAACTTTTACAAAACCGAATCGGACATCAACGCCGCGGTGATAGTCATTTACAGTCCCTTCTCTTCAAACTGGGACCAAACAGATTTAGGCAACAATCAGCAATCGGCATCGCTTTATAATGCCGATATAAAAACATATCTGTTAAAAAGCATAATGACAACCGATGAAGCCAGTACGGATTGGGATCAAAATTTAACCAACTTTACCTGGGGTCCGGCTACCTATCAGGGGCTTAATAATTCGGTTTATCCGTACATAAGTTATGTGGCTAAGGCAACCGACGTTATTGACAATATATCCAAAGTTACTACCGTAAGTGATCAGATAAAAAAGAGATATACTGCCGAAGCAAAAGTTTTACGCGCCTGGCTGATGTTTGTATTATATGACTTTTACGGCCCGGTTAATGCAACAACCGACGCTACAAAACTGGCCAGCCTTACCATTGCACCACGCCCCACTGCCGAAGTATATTCCGCACAAATGATAAGCGACCTTACTTCAGCCATTCCAGATTTGCCGGCAAAATATAATACCGACAATGCCAACTGGGGCCGTATGTCGCAAGGTGTTGCGCAAATGCTGTTGTTGAAAATTTATATGATGAATAAACAATGGGATAAAGCAGAAGCTACAGCTAAAACCATTATGGGCATGGGCTACAGCCTGATGCCAAATTATGCCGATGTGTTTAATGTAAAACAAAACAATGAGCTGATATATGCTACCCCTACCAACAGTGCAAGTCCTAATTATTGGGTACAGGAAGTACTGCCAGGCGATTTTACCGCTTCACCGCTTTTAACAAGGGGGCCGGGATGGGCAGGTTATTATATGCCCTGGGCATTTTACAATAAATTTGATGCAGCCGACAGCCGAAAAAGCACCATTATAGCATCATATACCAACACCAGCGGAAAAACAATTAACCAGTCAACCGGCTTAAGAGGCGCTATTCCTGTAAAATATACCGGTGTGCTGGGCGATGGACCAGGCTACTCATTTGACGTAGTTGTGTTTAGATATGCCGAAGTGTTGCTATCATTATCCGAAGCCATTAATGAACAACGTGGCCCGGCCGATGCTTACCAATATGTAAATATGGTACGTAAACGTGCAGGAGTCAGCAATTTTGCGGGCATGAGTACAGCCGATTTCCGTGCCGCATTGATCGACGAAAGCGGCCGCGAGTTATATTGTGAAGGTTCACGCCGCCAAACACTGATAAGGCAAGGCGTATTGATATCTAACGCCAAAGCACGCGGAAAAACAGCTGCACAGGATTTCATGACCCTTTTCCCGATACCAAGCAACGTAATGATACAAGGTAACGGGATACTCAAACAAAATCCGGGTTATTCTCAATAATATACCTCCCTAAGGTTTGGCCTTTCAATTTATCAAGTGCTGCCCCAAGGCAGCACTTGATAATAACCTAATACAACTTTTACCTTCATCTATGAAATACCGCATCTTACTAATCATCATTTCCATTTTCTTAGTGTTCGCCCAGCCTACCCATGCACAACAAAGCAAGAATTTAGTGTATATGGATAAGCAAGGCCGATTGCGATGGGAAAAGGATCAATCAGAAGTTTATCTCTTCGGTGTAAATTATACTGTGCCCTTTGCTTATGGCTACCGTTCCATGAAAGCCATGAATAAGGATATTGAGAAAGAGATTGATGAAGATACCTATCACATGGCCCGTATGGGAGTGAACGCTTTCAGGGTACATATCTGGGATACAGAAATCAGCGACTCAACGGGCAACCTGTTACAGAATGAGCACCTAAAACTTTTTGATTATCTACTCTATCGCTTAAAGCAGCGTAATATTCGCATTATTATCACCACCATAGCTTTTTATGGCAATGGTTATCCTCAAAAGGACGAACCTTCGATAGGGTTTTCAGCAAAATACGGCAAAGGCCCTGTTACTCGGATTGAAGCAGGGATTAAAGCACAGGAAAACTATATTAAACAGCTTTTACAGCATGTTAACCCCTATACAAAAATAAACTACCGCGATGAGCCCAATATTATCGGTGCCGAACTAAATAACGAACCGGCCCATAGCGGCCCAAAAAGCGAGGTAACAGCTTATATTAACAGGTTGGAGGCGGCAGCACGCAGTACCGGCTGGAGTAAACCTATATTTTATAATATCAGCCAAAACCCCTCCTATGCTGATGCGGTTGCCAAATCAAATGTTAATGGTTTCAGTTTTCAATGGTACCCTACAGGGCTGGTAGAGGGGCACGAACAAAAAGGCAATTTTTTACCCAATGTGGATCATTACCATATTCCTTTTGATACCATACCCGAGTTCAAAAATAAAGCACGCATGATATATGAGTTTGATGCCGCCGATGTTTTACAATCATGCTTATACCCGGCAATTGCGCGCAGCTTTAAACAAGCCGGTTTTCAATGGATAACACAGTTTGCATATGATCCCTTGGGGAATGGCTATGCCAATACAGAATATCAAACCCATTATCTTAACCTTGCTTATACCCCCGCAAAAGCTATTAGCTATTTAATTGCCACCAGGGTATTCCGCCAGCTTCCACAGGAAAAAAACTATGGTACTTATCCGGCCGACAGCGTTTTTGATGCCTACCATGTAAGCTACAATCAGTCAATGAGTGAGATGAATACGGCCAGCGAATTTTACTATTCGGGTACAACATCTTCAGCACCTGCCGATGTGAAAAAATTAGAGCACATTGCAGGCTTAGGCTCTTCAGCTATAATACAATACAAGGGGTACGGCGCTTATTTTTTGGACAAGCTTGAAAACGGTATCTGGCGGCTTGAGGTTATGCCGGATGCCATTACTGTACGTGATCCGTTTTCAAAACCATCACCGGCACGTGAGGTAGTGCATATTCAATGGCATGACCAACCAATACAGATTAGTTTAACCCAACTTGGAAACGATTTTAACGTTAAGGCAATTAACGCCGGCAACAATTACAGCACAACGGCGGCCAACGGCTCATTCATCATAAAACCCGGAACTTATTTATTATCCAAAAAAGGCAGCTCAATCACAAATAGTGCAGATAAAAAAATATTGGATATTATTGGCCTTAACGAGTTTGTTGCCCCGCAGTCTTTCAGCAAGGAACCATTCGTTCGGCATAGCCCTGCTACAGAGATCAGCGCGGGAAAGCAATTTACAGTGAAAGCGAAAATCATCAATATTGATCCGGATGCAAAAGTAACCCTGCTGGTAAATAAACCTTTTGGCGGGCCGGCTGCAATCGTTATGGAAAAGAGTACACCATATGATTATAGTGCATCCATCCCTGCGGCGCAAATAATATCGGGCTTGTTAAATTACCACATCCTGATACAGCAGAGCGATAAATACCTGTCTTTCCCCGGAGGGCACGAAGGCGACCCTGCTTCATGGAATTATCTGAACACCGAAAGCTGGCAAACTTCTGTTGCTGCCCCACTGGGGAATTTAAGCTTGTTTAATGCTACAACTGACCGGGAAAATGCGAACAGTTATTTTTCAGGCTCGGGCCGCAGCGGCGGAGTTCGGTACGTCAGCGGGGAAGTAACGGGCCAGCTTGCCTTTAAAGCGGCAACCACAAACATCAGGAAAAACCAGGAAATGGGTTTTCAGCTTTATATAGGCGACAAAATAAAAGATCGCCTGCCTGAAGTTGCATCCTATAGTAAAATGGTGATAAGGGCACGCATGCAAACTGGCCAAAACGGTAAGCTTCGGGTGGCCTTCATAAACAAAGATGCATCAGCTTATGCAGCCTACATCAATATGAGCGATCAGTATAAAAATATAGAAATACCACTATCAGCATTTAAGCCTGATTCTAATCTTATGGTGCCAAGACCTTATCCCGAATTTCAGGCACTATGGTTTAAAGCCGGCTCTTTTAGCGGATTAAGCATCCCCCAATTTGATAAGCTGGAAATCACTACTGTTGATGATCTCAGCCCCGATCAGTTTAATAAACCCTATGGTATAGAAATAGAATCAGCATGGCTGGAAAATTAATAAAATCGCCCGAAAATATAATATTCACTACCTTTTATACCCTTTAAATGAAAAAGCTCCTACTTTGTATATTGCTGATAACCGGCTATTTAATAAAAACTAAAGCACAACTAAAAATCCCATCAACCACCGGCTTTAATGCTAACTGGGAGTTTGTAAAAGATATTGATACAACAAATTCGGCTCAGTTGCTGAGTAATATCAGCACCCCTAAGATTAACTGGGAGAAAATATCATTGCCCCATACAGCCCATATAGAACCTGTTAAAAAGGTTAAAGAACAATGGCAGGGCACTTGCTTTTACCGCAAGTATTTTACCATACCCACTGCAAATAAAGGTAAACACATAGCTATTAAATTTGATGCTGCTATGCATGAGGCAGATGTTTATCTTAATGGTAAGCATGTATATAAACATTTAGGCGGTTTTTTGCCATTTTACATTGATATTTCAGATCATGTATTATTTGGCAAAACAAATTGTATCCTGGTTAAATTAAACAACCAGGATAATCCGGAAATTCCGCCGGCAAAGCCAATAAAGGATCTGGATTATAACTACTACGGAGGAATTTACCGTAATGCCTGGCTAATTATTAAAAATAAGATCTATATTAATGATGCGGTACAGGCCGCCCATGAAAATGGTGGAGGCATTCTGCTGCATGACGAACACGTAAGCGATAAGCTGGCCAGGCTGGTTGTGAAAACAGAGGTCAATAATGACTTTGATCAGCAAAAAACAGTAAGTGTAAAAATTAGCCTCACAGATAAAACAGGCAAAACAGTTGCTACATCGCTTGCCGGTAAGCAGTTGTTAAAAGCCAATTCTTTTGGATCTTTTACTCAAAATTTAACAGTCAATAATCCAAAGCTCTGGTCGCCCACGCACCCTGATTTGTATAGTGTACTGGTACAGGTTTTAGAAAACGGAATAATCATTGACGAACAAAAATTTAACACCGGCATAAAGACGTTTAAGTTTGAGGCGACCGGTTTTTATCTGAATGGTGAAAAATTCAAAATAGTTGGTACTAACCGCCACCAGGAATACCCGTATATTGGATATGCCCTTTCAGACAAGGCTCAATACCGGGATGCCTGGAAAATAAAAAACGCAGGTTATAATTTTGTGAGGTGTTCTCACTATCCCCCATCGCCTGCATTTCTGGATGCCTGCGATGAATTGGGCATACTGGTCATGGATGCCATCCCCGGATGGCAGTTTTTTGGAGGCCGTACATTTCAGGCAAACAGCTTTCAGAATATCCGTGATATGATTCGCCGCGACCGTAACCATGCTGCTATTGTTTTATGGGAGGCATCCTTAAATGAAACAGATATGAGTAAGCCTTATATGGATACTGCAAACAACATAGTGCACCGCGAGCTTCCTTTTAAAGATGTTTTTTCAACCGGGTGGGAAGATTATGCATTTGATGTTTTTAACCCTGCCCGCCAGCATTTAAAAGCGCCGGATTACTGGAAAAAATATAATAAAAATAAACCATTACTGATTGCGGAGTACGGCGACTGGGAATATTATGCGCAAAATGCAGGGTTTAACCAAACAGAATATCAAAACTTAACTAAGGAAGAAAAATCATCAAGGCAGGTGCGTGGTTATGGGCAGGAGCGGTTATTGCAACAAGCCCTTAACTACCAGGAGGCGCATAATGATAATTTTAACGGCAATATTGTAGGCGATGTTAACTGGCTAATTTTTGATTATAAAAGAGGCTATGCCACAGACATCGAGATGTCGGGTGTAATGGATATTTTCAGGATTCCAAAATTTGCCTATCATTTTTACGAAAGTCAGCGTAATGCTGATGAAAGCCGGCCTATGCTTTTTATAGCCAATTACTGGAACGACCCAACTGATACGGCTGTTAAGATTTATAGCAATTGCGATGAGGTTGAACTGAAGCTAAATGGCACTCTTATCGCCAGGCAAAAACCAGATACCGGGATAAATACCAATAATTTAAAACATCCGCCATTTACGTTTAAGGTTGCCAAATATCAGCCCGGAAGTTTACAGGCAACGGGATATATTAATGGCCGGAAAATGATTACTTCAACATCGGCTACGCCAGGAAAGCCTTATAAAATTGTATTAAAGGCAGATTACAGCGGCAAACCCTTTAAAGCCGGAGCCAACGATGTGCTATTTATTTATGCTTATGTGACCGATAAAAACGGGATAACAGTGTCTGATGCCACAAACCTGCTGAAGTTTTCGGTCAATGGCAGTGCAAAGATTATTGGTGACAAAACAGGCAATGCGGAAGCCGGAATAACACCTGCATTGATAATGGGGACGGATAAACCCGGGAAAGTTTTGATAAAAGCAACTGGCAATCAACTTGTTTCAGGCAACCTATCGGTGATTTTGCATTAACTTAGATAAACCTTTAAACCCAATACATTAATATGATAACGTGGAATAAATTTTTACCGGTTACCCTGGGTATTTTAATAAGCGGGATTACCGCGGGTTATGCCCAGGCTGCAAAACCATTGATGACAACGGAACAGATTGATCCGCAGTTCAGTGCTTTAGTAAGTAAAACAGCAAAGGCCGAAATCTTAGCCGATGGCTTTATGTGGAGCGAAGGACCTGTATGGATACAGCGCCACAACATGTTCCTTTTCTCTGATGTTAAAAAGAATGTCATTTATAAATGGACCAAAGAAAAGGGTAAAGAGATCTATCTGTCCCCTTCGGGATATACCGGTAAAAAGCCACGTGGAGGAGAGTTAGGCTCAAATGGTTTAGGTTTAAATTTGAAAGGGCAGTTGGTTATATGCCAGGATGGTGATAGGGCAGTATCCATAATGGATGCCCCTTTGGATAAGCCAAAAGCGAAATTCATCAAGCTGGCCGCCAGCTTCCATGGCAAAAAATTTGACAGCCCTAATGATCTGGCTTTTTTGAACAATGGTGATATTTACTTTACCGACCCTCCTTACGGCCTCGAAAAAAACGTGCATGATCCACTAAAAGAAGCCAAATACCAGGGTGTTTACAAAATTTCGGCGAATGGCAAAATAACCCTGCTTACAGATACACTTACACGACCAAATGGCATCGCTTTTTTTCCTGGCGGTAAAACCATACTGATCTCAAATTCTGACCAGGGAAAAGCCAACTGGTATGCCTATGATTTGGATAGAAATGGTTTGTTTACGCATGGCCGGATATTTTACAGCGCAAATTCGGCAACCAAAACAGCTGTAGGCATGCCCGACGGGATGAAAATTGATAAAAAAGGCAATGTTTTTGCTTCCGGGCCGGGAGGCTTATGGATATTTAACCGTACCGGTAAATTGCTGGGAAAAATGATATTTAATGATGTAGTATCGAATTGCAGTTTTTCTGCTGATGAAAAGACCCTCTATCTGACGTCCAATCACCGTGTTTTGAAAGTAGATTTAAGATAGGTAAATCGGTTACTCTTATCGAATTTGACGAGCAGGGTACTTTAAATTTGGCAATGATTAATGGTGTCGGTACAATTAACTAAAAAACTATAATAGTAAACAAAAATGGTTCAATGAACTTCCCGTCGCCCTTAATAAAACAGGCAACAACTTGTAAAGATGTTGCCTGTTTATATTGACCTTAATGCTATCAATCTGGTATAATATCAATAACCCAATATTTCCCCTAATGTTAATTTTTTAACCTCTCCACACTGCTTTAACATTTCGGGCGTGATCTTTTTTTCTGAACCTAAAAAACAGTAGATGTGATGTTTACCTCTGCCATATAACAAAATCGATCTTTTCATGCAACCTCAACAAATTTTAAAAAGGTCATTAATGTTGTGTTGGTAACGAATTCCATCAAACACCGATGAAGACACCTGTTATTGCTTTACTATCAACACTTTAATATCTCCGGGCATATTAACATCTTTCAGTAACGGCTGTAAAACCTTGTTCATAATAATAGCCGGCGATTGATTTACTGTTGGGATGATAATTTTATCCAGTTTTAAGCCATTTACATCATCAAATACCAAAGCAGGCCTAAAATCTTTTGTACTCACTGTAACCTTCATGTTTTTAATTGTAATTCCGGCGGCATGCCTAACATAAAAACCCCAGGCCGGCAGTTCGCCAAACATGGTAAACTCAGGATACCCGGCTGCATTTTCGGTAACCTGGCCCAGGTTATCGGTGCTGATAAAAGCCATATTTTTATCGGCGCCACCAGCATAATTAAGCTCAATATTTTCCAATATCACATCCTCTACCGGATGGCCGGGCAAGCCAGTAATAGATGCCGGAACAACATTATGCGGTGCTACTTTTGGCGGAGGTCCCTCCATCGGATAACCGATGTCGGGCTTACCGGCGGGTATCTCTGCTTTAACATTCGCAATGTACACCCGGCGTAAAGTACTATAACGATTATCGGTATTACGGTGGCCCAGGCGTATAAATATAGCGTTGCCTGTATTGGTTGACGTTACGTTGCGGATATCAATATCTTCCAGCACAGCGCCATCCACGCTTTCAAGCGCAATTGCCGATCGGTAAGTATTATAAACCTTTATGTTATTAACCCGGATATGTTTAAACCCACCTGTAGAACCAGTGCCTAATTTAAACCCACTTGCGCTTGAACGCAGGATACAGTTTTCAACCACAATATTATTGCATTCGTCATTGGGGTCATCTGATTTTATACAGACAGCATCGTCAGCGGCGTTAAATGTGCTGTTGATAATTTTTACATTTTTACAATCAGTAATATCAATTCCATCATTATTCCAGTAAGCAGTGCTTTGTACCAATATGCTATCAATTAACACATTTTTGCATTTATTATAACTTTGCACCCATCCCGAAGCATCTTTTAAAGTAACGCCTGTTACTTTAACGTCATCGCAGTTGCTAAATGAAATTAGTGTAGGTCTGTTTTTTTCACCAGGCCTTTTAACTTTCCATTGAGGATCTGTTATTATGCCTTTGCTTAATAGTTCCAGTACGTTTTCAACTAATTCGCGCCCCTGCCCGTTGATGGTGCCGCTGCCGGTCATGCTTATATTTTGCTGGCCCCCGGCGCTAATTAACGCCATTAACTTATCGTTAAAATCCATCCTGTTAGTTGATCCTAACAACACGGCGTTATCTGTTAAATGGAGTTCAACATTTGATTTAATAATAATTGGGCCGGTAATATAATTACCATCCGGAATTATAACCCGCCCTCCCCCGGCATTATTTGCGGCATCAATAGCTTTTTGAATAGCAATGGTATTGAGATGATTTTTATCAGCCTTTGCACCATAAGCTATTATATTATAATCCTTTTTTTGTGAAAAAGCGGTAGTTACCACTAATAACAAAAGGATGCTCGTAAAAATATTTTTCATCATTATAAATGGTTAAGCTTTAAAAAATAAACATCGGGCGGCAAAAATCCTCCGGACCAAGCCGGAGGATCATTGTTCATTATTAATTAATACCCTGGATTTTGTGGAAAAGTTTCGCGGTTTAAATCAATAACTGCCTGCGGGATGGGTCTTAGCAAATGGAATGCCTTTATTGCATTTGCAGCTTTAGCTTCATCGTTATAAGTTAACACCCGGGCTACCAAAGTACCTGTGCGTTTTAACTCAAACCACCTGAATTCTTCGCCGGTAAGCTCTCTTACTCTTTCGTCAAGTATATCGTCAATAGTTAATGTTGATGCCTGCATTTCTGTACTATAAGCAATCCCGGTAAGCGGGTTGTTCCCTGGCTTGGCCGCCCTTACGCGAATGGCGTTAAAATATTGTAACGCTTTAGGCAAATTACCTGTTTTAAGGTACGCTTCAGCTGCTATTAAATAAGTTTCTGCAAGACGGAAAACATAAGTGTCGCGGGTGCCTCCGCCATCAACATAGCCCGGTACTCCGGGGTCGCGGAATTTTTTAAACTGCGGATAGTTACGCTGACCAGATACAAATGGCGAATTACGATACTCATCCGGATTGATAACAACATACTTTTTCTCCGCTTTTTGTGCTGCCGTAAACGGCACTGCAGGGTAATAAATTAAGGTATCGCCTACCGCAAAAGTTTTACTGTTATAAGATCCTGCAACCTGTACATAAACCACATCATATACATTAGCTAAATAACGGCTATCGCGCGTTTTGTCAAACAAGCTAAACCAGTATGGATCCAGAGAGGCCGCGTTATTTGTTTTTCCGTAAAATGTACTTCGGCCAACCAAACCTGTATTTTGTGTGTCCCACATAAAATATTGCTGTAAGCTGTTGCCTGATCCATTTGCACCTGCGTTGGTGTTGGTGCTGTACTGTACAGAAAAGATCACTTCATTGTTTACCTGAAAATTGTTTATAGCAGGATCAAACAGATCGGCATATTTAGTTTTTAAGGAATAAGGACCCGCCATTACAGCTTCGGCATTGGTTGCCGCCAACTGAAAATCGGCATTACCGCCGCCATAGCTTTTATAACCCCGTGTTAAATAAACTTTTGATAATAAGTGTTGCGCAAAACCTTTGGTTACACGGCCAAAATCTGTAGTTGTAGCAGGCAGTACGGCCAAAGCATCATTCAAATCCTGTATAATCTGGGTATAAACGTCTTTTTCGGGAGTGCGGGTAAATATGAAGTTAATAACCGTGGTACGGGTTAAAACTACAGGCACATCGCCAAATGTTTCGGTTAGTAAATAGTAATAGTAGGCGCGCAATGCTTTAGCCTCGGCCACGCGGATATTAATATTTGCGGCATTACCGTTGGGTACCTTTGTTGCCCAGTAAATACTGTTATTAGCAATATTGATTGCCGAATAAATCTGCCTGAAATAACCGTCTACATCGCCATTAAAAGAGTTGAGATTGGTATTATAAAGGTTTTCGCTATTATTATCATTAATGCCGGGCGACGAAAAAACATCGGTTCCGATAAAATAAAGCCCCCCAAAGTTAACTATGCCTCTTAAAGTACTATAATTGCTTTTTACCAGGTCCTCGAAGCCAGCGGGTGTATTATAATAGGTTTCGGCTGTTTGCCCTCCCAGGTTGTTTTCATCAGTAAATTTTTTACATCCGCTTATGCTGAATAGCACAACAGCAAGGCTAAGCAGCAAATGTTTTTTATTTATATATTTCATAACGAGTTATGTTAAATAATGATCAATAATTATAAAGTTAAATTTAAGCCTAGCATAAAGGTGCGCGTTTTGAAATCCTGATTTAAAGCTGAGGTACTGCTTGGATTTTCGGGATCCCAACCTATAAACTTACTGAAGATGAAAGGATTGAATGCATTGGCATACACTCTTAAATTGGTGATTTTCACCCTGCTCAACAGCTTTTTGGGGATGGTATATCCTAATGTGATATTGCTGATCTTAGTATATGATGAGTTTTGCAATACTGCAATACCGCCATATTGGGTTTCTAAAGCTGTGTTGGCCCATTTGTTACTTGGGTTGGTGGGCGTCCAATAACTGCGGTCAAAGGCACCAAAGCGCGCCCTGCGCTGGTCGCCATTCATAGCCTGGTTTAAAAACTCACTGCCCTCAAGTGTACCCTGCCGCGTATATACGGTAAAACTGAAATCAAAATTGGCAAAATTCATGGTGTTGGTTAAGCCACCAAACCAATTTGGTATATCGCTACCTAACACCTGGCGATCGCCTGCGTCAATTTTATTGTTGTTATTAAGATCCTGTATTTTGTATGTACCTGGTTTTTGTCCATAAACGGCAGCCTGAGCAGCTTCGTCGGCTTGCCACACGCCAATTATTTTATAATTGTATTGTACGCGTACTTTTTGACCCAAAAATCTGGCTGCTCCAACGTCATCCTTACCAGTTCCGTACAGATCAACAATTTTGTTGGAGTTAGCTGCAAAATTGATATTGGTAGTCCAGCTAAACTTACCCGACCGTACATTCACCGTATTCAGACCAATTTCTATACCTTGATTTCTTACTGATCCAAGGTTGGTGGTTTGGGCCGAATAACCATTTTCCGGAGGCACCGGCTGTGACAAAATCGAGCCATTAGATGTTTTGCGATAAAGATCAACCGTTAAATTTACCCTGTTATTTAAAACGCCTAAATCAAGTCCGGCATTAAATTCGTCAGTTTTTTCCCAGGTAAGATTCTGATTGCCAAAATTTGGTGCAAACCCACTGGCTTGGATGCCATTGAAATCATAAGGTGTTTGATAAATAGTAGATTGGGTAACATACGGATAGAATATAAGGTTTTGCAATGCCGCATTGCCCGATTTACCATAGCTTAACCTTATTTTTAATAGATTAATAGGGGTAACATTCTTTAAAAAATCTTCTTCACTGGCTATCCAGGCAAATGCTCCCGATGGGAAATAACCCCATTTGTGGCCAGGTGCAAAAATAGAATTGCCATCAGCCCGCATAGTAGCGGTAAGCAGATACCTGTTATTGAAGGTATAATTAGCCCTGCCAAAATATGATGCAATAGTTTGTTTGGAGTAACCGCTGCCTATACCTACAATTGGTATTTGGCCTAAAACGTTTTGATAAGTACCTAAATTATACCAAAGCGACCTGTAAGGCAAACCAGTAACCGATATAGAGGAAAAATCTTGCTGATGATATTCAAAGGTGTTACCTAAGGTAATATCAAATTTGCTTTTACCTATCTCTCTGTTATAAGATAGCAGGTTTTCCCAGGTGTAGTTAACCCATTTGTTTGAACTGCTTTGCCCCTGTGCCGGCTTAGTGCCCGCCTGTTGTTTAGTAAAAGTATCATCATACTGGCCCTGGCGCTGAAAGGTAATATCCGGGCTGAATGAGGTACGTACCTTTAACCCTTTTATGATATTAGCCTCGGCATAAACGTTTGGCAATACGTGTACATATTGCTGCTCTCTGATCTCGTTTTTAAACTCAAACAAAGGGTTAGTGATCTGGGCTTCGCTTTCATAAGCAAAAAACCGAGGAGAGCCATCAGCATTATAAGCACTGCCGGTAGGGCGTAAACGGTAAGCCGAACGAAAAACTTCGGCGCTACCTAAGTGATTGTTTACAAAAATAGAATATATTGAACCACCTGCTTTAAACGTGTTGTTAATAGTTTTATCTAACCCCGTCTTTAAAGTATATTTTTTAGAATCCTCGGCCTTAGTTGTACCCTGGTATACCTGATACCCGCCAGATAAAAAATAGGTAGTTTTTTCATCCCCTCCGGTTATAGAAAGGTTGTGGTTGGATTGTGAACCATTTCTTTTGATCAGGTCTATCCAGTTGGTATAGGTTCCGTTTTTAATATTGGTTAATTCAGTTGCCGAAAATATTTTATCATCTGCAATCGGGATAGCAGGGTAACCGGATAAGGCATTATAATAATCACGTGCGTAAGTAACAAAAGTTGGCCCATCCATTACCGGAGGTAAATGATAAGGATTTACCACGCCGTAATAGCCATCATAAGTGATCTTAGTATTACCCTTAATTCCCCTTTTGGTGGTTACCAATACTACACCATTAGCACCGCGTGATCCGTAAATTGCGGTAGATGATGCGTCTTTTAATACATCAATCCGCTCAATATCGGCAGGGTTAATATCATTTACCGGGTTGGTAGCGCTACCGTTTTGACCAACGGGAATACCATCAATTACATAAAGCGGTTGTGTACTTCCGGTTATTGAATTGGCGCCCCTGATCTCGATATTGAAATCAGACCCAGGTTTACCCGATCCGCGTTTGATATCCACACCTGCTATACGGCCCTGCATTGCTTCCTGCGTACCGGAGGCCCTGGCCCTAACAATTTCGTCAGATTGTAAAGAACTAACAGTTCCGGTAAGGTCAATCTTCTTTTTTGTACCATAACCAATTACTATCACCTCGTTAAGTGATTTTTGCTCGGCAAGCATCTGCACAGCCATTGGTTGGTTAAGGTTAACAGGCACCTCTAATGTTTGGTACCCAACATACTTAAATACAAGTATGTCGGTTTTGCTGTTAACGTTTATTTTAAAGCTACCGTCAATACCTGTTATAGTGCCGCTGGTTGTACCTTTAATGGTAACACTAACGCCTATGAGTGTTTCATTTTTTTCATCAATAACTTTACCGGTAATTGTAATATCTGCATCAGCATCCTTTTTTGATGATGCAGCTGTTTGTTCGGCATCAATTAAGATAATTTTGCTTTTAAAAACCTCGTACTTAATATGATATTGAGTTAATAGTTTATCCAATACATCTTTAAGGTTTGTATCATTAAAATCAACCGAAATTTTATTGGTGGTTTTTATAACATCCTGGTTGTAAATAAATTCAACATGATGTGTTTTAGATAATGTTTTCAATACGTCGGACAGTGTTTTATTCTGAGCCGTAAGACTAATCTTTTTATTAAGTACCCCCTGCGCCCTAATCGGCTTTGAGTAAGTGACACCAGCCATTAATACGATGATCAATAACTGAACAAATGTGATTCTCATAATCTTGTACCAGAAATGCGAATGTTGTAAACAAAAAATCATAAATTTGAGTTAGTTGTATTTTGTGAAAAAATATAATAAACGGCCCTATCACCAATTTTTATTGATGTTATCCGAGGGCGGTGAAATTTCCTGGTACAAGAGTGTTACAGCACTCTTGTACCTTCTTTGGAATAATAAAGTAGCTTATCGCTTTAAGATGGTTTGGGTTTTCTCATAAGTTTAAATCTTTAGGGTTATTTACTAATTTAATTGGTCTTTTTTAGTACAATGAGATTGTTGGAAATCTCATAATCGAGTTTCATCGAAGCCTTCAATACTTCTAAAACTTCGGGTAAGTTTAAATCGGTCAAATCTGCGGTCATTACCGCTTTATCCAATTCTCCAGTCCCGATCCTGATGTTTACATCAAATTTTTTATTGAGCACCAATACAATATCTGCCAGTTTAGCATTATCAAAAGACAAATCTACGTGCCTGTAAATCGTCAAATCAGATATATCGGCTTGCTTACTGGTAATAAGTTGGGTGTTTTTAAGAATAACCTGTTCTTTAGGATACAGTATCACTTCGCCGGCCATTAATTGCGCGCCGGCATTGGCTGCGTCGCTTCCTTTTTTACTTACCGATACCTTACCGGTAACCACCGTAACGGCGGCCGCCCTAACATACTTGCTATCAACCACCCTGAAGCTGGTACCCCAAACTTTAGTTACAATATGCTCACTGCTGATAATAAATGGCCGGTTTGGATTTTTCGTCACTTCAAAAAAACAGTCGCCCTTCATAGCAACCTCCCGCGATTTAATCCGGAATTGCTTAGGCCAGCTTATACTGGCATCAGGACTAAGCCATACCACGCTGCTATCGGGCAGCAATTGCTTAACAATATTGTGGGTGTGATTACTGAAGGTATTATCTAAACTTGCCACTTGTGCCTCTTCTACAGGCTTTAAAGCCTTATCCAGAAAAAAGAATTTAACAAAAATGAGCAATGCTGCCGCAGCCGCAACCCCTATCCACCATTTGCGGTACATCGGCCATACTACTGCAGTTTCTCCGGCAAAGGTTTGCTGGCGAATGGCATTAAACATTTTTGCTTTCAGCAGCTCTTTTTTATCGTTTGATAAGTTTTGGGTATAACCGGCCTTATCGGTGTATTGCCTGTACCACCGGTCAATCGCTTCCGCTTCTTCGGGCGTACAAGTGCCATTAAAATACTTATCCAATAATTCAGAAAGTTGAACTTTATCCATGGTAAAGAAAGTTTATAATCAGGCTTATAAAAGGTAAGTCGAAGCAAGGAGAGACAACCCTTGCTTTTTTTTGAAAAAAAATTATTTCAGTAAAAAAACCACTAAGAGTACTAACGTATCGCCAACAGCTAAACGAATATGCTGCAATGCTTTGGTAAGGTGCCACTCCACCGTTTTTTCGGATATATTTAAAATTACAGCTATCTCTTTATTACTTTTATGTTGTAACCGGCTTAATTCATAAACATTGCGGCATTTAGGGGGTAATGTGTTTATGATACCTTCCAGGTGTTTTTTAAGGTCGTTAAGAAAAATACTATCTTCCGTTGCATTATCCATATCGGGATTATGCTTGCTGGCAGATGCAAAAGAACTTTGCAGCAGTTCTTTACGATAATGATCTATAACCTTGTATTTTACTGCAGTATATAAGTAGTTTTTTAAGCCGGTAGTTAAATTCAAAACAAACCGCTTTTCCCATAGCTTAACAAAAAGATCCTGTATAATTTCTTCGCAAATGGCTGTGTTTTGCAGCCGCTTGTAGGCAGAGTCAAATAGCTTATCCCAATAGCGTGTATAAATAGTTTCAAAAGCCCCTACCTGATCTTGCTTTAGTAACGAAACAAGGTCTTCATCAGTATGTATTAAATAATTGCCCATTTAGATAAGCTACTTACACTGATTTTTAAACCAGGTTAATTGGTTAATGATTTTTAAAGTACTTTTTTATTTAAACAAAGGTGGTATAATATTTCCTGAAATTAAATTAATTTGATTTTCGATCAGGTACTTTAATTACATATTAACTAAACGATATTTGATTATTCCTGATGAGACAAGCAACAGCAAAACCTATTCAGAACCCCTCCTTTTCCATATCATTTTTCCAATGCCCCTGCAGGCTGGTATTGTGGTTGGGCAGCCCATTTCTTATCCGGTTTATCCTGCATGAAAATATCAAGACTTCCTCCCGCCATCATGTTTTTATAATTAATGTAATCGTTCCCGCTTAATTTCCCGTTCCATTTCACCTGGTGGATGTATGCCGAACTTTTACTTTTTTTGTGGCAAGTTATTACCAGCTCCTTCCCTTTCGGCAGTTTCAATATCACCTTATCGAAAATAGGGGCACAAATAAGATATTCGCCCGATATGGGGTTCACCGGGTAAAAACCCATGGCCGCGAACATGTACCATGCCGACATTTGCCCGGCATCGTCATTGCCGCCAAGGCCGCCCGGGCCATCACTATACTCTGTAGCAAGTATCTGGCGAACCTGCTGTTGCGTTTTCCAGGGCGAAGGGGTGTAATTGTACATAAAAGGGATCTGGTGGCCAGGTTCATTACCATGCCAGTATTCTTTTTTCAAAAACAAACTATCCAATGCAGTTTCCAGTCGGGCGGGGCCTCCCATCAATTGTGTAAGGCCCGGAATATCCTGTGGAACATAAAATGTATATTGACGGGGCGTGCCTTCGGTAATATAGCTTTCTTTTTTATCGGGGTCGTAATCTGTTATCCAACTACCGTTGGCATAGCGGCCCCGTACCAAACCCGTAGTAGCATTAAATGTATTTTTATAATAACCGGCACGTTTTAAAAGTGATTTATAATCTGCTGTTTTATTTATCTTTTTGGCGAATTGTGATAGCGCATAATCGTCATAAGCATATTCCATAGTGCGGCTAACCTGCTCTTTTTTATGAAAAGCATCGGGTACGCTATCTTCCAGAGGTATGTAGTGATATTTTAAATAGCTATCTAATGCCCGGCGGCCTTTACCTTCTTCATAATCACTTTTATTTGCAGGTATGTCAAAAGCATTGTGCCGCAATAAGCCATAGGCTTCGTTTACATCATAATCCCTGATACCTTTAAGATAAGCCGAACTTATTACCGAAGCCGTATGGTCGCCTATCATTTCTGACGTGTAATTGTTCCAGCACGGAAATATTGGCATCCAGCCTCCCTGCCTGCCTTTAATAATCAACGACCTGACCAAATCATTCACAAAAGCGGGTTTCAATATTTCATACAAAGGAATTTCGGCGCGGTATATATCCCACATCGAAAAATCATCATAATAGTCGCCTTTGGCCAGCTTTGCTGTTTTATAATTGCCGGCAAACATAGGGTAGCTGCCGTCCGCATCATTAAACAACCGGGGTTGCTGCATAGTGTGGTAATAAGCTGTATAAAAAATATTTTTATCCTTAAGGTTATCGGTAGTCACACTAATTTGGCTTAAGGCTTTTTGCCATATCGATTTACAAACTGCAACCGCTTTATCAAAATTAAACCCGGGCATTTCTGCCACTAAGTTCTTACGGGCGCCATCCAGGCTGGTAAAGGATGTACCTATGCGCATCACCAGCTTTTCGCCCTTGTTCAGTTTAAAACCTGCAAACGCACCTATTCCCGGCTTATCTTTTACACTTGTGGCAGTTAAAATCTTATCCCCTGTAAAAGTGCCTGCCCTGCCGGCAATTTTTTCAAACCGGATCACAAAGTAGCCGCTAAAGCCAGCGCTTTTACCCCAGCCCTGGTAAATACGATGGGCAGGATTATAACCACTAATTTCGCCGCTTTTTTCATCCACCTTTATGTAACCTTCATGCCTATCGCTGTTGGGCATAATTAACAAATAAAGGCTATCTGCCTTATCCATTGTAAACTGCATCATGCCACAGCGTGGTGTTGCTGTTACAGCGGCATGTAAGTTATATTTAGCTAAATTAACCTGGTATAAATATGGGGTCAGCAGTTCGTCGGTATGTTTAAATGGAGTTTCGTATCCCCTGGTGTTTAATTTACCGGTAAGGGGCATAATGGTAAAACTACCATAATCCTGCGTACAGGAACCGCTTAGCCAATGCGAACCGCGAATCCCGTAAAACAAGCTATCTTTATAAAGATAGGGCGGCACACACTTATTTTCAGTAGCCTGGGTCTCGGGCGTCCACTGTGTCATTGCAAATGGTGTACTCACCGCAGGTATAGTATTGGCTTGTGACGCTGCATACCCCGAGCCATGTTTTAGTGCCGACGCTGTTGTAGCAACAGCGGTACCCGCCAAAGGCTGCACATATTTAACTACATCCTGCGCAAATATGGATGTGGTTACAACCGACAATAATAAAGTAATATATAAGCGTAACTTTTTATAAAGTATCATATCATTCATTTAACCCAGAGTGTATTTGATAATAAAATTCAATATTAACATCACTTTGGGCCATTGCATCTCTGTATTAAAAAAATATTTTATTTCGGTATAAAAAGTACCACGGGTGGTACGCTGTATCAGTACTATTGTTTCAGTTTTTCCAGCTCTGCCGGTGTTATTTTGATAATAGTACCGTGCCTGATGCCTTTAGGGAGATCGATCTGATCAGAAATATCTGTCCATTTTTTCAGGTCAGTTGAAGTGATGGCTCCATATTTATGTTCGGTGTATTTATCAAAATAAACAATCCACTTATTGTCAATTCGCAAAGTAGTTGGTCCTTCGGCCCAATATTTACCGGTTATAGGGCCCTGAGGTTTTGAGTAAGGGCCGGTTAAGTTTTTAGCATAAGCTATTTTGATGTTTTTTTGCACAGGATGCAGGGTTTCATCTTTAAACACCATTACAAATCTCTTTCCATTGGGCACAATGGTTGCATCAATACTGCTAAAACCCGGATCGAACAGCATTTTTGCCGAAGTGTAGGTTTTAAAATCCTTAGTGGTGATGTAATAAATACGATGGTTATACTTACTCTCGGCAAGGCTATCCGTTACCGGGAACAAACCATCAACAGAAGTAGCCCAATAGATCATATATAGCCTGGTGACTGCATCATAAGTAATTTCTGGAGCCCAGCAGTTACGTGCACCTGGCTGTTGTTCCATAACTGGTAATTGTTGCTGCCCTGACCAATGTACCAGGTCTGGTGAGCTGGCATAGCCGATGCCTTTATCTTTCCAGCTATCCGTCCAAACCATATGGAATAAGCCGTCGGCACCGCGGATGATGCAGGGATCGCGCATCAACTTATCATTGGATACCATCGGCGTTAAAAATGAGCTGTCATTTTTTAAAGCCGACCATTTAAATCCATCATCGCTATAGGC
This sequence comes from Mucilaginibacter sp. P1_A3, assembly GCF_056406855.1. NCBI lineage: Bacteria > Pseudomonadati > Bacteroidota > Sphingobacteriia > Sphingobacteriales > Sphingobacteriaceae > Mucilaginibacter > Mucilaginibacter sp. P1_A3. Next base: position 35,604 of record NZ_JBFTZJ010000012.1, read on the forward strand.
CAGATGTAGTCCATCCTCGCCGTTATTTTTAAAATAGGCAAACAAATAAACCTCTTTTTTTTGATGAACCTGGGCATGAACAAATGCGCCAAGCAACATCAAAACAACAAAAACGATTCTTTTAAATATCATGGTTAGGGAATTTAAACTTAAAATAACTGATAAGATTACAGTAATGCTCTTTTTATTTCGGATCATTTTAAATGGTGATAGGATCATTTGATTAGTTGGTAGGATTTACCGCCGACAGTTGCAAAAACAAGTTCGAAACCACCAGCAACTTTTTTTGCCTTAATAGCGGCGTTTTTTAACATTAAAGGGGTTTTGGAATATACGCGGCATTCTCCCCCGTTTCTGGAATAAACCGAGGCACTGCTTACCTGGTTGTTTTGCCAATTAATATCTACCACATATCCGCCCCTGGCAACCAAGCCTTTTACCCTGCCTGTTTTCCAGGCATCCGGTATTGCCGGTAACAAATTAACTGAGCCATCCTGACTTTGTAACAGCATTTCGGCAAGTCCAGATGTTCCACCAAAGTTTCCATCTATCTGAAATGGTGGATGGGCATCAAACATATTGGGGTATAAACCGCCGCCTTCGTTATAATTATAACCACTCTCTCCGGTAAGCCTTAAAAGGTCCTGGTATAATTTATAGGCGTGGTTACCATCAAGCAAGCGTGCCCATAAATTCACTTTCCAGGCCAAACTCCACCCGGTACTTTCATCCCCCCTAAGTTCCAGTGACCTTTTTGCCGCTGCAGCAAGATCGGGTGTTTTTGATACCGATATTTCATTTGCCGGGTAAACGGAATATAGATGAGACACATGCCGGTGATGCGGATCGGGTGATTCAAAATCTTTAAACCACTCCTGTAACTGACCCTTGCTGCCAATTTGGTAAGGGATGAGCCTTGCTTTTTTAAGCGTTAAGGTATCTCTGAAAGCCTTGTCAACATTAAGCACCTTGCTGGCCGTTATTAAATTATCAAACAAGTCTCTTATAATGCCCATATCCATGGTGGTTGAAATGGAAACATCTGCAACTTTGCCTTTGCCATAAATAAAATCGTTTTCGGGTGACATGGACGGAGCAGTGACGAGGTGACCGCTGCTATCCGGGATCAACCAGTCAAATGTGAACCTGGCTGCGTTTTTCATAATCGGATAGGCAGTATTTTTTAAAAACTGCTTATCGCCTGTATATAAATAATGCTCCCATAAATGACGGGTAAGCCAGTCGCCCCCCATAGGCCAATTAGCCCATTTTGGATCACCGTGCCCAAAATCGCCAACCGGGTTAGCCAATGCCCATATATCAGTATTATGATGTGTAACCCATCCGCCTGCATGATAAAAATCTTTTGCAACAGAGGTACCCGTTACCGATAATGCCTTTATAAGATCAAACAAAGGCATGTGCATTTCGGTCAGGTTACAATCTTCGGCCATCCAATAATTCATTTGAACGTTGATATTACTGGTATAATTTGAACTCCATGGCGCGCGCAATTCTTTGTTCCAGATACCCTGGAGATTTGCGGGAACACCAGCGGTTCTGGAACTGCTGATCAATAAATAACGGCCATATTTAAAGTACAAAGCTTCAATTCCAGGGTCTTTCCCCGTTTTTGTGTAAGCGGCAAGTCTTTCATYGGTAGGAAGATTAGCCCTGCTGCCCTCATTATTATTCAATGTTAATGAAACACGATTGAAAAAACGGTGATAGTCTGCAAGATGAGCAGCCAGTAACTTTTGATACGGCTTTGCAGCGGCTTTATGGAGGTAATTTAACGCGATAGCGTGCTCGTCGTTATCCGGGCATTTATCATAGCCATTAAAGCTGGTTGCTGCCGAGAGGAACAGTGTAACTGCAGAAGCTCCTTTAATTGTAATTCCGCTTGTATCTGCTGTTATTTTCCCATCATCACTTACGGCTTTTGTTAACAATTCATAACGCATTCCTTTACAAGGATCATTATCATCATAAACGATGGGTTCCTGTTTGTAATCGACATAACTTGGTTCAACGTGGGAAGGTGCTTTTCCCTTAAGTATTAATAAGTTATTTTCTGACAACTCCTTTTTAAAACGAAGCTGGCTTGAAGCCGTGATCTTTAAGTTTAACTGTTTAGGAATGCTCGCTGTTATTCTAACTACAATAACCTGGTCTGGCGCCGATGCAAAGATCTCTCGTTTATACTTTACACCGTTAATGGTGTACACCGTGGTGGCTACAGCATCATCAATATTTAAGTCCCTGTAATAAGCATTTGTTTTAGATGTATTTACATCTTGTTTGATGCGCAGATCTGCCAGCGGTAAAAAGCTTTCAGAATATACCCCCTGCATTTTTTTGTCGAGATCATGTGCCAGGTTGTAATCGCCCTTAAAAAGTGCAGATCTTACCTTTTCCAGGTAACTGAAAGCCCCGGGGTTCGGGTTTTGTTTAGCAGGCCCACCAGACCACAACGTGGCCTCGTTCAGCTGGATAAGTTCATCACCGGGATTCCCGAATACCATAGCCCCTAAACGCCCGTTTCCTAAAGGCAAAGCCTCCGTCCACAGTTTCGCCGGTTTTTTGTACCATAATTTATTACCCTGAGCAAAGCAATCAAAAGTTATTAATTGAACGGCAATAAAACAGACTAAAGTAAACGTGCGCCTGGTTATCAAATATTTCATATAAGTTGAATTTTATTTAAGCACTTTAAATGTTATTTTGAATGCAGCCGCATTTTGCGTGGGATAAACCGCGCTATTATTGATTATCAGCGCATTCTTATTCTGTTTCCATTTAACTTTAACGTTACTGCCCAGAAGCTCAACGCCGGCCACAGTTCCATTTCCGGCATCGGAGCCCAGCGAAGTGATAGATACCGTTTCGCCCGGTGCAGGTAAGCCAAGTGTTATGGCATAAAGTTTATCACCCTTTACTGTAAACCGAATATCTTTTGAACTAAAAGGTATTTTTTGATCTACAAACTGGCCGCTGGCCGACCTGGTTGGTCCTTCCCCATAAACTTTCCACGGACGAGTGCCATAAATAGCCTCGCCGTTTACTTTAAGCCATTTGCCTGTGCCAAGTAACACCTGCGTTTCTTCGTCGGTAATACTGCCATCAGGCCGGGGACCAATATTTAATAAGAGGTTGCCATTTTTACTTACAATATCTATAAGGTTGGTTATTACATATTGAGCCGTTTTAAAGGTATTTCCGTTCGCGTATCCCCATGAAGTGTTTCCAATAGCGTCGTCTGTTTGCCAGGGCAGTTTGTGTATCCCATCCAGCTTTCCGCGCTCCATATCAAATACAGCTGTTCCCTCCGGGAAGGCTACATCATTTTTATAATTGAGGACAACGCCCTTATTCCATTCAATGCCTTTATTATAAAAATAAGATGCAAATGATTTACGATAAGGCTCAAGTTCCGGTTGTTCTATCCACCAGTCAAACCAAAACAATTGTGGTTTGTACTTATCGGTCAATTCAATATTGCGCATTAACCAGTCGTTCATAAACTCGGTGCTCATTATTGGCCTTACATTATCGGGGCCTTTACTAAACGGGTCATACACTTTTGCAGGGCCATAAAAATCTGCAAAATCCGGATCTCTCACATCCGAATTAAACTTTGTTCCTTCTCCCATAAACCACCAATGTTCTATCCTGTGAGATGAAAGGCCGAAAATCAGTCCATTTTTACGTATTGCGGCTGCCAATTCACCTATAATATCCCGTTTGGGCCCCATTTCTGCAGCGTTCCATTTAGATAAAGCTGTTTTATACATGGCAAAACCATCATGATGCTCGGCAACCGGCACCACATATTTGGCACCAGCTTTTTTAAATAAAGCTACCCAGGCATCGGCATTAAATTTTTCGGCTTTAAACATTGGTATAAAATCCTTGTAACCGAATTTGCTTTCCGGGCCATAAGTGGCTACCTGATGTTTATATTCATCACTCCCTTCACGGTACATATGCCTCGGGTACCATTCGTATTTATATGCAGGAACGGAGTATACGCCCCAATGAATAAATATACCAAACTTGGCGTCCCTGAACCATTCGGGCGTCTGGTATTTCTTTAATGAATTCCAATCGGCCTGAAAGCGTTCCTGGGCATTGGAACGTGTAATACAACAAATAAAAAAGCAAATAAATGCCAATGACCTTAGTATTGTCTTGTACATATTGGTAGATGCGTAAAATAGTTATAATTTATTTTTAATTTGGTTAGTAATGGTTGCTTTATGAAGGTAAATGAACTTTTTTTATTTCCATTCTTTACACCCTTGCGTTGTATACAGTATTCTTTTTTGATGTTAATTGCCTTTATGAAGCATGAATTGCTTTATTCTTAAACTGATTTCATTTACTAACTGCACTGTACTTACAAACCCTAAAATTTAGCTGGCTTGTTCATAATGATCAATAAGGACGAATTACTCACTGGAAAACAATTGGTGATTACCCGGATAGGGTTAATGCATGTTAAAAAAGGAGTACAGCCCTAAAGCTATACTCCAACCAACTATTAATCATTATAAACCAATTATCAGTACCCAGGATTTTGTTTAAGCTTGGGATTTATATCTATCTCTGTTTGGGGTAGCGGAAATATTAAGCGGGTTTGTGTAATGTTTGTATATGCAGCCGTAGGAAGGTAAGGCTGCTGCTGCTTAATCTTAATTCCAAAAGCTGTCATTACATTTATAGCCTGCCCGGTGCGTACCAAATCAAGCCAGCGGTGATTTTCAAAAGCCAGCTCAACACGGCGCTCTTTTGCTATGGCGGTACGCAAATCTGCCTGGGCTAAAGCAGTAGTAATGCCCAGCCCGGCCCTTGCCCTTACCTGGTTAAGGTAAGGAATGGCCTGGCCTGATTTACCTTCTTCGTTTAAGCACTCGGCCAGCAACAGTAAAACATCGGCATAACGGTAAACTATCCAGTCGTCGCCGGTATTGTTAAAGTTTGCATACGGCCCGTGAGTGTATTTTTTGCAATAAGTATCATTTACCGTATTGCCGTCGCCATCTACATAGCTAAAAGCAATAGATGCTGCTTTACGGGTATCTCCTGTTTCATAGGCGGCAATCAAATCCGGGGTTGGTTTGTTCCAACCTCCGGTTGTTTTATTATCTCCAGACGGGCCTAAAATATTTTTTATGTTTGAAATATTAGGCGCAAACTGAAATGCGAAATTGCTTTGCTGTCCTTGCGGCCCCTCTAAATACTGCACTTCAAAAATAGATTCGGCTGTATTGCGGCTGGCAAAAATATTTGCGTAATTGGGCACCAGGCTATAACCCAAAGCGGTAACATCTGTCAAAGCGGTTTCGGCCTCAGGATATCGCTTTAACGTCATATAAACGTAGCCGAGCAATGTTTTAGCCGAACCTTTGGTAACCATACCAACGGTAGTTTGCTTTGCCGGCAATAAACCGACGGCGCTGGTGGCATCAGCAATGATCTGTTTGTACACATCATCTGCAGTTGAGCGTGGTAAAGAAGCTTCTGCTACCGAGGTAACTTCTTTTAAATGGAGGGGAACCCCTCCAAAATACTGCACAAGCTCAAAATAATAATAGGCACGTAAAAACTGCGCCTGCCCTTTTAAATTGGCTTTTACAGCAGCATCAATGGTTGAATTATCAATACGATCTAAAATAGCATTGGTACGGGCTATGCCAACGTAGCAATTTGCGTATTTGTTAAGGCCGTTCATATTGATAGTTATATCCAAAAAGCCCGAAATGTTCCACTTATCGCTGAACTGGCCACCCTGCAAACCGGGGCTGGCAAAATAAGTAGCATTGTCTGATCGCATTTCGCCCATTACATAGGCATCACTGTATATATTGCGCAAAGGCACATATGATCCTACAACTGCCTGGGTATAGTCATTGGCTGTTTTAAAGTAAGTTGCTTCGGTTACAACCGTTTGGGGCACTAATTCAATGAAGCTTTTTTTGCAGGCAGATAAGCTTAATGCCAATGCCGCCGTTAATAATATCCTGACTCTCATAATTATATGATTATATCTTTTATTTTAAATTAACATTTACACCAAAACTGATAGTGCGCGGCACCGGGTATGAGGTATTGTCGATACCGATATTCAAAGGGCTGCTACCTTCAAGTCCGCTTACTTCCGGGTTGGCACCCTTGTATTTTGTAAATACAAACAGTTGCTGGGCGCTGGTGTAAACCCTTATACTTTTAATATAATTATTGCTTTTATTAAGCGGGATAGTGTAGCCTAACGTTACGTTTTTAACGGTAAGGTAACTGCCATCGGTTACCCATCTTGAATTGGTATACCTTGCCAAAGCGGTACCTACAACAATGCGGGGATGCACACCGGCACCAGGGTCTGTTGGCGATTTCCAGCGGTTAGCAACATCTTTGGTTACGTTAAATACACCATCCAGATTCTGAGTATACTCCAACGTACGGTTTTGCAGATCGCCACCATAAGCGCCAGATACGGTAACACCAAAATCGAACTTTTTGTAATACAGGTTATTTGTCATACCGTAGGTAAAATCCGGGTTAGGGTTACCGATAAAGGTTTGATCTTTAAGGTCAATTACGCCGTCTTTATTGATATCAGCATATTTAACCGTTCCAACCTGCGACGGAGAATCGCTGCCAAGGTATTTTGCCGAGCTATCAAAATCTTGCTGGTTTTTATACACACCAATAAATTTATAGCCATAAAACATTCCTAATGGCTGGCCTATCATTTCGATATTGGAACCATTTGTATTTCTTGGCAAATAACTACCGTAAGGGCCTAAATTCAGGATCTTGCTGCGAACAAAACTGATGTTGAAATTAGTTGTCCATTTTAAATTGCCAACTAAATTTTGGCTGGTAATAGAAAATTCATGGCCATGAAACTGTAGTTTGGCAACATTGTCAGATATATTGGAAAAACCTGATTCCTGCGGCACGTTAATCTGGTACAACAGCGAAGAGGTGATTTTACGGAAATAATCGTAACTAATACTTATGCGCCCGTTAAGCAAATTAAAGTCGGCACCAATATCCAGCTGCCTGGATTTTTCCCAGCTTAAATTATTATTACCGATATTGGCAATAGAAGTCCCTGGGGTTAAAGTTCCGTTGAATGTATAGTTACTTGTTTGGGTATTAGGTATGAACCCGTAGTTCCTGATATTAAAATTACCATTAACGCCATAACCAGCTCTCAATTTAAGGTCGGATACGAAGGAGACCTTCTGCATGAAGGGCTCTTCAGAAACATTCCAGCCAATTGATACCGCCGGGAAATTTCCGTACTTGGTGTTCGGTGCAAAACGGGATGATCCGTCCCTTCTGAATGAGGCAGAAACCAGGTACCTGTTTTTATAATTATAATTTAAACGCGATACAAACGAAGCCAATGACCATTCCTGGATATCCGTTTGAGGATTATTAAAAAGCGTGGCGGCTGCCAATGATGGTATGTTATCATTAGGAAAACCATAGCCGGATATATAACTATTATCCTGGTGATATTTTTGGGCTGTATAACCTACCAGTACATCAAAATTATGATCCCCGAAAGAATGTTTATAATTCAGTGTATTTTCGGTAAGCCATGAATAGTAAATGTTGCTTCTTGAAGATGCATTGGCCTGGTTTGGAGGTGGGGCAAACAACCCGCCGGATGTAGAAGGATTCCAGACTTTATTTTGCTCATTTACATAATCGATATTTAAAGAGGTCCTGAAATTCAGATCTTTTATAATTTCCACGTTAGCATAAGCGTTGGATAATAAACGTCCCTTTTGCGTGTTGTTCTTTGCTTCTGTTGCTACACGGTACCAGTTGGGGTTACCAAAAAGACCAGGCGACTGTGAAGTTAAAGGCAAAGAACCATCTGCATTTTTATAAGGTGATAATGGCGAGCTGGTTATCGCGTTTTGAATGATACCGCCGCCAAAAATATTACCATCGCTATTGCCGTTAGCCTGTTTTTCATAAGTTGGCGCTACGTTTAAACCAACTGTAATTTTACTATTAAACTTATACTCCGAATTAACACGCAGAGAATATCTCTTATAATTTGATGCGATAAGTACACCGTCCTGGTTAAGCATGCCGAGGGTAGCGGTAGTGGTTGATTTTTCGGTACCGCTGTTTAAAGCCAGGTTGTAGCTTTGAATAGGCGCGTTACGCAATAAAACATTATACCAGTCGGTACCTTTACCTGCATATTGCGATGGATTTTGGTATTCAACAGGGATGCTTGTAGCCTGCCCCAGACGAATTTTTTCTGTAAACACATCTTGCTCATATTGCGCAAACTCCTGTGCATTCATCACATCTGGCCGCCCCTTTTGCGGAACACTTTGCACACCATAAAAAGCGTTGAAAGTCAACGAGTTTTGACCCGGCTTGGCATGTTTAGTGGTAATGATAACCACACCATTTGAAGCCCTTGAACCATACAAGGCAGTTGAAGATGCATCCTTTAATATGGTAAAGGTTTCTATTTCTTCCGGATTAAGGTTATTAATATCGCTCACCAAAGGCACACCATCAACCACATATAATGGCTGGGAATTGGTACCAAAAGATGCCGCGCCACGAATTCGGATCTGTATACCCTGACCCGGTATGCCTGTTGTTTGATTTACCTGCACGCCCGGCGTTTTTCCCTGTATCATTTGCGTAAACTGGGTTACCGGTTGGTCTTGCACATCAGTAGCCTTTATAGAAGTTACCGCACCCGTTATATCTCCTTTTCGTTGCGATCCGTAAGCCACAACCACAACTTCATTGAGGCTTTTGGAACCACCTGTTAATTGTATATTTAATACAGATGTGTTATTAACCGCAACTTCTTTTGTTACATATCCAATGTACCTTATTACTAAAACGGCACTGCCGCTGCTCACTTTAAGCTTAAAATTGCCGCTTACATCGGTAGCAACACCGTTGGTTGAGCCCTTTTCGGTAACTGTTACGCCAACCAGAGCTTCGCCATTTTCGCCGGTTACCTTACCAGATACTTCAAAAAGTGGTTTACTATTTTTTTCGGTGGCTATCGCCATTGGGGATGCGGCGCCTACGAAAATCAAAACCAGCATCGAAAAACAGAAAAAGCGATGCCTGCCTCCTAAAAAGGAGGGTAAATTTGTAAAAAAAGTCATAATTTTGAATTAGGTTAGTTATTTAATTGATTGACTAAATGATTGTATTATCTATTCGACCAGGCAATAAAATCATTTAACTAAGCGGGGTATTTCTAAAATATCCCGCTTATGTTTTTTTCTTTTCTTTTTTCAAATTATCTTACTAAGGGTTAGCGTAGTACAGTAACAATTATTATTGAGTTACCTATACTGCGACAGGTTAAAAATGAATTCTATTACAATTGGTTTATGAGACGAATTTGAGGAAGGAACTCCATAATCATCTTTATCAAATTTATTGCAGAATATATCTAAAAGGATATATAAAATGACATTTCTCTTATCTAATTTGATATAAATAACGACGCTGAAAAACGGTAAGATTCTGATGTTTAGCTTCCTGATTACCGGGTAATCCTAAAAAATAAAATCAGGAAGCTAAATTTAAAATTCAAGCTAATTATCCATCGTGCCTTACACCTGGCTAAAATCAGGTACATATAAACCTTTGGAGATTGAAAGAAATAAAAAGGACAGGTGAGTGTTTATCACAAACTTGAGGAAGGGAGAGGGGCCGGTAATATCTGACGCCCCCCACGCGCGGTTTGGAACCCCCAAATTACACTTACTGATCACCTTTTTTTAGTTGTCTATTGCGGTTTTGTTGCGATTTGCAAAATATAAAAATCATTAATCTACTGATTATTAAATAGAAGCATTTCCTCTACTGTTTCGTCGGTTACACAACGTTTTTTAAATTAACAAACCTTCACCACATCCAGCCCAAGCAGCTGACCAAATTTTTTTAGTTTGGAGCTAATGTGACCTATACCTACCGCACAATGGTGAGCAGGCCCGTAGCTGTTCCAATCGTTAACAAACCTCCTGGCCCCGATAGGAAATTTATAACGGCTGTTTGTATTGCCGATTTCCAAAATTGGCCCGGCAACCGATTCCCCCTCTGCCACCAGCAGCATCAATTTGCCGCCAGCCTGTTCAACTACCGAAAGCAACGTAACAGGCCCATTCTTTACGGACATCTCTACCGAAAGGCCCTGCCCCACCTTGCCATGGTAAACCAATAACGGCCTTACTTTGGTTTTCCCTTCCGCTATGGCTATATGGCCCGGGCCATCGTGGCCCATTAATACAACGTCTGCGTTAAAATCCATAGCGTAATATTCAGTAAACGAGCCGCCGGCTCCAAAACTGTCCATAATTTTCATGGCCTGTGCATTTTTTATTTCATACTCACCCGCCACAGGGATTCCCCTGGCTGTAAGGAGGGAGTTACCCAGGATGATAGAACTGATGGTATCCTCGTTATCAAAATTCCCTGTCCCTTTGTAGTAATAAGCCAGCGAACCAAGCTTATGGTTTTCTACCAGTTTATCAAGTGCCAGCGAAGTGCGGGCAGCACGTTGCAATTCCACTACTGTACATCCCTCCTGCACATCAAACTGATCTTTAAATAGCAGTACCCTTTCCTCAATTGCTTCGGATAATATGTCTTTACGCAAACTGGCCAGCTCATCTACCTCCAGCAACTCAATGTGGCCCCCAAAAGCGGCGTATTGCTGCGTAAGATCTGTATATATATCAAGCATCCCGCTGTAATAGTGCCCCATACATCCCAGGCGGTTAAAAGCCATGATGTTGGCAACCCTGGCCGCTTCAACCCATTCTGTTACTTCATCCCAACATTCCGGATCGTTATGCAACATGCCCGTTATCTGGTGAAATTTGATGCCGGTACGTTTAAATACATTAGCAAGCTCCGGTACAGGGCAGGCAGAACAGAAAGCCAGCCACTCACCAGTCATACGGGTACGATCACTCATGCTGTTAAAAGCTGCGTAATCAATTGCAGCATCCGGCGATAGGTTTAATATGATCACCGGCACTTTGGCCCGCTGTACTACCGGTAAAACTGTAGATGAAAGCGCATAGGTAGTAACGTATAAAAAAATTATATCTACATCCTCTCTGCGGAAGGCGCTACCGGCAGCAAACGCCTTTTCGGGAGTATCTATCAATCCAAGATTGATCACCGATGGATGTATATCGGCTATTTTTTTCTCTACCACAGATAAATAGCCTTCAAGGCGCTCTTTTAATTCATTAAACTGCCCCCAGTAAGCATCCAGGCCAATACCAAATAATCCGATTTTTAATGTGCTTTGCTGCATGTAATATTTTTAATACTTGTTATTTTTAATTGATTAATCACTTTTACGCTATATGAAGCGCACATTTCTACTATTTTCCAATTGTTTGAGATTCATTACTAACGAAAGAAAAATGATAGCTGCCAGATGCAACTTCGTATTTTAACCTGTTATTGCTGGCGCCAAGTAGTTTAACTCCTTTAACACTTGAGATTGGCTTACCTCCCTCTTGAACATCCCGCTTATTAATTGCTGGCAAATAAACTGTTGCCGTGGTATTTACGGGTACTGTAATATTAAGCGTTAGCTTTTTGCCCGCTCTTTGCCATTCACATTTAATGTCCCCGCTAACAGATGAATAAGAGCCTTTTACCCAACTCAGGTTACTCAACATTTCGGGTTTTATAATAAACCGCCTAAAACCCGCTCCTTGTATATCCGGACTTATTCCTACCAGGTCATTGAAAAACCATTCGTTGATCTGGCCAGACATAAAATGATTTTGGGAGCCGAAATTGCCAACTCCCGCATCCCACTTTTCTGTAAGGCTGGTAGCTCCCATTTTTAGCTGATAACCATATCCGGGACGTTCTGATTGATTATTCATATCATAAACCACATCCGACCGGCCTTCATCGGCTAATGCACGCAGCAAAAACCGGTACCCAACCTCACCCGAAGTAAAGCTATTGTGATTTTTACGGATATCATCCACAAGCGCTGTTAAAAGTTGATGCCTGTTTTCGGTATCGACTATATCGAAAAATAAAGGCATCGCGCTGGTAGTTTGCGAACCGGTTGCATATAAACCCTTTTGCTTGTTGTAAAACGTTTTATTAAAAGAAGCCCGTATCGCTTTACTGGCCTGATCAAAGCTTTCAGCATCCTTTTGATTGCCCAATACCCGCGCAATTTTACTCATGATCCAGTTATCGTAATAGTAAATTGCAGTACCTGTAAATGAAACAGGCGTTAGCTGCGATCCCCAGGGTTCTTTAGGCCCTATATCATACCAATCTCCAAGTCCGGTATAAATGATGTTGTCTTTTGCTTCGCCTGATAAAAAAGCCAGGTAGTGCTTCATCCTGTCATAATAGCGTTCCAACAATGAAATATCTCCCGAAAACAGGTATTGCTGCCAGGGCACAATGATAAATGAACTCCCCCACTCCGGAGAATTGCGGAACCCGTTTGTCAGTTCGGGCGACCCGGCGATAAAATACTCGGGAGCTATATTGGGTATCAATCCATTATCTAACTGGGCATCAGCCATATCGTTCATTGTTTTCCTGAATAGTTGCGCCATATCAAAATTGTACCTCAAAGAAGGGCCGTTTAAATGATTTTCTTCCAGCCACCCCATTTTTTCGCGTTGAGGGCAATCTGTCATAAAACTCATCATATTACTCCTTTGAGCCCAGCGTACCAATCCGTAAATGTTGTTGAACAATTTGTTTGAACTGGCAAATTTCCCTATTGGCTGGGATGCAGAATGAACAATTATATCATTTAATTCTTCAACTTCAGGATATACACCATCAGCTGAAGGATACAACTCAACCTGCAGATACCTTGCCCCCTGGTAAAAGAATTTCGGGAACCATTTTTCTTTGCCCCCTCCTTTGAGTGTATATTGCCACCAGGCAGGCCGAACGCCATCCTGGGTTGCCGAACTCCTATCCGCAAGTCCATTTGCGCCCAAAAGCTCAGATGGGATCATTCTTACCGATGAGCCCTTAGGACCGCTCACCCTAAGCCCTGGCATCATCGAAGCATTTTGGCCAAAATCATATATATAAAGCTTATTACTTATCCTGGTTATTTTAGCCGGCGCAATGGTATCTATTGCAACAACCGGCGGTGCCGCGCATGATAAACCTTTTAGGCTTCCCCCCGGACCATCGGTTTCCATAGCAGAAACCCATTTATCTCCCGTTGAAAAGCCTGCCTTATCCCACCGGTGGGGTTCAAGAGTGGCATTATAATCTTCGCCACCATAAAAATTTGAATATGTAACAGGGCCGGATGAAACATGCCAGCTTTTATCGGTACAAACGGTCTCTACAGTATTATCGTCATATACCAGCCTGAGTTGCGCGATAGCTTTTGCCGGCCCGAAAGTATTTAAAAACTTAACATACCTCAGGGTATCCGGCTGAATATTGTACATGCCATTCCCTAAAATAATTCCCAGGGCATTATCACCGTTTTTTATTTTATCGGTGATATCAAAAGTATCATATAGTACTGTTTTCCTGTAATCCGTCCAACCGGGGCTAAACAGGTAATTACTCGCTTTTTTACCGTTAATGGTTAGTTCATATGCCGATAAACCACTAACGGAGATCACCGCACTTACCAGGCGCTTTTTCACTTTGAATTCTTTTCTTAAAAGCACAGAGGAGTAATTGGGTATGGTTTTATAATCCTGTGGCCTATCTGTAAGATTGCTCTTTTTAAAGCCTTCACTTTCATTGCTGTCTGATGCTTCAACTTTTTGGCCCGCCGCTATATTTTTGCCGTTGTAAATAATTTCTATTTGCCTTAAAGCAAAAGCGTATCCCGCTCCTTCAGCTGCAAGTTTACTTACTGCTAATCTTACATACCTGCCGGTAGTATTACCTTTATAAATTCGCGCCGGGGCATACCTTTCAGCTTTAAAATCGCTGGCGGTATAGTCGGCAATGGTAACTACATTTTCAAATGACGATTTATCCGATACCTGCAATTTAAACCTGCGTGGAAAGGCATATCCTCCCCTATCTGCATAAAACAAAGGGTATAACGCTACCTCAGAAAAAGGCTGGGACCGGCCAAGGTCAATCTGTACCCATTTTTCCGACCTTTCAGATTCGGCGTTTGCAGATTTGTAACCAACTGAACTTAACGCATACTTATCCGCGCCATCGGCACTTATCCATTTGGCTTGCCAATCACCTGCTTTTAATATGCCCATCGTCCAACAGGCAGGTTTACTCCATGCAGAAATTTTACCCTGCTGATCCCATACCCGAACTTTCCACCAACATTTTTGATTAGATGTCAAAGATTTTCCTGCATAACTGATATACGCCATCCGGTCACTAATTACTTTCCCCGAATTCCAGAGGTCCGAGCCCTGCTTAAAGTCTGGGGTGCCAGATACCATGATCTGATAGGCTGTTTGCCTTGTCCCCCGTTCATTTATGTGGCTATTGATCAGCATATAGCTTAAACCGGGGTTGCTAACATCAATCCCCAGCGGATCATGACGAAGCTCGCAAGCTAACTTTACCGGGAATATTTGAGCATAAGCCGCCAATCCTATTATATTAAGAAAACATAAGACCATTATTTTTTTTCCCGGTAATTGCATTTACTAAAATCTGTTGATGAATATAAAAAAACAGTTTGTATCATAAAGATACATGGCAACAATAAGTTGCCATGTATTTGATATTTAAATTAAAAATAGGGGATTAAGGGCAGCTTCGGAATTAGGTAATGGAACAACCCTTTTTGAAGGAAATCATCTTTTAATAGATTCATGATCTGGAACTAATTATGATTTAGGATAAAGGTTTTTTTGTTGGCCAGCCGGGCTATACGGCATTACACTTATTCCCGGTTTAAAGAGGTAAATTTTTCTCATAAATTTAATTTGGCTTTAATTGGCTTATAACTCCCTGATATTCAATAATAGATAACTACCTGGTTTTACAAAATCAAATCTATCCTGAAGTGAGCGTTCAGAATTATCCTTTTTGATAAATAGGTTATACTTTCTGACAAAAAGATCGGGATGCTTTATTTTCAGCTTATTTAACCTTTTATTTGTATTGCCCAACCCAGCAAAAAAAGGGAACAGGATAAAACAAATCGTACTGTTTTTTCACAAACCAATTATTCAAATGACAAATTATTGTAAATACCTGCCCGTAAATCCGGAAGATGAAGCATGGGGTTTAACAATATTGAATGCGGGGTATACTCACATCCCTAAATCGGCTATTTACCCAAGCAAGGACCATCCTTCCAATTATTATTTTACCTGGAAAAATGGCCGGGTGTTGCATGAATATCAAATCATCTATATAACCCAGGGCGAAGGAGTTTTTGAATCTGAGCATTGCAAACTAAAGCCTGTTGAAGAGGGTAGTATAATTTTACTATTCCCCAATGAGCGCCATCGGTATAAACCAAGTGAAAAAACCGGCTGGCATGAGTACTGGATAGGCTTAAAAGGTCCTATTATGGAAAACATCATGCTAAATGAGTTTTTTAGCATCAATTCGCCGATAATAGATATTGGGCTTAAAGACCCCTTATTTAACCTGTTTACAGATATTATTGAAAAAACCAAAAGCGAAAAGCCCGGATATCAGCCTGCTATATCCGGCGCGGCAGTCCATTTGCTTGGAACCTTGTTTGCCGAAATTAAACAAGCCTCATTTGCAGACGAAGATAATATACAGCTTATCGTTGATCGTGCCCGTTTTTTGTTACGCGATCATATGAACCAACGCATTACACCCGAAGACGTTGCTAAAGAACTACAGGTAGGATATTCCTGGTTCAGGAAAGCATTTAAAAAATATACAGGGATGGCTCCAAATCAATACCTTATTCAACTTAAAATTCAGCAGTCAAAAGAGTTGCTGTTAGTTCCTGAAAACTCAGTTAAAAGTGTTGCTTACCTCTTAAATTTTGAATCAATACCTTATTTCTCCAAGCTGTTCAAGATAAAAACCGGGCTAACACCGCAGGATTACAGAAACAATGGCTTGAAAAAATACGGCACATAAATGAACTTTATTTTACAAAACCTTTTTTCGGGATGATTTTCAAATAGCAATCAGCTAACGGTTTTCTTTTTACATGCAACCGCAAAATTCAATACACCATCCTTTGACAACGAAGAACGATATACATTTCTTAACTTTCTATTAATTATGAGGCTTATAAGGAGCACTTTAACTTTTTTTATTTTATGCAGCGCTATATCCTGCCTGCATGCCCAGGACATCAAATGGAACGAAATTGAACCTGGAATTTGGAAAGCAACTGTTGGCAAACCAGAAAGCTTTAATCTGCTAACAGCTTCGGGCGCTATTGCGTATCATGCCGGGTTAACAGATATGGGAGGTACGCCATTTCCGCTTTTGGAAACAGATATTTCTGCTAAGGTAACTGATGGCAAAACATACCTGCGTTTTCCGTTGGACCGGACCGAACAGTTGTACGGTTTTGGCCTGAATTTTAAAACTGTACAACAACGGGGCAAAATATTAACACTACACGTAGATAACTATGAAGGACGGGATAACGGGCGAACCCATGCCCCTACCCCATTTTATTTGTCATCAAAAGGGTACGGCGTTTTTATAAACAGTGCAAGATATATTAAAATTTACGCCGGTTCGGCAGTAAGAACCGACAGTAAGAATCCTCCCGAAGTGCAGGACAGGAATACGAATGAAAACTGGTCGGCACGCCCCTACTCTGACGGCGTGGAAATGTTGATACCTGCCGAAGGGGTGGAAATTTATGTTTTAGGAGGTCCAACCATGCTTGATGCTGTGCGCCGGTACAACCTGCTTAACGGCGGCGGGTGCCTGCCACCGCGCTGGGGGCTTGGCTTTACACAACGGGTACAACGCTTGTCAAACGCCACCGATGTAGCTAATGAAGCGAGGGCATTCAGTGAGCGTGGGTATCCGCTTGATTTTATAGGGCTTGAACCAGGCTGGCAAAGTAAATCATACCCCTGCACTTTTGAATGGGATAAAACCCGTTTCCCAGATCCCCGTACATTTGTCCAGGGAATGCTTAAACAGAAGATACGATTAAACTTGTGGACCAATCCATATATTTCGCCCGAAGCAACTATTTACAAGCAAATAGCGCCATATACAGGTTCGCATAGTGTTTGGGTAGGCGCGGTTACCGATATAACAATGCCCCAGGCGAGGAATATTTTCTTTGGCGAAATGTCAAAGAATAAAATAGATATAGGTATCAGTGGTTATAAAATTGATGAAGTTGACGGCGGAGACGAATACCTGTGGCCCGATGTTGCTACTTTTCCCTCCGGACACAGCGCCGAGCAAATGCGACAAACCTATGGTTTAATGATGCAGCGTTACGTAACGCAAATATATCACGAGAAAAACGAGCGTACTTTCGGGCTGGTAAGGGCATCAAATGGTGGTGGCTCATCGTTCCCTTTTGTTATCTACAATGATTATTATGATCATCGCGATTTTATTACAGCGCTTATTAATAGTGGTTTCGCCGGCGTGCTGTGGACTCCTGAGGTCCGGGATTCCAAAACAGGGGAAGAATGGCTGAGAAGGTTTCAATCCAATATATTCTCGCCCATGGCTATGATTAACGCGTGGGCAAGTGGCACCAAACCCTGGTCATTCCCGGAAGTTGCAGACCAGGTAAAACAATTGGCAACCTTGCGCATGAAAATGATGCCTTATTGGTACAGCGAATTTGCAAAATACCATTTTAAAGGCACCCCGGTTTTTAAGGCCATGGTATTGGAAACAGGCTTTGCAAATAGCGAACAAAAAAATAGTGTAGATAACACAAACCTTAAAGAAAACCCTTACGGCAAATTAACAACAGAAGAAATTAAAGACCAATATATGGCGGGAGAATACCTGCTGGTAGCGCCAATGTTTACAGGCGAAACCTCCAGGAAGGTCATTTTACCAAAGGGTAAGTGGTATGACTTTTATACCGGCAAATACGTGGGCAACGGCGAAGTAATCAGTGTTACTCCGGGTTTGGATAAGATCCCCGTTTATGTAAAAGATGGCGGAGTTATACCCATGATGCCGGCTATGTTGCACGCGCCATCCAAAAATGAAAAGGTTAACCTCGAGGTACGCTATTATGGAGAAAAGCCAGGGCATTATTTATTATATGACGATGATGGCGAAACTTTTGACTACGAGAAAGGCGCATACTCTTTCAGAGAGATCAACATAGTTTCCAAAAATGGCATTTTAAAAGGTACACTTTCAGCACCCGAAAAAGGAAAACCTAACACTATTGGAAAGGTAACTTTTAAAAAGATGGAGTAACCCGTTGGTTCTTGATCATTAAAAAGAGTTTACAAGGGCGATTGAACAAATTGTTGTACGTGGAATGCTTATTAACTTAGCTGCATGCTATTTTGATTACTAATTATCAAAACAGATAAGCTAAATATCAAAATGGGTAATATGAAATATTGCAATCCACTTAGATTTGGCATCAGATACCGTTATAACCAATAATAACCTATTTAATTCCACGTCAAACCAATTTGTTCATTTTTTAAGCCCATAATCATTCCATGAGTTTTTTTAAACCTTTAAAATGCCTTTTGTCCGTATTTTTTGTTTTTTGGGGATCTATCACCCAAGCACAGCAGGATAAACCAACTACAGGCGGCAATATCCAAAAGCAATCGTCCAACCCAGCAGAGGTATTTTTGTCTCCTCCGTTAAGTGCAAGCCCTGGAGTATTATGGATGTGGATGGGATCTAACCTAAGCAAAGCCGGTATAACCAAAGATCTGGAGGCATTGAAAAAAGAAGGATTTAACAGCACAACGATGTTTAGTCTTGCAGATGCCACTACTCCATGGGCAGGAGAAATTAAAAAAAGCCCGACGCCCGAAATTATTTCGTGGACCGAACCCTGGTGGAAAATGGTGCGTCACGCGGCAGAAGAATCAAAAAGGCTTGGAATGGACTTCGGGATGTTTAATGGACCTGGCTATGAATCAAGCGGTGGCCCGTGGATAACTCCGGAAAACTCGATGCAGGAAATTTGCTGGTCAACAGATACAGTAACAGGTGGAGTATCTGATCATATTAAGCTCGCCCGCCCAAAAGTAAACCCACGAGGTCATACCCCCTACCCGGTTTATAATGAGGAAACTGGCCTTGTTGAAATTCCTAAAATTGCAGCGCGAAGTACCTACTATAAAGATATAGCTGTATTGGCTCTGCCGGTTAGCGGCATTGTACCTGCTGATAAAGTAATAGACCTTACCAGTAAAATGCAACCCGATGGTCAATTAAATTGGGAAGTGCCAGCCGGAAAATGGATTATATACAGGTTTGGCCATACTACAACCGGCACGTTAATACAGCCCGCCCAATGGAAAGCGACCGGACTTGAATGTGATAAAATGAGCCGGGAGGCTGTAACCTTTCATATTGACCACGTGGTGGGCGAAATAAAAAAACACCTTGGCGACCTGATAGGTACAGGATTTAAAAGTGTTCATTTTGACAGCTACGAAGCCGGTTACCCTACCTGGACCCCAAAAATGAGCCAGGAGTTTGCTGCCAGAAGAGGGTACGAAATTACTAAGTACCTGCCAACATTTGCCGGCAGGATCATAGGGACAGATCGCCGCGATTCATCATTATTTGTAAACGATTTTAATGTAACTGTAAAGGATTTGTACAGGGATGTTTACTTCGCCATTATAGCGAAAAAACTACGCGAAGCAAACCTTATATTTTTATGCGAGCCCTATGGCGGCCCCTGGAGGCAGGATGAGGTGATGCCTTATGTAGAGCGGGTAATGACCGAGTTTTGGACTTTTGGCGGGAGATATTCTCCTTATGAGCTTCAGCCAACTGTGGCTGCGTTAAGAAAATCAGGACAGAATATTATTGAGGCAGAAGCGTTCACCGGCGATCCGCACGATAGCAAATGGGATGAAACACCGGAATGGCTGAAACCAATGGGCGATGCTGCTTTTTGCGACGGCGTAAACCGCATGGTAATACACCGGTTTGTACAGCAGCCATGGGATGACAAATACAAACCAGGGCTAACTATGGGAGAATGGGGTACCCATTTTGACCGTACTCAAACCTGGTGGGAACCTGGCAAAGCCATGATCAAATACTGGCAGCGGTGCCAGGCATTATTACAATGGGGTACAATTGCACTCCCATCGGCAAATGATTTTTTGGTAAGTCAATCTACCGGGAATATAGTCGTTAAGCACATTCATCGCAAGCAAAAGCTTGTTGATGTGTATTTTGTAGCCAACGTTTCGCGCAATGCGGGCAAAGCCGTTTGCAGCTTTAATGTGATGGATATGCAGCCCGAGTTGTGGGACCCATTAACAGGTACCATGCGCGATTTGCCGAATTTTAAAGCAGATGGCGTTAACACAGAAATCCCCCTTGATTTTGATAAAGCACAAAGTTTTTTTATAGTATTCAGAAAAAAGGCAGTTACTAATACTGCAGCCCATAAAGAAAATTTTCTGCCAAGAAAGGAAGCCCTTGCTATAAATGGCCCGTGGGAGGTTAAGTTTGATAAACAATGGGGTGGTCCTGCAAAGCCTGTGACTTTTAAAACGTTGCAGGATTGGACCCAACAACCAGAAAAGGGTATTAAATACTTTAGCGGTACAGCTGTCTATAAAAAAACATTTGATGCACCTTTAAACAACAGCACAGATTCGTTATACCTTGACCTGGGTGTGGTAAAACATCTTGCCCGCGTTATTTTAAACAATAAAGACCTGGGTGTTTTATGGACCGCGCCCTGGAGTGTAAAACTACCAGCCAATTTACTAAAGCCAAAGGGAAATACACTTGTTATTGAAGTTACCAATGTATGGGCCAACCGCCTCATTGGCGATGAGCAGGAACCCGCTGACACAGAATGGCTGCCCGGCCACCGCGAAGGTCATTTTTTAAAGGAGTTCCCGGATTGGTTCCTTAATAACCAAAGCCGGCCATCAAAAGGGCGTTACTGTTTTACAACCTGGAATTATTTTGATAAAAACTCGCCGTTGATATCCTCGGGATTGCTTGGCCCGGTAACTATTACCAGTGAATAATTTTAATTCTTTTTAATAAATAAAATATATGAGCCGAAGTGTTAAAAATGTTTATGTATGTGGTTTATTGCTATTTGCGTCGCTAAAAATATCCGCCCAGGTCGCTGTATCGGCTTTACGGTGCGAATACAGGGATGCGCCTATGGGCATCAATACACCAAATCCGCAGCTTAGCTGGCTTTTGTCATCTAAAGCCCAAAATGTTAAACAAACTGCCTATCGCATATTGGTTGCTGATGATCCATTGCTGTTGCAGAAAAACGAGGGAAACATTTGGGACACCAGGAAGACGGTGTCTGATCAATCCATACAAGTTATTTTCTCGGGCAAAAAATTAACAGCTGCAAAGGTTTATTACTGGAAATTGATGGTTTGGGATAATCATGGTAAACCATCGGTCTGGAGCAAGCCTTCAGAATGGCAAATGGGTTTATTAACCGCCGATGACTGGAAGGGTGCAAAATGGATAGCCTATGAAAAAATTCCCGATTCATTGCGTATTGTGCCCGCAATAGCTAACCCGGATGACAGCAGGTGGAATAAAGGCAAAGATATTTTACCCTTAATGCGCAAGGAGTTTAGTGTAAACAAGGAAATTAAAAAGGCGACTATATTTATTACCGGCCTTGGTCAGTTCGATTTGAGTATCAACGGCAAAAAGGTTGGCGACCATTTTTTAGACCCAGGTTGGACCCAATATGATAAGCATGCTTTATACGTTTCTTTTGATATTACTAACAACCTGGTAAAAGGCAATAACGTGTTTGGAGTGATGCTGGGGAATGGTTTTTATTACATCTCCGGCGAGCGCTATCATAAACTGAAAGGTGCTTACGGCTATCCCAAAATGATATGCCGTACATTAATTGAATACAAAGACGGTACAACAGAGAATATGGTGAGTGATGAAACCTGGAAGACTGCTCCTGGCCCCGTTACGTTTTCGAGCATTTATGGCGGCGAGGATTACGATGCCACCTTATACCGCGAGGGTTGGGATAAAACGGGGTTTAATGATACGCAGTATAGAAAAGCGGTTGTGGTATCTGGTCCGCCGGTACTTGAAGCACAGGCAGAGGAACCGTTAAAGATATTTGATCAGTTTACAGTTAAAAAAATTACGCAACCCAAGCCAGGGGTTTGGGTATATGATATGGGCCAAAATGCATCGGCCATTCCGCAAATAACGGTAAAAGGCAAGCGTGGAGCTGTTATAAAAATTACACCTGCCGAGTTATTGGATGATAACGGATTGGTTATGCAGGCACCCGTTGGAAGCCCTGTTTATTTTAATTATACGCTTAACGGCCAGGGTACAGAAACATGGCATCCGCAGTTTATGTATTATGGTTTCCGCTATGTTCAGGTTGAAGGCGCGCTGCCTGCAGACCAGGCCGGGAGTTCGCAACTGCCTGCCATTGTAGAAATCAAGAGCCTCCATACCCGCAATAGCGCTGCTACAATTGGATCATTCAACTGTTCAAATGAATTGTTTAATAAAATATTTAAGCTGATTGATTGGGCTATAAAAAGCAATACAGCCAGTGTTTTTACAGATTGCCCTCACCGGGAAAAGCTTGGTTGGCTGGAAGAAGCGCACCTGGTTGGCAGCTCAATACATTATAACTATGATATAGCTACGCTTTGCCGCAAAGTGATAAAGGATATGATAAACGCGCAAACCAAAGATGGCTTAATACCAGATATAGCGCCCGAGTTTGTGCAGTTTGGTGGTGGTTTCCGCGATTCGCCGGAATGGGGAAGCAACGGTATTATTTTGCCCTATTATGTTTACCAATGGTATGGTGATAAACAAATATTGCAGGAAAGTTATGATATGATGACCCGTTATGTTACCTACCTTGAAAAAAAATCAAAGGGCCATATCCTGTACTTTGGTCTTGGCGATTGGTATGATATAGGGCCGAGGGATTTGGGGCCGTCCCAGTTAACGCCATCAGGAATAACCAGTACCGCTATTTATTATTATGATTTAACACTGCTATCAAAAATTGCCCGGATACTAAACAAGCCCGAAGATGAAAAAAGATATGCTGCTTTAGGCACCGAGGTAAAAATGGCTTACAACAAAACCTTTTTTAATCCGCAAACAAGCCAGTACGGTACAGGTAGCCAGGCTGCAAACGCTATGTCGGTGTATATGGGGTTGGTTGCGCCCGGGTATAAAAACAAGGTGGTGGCCAACATTGTACAGGATATTCGTAACCACAACAACGGAATTACAGCGGGCGATATTGGTTACCGCTATTTATTAAGGGTATTGGATGATGCGGGCCGATCCGATGTGATATTTGATATGAATAACCGATCAGATGTGCCGGGTTATGGCTACCAGATTGCGCAGGGAGCAACATCGCTTACCGAATCATGGCAAGGAAACCGCATATCCAGCAATAACCATTTTATGTTGGGCCATTTAATGGAATGGTTTTACAGTGGCCTTGGGGGCGTCAGGGCAGATACCGGATCAATAGGTTTCCGCCATATCATCATTCGCCCCGAGCCGGTAGGTGATGTAGACGAGGTGAAAGTAAATTATCAATCCCCGTATGGTAATATTAGTAACGAATGGAAAAAAACAGCCGCTACGTTTTATATGAACACAACTATCCCGGTTAATGCCAGCGCAATTATTTATTTACCGGCTAAAAAAAATAGTTTAATCAGGGAAAGTGGTAAACGCATAAGCACCAATAAAAATATAAAGCTTTTACGATTTGAAAATGGCAAAGCGCTCATTGAAGTGGGATCCGGCAATTACTCCTTTTCCGTAATTGATAAATAGCAAAATGAAAAGGGTATTGCAGGAAAAACAAGACGCTCGTAACACCTTTGCGTATAACACGTTCTACGATTTTGTCATAGTATCAATTTAAACCAGGTCGCAGCAAAGATTGCTGATAGCCCTTTATCTTTCTCCTGTATAAGCGTTGAGGTTGTTGCATTATGAAGGAGCGGCAAAATGCTGAGGCGCTGTAATTAAACGTTTGAGCACACTACCTGTTAATGCATCAGTTGATTTCTCATCGCTGGTAAAGCATACATTGTCGCTATTGCATTACTTTGCCCTTTCCCAGGCACTTGTCCGGCCCAATAAACACATACCAACGTATCCCCTGATATTCAGCTTAGTACCCTTTAGTTTAAAGGGTACATCTGTATATTTCACCTCTGGGTTTAAAACATTGTGTTGAACAAGCGGCAACTTTATTTAATTTTAATAACGACTTTTCCTTTGGCCCGTCCGCTTTCAACATAAGTGATTGCTTCTTGGATCGATTCGAACGGAAAAACTTTATCTAGAACAGGTATGATAGTACCGGAATTTATAAGAGAAGTGATCTCCTTTAGCTGGGCCCCGCTTGCCTTCATGAACAGAAAGGAAAAGCCCACATTAAGCTGTTTGGCTTTTTTTCTTACTCCAGCGCTCAAAAGGCGCATGATTAATTTTACGTACCAGGGGGCCCCGATTTCTTCTGCAAAGTCCCGATCAGGCGGTCCGGAGATCGAGATGAGTTTTCCACCCGGTTTTAATACACGCAACGATTTTTCGAGCGTCTTTCCATCCTGACTATTCAAAACCAGGTCGTACCCATGCAGCACTTTCTCAAAGTCATCTTTCTTATAGTCGATAACCACATCTGCTCCGAGGCTTTTAACCAGCTCGGTGTTAGCTCCACTTGTGGTGGTAGCTACGGTAGCACCCAAATGTTTCGCCAGTTGAATGGCAAATGTGCCCACGCCACCGGAGCCTGCCTGGATGAATACTTTTTGACCTTTTTTCAGGTTCCCTTTTTCGATCAGTGCCTGCCAGGCGGTCAGGCCCACCAGCGGGATGGATGCGGCTTCTTCCATGCTCAGCCTTTTCGGCTTAAGCGCTAAATCAGCTTCCTTAACAGCAATAAAATCCGCAAAAGTTCCAATCCGATGATCTGCCGGTCGCGCATAAACCTCGTCCCCAACTTTAAATTGTTGCACCCGGGCCCCAACCTTGGTCACAACACCTGCCACATCATGGCCCAAAACAAACGGGGTTTTATACGGTAAAATGAGTTTGAACTCCCCGTTGCTGATTTTGGAATCCAGAAGGTTGATACCGGCAGCGTGTACTTCCACCAATACTTCATCTGCCTGTGGTTCCGGTACAGGCATTTGCCCGATGCGTCCGCCATTCTTGCTTTTGTACTTGTCTATAATGAATGCTTTCATTTTTTTATTTTTATATGTTTGATGAGAATGGTTTCTACGATTGTAATAGCACGTAACTTTTCTTGGGATTAACCAAACCAAAAGCAATTCCTGGAAAAAGCCGGTTGACGATAAACAATGCTTTTGTATCACCTACACGGATGGTAAACTGATCCTTCTTGATACCTGCAATAAGCGCTTTTACCAAACCTTCTGTAGTCATTTTTTTGCCGTTCCTCTCAGCCGTCATTTCTGTAGCCACAACAGGAGGTAAAAGTTCAAATACTTTCAGGTTACTGTTTATAATTTGCAGGTGCTTTCTCAATGTTTCTGTGTAAAACCGCAATGCTACTTTAGAAGCTGAGTAAGTTGCTTCCAGTAATGATGGAACATAACTAAGTATGGAAGTTGTGTTGATAATGGCGCCTTCCGCCCTTGATTTCAGCATATCGAGGAAAAGGTTATTAAGCCGAATCACCCCCAGGTAATTGACGTTCATTTCATACGCCGCGTCTTCAATATGCTGATCATCTGCTATTCCCAGGTTGATAGGGGCAGTTAACACTCCTGCGTTATTATATAAAATGTCTATACCGCCCAGTTGCTGTACCTGGGTTAAAAGCTTTTGGGCGTCACCCGCATCCGACACATCACTTTTAATGGCCGTGATAGCAGGATACAGTTTCTTTGCTTCATTTAACTTTTCCTGGTTTCTGCCGGTGATGATAACCTTTGCGCCATTGGCTAAAAATTGTTTTGCTGCTTCCAGCCCGATACCTGATGCACCACCTGTGATCAATACCGTTTTTCCTTTTAATTGCATGGTTTTATTTCTTTTGTTAATTCTATTTATTATCGTTTTTGCTGACTATGATAATTGAACTAGCGTTGGATAATCCGTATAACCTTTTTCTCCCGGCGTATAGAAAGTCGACGGGTCGGCTTGGCTGAGCGGCGCGTTTGCTTTAAAGCGATCAACAAGATCAGGGTTGGCAATAAAGGGAACCCCAAATGATACCAAGTCGGCATCACCGTCTTTCAATACCTGGCTGGCTGTAATCTTGTTAAATCCGCGGTTAATGATAATAGTGCCGTCATAAAGCGGGCGGTAACGTTTGGCGACTTCTTCAATAGCCCAAGGATTGCCCGATACATCGGTAAAAGGTTCGATCAGGTGCAGGTAAGCCAGGTCGTATTCATTCAATTTGGCAACGATGTAATCGTGCACAGCCACGGTTTCCTCGTCGAGCATCATACCCTGGATACCGTGAAGAGAAGGGTTTAATCTTACGCCTACTTTCCTTATGTCCATCACCGTGTGCAGTTCATCCAGGATGTCGAATAATATGCGCGCACGATTCTTGATAGAGCCGCCGTAGTGATCCTGGCGTTTATTGGAATAAAGATTGAAAAACTGGTGCAGCAGGTAACCATTGGCTGCATGCAGTTCAACACCGTCGAAACCCGCCTCCACGGCGTTTGCAGCAGCCTGTTTAAAATCATGAATGGTCTTTTTGATTTGCACCGGTGTCATCGCCCTGGCATCTACCGTGTCCTTAAACCCTTCGGGCGTGAAAGCCTGGGCCAGGGGATTGAGTGCTGATGGCGCCAGCGGAAGCTCGCCGTCAAGCAGATCGGGATGTGATAATCGTCCCACATGCCATAATTGGGCGAAAATCTTCCCGCCCTGCTGATGCACCGCACCTGTAACCAGTTTCCAGCCTTCAACCTGTTCTGCTGTATAAATTCCGGGTACATTAAGGTACCCTACAGCTTCACGGCTTACATAAGTTCCCTCAGTGATGATCAGGCCGGCCGAAGCGCGCTGCTGATAATAGAGTGCCGTCAGTTCTGTAGCCACATTGCCCGGATTAGCCGAACGGCTGCGGGTCATCGGTGCCATTACCATGCGGTTGCTCAGAGAAAGGCCATTTAAATTATATGGCTCGAAAATTATTTGATCATTCATTGTTTTGCTTTTAAATAGTACCAGGAAGCAGGTTTGCAGCCCTGGTTCATCGTTGTTTAATTGTTATTTTATACCTTTTAGTATATTTTTTATCGTTCTGATTGCTTGTCGTCTTTACTAAATAATGTCTGCGGAAGCGGACTGAGTACGCTGTCGAAAAATAGCTCCCGTGTTTACAAAAAAAACCTTTTAGTATATTTTATATTAAAAAAAATTATATCGCATAACTTTCTAACTCCGCTTTCAGGCTCCTGAGCAAACCGGCCATCGGCTTTGCCGTATTCATCGCCCTGCACATCACAACTGCTCCCTCAACTGCCGACACCGCTTTGAACGCATAAACAGCCGGATCAAGCTGGTCAGAAAATTCACCGACGGCAATACCCTGGTTTAAAATACTCACAAACAATTCCTGTCCATGTCGGATGACTCCAGCTATTTTTTCTTTAATAGCCGGAAAGTTATCATCAGATTCCACCGCAATGTTAAATACAGGACATCCGCCTTTAAGGTAAGTATTCAAGGGATCTTTATAAAAATCGAGAAAAGCAAATACCTTAGCCTTCGCTGTTTTACCCTTGCTGATAGTTAACAACATTTTCTCGCCGTTAGTGTTCAGCATGAAATCAACTACCTGTAAGGCAAGGTCTTCTTTTCCTTCAAAATGACCGTAAAGGCATCCTTTAGTCAATTTTGTGGCAGCAAGCACGTCGTCTATATTAGCGCCGGATATTCCTTTCTGATTAAAGATAGGGGCTGCTGTTTCCAGGATGAATTGCTTTGTTCTTTCGGCTTTAGTAAGCATGTCAATAAATTTTACAATACTAAAATATACTAAAAAGTTTAATTAAAAAAACTTTTTAGTATATTATATTCTTTATGATAGGAGGATGACAATCATGGTGGTCCTGAAAATTAACTGAAGTCGCGCTACCTGAATAATCTGCTTAACAACAGGTTATAAACCGAGCCGTTTGCTTTTACTTATTATAATTTGCGAGAACACGACGCCCGTCATTGGTAATTATGCCGTTTATAAATAACTGGAGCGCTTCAAATATATCAGCCGGAGTCCTTACAGTATTATTAAACAGGTAAAAGTCTACTACCGATATATAGATGCCCGCAGTGGCCGGCACATCCAGACCAGTCCGGTACAATCCCACTGCAATGCCATTTGATAAATTTGATTCAATAACCGTCTTCAGGTGATTGATTTTAAATTCATGGAACGCTTTCATAGCCCTCGGGTACCTTTTCAACATCATGTCGTTAAAAAGGTACCGTAAGACGATCAAATGTTTAAAAAGACCTTGCTGAAGAACCAACTCCTGCACGGGGTCATCCGAGGCGTCGGTATTTGAGCTGATGATATTTTTAGATTGTCCTATCAGCTGGTCAACAACAGCTTCGACAAGGATTCCCTTATTGGCAAAACATTGGTAAACGGTTTTCTTTGACATACCGGCAGTACTTGCCAGTTCATCCATCGTTACACTGATGATACCATGGTTGATAAAAAGCTCAATAGCAATATCAATCAGACGTTTTCTTTTATCTTCCATTCCGGTTGCTTTAGTTGTTGACGGCTAACGCTTCAAGGACACTGTTTCTTAAACTGGCTTCAGGGCTGATTTTCTGTTTTCGCAGTAACATAATTATATACCGCTGACCTTACATAAAAATCAGCAAATGCGGTAGCAACCGTGCTTGATGCCTGCTGGTAAGCAGTCTGAGCATCCAGTACCTCAGAAATGGTGGCCAAACCAGCCTTGTAATTATCCTGGTTAACTTTCAGATTTTCGGTAGCCTGTTCCAGGTTGTCTTTTGCATAGCTGATCTGCGTAAGCTGGTCCTGCATATCATACCAATAGCGTATTATGCCCACTCTCAGCTGGTTTTGTCCATCCCGGAAATCATTTTGAGCTATTTGCTCATTGATCCTTTGCTTCTGCATCTTTTGCTTACCCCGGCCCCATAAACCGCTGGAGATGGGAATACTTAAAGTGACAAAACTGGCGGGTGCAAAATTACTCCCGATCCCGCTGTTGATCGATCCCGTCTGCGATGCACTTAAACCGACTGCCAGGCTCGGCAGGTTGTCGGCACCCGCTAACCGGGTCTGTAGTTTTTCACCCACTATGCGTTTGGTCAATAACTGATAATTGGCATTGCGGGCCAGGTTGGTATCGGGCTGCAAGGTAGGCAATACAGGGGTGCCGTTTTTATTAAGGGTGTCCTGCATCACCATGAGTGAATCAAAGGCAATGCCGGTGTACATAGAAAAATCCAGCAGGGCCACCCGGCGGCCATTCTGCAGCTTGCTTTTATTAACCAGCAACTGGCTAAGCTGAACTTTTACTTTGAGCAGATCGTTCCGGGCAATCAACCCGGATGCCAGCATATCTTTCTGCGTTTTTAGTACCGCGTTAAGCAATGCTTCATTGACCTGTATGGTTTTCTGTTGTTCCTGTATGTTTACCAGGTTCCAGTATTTCTGCTCGGTAAGCAATATTACAGAATCTGCTGATTGTTTTTTCCTGATCTGGCTGACCTGTAGCTGCAGTGCAGCTAACTGGTTCCCCGTTTTAATTTTGCCGCCAGCATACAGGGACTCCGTACCGGTTACGCCAAACAGGTAAAAGTTATTGATACCTTTTTCCAATAATGGCGGCGCGGCCGATATGAAGTCTTTAAACCCGAATAAACCCACCCCGGTTGCGCTGACCGATGGGAGATAATCTGACTTGGCTGCAGCTACATCGGTTTTTGCAGAGCTTATCCTCAGCTCACCATTTTTTAAAGCGTAACTGTAGGCTATGGCAGCCTGTTTACTTTCCTGCAGGGATATGATATGCTGCTGGGCACCAGCCTGCAGACATGTAAAAGTGAATATTGATAATAGGAATGTTTTCATGATAATGAGCTTATGCAGTTACAAGTTCCGGTGTTTTGCTTTCAGGATGCTTTTGATCCTCCTTGCGGAAGAACAGCCAGTATAGCGTTGGCAGCACGAATAGAGTCAGCAACATGGATAACAGTAACCCGAAACAGATCACAGTACCCAGCGGCCCCCATAAGGACGACCTGCTGATCACCATCGGTATTACACCCACAGCCGCTGCCGAAGAGGTTAAAAAGATTGGCCGCATCCTGCGTTCGGCAGAAAGTTTTGCAGCTTCAAAAACAGATTTACCCTCATGTAATCGTAGTTCTTCCGCAAAATCTATCAGGATGATACCATTACGAACTACAATTCCGCAGAGCGCAAGTAAACCGAGGAATGACGTAAAGCCAAAGGGATAGCCCATAATAAAAAGGCCAAAAGAGGCACCCAATAAGCTTAATGGCATAGTAGTAATACTCAATAGGGCATGTTTAAGGTGTTTAAAGTGCCATAATAAGATCAGGAATATCAATACGATACTTACACCAAGCGCGGTACCCATTGGGCCTTGGTTCTCTCCCTGCAATTCCAGTTCGCCCCCGTAACGCAGTTCAACGCCGGCGGGAAGTTTTATTTTTTCGATGGCCGGTTGCAGTTCCAGCAATACGGCATTGGCAACAGCTTCCTGGGTTACGTCCATACGTACTGTCAGCGTACGTACACTGTTTCTGCGGGCAATCTGGCCATCATTCCACTCCGGGTTTACGTCTGCAACCTGCCTTAAAGGGATCAGGGATTTAGTTTGTGGGGCTACGATATTCAGGTCACGCAGGGCTGAAAGGTCACTCCGGGACGCTTTAGGCGATTTGATCTTTACATCTATGGCGTAATTGTTTTCCCAAACTTGTGTGGCTGTAATCCCTTCTGAATGCATGGCTACTGCGTTGGCGATATCACTCTTGCTTAATCCAAGCCGTGCAGCTTCCGCTGTTTTTACATCTATTTTAAGGGTTGGCTGGATCTCGTTATAATCTGTCCGGGCCCAGGTAACCTGTTTATGCGTTTTACCAATGGCTAAAACCTGGTTAGCTACCTGTTTTAAGGCTGGAATATCATTTCCGCTAATCCTTACCTCGATAGGTGCCAGCGCATTGATCATGTTTAATTGTTTCATCCGAACATAAGCAGCCGGAAACAGGTTACTGTATTTATGCTGATAGTCAACAATTACCTCTGCGGTTGCGTCTTCAGATACTGTTTTGATCAGGATCTGCGCATAATTTTTTGATGGAAGATTTGGAGCATATACCGAGTGGAAACGCGGTGAACTACTGCCGATAAAGCTGGTATAATTAAGAATACGTTTATCCTGCTTTAATATCTTTTCCATTCCCTTCACCACGCTATCCGTTTGCGAAAGCCTGTAGCCCGATGGCAGGTAGATCTCCATTGCAAATTGGTTTCGCTCTACTTTAGGAAACAACTGTTGCGGCAGTACTCCCATAATCCCTATGCCGATCACTACTGACAGCACCGCAAAAAATACGGTTAGCTTGTAGTGTTTCATGGAATTGCCGATATGGTTATTAAAGAAATCCTGTAATCGATCCAGGAAAGATCTTTTTTCATCCGCCTTATTATGCAGCAAGCCTTTTTTGATGAACAGCGTATTGAAAAACGGCACCACCATCATGGAGATGATCAGCGACAGTGTCAAAGCGATCATGATCGTTACCGGGAACAGGCGGATAAAATCTTTTGCCGTACCGGTCATAAAAAATGCCAGTGGTACAAAGGTTGCTGATATGGCCAGCGTAGCAGTAAACACTGATGGAAACAATTCCTTGGCGCTGCTAATGGCGGCATCCCAAACGGACATGCCGTGGTCCAGCTTTTCTACGTGGTTATCAATTACAACAATAGGGTCGTCAACCACAATCCCCAGTACCACAATCAACGCTGCAAGCGTAACGGTGTCCAGTTCTATACCGGTCATATACATAATACCCAGCGTTGCGGCTATGGTAATCGGTATAGTTGCGGCTGCAACCGCGGCAACCCTGAAAGGAAGCAAGAGTAAGGCAACGCACACCACGCCGATAAGCGCAAAAGCAAACTCTTTCATAAAGTGGCTGATCGAATCATCCACCACCTCCGGCTGATCGGCCAGTTTTACCAATTGAATATCGGGCGGCAGGTGCTGCTTTACTTTTTCGATATGTTCTTCCAGTTCTTTACCAAACTGCACAATGTTTTTGCCGGTGATCATTTCCAGCGATATCACGATAGATTTGGTACCGTTTGATGTTACATAGCTGTCCGGCTCGTCATATTCACGTTTCAGGCTAGCTACATCGCGAAGACGCACCGAATTGCCGTTAGCGTCCTGCCGGATGATCTGTTCGGCAAGTTCGGCTTCGGTTTTATAGTAGGTGCTTAAATGAATAGGCTCATCTACCACCTTTCCTTCTACTTTACCGGTGGCGTTAATAGCGCCTTCATTTTGCAGTACCTGCATCACATTATTGACCGATATCCCTTTTTGCAGCAGTTTATTATTATCTACATAAACGGTGATCTGCTCGTTCAGGTTGCCGGTATGGGATATCTTGGCAACATCCTGTACCTGCCTCAGTTCTGCCTCTATGTCTTCTACATTACGGAGCAGTTCTTTATAGGGCCGTGTCTTGGATTCTACAGACAAAAGCATGGCAGAGGTATTACCGAAATCACTATCGATATAAAAGCCTTTAACTTCTTTAGGAAGCTGGCTTTGCAGGATCAGCATCCCGTTTTTGATTTTGTTCCAAAACACTTTAGTTTGGATAGCATTTTGGTTATCCGCGACCTCCACAAAGATGTACATTACGCCATCCCGCGAAAAGGAGTAAGTTTTTTTCTTGTTAACTTCGTTATTACTAAAAAGGTATTCTTCTACTTTTTTTGTCAGCTGCTCTTCTACCTGTTTTGATGAAGCGCCGGGGTATTGCCCTACGATAAGGCCCTGCCTGATGGTGAAATCCGGAAATTCGTTTCGTGGCATATTGAAAAGCCCGGATAAACCAAGCAGTACGAGTATGGCCGAAAGCGCAAGCGGGAATACATGGTACTCCATTGCCCATTCAATTAAATTTGAGTTCTTTTTCATGATATGGGCTTATTTACTGACAATTACAGGGGTTTGATCGGCAAGTTTCTGATAACCGGAGGTGATCACCTGCTCATTTCCGGCAAGTCCGGATTGGATGGCAATACCATTACTGTAAAGCTGACCGGTAATTACATCTTTCCGCACTGCTTTATTTTGAGCGTTCATGATAAATAAGAAGTTAGTCCCTTTATCATCTACCTGCACAGCCTGTACGGGTACAATAACTTCTTTAATATTAGAGGAGGAGACAATGCCGGCAGTTTTGTTAAATATCACTTTACAAAGCATGCCCGGTCTTAACTTCATATCGTTATTGGCCAGCGATATTTTAAGGTTATAATTAGCGCTGCCATTAAGCGCTAAAACGCCAACTTCAGATACCTTGCCCTGCAAAGGCTGATTCCCTAAGGCATCAATTTTTACCGTAGCCGGAGTTCCTGCTTTATAGTGGTTGATTTCACTTTCGGGCACTGCAACCAGCACCTTCACCGAACGGGTATCCAGCAACTGCAAAACCGACTGCCCAGGGTTAGCTACGGCACCTGCTTCAGCTTTCTTTTCACCAATATACCCGCTTACCGGTGCATAAAGGTGTGTATGGGCTATATTCTGGTAAGTTGCGCGGGCAGCGGAAGTTGCCTGTTCATAATTTGATTTAGCCTCCAGCATTTTTATTTCGGAAATGCTGCCTTTTTTAAATACATCGTTGATACGGGTGTAATTTTCTTCGGCAAGTTTAGCCTGAGCCAGCTGCGCATTATACTGGTTGCGGTATACCGTTTCATCTACAGCACCTACCAGTTGTCCTTTTTTAACGTAATCGCCGGTTAGCACCGGGAATGACAGGATAGTTCCGGAAACCTGAAAACTTAAATCAATTGTCTTTTCAGCTTCAAGAGTTCCGTCGTAAATGATCCGGTCGCCGGTTGACATGGAATCCGCACTCAAATTGAATACGTTTACTGCTAAAGTGTCCGGCCCGTTCTTTTGCTCTTTTTTACCTGAGCAGCCGGAAATCCAGATAGCGGCCATCATCGCTCCTGCAAGTGTAAGTTTGATTTTCATATAATTAAATTGAACATTATTTGTATTTATGTCGATTGTTATTTCATTGTTTATTAATCCCTAAACTGATTGTACTGAGCTATAAAAAATTAAAAATGAACTTAATATTTAACTTTTACTCTTATTTTGAAATCGTATCTGATTAAATAGCAAGTTCAAATACCTTCGACAAATATACGTTATTTGTTTTTATGATGTTTTTAATAATTGTGTCATATTAATAATTCGCATATTCAGCTAAGCTTATAATTGGCAAAAAAGCCACAAACAAAAATTGTATTTTTGTCGAATCATGAAATCAGATCAAAACGATAGCATAAGGGAAGAGATCATCGCGGCAGCGGACGCGGTGTTTGAGCGTTACGGCTTTGTAAGGGTATCTATGCAGGATATATCAAATGAATGCAAAAAAGGGCGAAGTACGCTTTATCATTATTTTAAGAATAAAACAGAGGTACTTGACGCTTTATGTCACAAAATATTTTCCCAATGTCTGGAGGAAAGCAAAGCCACGATAAGCAAACGACGTTCTTTTTCAGCCAATATAGAATCATTTAACGAGGTAAAGATCAAACGCCTGCGTGAAGTCGTTTTAAAATATAAGCTGGTTATAGAAGATATGAGGCAGGATCCATCGCTGTTGATCATGCAGTCCCGCATTATGTCTGAAGAGGAGATTCTGGTGGTGAAACTCATGATCAGCTGGGCATTGGAAAACAAAGAAATAGCGGAGCTAAATGAGGAAGACAGCCAGTTTTTGGCGGAAACCTTACAAAGCGTTTTCAAGTGCTTTGATCAGGAAATTATTCTTTTTGGAAAGTTTCCGCAATTTGAAAGCAAAATAACCTGGCTGGCGCAGATAATGCATAAAGGCCTTATGTAATTGGTTTAGTTTTAACCGGATAATCAGGTCTAATTTATTTAGTCAATATCGCTTTGCCCGAACTTGATATATTACAGCGCGTAAGCAATCATCCCACTCATAAGGCATTAGTTATCAAACCCATTTAGGGGTATTATAAATCCGCCCTTAACCCCGAACATAAAAATAACTAAAACGGAACTTGCTGCCTTTTTTCAAGCGTTTTTTAGTGCTCAAACAATGCTGTTTCTCAGTTGATATGGATTCATTGAAAACATCGGATTGCTTTATGCCCACGTTAAAAACTTAAGGGAAGCGGGACACTGTATTAGCAGAAAGAACATTCTGCAACTGAAAAACTATCGTGACGGTAGCACCAAGTTCACTTTTTATTTGAAAATTTCCGTCCAACTGCTTACTCAATGCCTTCATAATTTCCATACCTAAAGAGCTGGCTAATTTGGCATCAAAATCTTTTGGTAATCCCTTACCATTGTCTGATACGGTAAGTACAACAGAATTATTCCCGATAGATTGGAGTGCTACAATTATTTTGCCGCCTACTTTGCTAAACGCATATTTTATAGCGTTCGTTATAGCTTCGTTCAAAATGAGTCCGATTGGAACAGCCTGCGCTAAGTCTATTTCCATAGCGTCAACTAGTTGCTCAAAACGGATCCTGCGGGCATTAACATTGAAAACATCTCCAAGATATTTTATAAGGTCAGAAACGTAAGCAGCCATATCAATACTGGCCACATTACTACCACTATATAATTTTTGATGGATCAATGAAATTGTCTGTACCCTGTTCTGACTTTCTCGAATAGCTTCAAGCGCGTCAAGGTTTTTCAAGTAAGCAGATTGGGTATTCAGTAGGCTCATTACTATTTGCAAATTATTCTTTACACGGTGGTGCACCTCTTTCAATAACCAATCCTTTTCTATTACAAGGTTCTCCAATAGTTTATTCTGGAATTGAATTTCAGATTGTTTAATTTGTAATTGTACATTGTTTCTTTCTTTTAGCCGGTAACGGCTGTAAACAAGGCCTAATAATAATAACAACAACAGAGATCCGATTATTGTCCAGTTACGGCTTAGCTGTGCTTGTTGAAACTGAATTTGCCGCAATTGCGATTGCTTTTTCAGCAAATCAATATTTTTCATTTGTAACAGCAACGCATTGTTCTTTTTCTGAGTTTCAAATTGCACCTGTAATAACGACGTTTGTTTATTCCGTTGTTCATTAAAGTTAGAATCTGCGAAGGTCTTATATAATTGGTGATGCTTTATCGCACTATAATATTTACTAAGGCCAGAATCTGCTTTAAACCACAGTAGTTGTGCTCTACTCATCCCAAGCCAAAAGTTTGCTTGTTTTGATTGGTTGTAATATTCT
The DNA here is from genome assembly GCF_056406855.1 of Mucilaginibacter sp. P1_A3. Classification (NCBI taxonomy): domain Bacteria; kingdom Pseudomonadati; phylum Bacteroidota; class Sphingobacteriia; order Sphingobacteriales; family Sphingobacteriaceae; genus Mucilaginibacter; species Mucilaginibacter sp. P1_A3. The sequence goes on from NZ_JBFTZJ010000012.1 coordinate 72,325, forward strand.
TTTATTAACGGATAGCTACGCCTATATTGGTGTGTTTCCACATAATATTTAATTAAAATAAATCCTACCTGGCCGCCAGGTTTCACATTTCCTTTGCTAAATAGCAAAGCTTCCAATTCATTGGCATAAACTTTGGCCATTTGATAGTCCCCAAAACCAAGATAAATATATAAAAATCCATAAAAAAGGTTGATTCGCCTCTCTGGTTGTTTATAAAACCCCATGGATGCCATACTTTTTAACAAAGAAAGAGCTTCGGAATACCTTTTCATATAATATAAGGCTTGAGCCATATTACGGCCAACCACATCAATATAATTTTCATCCTGATATTTCCTGGCTATGGTAAGCGCCAGCTTTAAATATTGATATGCCCGGGTATAATTTTGGAAATTGAAATAGGCTATAGCTACCCGATTATATATTGTGCATAATTGTAGTGTCTTGTCCTGCTGTTCTTCGGCTGTCTCAACAGCAAGTAAACCATACTTTAATCCGTTCACCACATCACCTTGAAATGTATAATTATCTCCCATTAGGCTATAAAGGCCCTGTAATTTTTTATAACCAATAGATTGGTAAATTGATAGCGCCGCGTTAAGATTTGCAAGCGGTTCGTCGACTTTTCCTTGTTGTTGTTGGAGGTCTGCCAAATCAATAAGTGTAGTAGCGGCACGCTCCTTTTCTTTCAACTTTAGAAAAACATCAATAGCTTTTTTATAATAAAATATTTTTTGTTCCAGAGTGCTTTCCGTATTGCCATAATGTTGACCAATAATTATGTAAGCATCTGCCACACCTTTAAAATTCTTTATTTTTGTGAATAACGACAAAGCCTTTTGCGATAATGTTAATCCAATATCATTCTTACCTTTTTTATTTGCAATTAGCGAAGCTATAAGAAGACAACGGCCTTGACTTTTGACGTTTCCCAAATTGGCACTTAGTTTTTCTGCCTGCTTCAAAAGAATAATCGCACTATCAATGTCATTATTGTTTGCACCGGATCTTAAGACAAGTTTTTTGCTTAAAGCCAGCAGTAACTGTACCTTGATGGTATCGGGCTCACTAAGGCTAATTTTCCCTAATAGATCTTGAGTAGACTCATCCTCGAGGGTTTGGCAAACTGCATGAAAGGATAATGCAAATAAAACAAAGGAGATGAGTAGTATTTTCAACATAACTTTTAAAGTTAATTGCCCCGATCAATTGGCCGCAAAAATTGGGCTCGCCTGGATCTGAATACATACCTTATTGCTATAAATTTTACAAATATTAAGATCAGCTAAAATTTTTCTTAATAGTAAATTACCCGAGAATGGTTGAGCCTCAATGGGGATGATATACTGACAAAAGATAAGGCGGTTTCTGAACATTGTAAATATGTATAATTGCAAAAAAATGGCTATTAGTAGTCTTCTTATTCGGTCCATATGCAGTTATAATACTTTTCAACTAAATCCATGCCACCAGTATAAAATATTAAATATCAAAGAGTTAAAAATTAACCTACCGAAATAAGTTACGAAATATCATATCAAAAAAAATAGCTACGAAATATCGTAACTACCTGTCAAACATATGGGTGTTAATACAATAGCTCAAAAACCCATATCAAACCCAAGAAATATTCTTTTTGTTCTACTTATCACATTTTATGTACTGCCGGAATCACCGTTGGTTTATCACTGTCTTTAACATATACCACAAGTAATTTTGCCGGTTGGGTAAAACTGTCATTTCTGGCATCACTATGAAGGCCGTTGGGCGTTTCATAAAATGAATCACCTGCTTTGTAATGGTAGGTTTTTCCTTCAAAAACAGAGACTATTTCGCCTGAAATTAAATAGCCGAATGTAGGACAAGGATGCCGGTGAGCGGGCGATTTACTTCTTGGCGGAAAATCAACAACCATCATTTCCACCGATTTATTGGTAAACCCTTTTTCTTTAAGCAGCTGTGTCAATATAACATTATGGGCAGTGGCCATGTACTTTGTGCTATCGCCAACTGTTTGTTGGGTCTGCGAATACGCAGAAACGCCAGTGAACAGCATAATTATTGCAAGCATGCACCGCCTGCCATCAATTTTAAATTGTTTCATAATTGTATTGATTTTAATTGTTTGCATATTGACCATATCAACTTTTTTCACTTTTGTAGCTGCGCTGATAAGTATTTGTGAAGCATTGAACAAATCACATTGAGAATTCCGTCATTTTCTCTATATGGTAATCAATGCTCCAGCGGTGTGTTGGGAGCAGTGCCAGCAACAAACATGCAGCGCTATCTGTAAAAACGGAATAGTTAAAAGGCGATTTTATTCCTAAGAACATGGCCATACAAAGAGCAAAGGAAAGCAAAAGCAAAAAACCACACATAGCCGCTTCTTTAATCCTAAATCCGATCAGAAATAACAACCCAATACCGGCTTCGCCTATTGTAGCTACAAAACCCAAAATGCCTGCCATTGAACGGTTAAAAAAAGGCATAAGGCTATTGGTATAAGTCACAAAGTTTTCCCAGTTTCCCCAATCCACAAAGTTTCGGCCAGCAGGGCCGAGCCAGCCCAGGCGGTCGGCCACCGGTAAAACAAACCCGATGCCTAAGGCCAATCGGAGGTAAAGCTGAGCTCGCTGGTAAGTATTTTCCATACCGTTATAATTTGATTACAAAGATATTTATGCAGTAAGCTTTCGTTGATTAATCATTTTCATATTGACATAGAAAGGATAAAACGGAAACTTTTTTGCCATTCATCAAAAAAGTGCGCACAAATCTGCGTGGGGCAATAAAACCCAACACATCTGATCACAACATTCACTATAAGAACTTGCGCTGCAGGTTTAGCAAATAACACAAAATGCGCTCCGTTACGCCGAAAACTGCCTTAAGTGATAATCCAGATGCATGGAGCAGAGTTTACCCCACTGATTTACCGTTAGTGTTCCAAAATAGCAATGCGGATTCCACTGGCTCTGCAGGGTAGCATTGCTGGCGGCATCAAGTATTTTAAGGAGTTGTTTCTTTTCATCTTCAAAATCAAACCCTGATTCGGGCGAAATTGCCATGCATAAAGGTAACCGGAGGCCTTTTGGTTGTGCATTATATAAATTGATCACTATCCATTTGATAATGGTCCTGGAAAAAAAATAACTTTCATCAGGTAAATCATAAAAGCCTTGCCCACTGCCCATGGACAGATTAACATGATGCAGCATTTGTTCTACCCGCATAGTGCCCCATTGCCCTGGTGTCCCCTCCTTTAGTTTTTCTATTCGGGCCTTAAGAGCCCGATATTTAATTTTCGTGAAAAAATCAGCGCCATTCACACGCTTTACTGTAATCGACTCGAAAAAGTATCCTGACAACGCTATAAAGGAACTCCAGAATTGCTTGTTGATAATTGACCTCTTTTTTTTCATTTTTCAATCGTTTAGCAGTATTATTTATTACGGATTTGATAAAAGCAAAAATCAATGTTTAGAAATGGCCACGCATTCCCATTGTTTTATAGTAAACAGGGAATGTTATGACAACTTATCAGGTAGCCACATTAGTTAACTGAATGTTTTCCCCGGCAACAACATTTTTTTTGGCACTAAGAATTGTTCTTACCGTATTAACTGCCAGGGTTATTAGCGCAAGCACCAGTATAACCGCTATAATAGTGGCTATAAACAAAAATATGGCCCGGTTGGTAAGCAGCTGGCTTTGCATTCCGAGTGTCTTCCCCAATGAGGCGTTCGCGGCGGCGGCGGCCTGGTCTGCAGAAAACCCCTTGCTTGCAAACAATTGTTTAAGACTTTTTAATCGTTCATTCACCTGATCATCAACAACCGTAAGGTGAAACAGAAAGCTTTCTTTGAAAAGTTGGTTGAAGTAAAGCTGAAGATTATAAAACCCGGCGCTGGCGTTCAATAACGAAGTGAAGCGGGTAAAGGCTGCTATTATTAACGCGGTATAACCAGTTGTGGCCGGTACAGCGGTAAGGGTAAATATCATAATGGGAACGAAAAGTATCCCAGAGGCGGCACCCTGAAAAAACATCGGCAATATCAGATCGGTAAATGCCAGATCAGGAGTAAAGATCAAATACATCCACAGATGGTATACTAATGACATCGTGAACCCGGCAATCAGGAAGTATATGGTGGCATCTTTTTTTCGTATAAGAATCTGTGCAGTGATGATCATGAAAGTAATTAAACCGGCAACATTGCAGAGCCCCAGGATCATCTCCTGTGTCGAACTCCATTGTAAAACAGATACGGTATAACCATAAATAATATTAATGCTTTCTTTTGAGCCATAGTAAAGTGCCAGCAATATCAGGCCCATCCAGAATTTTTTGTATTTGAATACCTTTAAATCGATAAGTGGCCTTTTAACCAGGTATTGTCTGCAGAGGTATAATACCGCATCGGCAACAGTAATCATTGTTGATTGCTGAATGCGGATATCTGTGAACCAGTAGTACTTTGAACCATATACAATGGTGTAAGCCAGGCCAACCGATCCCATAATAAAGAAGACAGTACCTACCCAATCAATCTGGTATAAAGGGTACTTACGAATTTTTGACTGAACATTGAAACCAAATAACACCACCAGTATAACAAGAACCTGGAAAATAATGAGGTAATAATAGAGGTTTGTAAAATCGGAGTTGAGTGTAACTGCCGAAGCGATGAGGCCCAAGAGTACACTGCTGCTTAATACCGTACCGTAAAATACAGTTGAGCCTATTGCGCGGCCATGCTCCGGCCTCAAAAAACTTGGTATAATCACCAACATACTTCCTGATAAACAAGCGACTACACACCCCTGAAAGAAACGAATAAAAAAGAATACCGTGATATTAGTATTAACTATAAATGCAACATTTAACAGGATAGAAATAAATGTGATAAATAACAAGTAATTTCTTGTTTGGAAGTACCTCAGGAATCTGAACTGTATAGGCAGTACAGTTATAATAGCCGCATAAGTCAACTGTACGCCCCAGATAGTATCCTCCGGTTGGGCACCTAAGTATGAAAGCACATAATTCTGACTTAGCGCGATTGACGCAAATTCCATAATTGAAGACAACAGAATAAGAAATAAAGTGATCCTTACACCCCAATTCCATCTCAACAACCAGGGCTTAATATATTCAGGCGCGGTCATATTGCTTTCTTTTTTACTGATACCAATACATTCATCCCGGCTTTTACCGGCTCAATATCGGTGCTGGTAAATTTTATTTTAACCGGCACACGTTGTACTATTTTAACAAAATTGCCGGTAGCATTATCAGGAGGCAGCAATGAGAATTTGGCCCCTGTTGATGCAGATATGGCTTCTATTTGCCCATGGTAAACTTTATCGTCAATGGCATCAACCCTGATATCAACCGGCTGGCCAACGTACATGCCATATACCTGGGTTTCTTTAAAATTAGCGGTGATCCATTTTTCTTTTTCATCAACTATAGATACCAAAGGCTGACCAGCCTGAATCTGTTGACCTTCTTGAATGGTTTTACGTCCCATTTTACCGGCATATGGCGCTCTAATAACGGTATATTCCAGGTTAATATGTGACAGATGAAGCAGCGCTTTTTTTCTTTTTAAATCCGCTATTAACAAAGCCTTACGTGACCTCAGTTCGGCAATTTTAGCGTAGCTGGTTTTAAGGCTATTTTGGGTGGCGTTGTAATCGCTCAATGAAACATCATAATGTGATTGTACTACTTCAAGGTCTGATCCTGTGATAGCCTCTTCCTTGATGAGGTTTTTATAGCGCATGATATCGGCATGTTGTTGAACCAGGCGGGCTTTTGCACCATCTATCTGGTCTTTATTAACCAGTGTACCAGTTTCTGCAGAAGTTATACTGGCAGAGAGTACAACTAACTGCGCATTTGCATCATCAACAGCGGCTTCGGCTTCGGTAACATGCTCTCGGTATTCGCGATCGTCGATAACAACCAGTGTATCTCCCTGTTTTACTACCTGATGCTCATCAAACTTAACTTGTTTAATGTAACCGCCCGCGCGGGCCGATACCGGGTTAATATATGATTCTACCTGGGCATCGTTTGTTTCCAGGTATTTACTTCCCGTTAAAAAGTAATTGGCAAAGTATATCATGGCACCTATGACCACGATAATAGCTACAATGGATAATATAATATTACCGGGATGAGCTTTTTTAGTATTTGGAGTTTCCATATATTGAGATTTCGTATTTTTATGATCTGTTTATAATTTCCCTGAAGTGAATAATAACCTGTAGTAAATAAACTGGGCACTGGTTTCTGCCTGCACCAGGTTGTACCTTGTTTCCTGGTATAAATTGTCAGCGTCCAGCAAATCGGTCAATAAGGCCAGTTGGTTAAAATATTTAGCACTTACAATTTTATAGTTCACCCTTGCCTGTTCAATTGATTTTTGGGTAACTACTATCCGGTTTAAAGCTTCGCGATATTTAATGAGCAAGCTGCCTGCTTCCTGTTTTATGTTATCGCTGATGTTTTGTTTTACAAACTCAAGCTCCTGCAGCCTGATGCGGCTGGCCGATGCTTTATGCTTGTTTTGGTAAATGGACGAAATGTTATATTGAATTTTAAAACCTATAAAACCAATGGAATAGCCCTGATCAACCGGCGGATAAAATATGGTATTGGGATAGCTGAAACCGTAGGCTGAGTACAATGACGCTGTTGGGAAAAAGTTACTTTTTACACCCCTGATCCTGGCCTCCTGGATCCTGATGCTTTCACTGCTTTTACGGATAGCGTAGGCATTTACGGCCGTTGCGGTAACTAAACCAAGCAGGGTATCCACAACAGGCCTTGGCATAGCGGCTGAGTCGGTTGTAATAATACGGGTTGAATCTGGCAGGTTAAGCAGCACGTTCAATTTCTGATTGCTGATGGCAATGTCGTTTTGAACCTGGTCGAGATTTAGATTTACTGCCGACAGGTTAAGTTCGGCCCGCAAAACATCGCTGCGGGTAACTTTTTGGTTGCGATATAGCGCGTTAATATTTTTCAACCTTGTTTCTGCACGGATGATTTGCTCATCGATAAACCTTTTCTGATCATTTAACCTGATCAAATCCAGGTATTGAGCGGCCGATTGCAGGCTAACGCTGCCTGCCTGCTCCTGAGTGCTAACCGCTGCCAGGTCTTTTTTGCCGCTTTGCTCGGTTTCAAAGGCTTTTTGCCTTCCGCCTGCATACAGGTTAAAATTGGCCGATACACCCAAATCAGCACCATTTGAAGTTGGTCTTTTAGGTACCGAGCGCACATCGCTTAATCCGTGACTGTAAAGTGTTAAACTGGTAAAGCGCTGGTAATCGCCGCTGGCCAGTATGGTGGGCAGTGCTGCGGCTTTAGCATCTTTAAAGTCAGCATCGCTGGCACTCTCTTCGCTTTTTGCAGCCTGTACCTGCTTGTTTTGAATTTTGGCGAGACTTACCGCTTGTTGCAATGAAAGCGGGTATACCGGATTTTGCTGGGCCAAAACAGGCAGCTGGCATACAAAAACAAGGCAAAAAATGATTCCGGTAAGCCTGCTTGTAGCATGCCTAAATAGTATGATTTTCATGAAATTTATATTTAAGAATTAGGATCTGTAGATTATTCCACTTGATTGTTTTGCAGGGTATTATATAAGTAGGCCTTAATTTTTTCAACGGTGAACATCTGCCCGCCCGGATCAAAATGAGTATTAATGATCTCGTTCAATGGCGACTCGCAAACCAGGATTGTGAACAGGCCAAGAATACCAAAATAGGCCAGGTGTGTATCGCTACTACTAAAATAGCCTTCTTTTACGCCATCATTTACAAGCGTTTTTACTGTAGTTAAAACATTATCCCAGTAATTCCTGATCAGATCTTTTACCGGTGACACGTCCGAAAAATCAAATTCACGATTCAATAAAGTGTAGAATTTATTATTGCTGGTTGTTGCTGCGTAAACATCAATGAATCCCAAAAGCCTATCCGGTACTGAGCCGGCCAATTTAGGGATGGCTTGTAAGGCTGTATTTAATTGCTGCAACCTGATGCGGAAGATCTCTATCAGCAGTTCATGTTTTGAACCAAAATAGTAGCTGATCAACGACAAATTCAAACCTGCCGCTCCGGCTATCATACGGATGGACGTTCTGTCGAATCCATATTCAGCAAAGAGTTTTTCGGCCACATGGAGCAGCAGTTCCCTGGCACCACTTTTTTTAGTTATTAATGTATTCATTTTAAACTATCATTTAAATTGTCTGGTAACTGAATAATCAGCAGATCTGTCTCTTTTTCAAAGTGGATGGTAATTTTCTCCTTTAACGACAAGCTCATTCCATCCCGGTAGGTCATTGGCCTGTTATTGACGGTCATAGAGCCGCTTAAAACAAACAGGATGAGGTTATCATTTAATGAAGTATGGTCAATAACATGGTCGGTATCCCCTACAAATCGCCCCCTCCACAACCAGCTGTCAGTGTTCAAATCAATGCTGTCATCGTTTAGGGCTGGTATTGAAAATGAAAGTTTTGCTTCATCTTCTTCGCTTACCCTGGCCGGAAAAAACTGTCTTCTTCTTTCGGTAGAGTCTGTGGTCAGCCAAATCTCCAGGAATTCATTTTCCTCGTTCTCGTTGAAATTAAAGATGATAGTTTGAACCCCATCGTTGCCATAGCTGGCTAAAAGCGTGTCGTTCTCCTTCAGGACTTTCCGATAGCCTGTTGAATCGTAGTAAGCAGCTGCCCCATTGATTAATATGATCACCATTAATATGGGGCTGCCCGTAAAGTTTTGTATATCCTGCCTTCCGGGTAAAATAATTTTGTCATCAAACCTGAAAATATTGCCCCATGCGGTATCTGTGGGAGGAAATTTTACCGGAAAAATAGAATGATGAACTTTCAGGTCTATCATATCGATAAATTTCCTGTCCGTTTCTGCAATCTGTTTCATAAACATTGGTTTTGCGGTTTCGGATCAACTAAATCCTTTCCTTTATTGTACAAAACAAATGTCGGCACAATCAATGCCCTAAAAAGGGCGGCATGGCTGTACTTTTAGTCGTTTTTACTGTTCCTTCAATGTGTAACCGCTTATTTAACAGATTGCAATCATTTGAACGTTAAAGAAATCTTTCGCATTTGTTTAAATAGATATAATCAGCGAGGGCGATGACTTAACCCGCTACTGCTTGAGACGAAGAAAAAAAGAAATAAATAACTTATTTACAATCGTTTCCGATACTCCAAGGGAGAGATCCCTTCATGGGTTTTGAAAAACTTCCCAAAAACGGACTGGTCGGAAAAATTTAGCTGGTCACTCACCTGGGAAATACCGAGTTCTTTGTTCTGAAGCAATACTTTAGCTTCAAGAATAATGGCGCGATCTATCCACTCTCCAGCAGTTTTACCGGTTTGTTTTTTAATTAATTCTGAAAGATATTTTGGAGTAACGTTTAAATTATCAGCGTAAAAACTCACCGACCTGTGTCGCCAGAACTCTTTGGTCAGTAGGTTGCGGAATCTGATAAAAATCGAGCTCTGATCATCCGTTTTACTTACAACGACCGTCCTGTTTTTGTGCATGGCATCTACCTCGTGAATAAGCAGGTATGAATAACTACGCATTAATACCAACTCGTTCGGATGATCTTTGTTATAGGTGGCGGCTATCAAATCGAAAATAGCGCTCAGCCTTCCCATTTCATGTTCATTGAGAACTAGAAAATGACGGTCATTATTTTCAAAAAAACGGTACTTATTAAGGTAAAATATATTAGCCCTTGTTTCCAACAGAAAGGAGTCCGTAAAAAAAAAGATCAATATTTCGGTCTCCCCTTCGCATTGCTGAAAGCTACGCGTAACGTTAGGGCCGATAGTTAATACTGCGGGTGCATTTATTGTAAAATGGGTAAGATCCGCCTGAAGATGCATACATCCCTTTTTTAGCAGCAGTATGGTATAAGTTTCTGTACGGAACGGCTCATCATTATATAGCGGATCTTTGCCCTGCCCTACATAAAAATAATCGGTTTTTCTAGTCGCAAGCTCAAAAGCCTTTTGCAACCTTGAAATAGAATATGTACTGATCTCGTCCATGGATAATTAAATTTACTGGGATTTAATTAGAGTATATCATAACCCGATCCATTTTAAACTTATGATGACATATCCCGTCGAAATTTGCCGGTAACCGATAATTGGTACATCGCCACAAACGAGGAGATGCCGTTTTTATAGCTGCTGCCCTTTTTTCAACGAAAGATACCTTTTGTAATAAGGCCTGTAACCTAAAGCATATGCAAAGGGCTTTAACAGCACAAAAACTATTCGTTGCAGCGCAAATGGCGGCCGCGCCAGCCGTAGAACATTATTGAATTTGCCAGCCGTAAGTACCATCTGTAAAAACCTGGGCGTGCCCTGTTCATTAACTTTGCCATCATTAACCAATGCAAACATAGTTTCCAGTAAAAATTCTGTATTCATAGGCCTTGTAACTTTCCAATTTACAGCAGCCTTGCTCTCCCCATCGTTCCAAATGCTATGAATGCGGTTTGGTGATATGTGAAAACTTTCGCCTGCCTTGTAAACACTTATTTTGTTATCCATCCGCACCTTTATCCTGCCAGAAATTATTCTGAAATCTTCCGCACTATCAGGATGATAATGCATAGGGGGTTCTTTTGACAGCGCGCTATAAGTTGATTCCATCTCGAGCAATTGGCCTGAAGTATCCCAACTTGTTTGAATGAACTTGATGCTTTGTCCCGTTACCGGATTATAAATTATTTGATTTTGATAGGCCACCTTTATAAAAAATTATTTGTGTGTATGCGATTAGGTTAGAAAGTAGAAAAAAAGATGCCTTGTGAATCCAATCAATTAATTATCATTAAACAGTCTGTTGCTCAGCCCTGTATTAAAAAACAAATGCTATCTTCTTTGGCCAGCAACCCATGCAGCACATTTACAGGTATTTCAAAATCATCATCCTTTTTAAGATCAACAGTACGCTCCAGTTCGGAGTAAAGAATATGACCTTCGCTTACGATCAGGGTAGCTGGCACCCCGGTTTTATGTTCTTTCCAAACCATCCCTTTTTTTAAGCCGATGACTATCACCTTATAATGATCTGTATGTTTTATAAGTTTAGCTACTGGCCCCTGTGTAAGTTCAATTTGCTCCCGCACTTTTTTAATTATCATATATATATTATTTAAAATTTAATTATAGATGCTTCTGATTTTCCTTGTCAACCTAAAACTCATCTTTATAAAGCTCTGTGTAAGGCTGTTGGTGTGATTTCGTCAGCGCTTCACCAACATGGGCAAGCGTTTCCGGCGATAACTCGCTTTCGAGGCAAGGAAAAAGTTCCCGCTCTTCAAACCTGATATGGCTGATGAGTAGTTCAACAAACGTTAAGTATTCATCATTACTGCTCAGTTCGTTATTTTCAGCCTTGACGAACCAGGCCTCAAGCTCTTGATGTTCATGCTTAGCCTTCTGAGTCAGTTCATTATCAAGCAGGCAAAATAACAGATGTTCTTCGTCTTGGAAATGGCTCCGCAGGTGCGTTGTCCAAAAAAATCCGATATACTCATTGATGCGAGAAAATGCGATCTCCTTTTTAACCCCTTCCTTGATTTTCCATCCAAATAAAAGACCTGAATGATGATCACGGGAGAGTGGCATGATATGCGCGTTTCTTTTGATAGGCATTTCTGATCTCGATTAATTAACGACAATGGATTCTGGTTCTGCGTATCTGATCTGCGCGCCTTTTCCCAAAACGATCCACGCTTTAAAATCCGCGATGATCTTTAACATATGTTCTTCTCCCGAAGGAATCAAAAATGTTTGTCCCTTGTTCAATTCGTAAGTTTCGCCTGCGTAAATAAGCAAAGCGCTGCCCTCCCCTACAATCAGGCAGGCATCGGAAGTTGCTATATGCCTTTTCATATGTGTCCCGGCAGTCAGTTCAATTTTAACCACCTGAAAATTTTCATTTGCTTCAATCTGTTTCATTGTTTTAATTTTTAAAACTTATATATCTGCAGCTAAACAATCACTTTATCTGCTTCGTCTCCTACTTGCCTGCTCGCTCTGAATCATCCCAGTAAAAAAGTTCCTTTAATGAAGTTTAACGGAGAGTGATGTGATGATGAAATAACCCGTCCACGCTACAAAAAGGATGATGCCCACCACCAGCCACCATGGAATACTATGAGGCGTTTCGCTGCCTTGCAGCATAAAGCTTTTTTGATCGCCTTTGCCGTATGCGTTTATCATAAGAGGTAACACACCCTCCACAACTTCATCTTTTCTTAAACCCTCAATGGCAATAGCTGGGCCGTTACGTACTACAAATGGAATAAACTTAACCCCTTCTTTACCCAAATGATCTTTGCTTACTACTTTAAGCACATGGTTACCATCTGTTAATTTTTTGGTATCCAGATCAAATGCAACAGGGGCCGGAAACTCGCCCAGCGGCCTTGGGTCATCATCAATAAATAAGGTTATAAAACTTTGATCTCTCATTGGTTGGCGTCATTTAATATCATTCGTTTGATGTGCTCTTTATTCTTCTCCGCAGGGCGGGCTAAACATTTGATAGATGCTATCAAAACATACAAGGTTATAACAACCATAATGCCTACTATCAGGTAATCCCAGTCGCTATCCGGTCCGCTGCCATGTGTAATACCCCTTAGTAATTTGGGCTGCTGCTTATCACAAGCATCACAGGCTAATGCATTTATTTTAATTGATATTATGAGTAGCAGTATTGTGATTTTTTTCATTTTGCTTCTGTTTAATGATCCTATTTTTTAGCCGTTGTGGCTTCCCCTTTACCAAACGACGCAATGATCTTCTTCACCTCATCGGCAGTTACCATTTTGGAGTTATTACCCCAACTGCTTCGCTCGTGGTTTACAATAGCGGCAACCTCTTCGGGTTTGAGGTTGTTGTTAGTACCCACTGGCGGCATAACGCCGTAACCCTCACTTGCCCTGCCGTTGTAACCTTTCATAATAATAGTTACCTGTACCTCTGCACTTGGGTCAAGTACCACTTTACTATCTTTTAATGGTGGGAAAGCGCCGCGTAAGCCTTCGCCGTTTTCCTGGTGGCAAGCCTGGCAATTGGTTGCATACAGCGCGGCACCATCAAGCCCGGGTTTGCCTGTACCTGGTTTACCTGGGGTTGAACCTGAAATTTCCGCAGTTTTTCCGTAAAGGAATATTGGCACCGGTTTACCATCGGGCAGTTTAACCTGTTTTAATGATTTTAAATAGGCCACCAGCGCCAGGGCTTTATCCGAGGCTACTATCCGACCGGTAATCCCTTTCCTGAAATCATCGGGTACGTTAACAACAACTTCACCTGGCCATGGATAATCCCGAACGGTAAAAAGCCACTCATACGAGGGCATAATTGAGGCCGCTACAACTGAACGCGGATTAAATAAATGCAGCAGATGCCAATCGGAACTGGGCTGACGAAGACCAATATTGGTTAAATCGGGGCCGGTACGTTCAGACCCCATCAATGTGGCGGTATTACGCCATACATCCGTGCGGCTATTGTTTGCATAATCGGCCGAAATTCCTGGCCGAGTGCCCCAAACTTTATCCATATCCAGGTTACGCACCTGCTGGGTATGGCATGCAACGCATCCCTCGGCAATAAAAACGTTCTTACCCTGGGTTTCCAGTTTGGTTAGCGGGATGCTGCCCGGTAAGGGTGCATTGTTATTTTGGTTTGATGTTGCGGGCACAATGGCTACAAAAAACGTGAGCAGCACAAAAAAGCACAGGGCAACGGTAAAAAGTTTTCGATGGTTATTGTAAATCTCCATGGGGCGGTGCTAATTAAATTTCTGCGTTTATGGGTGTGTGACTCAATTGATCAAAAATCTGGTTCTTCATTTCAGATTCGGTACGGTTGCCGGCAAACATTACATACATGTTCCAGGCAAATACCAGGTGCGATGCCCACATCAGCGAGCCGCCAATTGCACGCCATAACCAGTAAGGTGCCATTAGCACTACGCCATCAATAAAAGGCTTACCCTGGGTCCAGGCTATACCTTTTAAAGTACCGCCAATCATCAATGGGATAGTATAAAATAACACGCCAATTAAGGCCATCCAAAAATGCGCACCTACAAGGCCCTGTTTGGGTTCTTTACCGGTAAGGCGCGGTACCAGCGTATAAATACATGCCCAAAGCATAAATGCGATAATGCCGTACATGGTAAGGTGCGAGTGGGCTACCGTAAAATCGGTAAAGTGCCAAACGAGGTTGGTGCTCCTGAAAGCTTCAGCTGTTCCCTGTGTTGATCCTGTAAAATAAAACAGGACGCCCACAATGTAAAACGGCAGTGTATAGCTTCGGCCTATTTTATGGTAATTGCCCTTAAAGGTCATTAAGAAATTGGTAGTGCCGGCAAAAACCGGGATCAACATGCCCATGCTACCCACAATAGCCACTGTTTGCAGCCACCATGGTATCGAACTGAATAAAAAATGATGTGTACCTATCAGTGTATAAAATAAAATTTGCGCCCAAAAGGCCAGGATACCCAAGCTGTAAGAGTATATGGGAGTATTTAGCTGCTGTGGCAAAAAATAATACACTAACCCCAGGTTAAAAAGCATAAACCACATCCCTACTGCCTGGTGCATATAATAGCCTTGTATAATAGTTTCGCCAAGACCATTTTGATATAAGGGAATATAGCCAACTACAGCAATCACCGTGATAAACATCATGGCCGAAATGATATACCAATTAGAGATGTAGATCTCTTTTGTTTTACGATCTGCAACGGTTTGCAAATAATTTACAAGCGATATCACAATGCCGGCGGCAAACAGCCCCATTACCGGCCATGTGTATTCCCTGTACTCGCCGCCACCATTATTAATACCCGCCATTAGCGATAAGCTGCCGGCAACTACTGCTGAGTTAATAAGCACCAGCGATTGATACCCCCTTTTGATGCTGCGTATTGCGGTATTACTTACTGTAGAAACTACATAATAACCCAGACCGATCATCGCCAGAGAGGACCAGCCCCAGAAAACCATATTAGTATGCACCGGCCTTAAGCGCCCAAAACTTAACCAGCTTACATGATCTGCATCGGGCGCTACGAACTTTATTCCTATATACTCCCCAATAGAGGTACCTACAACCAGCCATAGCGCCGCGGTACCTAAATACCACATAATAAGCTTAACCAATTTTGGATCGGCTTGGTGCCTGGCCGCCGCTTTGCGTTTGGCAGCAAAGAAACGCGGAGAATTAATTTCACCTACATTAAGCAGCATACCCCTCTCATCTTCCGGATCAACGTTACCAGAAAGCTCTTTGTTCGTCAATTTGTAATCAAGCGCTTGCTTTCTCTTTACCAGTTCTTCAAAAACAGCATCGTCGCTATCAACCGTTTCCGCCAGGTCATGAGTTTCTTTTTTGATGCGGCTATACCGGGTTTTATTAGCCAAATGCTGAAGCCTTACTCCAACAAAAAACATCACAGCCAATAACGGGATACAAATCAGCGCAAGCATAATGATCATGCCCGGGCTTGTTAAAACATGCTCTCCGCCACCCTCTGCGGTTTGCGCCCTGGCGGCTATGGATAACATGCAAAACAATATCGCAATGACGGTAGCTTTAAGTCC
The DNA here is from genome assembly GCF_056406855.1 of Mucilaginibacter sp. P1_A3. Classification (NCBI taxonomy): domain Bacteria; kingdom Pseudomonadati; phylum Bacteroidota; class Sphingobacteriia; order Sphingobacteriales; family Sphingobacteriaceae; genus Mucilaginibacter; species Mucilaginibacter sp. P1_A3. The sequence continues at coordinate 88,031 of NZ_JBFTZJ010000012.1, forward strand.
GGGCCGTTCAATATTTGGCTTACCCTTTCTTTTTTTAGAGTTCCTCCGTCTGATCAACAGCTCCAACTGCCTGGAGTCTAAGCCGTTAATCTGCCGAAATCGCCATTTTTCCACCGTAATTTCCTTACTTGAAGCGTCTTCATTTAACTCTTTTGCAAGGCGGGTAATCCATAATACCATCAGCAGTATCAAAAAAACTGTGAACGCCACTATAAGACAGGCTATCACATTTACCTGCGGATTGATCTCAACCGGCACAACGGCATATACAGTATTAAAGGGGCTACAAGCCAGCAGGGCCGTAACCAAAATAAAAAATAAATAAAATCTAATTTTCATAATAAAATACATTAATACCTTTTATTTTTAGGATGAATTATTTTAAACACTTATTTTCGGACATCAAAAGCTAAAGTGGTTGCAGATATAAATCTGCTACCTCAAAAAATCAATTAATTTCAGAGTACCTGGGTTCAAATCTTCATTGAACTATCCATTGGTTATATTTTGTAGCATGACATGCAATTGGCAGCCATTCGTCAAAATCAAAGTCCGGAGAAATCCACCCGTTAAAGACTATTGCCAGTGTCTGCTTCGAGGCGATTTCTATCTTATATTTCTGCAGTTTGCCGGGCGATAAATAAAACTACCCGAACTGTATACTCACATCTTTTTTTAATATTCCCGTTGCTTATAAGCAAAAGTAAACATCAGAATCGATAATAAAAGATATTTTTATCTTTTATTATCTTCTTGCTTTTGGATGACTGTTCAGGCCGTAAGTTTCACCGCCTCCTGAAGGGGGCAATTAAGTGTAATTTCCTGAAATACAGGCAAACTGAAATAAAATACAGCTCCTGCAACAGGGCCATTTTCTGCCCATACTGCCCCTCCATGCTTTTGAATTATGTTTTTTACTATGTAAAGACCAAGTCCTTTACTGTTTTTTTGCCTGGTAGATTGGCTATCGCACTGATAAAATTTTTGAAAAACAAGCTGCCCCTTTTCCTCATCAATTCCCGGCCCTTCATCTTGTACAGATACCGTTATTTCGGACGGTGTTTTGGTGACGCTGATAATAATCTTAGAACAGGCAGGAGAAAATTTGGCTGCATTGGTCAGGTAGTTGATTAACACCCGAATGATCTTGTATTTATCTGCCCTTACAAGGATTGTCACTTCTGCCGGGACTTTACGAAACCGGTGACCAGGATAAAGAAGCTTTACTTCATTGATAACTGTATTCACCAGGTTATCCAAATCAAAAACAGTTAAATTGAACCGGGGTTCCCGCTCATCATCAGTTGAGGTTGTAAGGTATTCATCAATAAGCTTTGTCATTCCATCAACATGATCATCAACCATATTTAAAAGCCTTACCGGCCGCTTATTAACACAATGCGACAGCTCGTTTATCAGGAATTGGGTGTTTAGTTTAATAAGTGTCAATGGAGATCGCAACTCATGGTTTACTATTGCCATGCTCAGGCAGTCTTCTTTAACTTTTTGAGTAACATCCTCGATAGTGCCAACCATCTGTTCCGGTGCTCCCCATCTTCGGGAATAAAGGATTCCCGAGAGTTGTATCCATTTTTCGTTCCCAAACTGAGTAACTATATGTATCTGTTTTTCGAAACGTGTACCATTAAAACAAGCCAGTTTAAATTCATGGATAAGCTTTCCTGCATGTGGCGACTTTACCTGGGTCAAAAGATCTTCCAGGCCTTCATAGTCTCCTCTTTGCAACTCCAGTATTTTACGCATACGCGGGCAGATAGATATTTTACCGGAGCTGAGTGCTATCTTCCAGTTACCTATATAATTGCCGCCAAGCATATAGTCGTTTAAAATATGCTGTTTATTGGCCTTGTATCTGATCTCCTTACTCATACTAAAATTCTTTTTTCGCTTTTAGACAATCCACCTGTATTTACATTTATCCTTAAAGTATTATTAAACTTTGGCCACAACGGGATAAACATTCCGTTGATATATGACTGATATGTGCTCATCAAAATACCTTTGATATCGTAATTAGTCAGGATTATGGCATATACGAGGCTGCCATTTCCATTTGTCTTTTTACTTTCGCAATAGAATGTTTCTACGATTTCAAAATCTTCGGCTGCTATCAGCACATTGCATTGCAAGCAACGGATATATTTTTGTTCCACGATAAAATCGTGATCGAATCCGCGTTCGTGCAGTGAAATTATGATATCAATTATTTTATCATCGTTTTTCATACCGATCTGTTAAACACCTTCCAAAACAATCTGAACTGCATCCGGAATCGGCAATACGTTTTCTCTGTTTATTACATTTTCGGTTTTACGATTAAGAGCAAGTAAGGAAACCTGCATGATCAGAAGATATAGCGGAAATACTTCCGTACCGTTACGCACTACGATCCATAATCCAATGGTAATGTCCGCAGTCAGGAAACCAAGTGCGATTTGCTTTAGACCGGCTTCCGATGGTAATAGGGCAAACGTGCCTGCAGAATATTTTACTGTCAGCAACAATTGCAATATAAATAAGGTCACACTACCACCCAGCGCCAGTCCGGTTTGATCCTGTACCAACTTAATGGATAAACTTCCAAAGGAAAATGTGATAATGCCAGCTATAAAAGCGATTAAAAGACAAGTATTCTTTTTCATTTCAGGAACGATTTAATTATCCAACTAATGATTTGTCACTTATCATAAACTGTTGTAAAGTTCCGTTTGAATTGTTTTTTTATCAATGTATCAATTATGCATATAATAGTATATTTTACATATTTCGCCGCAATGAAGAAATTGTTGCAAAAAAACCCGCCCCTTAGTGGGGCGGCGCTTATGAGTTAATTTGAATGTTGAATAATACTTATTGAGTTAAGCAAATTAGCCGTCACTGGTGTATATCAAAATAAATCTTCTTTTTTTATTCCCAATTTTTTTATTCTTGAATGCAAAGTAGTAGGTTGAATATCCAAAATTTCTGCAGCACCGCCTTTTCCGCCAATCCTTCCTTCGCACTTTTTTAATACCGTCAAAATGTGCTCCCTGCTAATTTCATCTATTGTTTTCAGCTTTTCCGTGTCTTCAAACATTTTAACAACCGGTTTATTGCCATTGCCATTGTAGGGCTTTGGTAAAAACACCTGCCTGATCACCGTTTCGTTGGTGAGCAGCACCGTTCTTTCAATAAGATGTTCCAGCTCCCGCACATTTCCCGGCCAGTGGTAGTTACGAAGTTGATCCATCACTTCTGGAGATACATCCGTTACACTTCTGGAGCTTTTAAGTGAAAACCGATGAATAAAGTGTTTCACCAAAAGAGGCAAATCTTCAATACGTTCTCTTAATGGCGGAATGGTTATGGGAAAAACATATAACCGGTAATAAAGATCGAGTCTAAAACGCCCCTCTTCAACCTCTTTTTCAAGCACCCGGTTCGTTGCAGCTATAATGCGAACATTGATTTTTATCGGAGCCTTACCTCCTATCCGCTCAATTTCCTGTTCCTGTAATACACGCAACAGCTTTACCTGCAACTCCGGATGCATTTCTCCAATCTCATCCAAAAAAACAGTTCCTTTATCGGCAAGCTCAAATTTTCCAATTCTTTTTTCGTTTGCACCTGTGAAGGCCCCCTTCTCGTGGCCAAACAACTCAGACTCAATCAGCGTTGCCGGAAGAGAGGCGCAATTAACAATAATCAAAGGTTTGGTGCGCCGGGGTGATAAGTTATGTATGCTTTTAGCTATTCGTTCTTTTCCTGTTCCGCTCTCTCCTAATATCAAAACCGAGGTATCCAGCGGGGCAACTACCGATACAAGATCCTGAACAGTTAAAATTTGATGACTGTTCCCTATAATGCCATCAAAAACAGATATTGTTGCCGCAGTTTGATTATTAACCGTCACCGGTAACGATATAGGCCTGTCTTGTCCGCTATTTTCGAGTTTCAATATAGATTCGACAATGTTTGTAAGCGTTTGTTGAAGGCGGCTGAGCAATGCCAGGTGATCATTTGTATAGCAATTGCTTTTTCGACTGTAAAACGAAAACGTCAGCACTTCACTATCAGCCATTAACAGCGGATAGTTTAAAAAGGAATTCATTTGAAACGTATTTGCTATCGCCTTTTTAATTGGGTATCGTTCACCTATTTCCCTGAACTCGGTATTATTATAGAATTTTGTTTTAGTACTTAGCGGCGTCTTTTTTACCATGTTCTCAAGATCCTGTGCCGACAATCTGGCAGCGGTGAGAAAATCCTTAGCTCCCAACATTTGATATTCATCGAAACCTGTTCTGTAAAATGATATACCTTCAAATGATGATACGGTATCTACATTCAGGATTATACTCAAATAATCAAATGGTAGATATGGTTGCAAGCTGCTTGATATTTTGCGCAATTTTTGTCGCCAATCAATTTGCTCCTGCTCAATAGCTTTAAATTTCTCTTCAAGGGCAAACTCGCGTCGGAACCTCGATTCCATACTATTCCGGTGGCGGTAAAAGGCAACCTCTATTGCAATCAGTAGTTCGTTTTCTCTAAAGGGTTTCACCAAAAATCCATACGGCTGCGTACTCTTTGCCATATCCAATATACTTTCCTGGAAATTTGCTGACAGGTAAACAAACGCAATGTTCTGGGCGGTCAGATCGCGTGCAAGGTCTATCCCTGTTAGTGGGCCTTTCAGAAATATATCCAGTAAAACCAATTCCGGCTTCTCCTCATTAATAATTTCCAAGGCTTCTTTGACAGAATCAGCGATTCCGCAAATTTGATATCCGGCCCTGGTTAGTATCAGCTTCAGATCAAAGGCGACTAATGATTCGTCCTCAACTATTAGTATCTTTTTTTCCATAGTGAATTACCTAATACTATTTAATCCTTCTGCACGGTATTTAATCTATCATTGCGACAACCTATCTCACTAAATCCGCAGCCAAATGCAAAACATGATACAACTCTACAATGATACTTCTAAGCCGCTATTGCCTTTTCATAAGCTTATTAAATAAAAATACGTTCTTTTCATCATAAACGTAAAAACTTTCCTCAGGAGCAACGTGAGGTTGCCATCGCGATGAGCAGTTCTTCAAGTGGTTATATCGAAAAAGTTTAAATCCATTTAACTGAATATTTAGCATTCTCCGCAACACAGGTAGTCTTGTAACTAAAATTACGCTGCGTTAAAAATGAATGATATTATGTGATATTAAAATGTACCCGTTATAGATTCTAATGTACTATTTACACCTTGCTTAAACTCTGCCGATTAGCTTTCCATAAGCTCTCTGTCGTTTCGGGTCCAGCCCCGCTGTATATGTTCATCAAATGGAGATACGAAATATCGTAATTCAATTTGCCGTTTTCGATATTTCGTATTTAAAAAAAGGTCTTAACTTTACAACTATACTAATAATCAACCAATTATAAACTAAAATATAACTGGCATAGAAATAGAACATCGTTTACCGCCTTGAAACCCCTAAAATCAAAACCATGGAACAGTTAGAAACATTTTCGCCTTTGTATGTTGAAAACAAAAGAAGTGATCTTCCCTTTGATATGCAGAACCTGCACTGGGTTAACGAGGAACTTGGATATAACATAGACAGGTATCGCTCAAATAACCGCTACACCATAATATGGATTGTAGATGGTTTTGGCAATTATCATCAGGGTTTCAACGAACAGATAATCGGCAATGACCATTTATTGTTCATCGGGCCAGGTGAATTGGCCAACCTGAAGCTTCCTAAACGTCTCAAGGGTTACATTATATCATTTACATCCGGATTCTTCGATTTTAACGACCATGACCATATCAACACAAGAATTCATCAGCTTTTTCACCAAACTCATTACATGGAATTCAATAATGATACTATAGATGAGTTTCAGGATATTATGGATATCGTTATGAAAGAATTCAATAAATACAACCTTTACAGGCCTGAAATTCTCAGGCGCTATTTCACCATATTCCTTATTTATTTATCGGGGCAGGCTCAGCCGCAAATTACTGCAAGGTATTCCCGAAATGAAGAGATATTTCAAAACTTCAGTTCGATTGTTAACAAAAACTTCAGGACACAGAAGATGGTCTCTGATTATGCTGATCAATTATTTGTAACTCCCAATTACCTGAACCAACTTGTGAAAAAGCTAACCGGCTATTCGGCAGGACATCACATCAGGCAACGAATTGCCGCCGAAGCCAAGCTTCAGGCAACTCAACCAAATAATTGCATGAAAGCTATAGCATATAATCTGGGTTTTGCCGACATGGCGCATTTCAGCAAGTTTTTTAAAAATACAACAGGAATTAATTTTTCTGATTTTAAGAAAAACAGCCCAATCCCCCAGCCTATTTGATCATTAATTCTGCAAAATGAGTAAAACACCAACCAATAAGGAGTTAAAATGTTGCGATCATCGGCGGAGGGCTTGCGGGAATGAATAAGAGGATAATTTATCTGCATTCAAATATTTTGAAAAGGGCTAAATAGCTATTGCAGGGCGTCAAAATGCAATGGTGGACATGTCCGAACAGGTAAAGTGCATGAGAGCGGCATTGTTATGGCTTTTGGTACCCCTGATATCAATTATACAAACTAAGTAAAGACATCGCTTAGCTGGATTACCGCTTATCTAACAAAAAATCAATCATTAAGAATGATTTTTTGGTCATAATTATAATCAACAAAACAATTAACTCAAAACCAAAAACAATGTCAACATTAGTAGAACTTATCCCCGGCAATTCCCTGATCACCGCAACGCCCGAAGAAGGCAGGCAGCTGGCCATCAAATTATCCAGACTCATTATTAAAGTCACACAACCTGACGCGGCAATACGGGAAAAACTACGCCCGGTTTATGCGGAAGATGCAGCGATGCTTATAGCTATCGGCCAGACAGTAGCTATTGAGTTTGCAACTATTGCAGCTGCAAACAACTACTGGAAATGATAATGGCTTTCTGATTCAAAGGCATTGCATAAAAGTTCAGGTAATCATAGTTGTTTCCTCGACTTAGGGGTTAATATTGCCTGCTAACTCGCCCTGTTTAACTTTAACATCGATGTTATTATCATAGATGCTAAACAAGATATTACGAAAGAATGTGAAGTGCAGTTATTAGTTCCTCGCAATCTTGAATTGATCAGCATGGGCATGATCAAGCAAGTACTTCAAATGGAAAAGTCACCGATGACTTTTCCATTATTATGCACAGATAGTAAGAAGCTCCTATAAAAACGGCCGGCGCACGTAACAGGTTAGTTAAACTCAACTGCCAGAAATAAATGGAGATACAAATGTGCCCAGGGGATTTTTCTTTAAGGCCGATGTCCGTGGCCATGGTTTCTGATACCATTTACCCCGCTATTATTACCGGCTATTTTTGACCATTTCAAATCGCATAATAGCAGGGGTAACCAAATTAAAAAATAATTATTCTGGTTGATTTCCAAAAGATACCCCCAGCCTGTTCCATGCGTTCATCATGGTAATGGAAAGGATAATGTTCGCAGTTGTTTTTTCTCCAAAAATTTCAACAGCTTTTTCAAAGAGCTCATCGGTCACGCCGTGATTAGCTATCAATGTAACCTGCTCCGTCAGTTCAAGAATAACCTGGTCCTGCTCGTTAAACCAATTCCGTGCTTCGCGCCAGGCACTCATCACAAAAATACGTTCCTGCCTTTCACCATATTTAAGTGCATCTTTTGAATGCACATTAAGGCAATAGGCGCATCCATTGATCTGCGATGTGCGTATCTTAATCATTTCCTTTTGAATTTTGGTAAGCTCTGTTTCGGCAAGAAGCTTATCAAGTTCTATTAAAGGTTTGTAAACTTGAGGCATTACCTGCGCTAATTTAAATCTGGGTTTCATAATTTATAAGTTTTATTATTATTTTAATTATTGTAATTAACCATTGGCTATCAATGGCCCTATGAGCCTTTTAATTCATCCTATCGTTTGTTCCTTAACCAATTTACATGGCAATTCGTAGCACTATCGAATATCTTACAGAACTGAGATAATTTATGTTGTTTTGCGGCTTTCACTCCCTAAAAACGGACGAACAGAAAAAGCATGGACTGCAAAACAGATTCGCATTAACCCCTACTCCTTACTTTGTTTAAACGAATTGCAGATAATAAGTAATAAAATGCGCCAAATGCCGCATATCCGGCCAAACTTGCAATTCCCATTGTCGGCATATGTGCCAGAATAATAAAAGAGCTGCCACCAATCATCGATTGTCCGCCGCTAATTATCATCGGCCATTGGCCGGCAACCTTCTTGTTGCGCCTTACTGCCATAATCAACTGTATGAGACCTGTCAATATCGCCCAGGCACCGAACACAATCAGCGCCTCAGGGACTCCGTTTTGTAGTGCTATTGCAACTGCTATTGTGGTTATAGCACTGATTATAGCATTAAAATACTGCGTTTTGCTATTCTCTACGTTGTCGGATACTTTGATGTCAATCAACGTGCCGACAACATCCCATGCCGGGTACAAGATTAAAAGGCCTATAGCTACTGATGCGTTATTTTTGGTGAAAATTGAAATTAATACCGCCCAAATTACCGAAAAAGCACTGCGGAGATAATAAAGGGTTCGCAAATTGGTTGCAACGGTAATATCATGTTCAATTAAGTAGGAATTTGATTGAATTGTTGTTTTCATTTTTTGTTGATTTAATTTTACTTGTAAATAATACTGTAAGGCCTTGTGATTCAATTTCATTCGTAACTTTTTTTCCTTAGCTTTAAATTAAATCACATAGCAAAGATGAGCAGATTACAGGACCGAAAAAGGTCAATAATGCTGTTAGTTTAGTCGGAATAGCTGTTTTGGTTAATTAACCTGTTCCAATTAAGATGTCCCAGGATACAAACCACTTATGCTCCTATGTGATGACCAGCCGCATTACTCATCAAATTTTGACCGATGCTTATTTATGGGTAAATTAAATACCAGTTATCAAATTAATTACACCGTGAAAACAAAGTTTCTAATTTGTTTTTTGTGTTTATTTTCAACTTTTAAAGTATTTGGGCAAAATACTTTGGGTGGCTTAGAAGTCACTGCTGAAGATGTTACATTATTAAATAAATATGTTAAGAACCTTGATCGCGCAACGACCGATACCGAGAAGGTTAAATTGTGCCTTAAGTTAAGCCGAATTTACTGGTATAAAAACACTGTAGGTGCTAAAGACAGCAGCATTTATTATGCTCAAATGGCCTATGACATAAGCCCTTCCGCAAATATGAGCGCTTCAAGAAAGGAGGCCCTTTTTCTGATCTGTAAAGCAATGGCTGAGAAAAATAACGTCGCAGGGGCCGATAATTTGATAGCAAGCGTAAGTGGTGAAGAACGCGCCAGGCTAATGCTTGTAATGGGTGAACATTTCGTATTCTCCAACCACAAATCGATCTATCAGCAGGAAAAAGGGTTGCCCTATATCTTTCAGGAGATTATCTTAAGTAAAAATATCAAATCAGAAAAATGGAAACATGAAGGATTAATGCTTTTAGGAAAATATTATTTCTCGCAGGGAGATTTTAATAAAGGGAAAAAAACCATTTTCGAAATCATATCGGACTATAAAACTACCGGTAATGCAAAGATGGAAGCACATTACTGGTCAGAGTTAGGCTTGTACATGCCGGAAACTGACAGCACTTACAAAGAAAAAATATTTTGCCATCAGGCAGCCTTTTCGATATATTATCGAATTAAACTTTACAAAGAAGCTGCTTACACCTTACGCGATATAGCTGTTCTTAACAAAAACCATAACAACCTGGATACCGCTGAAAGGCAAATACTTAAAATGCTTGCTATCCTGAAATCGGTCAATATCCGTCCTTCATTTACTACTTACCGGATAGCAGGAGATATTTCCCGGATTAAAGGTGATTACAATAAGGCGCTTTCTTATATCCTGGAAGCCCTAAACACTCCAGAGATATTACTTGACAGAAAAATGAACGGCTACGAAACATTGGCCGATATTTACAGTGAATTAGGTTTACCTCAAAAAAGCCTGTATTACTACAGGTTAGTGCTCAATTATGCAGTTTCCAGCGATAAACCTGGGATATTCCTGCTCTGTTATGAAGTGGTGAGAGAACAGATCAATAGCGGGGATGCCAAAAACGCTTTGCAGTTTTTAATACAGTTTACAGTTAAACACCCCCCAATTCTTACGATACAGAAAGAGTTATTAGCCGGCGCATACGGAGATGCCTACAGTGCTATGAATCAGTTTTATAATGCTGAAAAATACTATCTCCAGATGGTTAGTCTTGATCGGGTTGTGCAAAAAGAATTGAAAAAGGAAATAGGTGATCATAGCTCAATTTCTGGAAGTGAGGCCTATTTTACAATTACAGGCAGCGAAGCGTATTATAACATTGGCAGGTTTTATACAGCGTTTAAAAGATATAAAGATGCAAAACCTTACCTGCAGCAGTCGTTGACATTATCACCAAATTTACCCTCGGTAAAAAGAATAAAAGATATTGAATTCTTGCTGTTCAAGGTCGATTCAGCGTCCGGGAATTATTTATCTGCAATTAACCACTTTGAGAAACATAAAAATTTAAACGATTCCATATTTAACGCCACTAAAAGTAAACAGTTAACTGAATTACAGTTAAAATATGAGAGTGCCCAAAACGCCCAGTCCATCAGACTTTTAAAAATTAAGAGTCAAAGCCAGCAAACCGAAATCCAAAAAGTAAATATGCAACGGAATATTACTTTTGGAGGTATTGGAATGCTCATGGTTATTGCAGGCATTACCTTTTACAGTTACAGGAACAAGCAACACACCAACCTAATGTTACAGTTTAAACAAAACCAGCTTGAAAGTAAACAAACTGAAATAAATGACAAAAACATCTGGCTGCAGAATTTACTCCATGATAAGGATAAGCTGATAACCGAAAAGGATTGGTTGTTAAAGGAAGTTCACCATCGTGTAAAAAACAATCTGCAGGTCGTCATCAGCCTGCTCAATACACAGAGTAATTTTCTTAGCCAGGGGCCAACATTTAATGCGCTGCGTGAAAGCCAGAACAGAGTGCAGGCAATTGCATTAATTCACCAGAAGCTTTATGGATCCAGTATGACAACGTCTATTGAAATGCATATTTATATCAGTGAACTGGTCAGTTATCTCAAAGCTTGCTTTGATACTCGGAAAAGACAGATCAGTTTTGAACTTGACATTGATCCAATTTCCATGGATGTTATTCAGGCGATCCCTATCGGCCTTATTTTGAATGAAACGATAACCAATTCCATCAAATATGCTTTTACGGAACAGCCCGGTGAAATTAAAATTGAACTTAGCAAAAAAGATGAAAAAAATCTGTTGTTAACAGTCGCAGACAATGGTAAAGGTCTTCCGGATTTATTCGACCCCAAAAAGGCAAACACGATGGGCATGGAAATGATCAAAGCCCTTAGTAAACAAATCAACGGTATTCTTCTGTTTAGTGGTAACAACGGGACTATTATCTCTATTGAATTTCCTGATAAAAATTAAATTCACTGTCCATTTAATTGAAGCTTCTCAGCGCACAATATTAAAAAGAACGGAAGGTACAATATAGCAGTAGAAGCCCCTATCAAGAGCCCCCGTACTGGTACCCATGCATAAAACAGGAAGTAACCGACAATATCCTTTTCCTTGTATCTTTACTTGCTGTTCCTTCGGTAGCTTTCTAACGGCGTTAGTTCAGTTATATATTACTGATAGCATTGTTTAATTGCGTTGAATATCAAATCTTCTTATGTTCAGCGGAGGTAAATGTGAATTTGCCTTCCAGTTTTATGGGAGTACCGTCACTAGCATAGGTGACCTTTCCGAAGGATCGGATCCATTTTTCCGGCTTTCCATCCTTAGGTATAATTTTATAGGTCATAGAGAAGTCTGCTCCGGTCTTTAGCGAAATGGCTATAGCTGCCTCCACCTGCTTTCGGTATTGATTATCAACCAGATCCAGGGATTCCATCCATGTGAGTTTTGTATTCTCGGGATAACCACGAATCCGCAAACCATAATCAGAAAATAAAAGCTCATTGCTATAAAAATCGATCGACCAATTCCATAACTGGTTGTCATAGGACATGTTTAAATCCAGGCAATCCAATATATCTGATAATTGATCGCTAAGCCGATTCGATTTCATATGCATTAGTAATAATTCCTCTCCTAATGTCATCACCTGGTTTTTTAAAGCGGCAGCTTCTGCTTCTAATTCAATGTTTCGTTGGAGTAGGCCTTCATGTGCTAACTTATTGATTTGATCAAAAAAAACATCCTCCTTGAGCTTGCCGTTATTTCGAATTTCTTTTTCAGCTATACGTCGCCTCCCTTTAACTAAGATTATATTTATCAATATCAGTAAGAGTATTAAACTATAAAATATTATGTTTTGTAATAAGCTTCCTACGCTTAAATATTTTACAAAAAGTTTGCAGAGTTGAGCGAGCTTAATATTCATGATAAGAAGATAAGGATAGGCAAATTAACAGACGAAAGTTAACGATTAATGGTGTATTATCTGCTATCCTGGCATGTTGAGTGCTTTTTTAGTGACCCTTATATTTTAAGCTGGGGCGCTAGTTTTCCAACGCGTACGACTAATTGTAATATTTGATCTTTAAAATCCATGGTGATATTTTATTAGGGTGTAGTATTAGTCAGATTAATTTCATGATGCCCGGAACAGATTAAATAGTCTGCCAAGGGCGACGATTTATACTCCCCCTTACCCCCACCAGGAGATTCGGCGTTGGTATTAAAAAAATGGACCCGGTGTTTTCCGGGTCCAAATGATTTGCGATAAGGCCAACTCATCATTGGGCAAGGTTTAGGTTAATTTTTTTTTCATAGAGACTCGAAATTCCAAAGCATTCATTGTTGTTTGCAAATCTTTCCATAGTTTCCCTCGTTGTGACTTTTCAAAAGTAGCCAAGACCACCGCGTTTTTTATACGGGAAACCGTAAATCACGAATTATTTTATAGATAATCAAACGCTATTTGACAGATGTCCATACACTTTAGCTGTCTGATTATTGCCGTTACTCTTATTTGAATTCAGCTGGGGCTTTTTTTCGGAACGATCAACAACGACGATGTTAAAATGGGAACAAAGAAAATAAGTACGGCAACCAGACCACAAATAATATTTCACCAGGAACTTATCATCAGAACAGTTTATCAAGAAGATTATTTTTCCCACCCGCATAAAGTTTTTTGTTCTTTCTTTGCTCGCTCCAGCGTTATTTTTATGGTGCAGCCGGTACAATTACTCAGTCCGCGACAGGTTGATTTGTAATGGTACGTGTTGGCGTTCCTGCTATCACAGATGTAAACTATTGTTGGTCTTTTGCAGTTGATACCGGCAAGCAAAATCAGCACAAGTAAGGCTGTTTTGAGGTATACTGTCCTTCACATGGCAAAAGTCCTTCCGTTCATGATGGGGTTATAACCAGGCATAATTCATCAGGTGAGCAAGATTGTCGGTCATCTTATTATCCGGGTTTGATCTTAAATATTTCCTGTTGAACACTTCTACCTGCTCTCCATCCCGCCAAAAGCAGGTTTGGTAATCCCATATCCAGGTTACCGCTTCGTTCAGCGGATTACTGAGTAATTTTAAGGCGATAGTCTTGTCTGTTTTTTCTGCCCTGTAAATAATTGGTTCGATTACTTCATGAACTGCATAGTGCGTGATCACACCATTCGCATCTTTCCATACTCCTGAAATTTTAAACTTTGCCATTTTTTAATAAATCTCTCATTGGTTTAACAACTCAAAGTTATCCTGTCGGAAAGTTTATTTTTTACGGGAAACCGTAAAGGCTGGAATTATTCTTTTCTGGAGATCAGCGCTTTATTATGTTGACAGTTTAATAGTGTATTTAACGGCTCCTTATATTTATCGTGCTATCTAAATTATGCAAACCATGCCAATCGGCATAAAACCTGGGTAAGATATGCTGTTGGCAACGTGGAACGACCGGTATTGGGGCAGCGCAAACAATCAGATAATTCCCATGTCTTTGCAATAGGCGACCAGCTGTTCGTTCTTGAAAAAGCCGAGGGTTTCCCTGATCTGGTTTAGCCGTTTTTCCATACTGCTTAAGCTGGCCGGGCGTACCTGGTTTTGCTGGAGATAGGCCGGGATATCTTTTTGGTGCATGCCTTTGGAAAGCTGGGAAATGATCAGGATATCATAAGAGGTAAAATCGTGTGCGTTTTTTTGTTTCATGGCCTGCCGGAACTCTATGGGAAAATGTTGTTTGTCTTTATAGATGTTCTCGATGGCGGCTTTGAGTTCCTGGGCATCACGCCGGGCTTTGCGAACGTAACCGTTGATATGACAGCCCTCCACGAGGTCTCCGATAACGGCTGTTTTATGCTCGGCTGAAAACACGATCACTTTCAGGCCGGGCTGCACCTGCCGGGCGGCGGCAATAAGGGCCGCCCCGCCAGCGAGTTTTTGCTCCCGGCCATCGTCCTCAAAAGAAAGATCGGTAATCAGCAACTCGTAAGGCTGCTCATCCCGAAGGCCTTGTTGGATGCGCAGGAGGGCGTCATCACAGTAATAGGCATAGTCTACATCGACGATACCGAGGTCCTTCAAGGTTCTTTGTACTGAAATATTGGCGCTTTCCTGGTCTTCTGCTATGAGTACGTTTTTAAACATAATGGTGCTGGTTAGGCAGTCGGGAAGGCGATCTGAATGCCGAGCCCTTTACCTGCGTTGTTGTCAAAAATAATACTGCCCCGGATCACTTTTATACGGTTTCCCGTATTGTTCAGGCCATTTTTATGCGGCGCGTTTTTGGGGATGCCGACGCCGTCATCACCATAGTGAATACGGATCCGGTGATCGTGCCTTTCAAACAGGATAGCAACATTAGCTGCCCGGCTATGTTTTTTCATATTCACCATTAGCTCCTGCAGAATATAGTATAATTCCTGCCGGACAGTCACACTGACCGCTTTCCATAGCGCTTCGGTGTTTCCGACCAGGGCCACCCGGACCTGGTCTGTGGCGAAGGAGCTGAGCAAAGCAGATACCAGGGTATGGAAGTCCTGTCCGCTGAGCCAGGGTTCGTCATAGGAGATATCCCGGGATTTTTCATACATCTCCTCTATCCAGTCCAGTAAATGCTCTTTATCCAGATCGACCTGATTTTCAATCTCCGACATCATCCGGTATAAGCCGTTGGCGACGACGTCATGTACTTTTTTGGAGGTCCGGAGCTGGTTTTCCCGGATCTTTTCCTGGGCTTGGCGCTCCAGTCGCCTTTTTCGTTTTCGGTACCACCAGGCAGCAAAAACAGATCCGGCTGTCAGCAGAAAAAGGGAACTATACAGCAGCACGCCCTGTTTGAAAAGCTGGTATTTTTTTTCGGTATTGTCTTTTTGCAACCGGAGGTTGTCTGCTTTGTTCTTTTCCACGCCATAACGAATGAGCGCGAACTGGTTTTTGGCCGCCTTGCGTGCCGCCTGCACGCTGTCACCGAGATGCTGGTAACGTGTAAAATATTGCCGGGCATCAGCTGGGGCAGCTACCCGGACCAATTTCTCCAGGGCTTCCAGCTGGTCGTCCGGGCTGTTCAAACGCCGTGCAACATCAAACATGGCCCGGGCATAAAACAGGGCAGAATCCGGCTGCGAAGGAAGATAATAATCGGCCAGGTGGGCAAAACTCGAATTTTGTCCCCAGAGGTCTTTTTCCTGCGTCCGGATATTCAGGGCCTTTAATAATTCGGGAGCAGCATGATACCCCGGATCAGCAAGCCATTTCGTTGTGGCCATATTGGTTAATATCCGGGCATAACCCGAACCATTTGTTCCTGTCTGCCTGATTACCGAGCTGTAAAGTTTCAGCGCATGCGGGTAGTCTTTCTTTTGCTGGTAAGCATTGCCTTTATTGTTCAGGATAATGGATAACCGGAGGCTGTCATCAGTAAACCGGATAGCCTGGTCATAAAAAGCGATAGCGGCATCCTCATTTTTAAGGTTAAAGCTGGTCATCCCCAATTCATTATAATCGTTAGCCAGGCAACTGCGATCCCGGGCATCCTTTTCATCTAAAAATTTTAAGGATAGCGACAGGCTTTCCTGGGCCCCGAAATCATCGCCGGCGTCGGACTGGATCACGGCCATATTATTGTAGGCCATGGCGATCTGCAGGCTGTCCCTGGAACTGGAAACGATTTTATTAAAATAGTAAAACGCGGAATCATTTTGCCGGGACAGCCAGGCATAGGCTTTCTTGTAATCGCCCCAGTTGCTCTTCTGTACCGGTCGCTTTGTATGCTGGCAGGAAAACAAGATCAACAGGCAAAGGGGAACGAAAACCAATAGTTTTTTCAAGGGGGATATTTTCTGCTAAAAATATAAAAAGCGTTCCGGAACGCCAACCGGGTTGCCCAGTAAAAAGTAAGGTAAAATTTACTATGCTGGTCCCGCCGCTGATAAGAAATAAATTGCAGGTGCAAAAGACCATTACAGTTAGTGGATTTATTACCAGGCGCATTATCAATAATAATGGGAGTATACAGATTTAGCTGACGGTGACTAACCTGGTAGTGCAAGCGCTGAAAAAATACTCGGAGCACGGAATCAAAAAGATCGAATTGCTGCAGGCCAAAGCGGCGGCAGGTTTCCGGGATGTCTACAACTGGCTGAAAGCAAAGATCATCAACGAAGAGCCCTTTAAGATTGGAATCACCATCGGAAATCCGGCATTATTGACAATCACATCAAGCACCAGCTCCGCGAGTCTATCGGCTTTTACGACATGCGTTTTCACCGGATGATCAAATAAAAAGGCAGGCAAGCCGGGGCCTGCCTGTCTATGAAATTTAACTGCCCGGGGGCGGCGGAAGATGTCCGTTATCGCCGCCGGTATCCGTGGTGGCGGTAGTCACTGTACCGCTGTTATTTTTATTATGGTGGCCTTGATTATGTGCAGGGCATGCGAAAGCCAGAAAGAGTGTAAAAAACAGGTTAAACATTTTCAAAAAACTTAAGAGTGAATAAATCCTGCAGCGGCCCGACAAACCACTTGGGAGCCATACTGCAAACCGCGTAAGAAGCGCTTCTTATCTTTTTTGGGAAGTGTGGGCATTGATCGCGGAGGCCGGTAACTGCTTCCCAAGCCGGCTGACGGCATCCGCTTTCTCTGCTTTTAATGAAACCTGCCTGGTGCACCAGACCCTGCCAGCTATGCAGGTTGTTACTGATTTCTGAAGCAAATGTAGGGCGGCATAAATCGCTTACCGGCAAGGGATTCCGGAAATTCCGATCATTCCGGCGGGATTCCGGAAATTCCTTGAGGATTCCGAGAATTCCGTTAGCTTTACCTTAAATTGTTTTGGAATGTTTACTGATTACCAATCACAAGTCCTGCTGACCTATCACAAAAGAAAAGCCGACCATCAGCTTTCGCCGAATTTATTGCACTCTACTCCGGCTAAGCTGCGGGCAGAATGTGTGGCGGTGTTCAATGAAAGATATCGGCAAAAGGATGAGGAGATACTCAAAATATTTTTTGGATCGCAGGAAAATGAAGCCGCGTACATGCGGACGATACGAAAATTCGAGGCAGACAAGTTTAAACCCCTGGATAATTACCTGAAGGGTAATACAGCTGAAACAGATGAAAAAAATATTGAGTTGCTGGCCTGGCTGATCGATTTTAACGCAAGGCCCTACAGGTGGGATTTCTCCTATCGATTTGCGGACACCGACGGTAAACACACAGCTGACCCGGAACAAAACGAGCCAGAGCAGGTACCGGTTACACCAGTTCCACTTAATTTCGCCGAACAACCAAAGGGCATTCAAATGTTCGGGGTGTATGAAACGGATGACGTACAGCCAATATTCGAAGCCAACAAGTTGCACGCCAAAACAATACCGGTACCCAAACTCAGGAACGCGATCATATTATTGCTCATGATGACCATCGCAGGCGGAGGAGTTTACATGGTAATTAACCCGACCGGGCAGGAGAAATGTATGTACTGGACCGGCGACCATTATCAGTCCGTTTCCTGTAACCAAAAAGCAGGCGATGTCCCGGTATATGCCCTGGACACGCTTAGACTCACTCATTTCAGGAAGATTACAACACCCGACACGATCACCCGGAAATCTTTGGGAAGTGTCTGGTATTCAAAAATAGATAATGTGGTAGAATTCTACACCGCCGATGGGTTTCATCCGATGCACACCGAGAGGAAGCTGAAACCACTGACTGACTATATATGGGAAAAGTATATTGTTGGTAAAAAAACAATACTATCAGCTTCCAGACATTAAAAGCGGCGCTGGCAAATCCGGTAAAGAGTTTAAGTGGCGAATGATCGATTTCGTTTGACCGATCACTCGTAACAATCTGTTTTGACAGGAAATAAAAAGCATTGCTTTTGTGCCCTGCCTTGTCCAGGGCTACATACTGCGATATTTGGATACTTTTTTTAGGTTTATAAGTAAATATTGCCTCTGATTTTATATTTAGCTTCGGTCAATATCAGGTTTAGTACAAATTCCCCACCGTGGTCCTGGCCAGTTTTTACTATAATTGGTAATCACTTATCTTTAGGACAAATACTACCGTTTATGAAAAAGACCCTAATGATATTAGGCCTGCTGGCCATCCCTGTATTATTCATTTGCAGTCAACGTAGCGGTCATCAAGCAGGCGACGATAAAGGTTATGTGATTGATACTTTAGCGTCAAATCTTGTTGTACCATGGCAGATCGTGTTTTTACCCGATAAATCTTTGCTGTTTACGGAGCGGCCTGGACGGGTGCGTTTGTTTCGCAACGGTAAACTGAGGGATAAGCCGATCCTCGTGGTACACAATATACCATTGCGCAATAAAACCGGCATGTTGGGAATGGCCATCCACCCCAACTTTCTCCAAAATCATTTTGTTTACCTGGCGCATGACTATGGGACTGCTGATGCCATGAACCTAAAAGTTGTGAGATATGAGTTCATGAATGACACCTTGATCAATCCAAAGATCATCATCGACGGATTGCCTGCCAATCAAAATCATACCGGCTGCCGGCTGGTTTTTGGTCCAGACCATAAATTATGGGTGACTACAGGCGATGCCGACCAGCCCATACGGGCGCAGGATTTGAAGTACTATAACGGAAAGGTGTTGCGCATTAACGACGACGGCACTATTCCTACAGATAATCCTTTCTTTAAAAATGATACCGCAAAAAAAGAAATATGGACCTATGGACACCGTAATGTACAGGGACTGGTATTTGAACCCGGCACCGGCACGCTGTTTAACACCGAACATGGCCCAACTGGCGGCGATGAGATCAACATTGATAAAAAGGGGGATAATTACGGCTGGCCTATTATTCATCATCGGGAAAAGCGCGAGGGTATGCATTCGCCGCTGGCAGAGTTTACACCCTCGATAGCACCAGGAGAAGCCTTGTTTTATACCGCAGGTGCTTTTCCGCAATTAAAAAACAATTTGTTAATAGCCTGCCTGAGAGGTGAGGGTATATTGCGCGTAACACTTCATCACGATACGGTTGCCAGTGAAGAGATGCTGCTGAAAAACACATACGGCCGGATCAGATCGATTGCAACCGGTTCTGACGGATATATCTATTTTTCCACTTCACAGGAAGACCCGGTTGAAGGTAAGCACAGGCCTGGTTTCGATATGTTATTACGTATGCGGCCTGCAGGAAGCAGAAATACTGGTATAGCGGGGCAAAAGCTCATGACAACTGCTCCGCAAAATACCAAACCAATAGCTGCAAGAACAGGAGCCGCGCTCTTTCAACAATTGTGTGCCAGTTGTCATGGAGACAGGTTACAGGGCAAAATTGGCAGCACGCCAAACCTCGCCGCAGGCAAATTCCTTCATGGGGCAGATAAAGCGTCCATTAACCGCAACATTACCAACGGCATTATGAACAAAGGTATGCCGTCATGGAATGGCGCCATCAGTAAAGCAGATATTTCGAAGTTGACCGCATATATTTACGCGCATAACCGTAAACACTCAATTAAAAAGACCAGTCATTGATAACTTGCAATTCAGGCACTTAAACCTTGATTTCGATTGCGTTCACCAGAAAACATGCATCTGCATGCGGTTTATTCACTAAACCGCTAGTCAAAAACTGGAAGAACAGAAGACAGAAAAAACAGGGCGTTGTTCAGGTTTGAAGCTAAATACTAACAAAAAAAGGAAGACTTGCAAAAAGAGGAAAAGCTGGTTGAAATATAGAAAATTCTTTGAGTTTCCCTATTCAAGACGAAAGCAATCACAATTGATTTATTAAAACAGAATAAGTAATGTTAATAAATTTTTAAGCAGCCAAAAGCGGACGAGACCCTACGCACTAACAACTCCAGGTCATTGACAAATTGATTCGAAATCTGCATCGTCACGAGTACTAAACGGGAAAGATCGCAATGGCTTGCAATCTTTCCCGTTTTTTTAAACGATAACTAATTGTTAATCTGATAGATTATGGATCAGTCCGAGAATTTGTGGAATAATGAAATAAGTATTTATTGGGGGATCAAGTTGAATTCTAATATTCTTCTTAAGCGCTAACTTCAAGCTTATACCCCTTGCCGCGTATAACAACAATGTTGATATTCGGATCAGGTTCCAGTTTTTTTCTAAGTTTTGATATGAACATATCCAGGCTGCGCCCCACAATAACCCCTTCATCTTCCCAGATCTCTTTTTGCAGCCGGCTTCTCTCTATTGTCTGGTTAGGAGACATCGCGAAAATAAGCAGCAGACGCGTTTCAGTTCCAGTCAGGTCTATGGTCTTTTTATTTATTATCAACTGCCGTTTCTGCGAATCAAACAAAACTGAGCCTATAGTGAGTAACGTTGTAAACTGACCTTTAGGTAAGGCGCTCCGCGGCTTAACAGATCTCAACAAAACAAAACCAACAAATGCTAAAAATGGCAGGCTGCCCAGAAGATATCCATTCTTTGCGGTATTTATGCCCGCCGGTTTGAATTTAATATTGATCATGTAACATGCTCTGGGTTGCTTTCTTCCTTTACACGCTACAATATCATCTTTTTTACTTCCGGATATAGCAAATCCATAGGCAACACTGGCGTTGCTACAGTTCAGAACGTTGACAACATAATCATATGCGAGCGGGTCTTTGGCCAACAAACGCCGGGTAGTATTCACCAGGGAGTCCGGCTGAAAAGTAAGCTCATTCTCAAACCTGATCTGGTATTCATTTTCTGCGATCTTCTTTACCGGGAGCACTCTTGATGTAATGTCGCCCGACTGTAGGAGTAATTCATCGCCGACCTTTCGGAGCAAAACTTCCCTTCTCGCGATATTAAAGTCGTCACTGCCGATCATACTGAAAGCCGCGCAGATTACAGAGATAAATGAGAGCAATATTAATCCGCACAGGTACTTGCGTTTCCCAGAGAGGAGATTTCGGCTATCAAACATAATATTTGCAATTTATTTACAAAGTTTACATTTTTATTTACAATCCACATCTTTCAAGCCGAAAAACATCAAAGTAGATTTGCTGAATCAATTTTGATAGAATATGAAAAATAAAAGAAACGTTTTGTCCTGCCTGATTATTTGATTTTAAAAGTAAAGGAGGGCAGATTTTAAGTGTATTGCCCGACCTGCTAATTCCGCTAATTACTAATCAATATGTTTTACTTTAAATTTAAAAAAATGAAAAGATTATTTGTATTTGTTCCGGCTATTCTCCTGGTATTATTTCTGCTAAATTCTTTTGTGCTAAAAGAAAAGGAAGCAGGGGAGAAAACAACAAAAGGGACTAAATCAGGGCTTGAAAACATCGTTTTAAGATCCACTGATGGCGGACAAACATGGGAGGACATTAGCAAAGGGCTGCCTGAAAATTTGCAGAGAACAGGTGTGTGGAGTCATGGTTTATTTGCAAATGACCGTGGGCTCTATTTACGTGCTGGCAATAGGGTTTATCACAGTGAACCAAATTCCACAACTTCTTTTTGGACAAAAGAGATTTTTACTGGTGAACAGCGTGAGATTGCCCCTGGCAGGAATGGGATATTTGCATACAATTTCAGGGGACAATTTTTAAAAAAAATAAACGGAAATAGTGATTGGTCGCCCATGTACACAAACTTTCAAGAGCAAGCCGTACGCCTAAACGGAACGATAGATTGGATGTACAAGAATTATAAAGAGAAACAAGTATCCAGCTTTTTTGAAACTACGGGAGGCACAGTTTTCATCGGCTCCAACAATGCCTTTTATAAATCCACTAACAGTGGAAAAACCTGGAAATATGTGCATGTTGGAGGCTGGGTAATGAAAATGGTAGAGTCAAACGGTGTACTCCTGGCTGCCAGCACAACGGGAATATTAAGGTCGACCGATGATGGTGAAAACTGGGATCGTGTTATTAATGAAGGGGGTGCTGGTATCGCTGTGGAACGTATTGATGGAGGATTTGCTGCTATAGCCTACAACATCGTAACCCAAACCAACACAATACACATTTCACTGGATAGTGGAAAAACCTGGAATGACATAGGAGAAGGACTTCAGCCTTCCTGGAATAGTTCATTAATCAACCTAATAGGCGGACGTCAATCTCCGTCGAATATTTCATCAATCAAACAAGTGGGTAAATATTTAATATGTGGTCGCTCAGATGGTATATTCCGGTCATCTGATATGGGCAAAACATGGAAACTGTTACTTCCTTCTATAGAAAATAGAGGCTTCGATTTATCTGTTTCAGGCAACGTGATTTATGCCCTACCAAATAAAGGGTGTTGAAAAATTCCAAAGCCCTGTAATACAATTCATAAAAAAGGGCCGTCCGCGATATCAGTTTTATATTCAATAAACGTTTGGATATTCTTCCCGTCGGCTTATTCAAAATTACCGTTTTAAACAATTAAACGCATTAAAATTTCTAAATCCTCAATAAAGTGTTTGGAAATCTGCATCGTCATGAGTACAGCACGACGTACTATAAGGCTGTAAGTTTACTACTTACAGCTTTTCTTTTTACATCACATACGTATTTGCATACACTATTTTATAAAGCTCGCTCTATTATTATTTACCGATCTCATTATTGCAGTGATTTGAAAACAGATTAGGATTAGGCCGAAAAGTTGGGGGATAATGAAATAAGTATTTGTTTTGCATTAGAAAAACAAATACACATCGGCTTGTTTACATTTACTATATGCAAAACGGCGAATTCAATCTGGACCCATTTAAACAAAATAAAAAACTTTCGATTCGCCTGGTTTCTCCCTCCTTCGGCCATCTTTCTCCTGAGATCGCCGCTCCATTCGGTCTTACCCACCGCAAAACGTATTACTTCTTTCTTTTTATACTGGATGGCCATACCCAACACAGTGTCGACCTTCAGCAATTTGAGGTTGGAAGCAACGAACTGCTTTTCATTCTGCCACACCAAATGCACCAGCTGCCGGCCGAAAGCCATGGCAAAGACTATTTTAAACTCGGTTTTGATGAACACTGCCTTTCCCTGTTGCCAAAACAATATCCCTTTCTTATCAACCCATTTAACAGGCAAAAAATCGGGTTTAACCCAGCCGCCGCTGTAAGATTGAGCGCTATTTTCGACATCCTGCGCGAGTTATTAAGCGAAATGGACACTGATCCTGAGCTAATCCTGGCGCACCTCAATAGCCTGTTGACTGAGATCAATATGGCTTATTTTGCAGCAGACAAAAACCCTGCAGACGACAAACTCTCGAAATACATCCGTTTCAAACTCTTTGTAGAAAACAATCTTACCAGTCAGCCGGCAGTCGCAGCTATCGCTGAAGAACTCGCCGTTAACACCAACGGTTTATACCAGATCGTTAAGCGCCACTCCGGCCTTTCTCCCAAAGCATTTATCACTAATCGATTAATACTGGAGGCCAAACGGCGTCTTTACTATGCTGAAAGCTCCTCAATCAAGGAACTGGCCTTTGAACTCGGTTTCAACGATCCGGACTACTTCGCCCGTTTATTTAAAAAAACAACCGGCAAAACAATAGCTATGTTCGTTCAGGATTTGTCAGGGAAGTAATTCGTTTTGTCCGGGCCCTTTGCCGTTGTTCTCCTGACCTTTGTTCGAAATAAAATATCAATCCATGAACAGAAAATTGGGAACAAATGGACCACTGGTATCAGCAGTAGGTTTAGGATGTATGGGAATGTCCGGAGCATACGGACAAAGCAATGATACAGACGCCATCGCCACTATAGAAAAAGCCCTGGAACTTGGACACAACTTTTTAGACACCGCCGATTATTACCTCACAGGACATAATGAAGAGTTGATTTCCCAGGCCATCAAAGGCAAACGTGACAAAGCATTTCTTTCTGTAAAAACCGGCCAGCTGGTAGCCCCCGGACCTAACGGATCTATGGGGCCCGGGCCCGTAAATGGCCATCCTGATTACTTACGAAATGCTGTTCTTTACAGTCTTCGCCGCCTTAAAACGGATTATATTGACCTTTATACACCTGCCCGGGTAGATCCAAAGGTGCCCATAGAAGAAACTATCGGAGCGCTATCCGATCTTGTTCAGAAAGGCGTCATTCGTTACATTGGCTTGTCTGAAGCTTCGGCAGAGAGTGTAAGGAAGGCGGCTGCCGTCCATCCAATAACGGCTTTGCAAATCGAATACTCTTTGTGGAGCCGGGATATTGAAGCTGAAGTCCTCCCGACAATCCGCGAACTGGGTATTGGGCTGGTTGCCTATGCTCCTTTGAGCCGTGGTTTTTTGAGTGGAGAATTCAAAACGCCCGAAGATCTTAAAGATAGCCGCATGCACATGCCCCGTTACCAGGGCGATAATTTTTACAAAAATTTACAGCTGGTAGAAAAAATCAAAACGCTTGCTGACGAAAAAGGCTGCACCCCATCCCAGTTAGCCATCGCTTGGGTACTGGCACAGGGCGAAGATATTATAACCATACCGGGCACCAAACGCATAAAATACCTGGAAGAAAACATTGCGTCCGAAAACGTCAGGCTCACAAGCGACGACCTACAAAGCATTGAAGCAATTATGCCTGCCGGAATTGTTTCAGGTACCCGATACCCGGAAAGGTTTTTGAATGCCTTAAACAAATAAAGGATCATTTTCTGATTTTTATATTCATTTAGGCCTGGCAGAAAAATCATCGGTGGTAGATCGCTTCCTGCAACTGGGTCGCGGTTTGCCCAAAGGCCTTCTTAAAGGCGAACGAAAAATGCGACAGGTTTTCAAAGCCAAGATCCAGGTAAATTGCGGAAGGTTTCTGCTGCTTTTTAGTAATTAAAAAATATGCCTCTTTCAGTCGTTTCCGGGTCAGCCAACGGTTGGGGGTATCATTAAACAATTGTTTGAAATCGCGTTTGAAAGCGGACCGGCTGCGCCCGGTCATATACGCAAAGCGCTCGATGCTGGCATTGAATTTATAATTGCGGTTCATAAAGGCTTCGAGGTCGATCTTTTCAGGTTTTCCAAAATCAAAAAACACATTGACGAAGTCGGGGCATATGGTTAATAAGATATCCAGCAATTCCTTCCGTTTTATATCGGCCACCTGCTGGTCAATTTTTCCGAAACGGTCGTAATAAGGCATCAGCGAATTGATCAGATCAGGTATGCGTTCATCATGCTTCAACCGAATAAATGCAGATTCTGGTTTGGATGCTAAACTATCCGGAAAATGTTTGTCCTGTACCTTTTTAAGAAAAGCTTCATCCAGTATGATGACAACTTTCTCAAATTCGCCGTTCACCCTTTCCTTGTTGTACCGGGCCAGGTGGTTTTTGCGGACGAGGCAATATTCACCCGCACTTAAAGTGGATGACCGATGCCCGTCATAGCCATGTATCCGTCCTTTAGCTATATACAAAAAGAAATGTTCCGCGATGAATTGTTCGGGTGAAATCTCCGGTCCAATATAGCATGATTTGATCTCGCTTGTCCTCATCATTTGATAGTACCGAATCTAAGCATACTCTCCACACTAAGCAATATGGCTTTCGTATTAGTCGCAATAGGTTCCCAACCCAATTCTTTCCTGGCCTTTTCATTGCTTACATTACGGCTCGCCTGCAACATCGAGGCTATAGCTTTGGCTTTGGGGCTAAATAAGGCTAATAAACGAACCAGCCAGTCGGGTAATATTTTCCCTGATATTTTTTGCGATACTGCCGGCATTTTCTCTTTCAACAATTTGGCAATTTCAGGCAACGAAATTTTGCCTCCTGCAAGGGCCAGGAAACGCTGTCCGTTTGCTGCGGGGCTTGTCATAGCCCGGATATGCAGGTCAGCCACATCCCGCACATCGATGATATTCAATGTTAGATTGGGAATCGCTTTCATCGTACCGTCCAGCAAATTTTTCACAAGTTCGAAACCGCTGGAGATATCCGGACCTAATGACGGTCCGAAAATACCGACCGGATTGATCACGCTTAATTCCAAATTGCCACCTTCCCGCTGCATAAAATCCCATGCCGCCCGTTCAGCCATTACTTTAGATTTGTTGTAGGATGATAGCCCTTTTTCTTCCGGATTGGTCCAGTCTTCCTCGGTGATCGGGGTATGTGGGTCTTTATGGCTATAACCCACCGCACCGAAATTAGAGGTCATGACCACGCGTTTTACGCCTGCGTCTCTTGCTGCTTTTAACACACGCATGGTTCCGTCAACCGCGGGCCGGATCATTTCGTTTTCGTCTTTCGGCAAGGCTAAAAAGATCGGTGAAGCAATGTGCAATACATAGGTACAATCCTTTACAGCTTCGTCCCAGTTAGCATCTTTAGTCAACTCAGCTTCTATGAACTGCAGGTTTTCAAAAGTAGTTATTCCTCCGTTTTGAAGCATGCTGATAACTTCGTCCTTTCTGCTTAGTGAACGAAGGGTAGTTTTTACTTTATATTTTTTTTTCAAAAGTTGAAGAATAGCATGTACACCGACGAAACCTGTGCCGCCGGTGACTAATACCCAGGTATTTTTTTCAGAATTTTCCATGTAATTGTATTTAACAATACAAAGATCGGTCTAAAATTAGCGGCAAGTTTTGTTGAAAGGTCCAATTTTATCAGCCCATTGCATCCAGCTTATTGATGAGACTTGTTTTGAACGGAGTTTACCCAATTCAACTTTCCGCTAAATCACAAAAGAATTATTCCCGGCTTTCAGCAAATATTGTTTGGCCTTCCACACCAGTATACCGGTGGTTGCCTTAGGTAAATCGATATTTATTAGCCAACGGCCTTTTTCAAATTTATAACCAGCAGTCACCTTGCCATTTGGATGAGGTATTTCGCCGCTAATGGTAGTTAATGTTCCCAAATGGGGTTCTATTTTTATTTTACCAAAGCCAGGCGCATAGCTGTCAATACCTAAAACCGTTCTAAAAAACTCAATGTTAGGGCTGGCTCCCCAGGCATGGCTGTCAGAACGGGAAGTGTTAACGTCAGAATACTCGGCCCAGGTGGTTAAGCCCATTTGTATATTCTCCCGCCATATGCCCAGCCAGTTCATATAATCATTACCCAGACCTGCTTTTACCAGTGCCTGGTTCAGGTAATATTTAAAGTAAACTGAGCATTGGGTTAAACTTTTATCATTAAGCAACTCCCTAGCCACAGCAGGCATGTCAGTATTGCTCACCATACCGGTAAGTATCGCCAAAGAATTAACATGCTGTGAAAACCCATTTTTTTCCTTAGTATCGGCATACATTTTTTTAACCGGATCCCAATACTTGCGCTGAATAGTAGCTTTTAGCTGTGCGGCTTTTTTATTATATAGTGTAGCGTAATCCTTTAAACCTATTTTGGCTTCCATTTCTGCTGCCCATTGGTATGCCCATAGCAGCTGCAGATCATAAATAGCCGCGCTGCCGTCGCTGCCCTTAACCTCGCCCCACATGTTGCCTGCCCAGTCAACAAAGGCCCAGTATGGGGTGTCTTTTAAAGAGCCATCGGCCTGTTGATATTTGCTAAAAAAATCCAGCACGCCTCTTTCGCCAAGCAGTTTATTTTTAATAAAATCGTTATCGCCACGATACATCCAGTAATCATGCAACATACAGATATACCATAACGAGAATGTTGATATAACCTGTGTGCCTTTTGAGGGGTAGCAGCTACTGGTTACGCCTTCGGGTAAGCGCGAATGATCCATCTGGTTGAGCGCATTACGTGCCAACCGGTCATCACTGGTATTGTAGTATGATATCATAGCCTGTATGCGGGTATCGCCAATGTATTGCAACTGCTCATAATAGGGGCAGTCCGTATAAGTTTCCCATGCGTTAAGTCTTATTGTACGCCAGCCTATATCCAACATCTGTTTAATTTCGGTATTATCTGTATTAAATATCGCGGTACGTTTAAAAGGATAACCCGTAAAAGTGCCATAGAGGTCATCGATAACCAGCGGCTCATTTTTGGTTTTTACAATCAGCCTGATATAACGATAAGTGCGGAAGTTGAGCGTTGTAAATGACCGCCCCTGGCTCCCATCTGCTATCACGCTGTCTATCCTCCCTACAAACTCCTTTCCCTCTACCTCATTCCGGTTACCCTTAATAACACCCTTGCTGCCTTTTGCATAAAGCGATTCGGCGTAGCCAAGCGATATTCCCGCATCTTTGCCACCGCTAAAATTTAAAGTTACATAAGCGTTTGTTTCAAAGGTTTGATCAAGCAATAAAGACACTGTAGTATTTGCAGGGATAGTTACCTGGGTCTTCGTTTCAGGGAACGTTGAGGGAACGCTTATACCAACCGCACTTCGCAATTTTAAAAGGCGCTGATAGGACATTTCCCTTGGGGGCAGTGATGAAGGCACCAACGCCCAATCTATACCCCAGGCCGTGCCTTTAAGTTTCCCTTCAGACAATTTATCTGCCCCGAACCAGGCACTATCGTCATAGCCCACAGCTGTCCAATCGCCTTTAACTGCCTGGCGCATATCTACCATTTCGCCTTTGCTGGCAGCAAAAAAGTAGCCCGGTATAGGCTGATGCCCGTTATCGCGAATGCACTTCCAGGTAGTGTTGGTGTTCAATATTTCTTCTGTTGCCGAATTACCCTGTAAAATAAAACCTGTGCGTACACTGATTTGCGCTGCGGGACTGTATTGAGCCTCATTCCAAACAAGGGCAGCTACCGTATTTTTCCCTGCAGATAGATATGGAGCCAGGTCAACCGTTTCGTAATTCCAATAATAGGTATCGCCCCTCGCCGGGCCCAATGATACCAGCTTGCCGTTAACATATAATTTATAACGGTTATCTGCCGATACATGCACCATAAAAGTTGCAGGTTTAATGGCAAGATCAATATCTTTTCTAAAATAAAAAACGCCATAACTAATTCCATTATCGCCGGGTGCAGCTATCCAATGCGCATTCCATTGCCTCGGGGCAACATTAGGAACTGAAGATTGCGCACAGGCATATTTTGCCGGCGACAAAGTCATGACGATTAATAAAGTAAAATAGAAAAGTTTCATTGTGGTTATGTTATTGGTAAGGCAATAATATAACTTTATTAGCTTAAAACCAAAATAAATCGTTTTAGCATGTAATTATTCCTTTTGCAAAAAAAACAAATACCTGATAATGGTTTTAATCATCATCAGGTACAGAAAAAAATTATAAAAAGTTAATTTGGATACAGGATAAAACTTACAATTTTGGTATTATTTTAACCTGATTTGAAGATAATCGTGAAAATTTACGAGACGCCTTTTAATGACGAGTTCCTGATCTTCAAATCGGTTTTCAAAATAATTGATTGCGGCTTGGTGGATGATGAGCTATCGTTCAGTTTCTCTAACAAAACACTGATCACATTATCGGCTATTTCCTCAACCGGCTGCGATATAGCTGTTACCGGGGGCGAATGAAGCTCAAAAACATCGTAATCATCAAAGGAAATAACAGCGATATCAGTCGGTGCTTTTTTACCCAGCTCCTGCATTATCTTTAGCCCGCAGGTACCAATGTGGTTGGTGCCAAAAAGGATGGCATCAAGCTGAGGGTTTGCTTTCATAAAATCACGCAGCGGATTCATGATAAGTGCTTCGTCCTGGTTAAAAACAATCTCTTTAACAGTTGCTTCCAGGCCTCCGCCATTAATAGCATCCTGATAGCCTTTCACCCTATCCACCATTTGGGTTTGGTGCGAGGCAAAGGTTACAAACGCAATATTTTTAAAGCCCTGATCTATGAGGTGCCTGGTGGCATTATAAGTACTAAATAGATTATCTACCTCTATAAAATCGGTACTTACGTTGGGCAGGTGCCTGTCAAACAACACCACGGGCATGCCATCTTTAATCAGCGATTCGATATCTTCCTCAATACCTTCGGGAGGGGCTATAATGTAACCATCCACATGCCTGTCACGAAACATATTGATCAGGTCCTGGGTTTTCTGGGTATCGTTATCAGTACTGCAATAAATAATCTTGTAGCCATTTTTATAAGCACGATCTTCAATTAAGCGTGCTATGCTTGCAAAGAATGGGTTAGAGATATCCTCCACCATCAATCCAATGGTATTTGATTTACCCGTGCGTAAACTTTTGGCCAGCGAGTTTGCCTTATACCCTACTTCGGCCACGTATTTCATTACCTTTTCAACCAGTTCGGCACCGATGCGCTTTTCCTGGGCGCGGCCATTTAAAATAAACGATATCGTAGTCTTTGATACGTTTAACGCATTTGCGATATCAACAATAGATAATTTCTTCTTCACCCGTTTATATTAGTTATTTCAAATATAAGGGCAATATAGTTGATTGTATTTATAACATTAATAGTTAATCGATTTATTTTATTGGTAAATCGATTAACTAAACAATAATTTGATAAAATACTACCATAATAATATTTTGCTGTTATGCCGCCCGCTTGTTCAGCCGTGGGTAGCTAAACCCGAAGGCAAATATAACCAGGTAACAAATAATAGGCAAATAATAAGCTGTTGCCACGTTGTGGTTGGCAATAAGGCCCATCGCCAATGGAAACAAACCACCGCCAACAACACCCATTACAATAAAAGATGATCCCTGCTGTGTTTTAGCGCCCAGATCTTTAAGCCCCAAACTAAATATGGTTGGGAACATAATACTAAAGAAGAAGTTGATAAACAGCAACGCGATGAACGACGGCCAGCCAAAACCCTGCGCCACAATAATACACATGATAACATTGCACGCTGCAAATGTCGCTAATAGCTTGTAGGGCTTAATAAAGCGCATTAAAGCCGTGCCTGCAAAGCGACCAATCATCATCATTACCATACTCCCAGAGAAAAACAATGCCGACTTTGAATCGGAAAAATGCATTACAGCAGCACCATAGTTAATAAAAAAAGCCCAGGTTCCCCCCTGTGCGGCAACGTTGAAAAGTTGCGCTATCACAGCAAAAAGAAAATGCTTTTGCTTAAACAACTTAATATCTGCCTCTTCGGCCCCGGCAACAGCATAAGCATCATCCGCAATGACATGTGGATCTGTTATCGGCGGGACTTTGACAAAAGAAAAAAAGAGCGCTACCGCCCCAACAACACAACCGATAACGACATAAAGATGTTTTACAGACACCAGGTCATTGGAATGCTCCAAACCCTTTTGCAATATAACACTCCCCAAAAGCGGGCCAACTACCCCACCTACACCATTAAAAGCCTGGGCAAAATTAATGCGCTGATCGCTTGTTCGCTGGTCGCCAAGAGCGGCCACAAAAGGATGCGCCACGGTTTCTAAAGTAGCCATACCGCAAGCCAATATAAACAAAGCGACCCTGAAAAAGGTAAATGATTCAGCATCGGCCGCCGGGACAAACAAGAAAGCTCCCGCGGCATAAAGCACTAAACCCATTAAAACGCCATTTTTATAACCAAACTTTTTCATGAATAACCCGGCAGGTATCCCCATAAAAAAATACGCCCCGAATATGGATAATTGCACATATGCCGACCGTAATTTGGATACGTGCAATACATTTTGAAAATGTTTATTCAAGGTGTCGCCAAGCGTCATGGATACACCCCACATTAAAAATAGGGAGGTTACAAATATCAATACCACAAGGTACTTGCGTTCGGTGAATTTTGGCAGGGTGCTCATTATATAGGTTTAATCAGTTTTTCTATTGGTGGCGGTAAATTAATCGAAATCTTTGTAAATACACAGCAGTAAATCGATTTATTTTTGGTCACGGATTTCATGAACGGCTTTGGCTATTTAACTTTACTCTGCTTTTATAGGATCGTTGTAGGGCTGAACCAATAGCATCGGACTATCATTACCCAATGCATCGGCATCAAACTCTATTTTGATGTTCCTGCTTTCGCCCCTCATCAAACTGAAATAATTATCATTCATTAAAGCAGGCAGTATTTGCTCGCCGTTGCTTTTCCTCACCGCCTGTGCCCTTATGGCAAAGGCTACAGCGGGAGATGATGCCGGGTTGGTGATGGTGGCATTGATATAATATTTACCATCTGCCCTGGTCACCTTTGAGTTTACTTTCAAATTCACTTTGGGCAGCTTGTTCAGCGCTGTAAAATCGGTGCGTTTGTTGCCGCGCCAATAAAAGTTATCGGATACCAGTTTGCCTGCTTTATCTGTTAATTTTAGTTTGATGAAATGCACATCGCTTAAACCGTTACTTTTTGGTTCGCCGCCATACACTTCAAAATCCCAAAGCGAGTAGCCCCAACCAGAGCCACGGTGTACACCCTGCATTTTTACATAGCGGGCCCTGGTTTCATCAAAAGTAAACTGCTGTATGCCGCTGTGGCCATCTTCCGTATCATATACATCACGCCATTGTTTGGCATCGTTGGATACCTGGATTTTAAAGGCTTTGCCGTAAGCTTCTTCCCAATTCAATTTCACACCATTTACTACCTGTTCGCTGCCCAGGTCTACATAGATCCATTCATTATCGTTTTGCCTGCTGGCCCAGCGGCTGCCACTGTTGCCGTCGGTTGCCAAAGCAGCCTCCATGTTTTCTGATGATGAGGCAACGGTAGCCTTGTTTAAAGCCAGGTTGGTATGTTCTTCGGTAAATTTGATGGTAAAGCAATTTACTGCTGTGTTGGCAATGGCATCTACCTGTTTGGTTTGATGATAATCGCTTACCGGCCTGCCATCGCTGTTGTATACTTCTACATCGGCCGTTAAATCGCTAACGTTGCTGCCGGTAGTGTTAATTACCTTAACCGAATTATTTACCGGGTTCCATTGAATGTGCAGTGGTTCGCAGGCTTTTTTTGCACCCCAGTAGGCACCAGTCAGGTCGTAATAGTAATCATAGGTTTGCCATACCAGCGATGGGTAGGCCGACTGGCTCATCCAGGTCATGATACCCGATGCATCTTCCCACATATTGTCTTCCCAACCCTCGTACATCGCCTTATTGGTTTCTATATTGAGCAGCTGCGCCTTGCGGCAATAATCCTGGATGCCGGTTGCTGTACCATAGCGTTTGTTAATCCCCTCATCATACCTATCGGGCCCCGCATTTCCTGCCGATGGACCAAAGAAATGCAGGTTCCACATCTCGTTTCGCGGCCATAGCTTATCCTTAGGAATAAACTTTTTAAAGCTATCGTAATTGGTAAATACCGCCGTGCCAATCTCGCTGCGCAAACCCCAGCCCGGCGAACCGCCGAAACCATTAGGGAACCTGCTGAAATACCAGCGCGGGTCGAAATTTGTCCAGGGCCCGCTGCCAGTTAAACTACCCGCGTGCGAATTGGGTTGATAACGCCTGTCGCCCCCGTCATAGTTGCTGATATCTTCGGCCAGCCAGCCGTTAAGCGGTGGCATGGGTGTCCCTTCGTTATCGCCGCACCAAATGGCTATCGACGGATGGTTACGGAAGCGCTTGATCTTTTCTATCGCGTTAGCATTAAAATTGTTCACATCGTTGGGCAGGTTAGGGATAGAGTTTAACCAAAAATCATCCCATATCATCATGCCGTATTTATCGCAGGCATCGTAAAATTCATCATCAGTAGTTGATCCTATCCAGTTGCGCACGATGTTAAAGTTCATTTCCCGGTGTAGCTTCAGTTTGGTATCGTATTCGTTGCCACGGCAGCGCAGCATATACTCGGCCATACCCCAGTTACCACCTTTTAAAAACACGCGGGTACCATTCACCAATACATGCAATACATTGCCCACTGTATCGTAACTGTATTTTTTGATTCCGAATTTGATGGTCTGGCTGTCGGATATCTCATCGCCCAGTTTAAGGCTGAGCTTGCAGGTGTATAAGTTAGGTTCACCATAACCGTTTGGCCACCATAGTTTGGGGCTGTTAATGGCCAGTTGTTCAAAACGCTTTTTATCCAGCTTCACTTCGGCGGTACTGTTGGCGCCTACAAATACTTTTTGGGTAAATGCTATGTTTCCGGGTTGAATAGTACCGCTCAATGTACCCGTTTGAAATTTTGAAGTACTGTTTTTTACCCCTAACGCGATAGATACGTCGGCCCGGGCATTGGTCGGCAAATCCGTTCTGATCCAGGGATCCTGGATAGTGATACCGCCTGTATTACTGAGGTAAACATTATCGGTTATGCCCGAGTTTAATCCCGGTACATATGGCATCCAATCCCAGCTGGCACTTGGAATATAAGTGGGACTGGAGTAGTTAACCAAAGGGTTAGCAGGGCAATATACCAATACTGCTAAAACGTTTAAGCTACTTTTGCTGACTATACCCGTAACATCAAAATTACCTCGCTGCATAAAGCCATCCATAGTCCCAATTTGTTTACCATTAAGGTAGATCTCGGCCTTGCGGTTGATGCCCTTAAAGTTAAGCCAGATCTTTTCTTTGGTATAACCGGCAGGGATGCTGAACTCCGTACGATACCAAAAGTTACGGTCGTATTTGGCCTTATCAACCTTGTAAATATTATCGCCAAAGTTGGGATCTTTTTCCAGGCCGGCCACCACGTAGGCATTAAACACCGTACCGGGCACTACCCCCTTAACCCAGCTGGCTACATTGTAGCCGGGTTTGTAAATATTGGCGCTATCGGCACCAACTTCGGCCTGGGCTTTCACTTTCCAGTTGGTTTGCGGGTTTGAGCTATTGAGGTAACCCAGATTCTGCGCCGATGCGCCGGTGAAGGCAGCAACGCAGATTATTAAAAGGGATTTTTTTAAAACTTTGGGGAAATTTAAAGGCATTGTAGGCTGATGTTTAGTTTGATGTGTTTTTGGAGAGCGAAAAAGGTTTGTCTTCGGCTGCCAGACCTCGGCTCATGTTGGGTTTATCGCCCATTTCAAAGTGCAGGATGCCGCCGGCCGTGATATCGCTGTGCTTAATAAAGTTGTGGGTATAAGGCTTCCCGTTAAGCGTTGCCGACTGGATATACACGTTTTGCTTACTGTTGTTATTGGCCTCTATCACAAACTTTTTACCATCCTCCAGCGTAATGGTCATTTTTTTGAATGCCGGGCTGCCTATCACATACTCATCTGTGCCGGGGCAAACGCTGTAAATGCCTGCCGCACTCAGCACATACCATGACGACATCTGCCCTTCGTCCTCATCGCCGGGATAGCCATTTTCGCCAGCGTTGTACATTTTGTCCATTACCTCACGCAGGTGTTGCTGTGCTTTCCAGGGCTGGCCGGCATAGTTATACATATACAATAGGTGATGAATAGGCTCGTTACCCTGCGCGTACTGGCCCATTTTAAAGGCCGCCATTTCGGTCATCTCATGAATTACCTGTCCATAGCCCCCAACTTTAATAGTACCCGGTTCGGTAAAAACCGAATCAATTTTATCTGTAAAATTTTTGTCGCCACCCATCA
Source organism: Mucilaginibacter sp. P1_A3 (assembly GCF_056406855.1). Taxonomy (NCBI): domain Bacteria; kingdom Pseudomonadati; phylum Bacteroidota; class Sphingobacteriia; order Sphingobacteriales; family Sphingobacteriaceae; genus Mucilaginibacter; species Mucilaginibacter sp. P1_A3. Next base: position 123,998 of record NZ_JBFTZJ010000012.1, read on the forward strand.
GGTTAATCAAGCCCTGCACATCCTGGAAAACCGACCAGGTCCAGTGCCAGGCGTTGCCCTCAGTGTAGGGGCCGCCCCAATCCATCGGGTCAAAAGGTTCAATCCAATTGCCTTTGGCATCTTTGGCACGCATAAAGCGCGTTTTTGGGTCGTACAGGTTTTTGTAATTATACATCTGCCGGCCAAAAACATTTTCGTAGTAGGTATTACCTGTTTGTTTAGCCAGCTGATATCCGCAAAAATCATCATAGGCAAACTCCAAAGTCCAGGCGGTTGCGCCTAAAGTTTGAGGCGTATAGGGCACGTAGCCATCGGCAAAATACTCTTTCCAGCCGGGCCTGCCATTGGCGCTGCCCCAAGGACCTTTATTGGTGGCTTCGTGGTAATATGCCGCCAAAGCCTGTTTAGGGTCGAAGGTATGAATACCCTTAACCCATGCATCGGTTAATAATGATATGGAGTGATTACCCAGCATCCCGCCCGTTTCGGCAGGGAATGACCAGGCCGGGAGCCAGCCGCATTGCTGCTGCGCATCCAGGAGTGCTTGCACATATTGCCCCTGCATTTTAGGGTGAATAATGGTATTAAGCGGAAATTGCGCGCGGAAAGTATCCCAAAAGCCATTATCGGTATACATAAACCCATCGTGCACTTTACCATCATACGGACTATAGTAATAAGGCTTGCCATCTTTACCGTACTCAAAAAATTGGTGCGAGAACAGGTTGGCATGGTACATACAGCTGTAAAAAGTGGCCTTTTCATCTTCGGTAGCGCCTTCAATTTTCATGCGGCCCAACAACGTGTTCCAAACCTGGTCGGCAGCTTTGCGGGTATCATCAAAGCCGCGGTATTTGCCCAGTTCTGTTTGCAAGGTTAGTTCGGCCTGTTCCGGGCTTATATAGCTTGATGCTACTTTGGCCTGCACCGTTTCGCCATCTTTAAATTTAAGGTAAGCGCCAATACCTTCGCCTTCGCCGTTTAGGCTTTTGGGCGATAGCTTGTTTTTTTTATTTTCCCAGGTGCCATAATCGGCAAAAGGTTTATCAAAGGTGATCACAAAATAGTTCTTAAACCCTTGCGGCGCCCATCGGCAATTGTTCACCCAGCCAATGATCTTGCGCTCCTGCGGAATGATCTTCACCACACTCATTTTGGTGTAGCCGTCCAATACCAGGTAAGAGCCCTGCCCCTTGGGGAAAGTGAAGCGTAAATGAGCCCCGCGTTCGGTAGGGGTCATCTCGGTGGTGATATTATTATCCAGTTTTACTTTGTAATAACTGGGCTGGGCGGTTTCGTTCTCATGCTTAAAGGCAGCGGCACGGGCATCTTCATTAACCACCAATTTACCGGTAACCGGCATAAAAGAAAACACCGCATAATCATTTACCCATGAACTGCACTGGTGCGATTGCTGAAAGCCGCGGATGGTATGCTCAAAATACTGATACTTCCAGCCATCGCCATTTTTGCCGGTTTGGGCTGTCCAGGTGTTCATGCCAAAAGGCAATGCCGTGGCAGGATAAGTATTGCCATAGCTAAACTCATACTTGGTATTAGTACCCTGCCGCGTGTTAACATATTTAACCAGGTTGTCATCCTGCGCAAAAAGGCAGTTTATCCATAAAAGCGTGGCAAGGCAAGTAAGTAAGCGTGTTTTCATTGGGCGATATAATTTGGTTTGTGCCAATAAAGGATATCAGCACCTGGTGTACAAATATAAATAATAAATCGATTTAGCAAAATGACAAAACCTTATTTTTATTTAAATAAGGTTTTGTAAAACAGATCGGCCACAAATTTATTACCCTCGTCGTTCAGGTGAACGCCATCTTTGGTTAATATGCCTTCGCTTTTATTGGTTGGGTTATTTTTAACATTATATTCGTGGCATAAGGTCCGGAAATCTACCAGGTCGCAATTGTTTTGTTTAGCCAGATCGCGGATGATGTTGGAGTACTTATTCAGGTCGCCATCCAATTCATTGCTGTAGTCCGTTTTCTCACCTACGCTGGCCGGTGTACAGATAATTACCTTGATATTTTTAGCCTGCATTTTTTTGATCAATGCGGTGTAAAAGCGGCCAAACTTATCCCAATCGGTACCGGTACCAAACATGCGTTTGTGCCATACATCGTTTACCCCTACCCAGATCACCACCACATCCGGATTTTTTGTCAACACATCATCTTCATAGCGCAAATACAGATCGTATATTTTATTACCGCCAATGCCTGCACCGGCAACCTCGTAATCCTTATCCTTTTGTTCGGCTTTAAGGCGCTGCTGGATCAGGGTGATAAAACCGGTTGGCTGCACACCGTACTCGGTAATGGAATCACCAAAAAACACCACCTTAACAGGTTTTTTAGTTTGGAAACTGCACAGCATGATGATGCCGGCAAACAGTAAGAATCTTTTCATTTGAATTGGTTAGCTAAATTGATTTAGCTAAGATATATGTTTTGTTGTCAAATAGCAAGTATCAAGATTTAAAATTCTGAAAAAGCATTGTTGCGGGAGCTATCAGCCAATCTCCCATAATTTCGTAGAGACGCATAATTGCGTCTCCCGCAGGACATTCAGAATTTGCAAGGTCGATTTGCATGTACGATTTGCACGCGGGAGACGCAATTATGCGTCTCTACATTGCAGTAACAACGCGGATGAAAGTCTTAATTCTTGACTCTTGATTCCTGACTCTCTTTCCCTATTTTCATCCTGATAAACCTCGGCCGGTATAAATTAGGATGTTTCATCAAATCGGGAATGAAATCTACAGAGTTAATATTATAGCTGATCAGCAGTTCGCCAGGAGCAGACAAGCTTGGATGGGCTTTAGCGTTGTAAACCACAAAGGTTTTTTCCTCCAGGTCGGGTTTGCAATCCCATATCTTTATTACCGGACCAAACGGACCATAAGGTGTTACTCCTATGCGCATCCCTACGTCGGTACTCATCCCCCCTACCTGGAAAATGAGGGCGTACCTGCCATCTGGCAGGGCGGTAAGGCTTAACTCGTTGGATACATTATCCGTAACATCGGCTACCTTGTTCATATCCTTTACCCAATTGGTACCATCGTAAAAAGTCCATCGGTCAAACTGTTCAAAATCTTTGGGTAACACGCGGGCTATCATCAGTTTTTTGGCCATGCCGCGTACGCCATAAACGTAAATATACCCATCGGGTTTTGGCGCGCCCGCCTTTGTTGTATTTACATAGATACCAGCGCCAAATGAACCTATATCGCCGTTTTTATCGGTGAGGTAAAAGGGCGTATCCATCTGTTTTAAACCATGGTAAGGTGGCTGTGCGCCGGCGGGAATCCTGATGAGTGTATTGCCTACTTCTTTAAACCCAAATGCGCCTGTGCCCACATTGCGCACCCTGTAGCCAAAAATGTAGATGGCATTATTTAGTTCCTGATTTACAAAGCCATCGCCCAGCCAATAGTAATCGCTGGTATGAGTTTGGGTAGTGCGCGGTATAAATACCGATTCGGCTGCTTTGGCTTTATCAGTATCCCAGGTAAATTTCATTTTGAGATTTGCAGGTTGATTGCCCTTAAGCACGGCAACGGAGTTATGGATCATTTTATAACCAGGCGCCATGGTGCCATTTTCTATTTTACCGATCATGCTATCGCTAAAAATAAATAACACCTTGTCGTTGGCTTTGGCCTGCCTGTTTTCGATACCGTTTAATGGGATAGTGTAAATACCGTCGCCTCCAAACCAGCCGGTCTCGCGTTTTAACAGGGCGCTCCACTCGGGAGCTTCTTCTACCGTAAAGTTAAGGTCGGTAAGATTTACAGTTTTAGCACTGGTTTGTGCTTTGGTTTGCGCGTTTACAATAAAACAAAATACAAGGCTGATGATTGCAAACTTTCTCATAGGAATAATTCAAATAATTGGGCACCCAAATTTAAGCCGACTATGGCTGCCTTTGCAAGTTATTTTTATGGTTTATGATTAAAAATCCAAAGCCGGTTAATCCACCCAGCACCATCAGTAAACCGATAAAACCAGCCTGGGTTGACACTATACCCAGGATATGATATTTTGGATTGATACGGATCAGCTCAATTAAAAAGCGTTCGCCGCCGTTAAGGATGAGGTACAAAAAAAACATAAAACCAGGGATAATGATTTTATTCCTAAAAACCCACATCAGCATAAAAAACAACAAACAAATAGTGGCTTCATAAAACGGTGTAGGGTATACGCCCTGCACCAGTTGATTACAGTAATTACCCGTGCAATCGGGCAATGGAATCCCGGCGTTAATGGCATTATGCGGGTAAGTGAACGACCACATCCATTGAGGCAAAAACCCCGGCTTTGCATGGTTGTTAACTATTCCCCAGTCGCCATCGCCAGCAAGCTGACAACCTATACGACCAATGCCATAAGCCAGCATCATCCCGGGCGAACCGATATCGGCCAGGTGTACCAGTTTCATTCCCTTTTTATGACCGATATAGAGATAAGTTAGAGCGCCAAATATAAGACCTCCATAATAAGAAAAACCGCGAACGTTGAATAAGGTTCCCACCGGATCATACCTGAAATTATCCCAATGTTCCACGGTATCAAAAAGCTTTGCCCCTATAAAGCCAAAAAAGCCTACCGAAAACAGGAGCATTCCCATCAGCTGGTAAGGGTGTACTGTTTCCGTTACCAACCGGGGCTCCTCCAGTTCGTTTTCCTTTTTATCAGCATAAACCCAAAAACCAAATATGGCGGCTGTAAGAATACCCATAACCAGGTTACCCTTTAGTGATAAAAGGTACGACTGCGGATTGTCACTGAAGATAGTGTAATTGAACATTGCCCCAAAAGCTTTGAAGCCTAATAAAAAACCAAGGAAGGAATTGATGCTGATTTCGGCGAAGGAAGCTTTTTGCCCCAACATTACTTCGCGGGTAAATGCGGTGATCTTACCTAAGGCCTCGTACCGCTTAAACTCCGAGCTGAATACCATGTACGAGAACAAAAAAGACAAGGCCATAAATAAACCCAGCGTTTGAACCGGGAATGTAAAATTAATCCTGAAAAGGTAGTAAATAAGGTGGCCTATAGTTGGAAACATCGCACTAATTTAATGATAAATGAAATCATACAGAATAGTAAAATTCGGCGAAATTCCTGAGGGAAAACTACATGGTGATTTTAGGTTCAAAGTCATGCCGAAACAAATAATCGGCATGACTTTAGTAATATATTGGGCTTATTTAAAACCCGGCCTGTATACCAATATTAATTACCCGTTGGTTAATATAAGCATCGCCTGCTGTATTGGTAGCCACCTCCGGATCCTGTTGGTACTTTTTGAAATTTGTCCAGGTAAACAGGTTGTAGGCGCTCATGTAAATACGGGCGTTGTTAATTTTAAAAGGTAGCAGTTTGGTTGGCAGTTGGTAACCTATATCAACTGTTTTAAGGCGGATGTAATGCGCGTTGATCAGCCAGTAATCTGAAAAATAAGCCGTTGGACTATTTACTGACGTAGGGTTGGTGCTCAACCTCGGAAAATTGGCATTCGTTATGTTTGTTGGTGTCCAGCGTTCCTCGTGAATGGGTTGAAACTGGCTTTGGAAAGGTTCAATACCTGTACCCAATACCGCAAAGCTGTAATTAAATGACCCCGCAAATAAAGCGCTAACACTAAACCCTTTATAAACAACCTGGAGTGATAAGCCAAGCGAAGTATTTGGCAGGTTGGGGTTACCGATATGTGTTTGATCGAACACGTTAATGATACCATCGCCGGTAAGGTCCTGGTACTTCAAATCACCAGGTTGCAATGGTAAACCATTATCTGGTATTGCAATAGGATCGCCTGCGTTCGATCCGCCATGCGCGGCCTGGAATGCTTTAATATCAGCGATGTCTTTTACGCTATAATATCCAAGGGAGTGATAACCAAATTGCTGACCAATAGGCAGTCCTGTTCTGGCCAGGGTTTTATAAGCCGGCGCGGCCTCATCCATGAAGAGTATTTTGTTTTTAGCATACGAGAATACAAAGCCCACATTGTACTGTATTTTGCCGGCGTTGCTATGATAACTGATCTGTCCGTCGAAGCCCTGGTTACGGGTTCTCCCGATGTTTACGGCAGGCAGGTCGACGCCGATAATCTCGGGCACACTTCCGGGAACGATCAGCTGATCATAACGGATATCATGAAAATAATCGATGGTGGCCGAGATCTTATCGTTAAATAAGTTGAGGTCCAAACCTACGTCCGTTTTTTTGGCACGTTCCCAAACTACGTTAGCGTTGCTTAGGGCATCTTCATATACACTGCCATAGCCTTGCGGTGTTTCGCCAAAATAATATCCGCCGCCTTGCTTATATACCTGGTTGTACACGTAGCGATTACCCGGTGCGGCATCAGAACCTACCAGGCCGTAGCTGGCCCGCAATTTAAACAGGCTGAAAACCGGGAATTTGTCAGCAAAGAATTTCTCCTTTACCAGGTTATAACCAACACTTAATGCAGGGAAATAACCAAAGCGGTGATTGGCGGCAAACCTGTCGGTACCATTGTAGGCGATGTTAAATTCCAACAAATATTTCTGCTTATAATCATATCCAATTTTGCCGGATACTCCCTGGAATTTTTGCGGTACGGCCACTAATGAACCATCCAGGAAAGGTTGCGCGTTGTAAGTTTGTGATGTTTGGTTAAACAACAGTAAGCTGGTTACGTGGTGCGCGTTGCCAAACAAATGATCGTAATTGGCATATAGCTGCGCATCGTAATTATTGGAGTTGATATCTGTATTACCTGTTAATACATAGGTTTGGTACACATAACTTGCCCCCGGCTTTAACGTATACTGGTTAGTTGTTGGGTCGAAATGATAAGATGGGAAACCGCCGCCATTAAATGTTTGCTTGGTAAACTGCTCAATGCTGGAATAGGCTACCCTGCCGGTTAAAGACAGGCCTTCGGTAAGCGCATCCAGCTTTTGAGTGGCGCCAAACAAAAAGTTAAAATCGGTACGGCGCGAATGCTGGTAACCACCTGTGGCCAGCCTGGCATTCAGCGTTGGTAAATGCTCGGGGTTAAAAGACGAGTAGGCATATGAGTACGAGCCGTTAGGATTTAAATATGGCGCGGTAAAAGGCGTTTGCTTGGTAAAGTTATATACCTCGCCTACTGCATTCTGGTTATATGGCTGGTTCAGGTCCGAGAAACGGGTGGTTACATCCAAACGCAGATCCAGGGTTTTATTAGCTTTCAGATCAAGGTTGGAGCGGAAGTTGTAGCGGTTAAAATAGTAATTGGTGTTTACCAAACTTTGCGGATCGGCAAAGTCACGAACAAGGCCGTTTTGTTTCAGGATGCCACCTGAGATGAAATACTTAACCGCGTTACTACCACCAGAAATATCCATATTGGTATTTAACTGGTAGGTATTTTTTTTGAATATTTTATTATACCAATCAACGTTGGGATGCCCATAAGGATCGTCGCCATTTTTAAAATGATCCAGATCCTGCTGCGAAAAGCTTTGGGGGATACCATCATTGGCCTGCGCCTCGTTGATCAATACCGCCGAGTTATAAGAATCAAGGAAAGTTGGCGTTTTGGTGGGGGCCTGTACACCTGTCTCAACCCTTAAGTTAACCTTTGGCGCACCGCTTTTACCCCTGCGGGTGGTTACAACCAATACGCCGTTGGCACCTTTAATCCCGTAAATGGCCGTGGTTGATGCATCCTTCAATATCGAAATACTTTCAATTTCGTTTACGTTGATCTGTTGCAACTGGTCATAGCTATATTGTATATCGTCAACAATTATTAACGGTTGGTTACCAGCCGGATTTAATGAACTAACACCACGGATATAAAAATCTGATGCATCCTTACCCGGCTGGCCAGATGACTGCTGCGAGAAAAAGCCCGGTAATTTACCGGTTAATGCATTTTGCACATTAGCCGTTGGAACGGTGCGGATATCTGCCGCTGATATAGAACTTACAGCACCGGTATTGGTAGGCCGTGAGCGTTTCCCATAGCCAACCACAGCAACTTCATCCAGGCCATTGCTGTTGGTTTGCAGAATAACATCGGCCGTGCTGCCATTTTTAAAGGCATACTCCTGCGGCACGTAGCCTATAAATTTAACAACGATGGCGTTAGACTGCCCTTTTAGTGTGAGGCTGAATTTACCGTTAGCTGTGGTAATTGTACCATTTGATGGTAATCCTTTTTCAACCACGGATGCCCCGGGCAAAACACCGGAAACATCGCGCACGGTCCCGGTTACGGTTTTATTTTGCGCAAATGCAACCACCGGAAGCATGAGTACTATTATTTGAAAGAAAAGTATGAATTTTCTCATAACTGCTTAATTGATTTGGTTAAATTAATTGAAGGACTACCATCCGGGATTTTGTTTCATATTCGGGTTCTTTAACACTTCATCGTACGGGATGGGATACAGGTACATTTGCGGCACGGTAAACTTATTGGCCTGAGCAGTGACGATATTATAAGTCAAGCTCGACCCGATTTTATTGATCGACATACCTTTAAGCGGCTGGTTCATTAGGGTGCCCGATGTTTTCCACCTGCGCAGATCCCAGTAACGGCTTTCTTCAAAAGCAAATTCCAGCCTGCGTTCGTTATGGATAGCATCGCGCATTTCGTCCTTGCTCATGCCGGCTTTTAACCCATACAGGCCATTTCCCCCGGCAGTTAAGCCAGCCCGTTTGCGAATCCTGATCATGGCGTCGTAAACATCGCCGGTAGCACCGTTAACTTCATTCTCAGCCTCGGCATAGCCCAATATCACATCAGCAAAGCGGATGATCAACCAATCGGCATTATGGCTCTGGAAGCTATTGGTATTCTCCTCGTTGCCCATAAACTTGCGCATGTAGTAGCCCGTTTTGGTTTGCTGCAGGCTGGTGTTTGGTTTACTCTGGCCACCTTCATAAAGCTGCAGATCGCTGTTGAGCCAGCGTGCGCCATTATAAAACACGGTATAAGTAAGGCGCGGATCGCGGTTAACGTATGGATTATTACTATCATAACCTGATGATGGATCGGTTATGGGCAAGCCGTTGTTCATAGGATAAGCATCAACCAATTGCTGGCTGGGGCTGGTTTGACCTTTTGATGCTGCCCCGGGAAATCCTATAGGCGCATTAGTCGATTCGACAATATTATCAGACCCGGTTTGCCTGATCAGTATCATTTCAGCATTATTCTGTGTCAGAAAAATATCTTTATAATTAGTCAGCAACGCGTAACCGCCCAGGTTCATTACATCTTTTTCGGCCGCTGCAGCTGCTGCCCATCTTGCTGTACTGTTATCTGCATAGCCGGTTAGCGGGTTGGCCGCATCAATGTTGCCGCCATTAAACAGCGGACTGGCGGCATATAACAAGGCCTTTGCCTTTAAGGCTAACGCCGCGCCTTTGGTTACCCGGTGCGCATCGGCATTGGGGTTATCAAATGGTGTAGTGAGTAACGTATCTTTAATGGCATCACACTCGCTTACTATGTATTTTATACAATCATCAAATGAGTTGCGCGGCAGGGCTACGTTATCGCTTATAGTAAATACTTTGTTGCCTAACAATGGCACACCTCCGTAACGTTTCACCAGCTCAAAGTAAAACATGGCCCTTAAAAAACGGGCTTCGCTTTTCCATACGTACTTTTGCGAGTAGCCTTTGTATTTTGCCATTACCGGCACCAGATCAATGTTATTTACAAAAATGTTGGCCTTGCGGATACCTGTATAATAATATGCCCAAAGGTTCTCATCGGCTGGCATGGTATAGGAATTATAGGCTGCGGTGGATAGTATGGTAACCTGGTTTGTAGGACCCGAGGCCGACGACATGGCATCGTCAGACGCAGCGTCAAGATAATCGCCGCCTACCCGGTTATGACCGCTTTTGAGTATAGGATAAATACCGTATAGAAATTCTTTAGCATTGGTACCCAAAGAATCCTTAGGATCAAACACATATTGAATACCCACCTTATCAACCGGAAATTGCTCATATTTTTTACAGCCCGATAGTATTACAAAAAGGGTAAGGACTGCTATGCTTATATTTTTAATTTTCTTCATGATCATGTTTTTAATGTTGGCCAAAAATTAAAGCTTGATGTTTATACCTGCATTAAACACCCGTTGAATAGGATATGCAAGGCCATAAACCTCTGGATCAACTCCTTTGTAGCCGTAAAAAGTAAGCAGGTTTTCGCCATTGGCAAATACCCTGATGCCCGACAGTCTAAGCTTGCGCGCCCACTCCAGCGGCAGGCTATAACCTACCTCGGCATTTTTTAGCCTCATATAATTGGCAGAGCGGATATACAATGTTGATAGCAGGCCATTATTGGCATTACCCACCGATGATAAGCGTGGCAGGGTAGCTACATCAGCAGTCTCGGGTGTCCATCTGCCTGTTAAAGCATCATACCCCTGGCCCGAATAATTGTTACCAAACGGACCAACACCAGCAAAACCATTTATAAGGTTATTGTTATAAATGATCTGGTGATTAGCCACACCCTGCATTAGCACACTCAGGCTAAACCCTTTATAGTTTACGCCAAATGATAAGCCGTAAAAAATCAAAGCTTTGGTATTGGCTATAGGCGATTGATCAAACTGGTTAATAATATTGTCGCCGTTGAGGTCTTTGTATTTAACATCTCCGGCCTGTGGAGTGTAACCCACGGTTGTAGCACCTGTGGCTGCATCCTGGGCGTTTTTAAAAAAGCCTAAAGCTGTATAACCGAAGATTACATCGTTTGATAGGCCCGTGCGCCTTAACCATGGGTAAGGTGTTGCTTCCTCATCGCTAAACACATTTTTGGATGTTTGGCGGGTAGCGTTGCCGCTGATAAAATAGTTTAAATTACCTACGTGATCCTGGTAGGTTAAGGTAAGCTCGGTGCCTTTATAAAGTTTTACACCAATATTCTCTGCCGAGTAACCGGTACCCAGCAGCGCGATGCTGTTGCCCCGAATCTGTAACAGATCATAATACCTGTCGTGAAAATAGTCGGCGGTAATTTTAAAGTGATCTTTAAACAACGAGATATCGGTACCTATATCCAGCTTTTTTGCGTTTTCCCAGCGGATGTAGGGATTAGCCAGTGTATTTTCGTTATAACTTTGGATCACGCTGCGGCTGGTACCCAATGTATACGGGTAGCCGTTTGATGCGCTGTAGGTTTGCAAAAAGTTGTAGTAGCCAAAATTATCCACATTGGCATTACCGGTTTTACCATAGGTGGCGCGCCATTTCCATGAGCTTATCCAGCTTACGTTGTCTTTAATAAAACGCTCCTGCCCCATTTGCCAGCCTAAACCAACCGCGTAAAATAAACCATACTGGTTACCCGGCGGATACCTGTTGTAACCGCTGCTGTTTACCGATGCTTCAAAAAGATACTTACTATCATAGTTATAGCCAAACTTAACCGCACGGTTGGTAGTAACCCCTGACAGATCATAGTTTAACACTGACGACCGGGTATCATACAATAACATACCACTTACATTGCTTTTACCAAACTGCCTGTCGTAATTTAAAGCAGCCTGTGCAAATGAGTAGCGGGCGCTTGATACCGTGGCAAATCCATTTGATTGCGCTATAGGGTTACCCACTGCCGAGTAACTGCTATCCCTGTTAAAAATGTAAGCGTTGTTTTGCAGCCCCCTGTTTACCAAACCCTGCGATTCAAAAGCAAGGTTGCCTTTTAGTTTTACCGATAGGCCTTGAGTAATACCGCTCAAATCGTAGTTGAGATCAAGGTTGGCCATTACATCATTGCTGTTGGTGCGCTGGTAGCCCGAATATTGTAACTGCGATAACAGGTTATTGGTAAATAAAGTTGTGCCCCCGAATGATCCGTTAGGGTTATAAACCGGGTAGGCGTTATTTGGCGTATTATATAGCGTATTGAGGATCCCATTGTAACCGGTTCCTGGTTGTGTGGCCTGTTGAATGCGACCAAACAACTGCAGATCAACTGTAAACTTCTTAGTTACATTTACGCTCAGGTCCGAATTGATGATGTAGCGGTTTAAATCATTATTGGTATTGTATGTAGCATTAGGCGCTGTTTTAAACATCCCCTGCTGATCCAGATAACTTAAGGATACGCTGTATTGCGCCACGCCGGTACCACCATTTACATTTAATTTGTAGCTCTTTAATGGTGAATGATCGCGCAGTAAGGTGTTAAACCAGTTCACATCAGGATGACGCGCCGGGTCGGTATGATTGCGGTAGGCATTGAAATCGCTGGCGGTATAAACAGTTGGTTTGCCATCGTTTTGCAGTGCCTCGTTATACAGATAAGCGTACTGATAAGCAGGCAAAGGTGTGGGCAATGATAAAGGATGCTGAGACCCTGATTCGGCGGTGAACGAGATGCGGGGCGCGCCTGCCTGGCCACGTTTGGTGGTTATTAATAATACACCACGTGAGCTGTTAATACCCAGCAGAATGTTTGATAAGGCATCTTTCAATACCGATACCGATTCGATGCTTTCAGGATCAATAGATGAAATTTCGCGTTGTACACCGTCAATGATCGTAATGGGCGTTTGTCCGCGCAATGATAAACCGATCTCGGTATTATCATTTGCCGAATAGTTGTTGTGCTGCACCACGTTGCCAACAAAATCGGCCACGGTTTGCGTACTTGTTTGCGGACTTGAAAAACCACTGTACTGCTGCGTGTACAAGCCAGGCAGCTGGCCCGGCAAAGCGTAGGTATACAACGATGCAGGTGTAGAGGTAAGCTGGTTGGTATAAATAGAAGATATAGCCCCCAAATTAGCCGATGCTTTTTTGGTTCCATACAGCACGTTTATCTTTTCGGGCGTTTTTATATAGGCATCAAGTAGCCGTACTGTTATACTAATTTTATCGTGTACGGTAACCTGGCGCGTATAATAGCCGGCAACAGCAAGCACCAGTTTATCGCTGATAGCCGCGTTGATCTCAAACTTTCCGTCGGCACCGGTAACTACGGCATCGGTTTTCCCTTTTATGGTTACCTTAACCCCTTTTAATGGGTTGGCATATTCGTCAAGCACGATGCCGCTTACCCAGTCAGGATGGGTACTACCCCTGCCTGTGGTGTCCTGCATAGCTGCGTACCCGGTTTTTACCAGCATAAGCATCAATATGACGAAACCTGTAAAGCATTTCTTTAAGTAGCAATAAGCCATAGTATAAGATTTAAATTGTTGGCAATAATTGAAATATCGTTTTAGCAGATACGTGTTATTCCTTTTGCAGGACAAGTCAGTATCATATTGTATTATAATTGGTTACGAACACTTAAAGGTGTACACAAAAGGCGCCAGCGTATTACCGTAGCCCACCTTGGTGGTTCCAGCTTTGTTGGTTATGAAATACTCCATTTTGGTTATGGTTTGTGTGCCGCTAACATTAAAGAAGCTTTTAGGCCATATCGTTATCTGGTATTTTTTGCTATTCGGGCCGGTTTGCACCATTTTGGTTTTATCAGTTTGCTCGCACACGCTAACGGTTTTGCCATCGCTGGTATAGGCGGTAGCACATAGGTAAGTTTCGGTAGCATTGCCAAGCGGGGTATTAACTACGGTACCGTCAAACGTTAGGGTAACAATGTCATTATCTAACGATTTTGGCGGGTTAATGGTGGTTAACTGCGGGTTACAAAAATCTATCAGGTCGCCGGTGCCACCGGTAACTTCAAAACAAGGCGTAATCATCGAACTGTAGTAAGTACCGTTACCATCGCTGGTAAAGCCGTTACCACTATCGGTAATTACGTATCCCAATTTTACCAGGGTATTGTTTCCATCTGCACCCACTTTTATTTTAATATGCAGATCGCCGCTAATGGTATTTCCTCCCCCGTGTTTGAAACCTTTATCTGACTGATAAGCTACCCATTCCATATCATCAATAAGGTTCCCCCCTATCTGGAATGTTTTTTTCATGTAGGCCGGCCATGTTAATCCGCCGCCATTTTTAGCTACCGTTCCATCTGGGATCAGGGTCATGTTTCCGTCGCCCAGGGTTGGGCTGGTATAAGTTATTAATGTATTTTGAGCCGCTTTCCAGCCTTTAGGCACCAAAAAGCCAAATATCAGGTTATCCGGTCCGCCATCACCTACAGTAGGGATGCTGATGTGTACGGTAATAGGCACAACGGCACCTGCTGTGGCTGTTGCAGGCTGATCTACACCTGTAATGATCTCGCCGCAGCAGGCTAATATGATGGCCAGGGTTATAAAAGCGCAAAACTTCCACAAACCTTTACCTTTTATATGTAAATATGATCTCATAAAATCTCTCAGTTTATTTTTTGTGGTTGGTGGTTAGTTAACTTTTTGAAGCACGTATACATAGCTGTTATTGGGGCAACCAGGGCTAAACGTAATACTTAGCTGCCGTTTGCCATTTACTACCGGGTAAGTGAAAGGGGTTGATACCGGTGCGGCTGCCCCTGTAGCCGTAAACGTTATTTTAAAGGGATATTCAGGATCATCCAATGCAAATTTGCCATCGGCATTTACCAGGAATGGCAATGGATTTTCAATGGTGTAAGCGCCTTCCTTAAAGTTTACCCTGAATTTGGTAAAATCAATGATGCCGGTAAGATCCGTACCGTTGCGGGTAGCCCTGATAACCTGCCAGCTGCCAGTTATATCTTTAACTGATTCCTTAACAGGAAATGACTTTTCGGCTTTGCATGACGTCATCAGGATAGCAGCTATAGCTATCACCAAAAAGCCGCATTGTTGAAATATGTTATTCTTTTTCATTTGCTTTTATCTTATGATGATCAATACCCAGGGTTCTGTAACATCTCTGGCGATTTGGCGACTTCCGTTTGTGGGAATGGCCACAGGTACATTGCCGTACGGAAGTTGCGCTTGCGCACCGGGAAGGTTTTATAAGTTACTGAAGTATTGTTGCGGTCAACCTCCATACCGTAAGTTTGAATATTCTCGGTCTGGTCGGCAATTTTCCAGCGGCGTACATCCCAAAAACGGTGCTCTTCAAACGCAAGCTCAATACGGCGTTCGTTTTGGATAACTTTACGCATCTCTGCCTGGCCTAAACCAATTGGCAACTGGTACGGGGCCAAACCCGCCCTTTGGCGAATGGCCTCAACAGCCTGGTAAACCTGCGTGGTAGGGCCTTCATATTCATTGGCCGCTTCGGCGTAGTTAAGCAGGATTTCGGCATAGCGCATCAGCGGCCAGCATCTTTTGGTATTGTGCGTAAAATCCTGGGATACCGCATTTGGGTCCAGCATTTTGTTGGTGTAGTAGCCTGTACGCGTGCCTACGTTTACGGCATCGGGACCAGTTGACCTGCCCTGGTAGGTACCGATAAAAATATCTATCGGCGATTTACCCGATGACAGCCGGTTTTGAATAGGTGTTTGGTCGCGGATCACCGTATAATCCAAACGGGGATCGCGGTTGGCGTAGGGATTTTGCGGGTCATACCCCGATGTTGGATCGGTGATAGCCTTGCCGGTAATCATCGGGAAGGCATCAACAAGGCCCTGTAATGGTAAGGCGCCATTTTTACCTGTACGGCTTGGCGGTTGCCACAACTCTTCAAAATCACGGTTATCAGGCCTCATACGTTGAAATATGTATTCGCCATTTACAGGCAGCGTAAAAAGTGTTTGAAAACCTATACCGGCGCTTGAATTATCAGTATAGAGCTTATAAGCACCCGTACCTATAACTGCCACCGCGGCTTCTTCGGCCAATCGCCAGCGTTCTTTATCATAGGCTGGATAGCCTACCAATTCTTTGGTGCTGCCAACTCCTATAGACTGCCCGTTAAACAACGGACTTGCCGCATACAACAACACCCGTGATTTTAGGGCCAGGCAAGCTCCCTTTGATGCACGGCCATAATTTAAACCGCTTTGTACCAGGGGCAGGTCAAGCGCTGCAGTATCGCAATCGGCCAGGATATAATTTACGGTTTCGGCATAAGTATTACGCTTAGCAGGAATCGCATCTGTATAATTGTAAATACTGTCTTTTACAATGTGCACACCACCGTAATGCTTTAACAAAATGGCATAATACCAGGCCCTTAAAAAATGGGCTTCGGCACGCATCTGGGTTTTAGTAAAAGCATTTATGGGAGCTTTGGGCAGGTTGGCCATCAATTGGTTGATAGCCCTGATGTTCACATAGCTTTTTTTATAGGCGTCATCAGTAATTACAGCCGGATTAACAGTGCCCGATTCAAAAGCCAGCGCGGTGGATCCTGCCGATGTGTACACCTCGGCTTCATCTGATGCAGCGTCGATCCCTCCATTTGTAGTAAACCCTGCATATAAAAAGCGACCTGGGTCGGCACTAAAGCCTACATTGCTGTAAATATTGGACAGGAAAGCCACCGTATTGGCGCTATCGGCAAAAACTGTAGGTTTGGTTAAGTTTGATGTAGAAGTTTGCCCCAGGAAACCATCCTTTTTACAGGATGCCATACCAAAAAGCGCCAGCCCGAACATCGAATAAGAAAGAACCTTAAAGTAAATTTTTTTCATATTATAGGGTTTATTTACAATAGCATATTTTCACACTACAAACTTCAATTCAATAAAATTGAAAATCGATTTAGCAACAATTGACAACCTTACGCAGATCGCCCTAAAAAAAGTATGTTTGTATTAAATGGTTTATAACAGATATTTAATCTGAGTGCTAATTTAAATTATAAAAACGATTTAGCAAACTTTTCCAGTACTTTTTTTTTAATTATTTTCTTCGCACTAAATGGCAATAAAAGTTAAAAAAAAGTTTAAAAACCGGGCTTAATATTACAAGCCCGGTAAAGAACACTTCGCAACACTATCCCCTATTTTATTTTGTTAAAGTAACGGCTAAAAAACAAGGCCTGGTAAACGATGGAATTGCCCCAATATTCCCAGGTATGTGCGCCCGGCCTCACTGTAAAATCATGCGGAATCTTGCGCATTAAAAGTTCCTGATGAAAAGCAAGGTTCACCTGGTACAAAAAATCATCATAGCCACAATCAAAAGTAATAGCCAGCGAATTTGGCTTTAACAGGTATATCATATTGATTACACTGTTCTTCTCCCATCTTTCGGGATATTGACTGTATTTTCCTAAAACCTGCTCAATGCCAAAAGCATCCGGGAACGGCCTGATATCCAAGGCGCCGCTCATACTGCCGGCCGCGCCAAAGGTGTCCTGGTGCTTAAAGGCGATATACATGGCCCCATGCCCGCCCATGCTTAAACCGGTGATGGCACGGCCACTCCTATTGGCAATGGTAGCGTAATGCTTATCGACCCAATTCACCAGTTCTGTTCCTACATAAGTTTCATATTGCCAGTCTTTGCTCATTGGGCTATCATAATACCAGCCGGCAAAATTACCATCGGGACAAACAATAACCATTTGGTACTCATCAGCCAGTTTAGTAATGGCTGGCACTTTCAAAATCCAATCGCTATAGTTACCGCTAAAACCATGCAGCAGGTATAATACAGGGAATTTCTTTGATACAGAATAATCGGAGGGTTTTACAACTACCGCTTTAATATCGCGCGCCATGGCGGCGCTGTGTGTAAGAACAGTATCTACCGTGGCCGCGCTAACCTTTAAAAAGGTTAAAAAACTGATGATGAGTATTAAAATTGTTTTTTTGTAGGTATCCATATTGGTATCCAGGTATATTATTTTAAAACGACAATAGTGATGCGGTGATTCCGCGGCTTGTTGATGGCATAGATTTCATCGGTTAATACATCCATTTCTTTTTGCCAGGCATCGCGCAGGCTTTTGTAGCGGGCGCGGGAGTAATTGTCCTTGTTGCCATTTACAAAAATATCCTTCAGCGCATATTTTTTTACGGTATCCATAGCTGCGTTGCTATCGTTATGCAGCAGGCCTTTACCCTTTAAAAAATCATACTGCATCCAAACGTACATCCTTGTGCGGCGCTCAATATCCCAGCGCTCCTCGTTTAATTCCCTTATCTGGATAGCTTGCTGGTATTGTGGCGTTGTGGTAATTTCGGCCATATTCATCCCATCGGCCAGTTGCTGTGCCGACCAATGGCCTATCTGTTCGCCATCAATCAGCACTTTATAATCACCGGCCTTTAAACCTTTAACTGTTAATGTTTCCTGGTTAAACTCTTTGGTGAAGGGAATAACCTTTAAAGCATCAGCCTGCTTTTTGCGGTTGCCCCATGCACGCGGAATGGTATCTAAAGGGTAAGGCAGTGAATTGGCCAGGTAATTAAAACTTACCGAATCGGCATCGGCCGTTACATTAGTGATGCGGCAGTTTACCGCCTTTAATACTTTTTTGCTTTGGGCGTTTACACCAGCTTCGGCAACAACCTGATTATCTAAACCCTGAGCTTTTAAAAACAGGTCAGCCATCACCAGGTGACCATCATTATCGGGGTGTACCCTATCATTAGGCGTTAAGCTAAAAGTTGAATCTTTGGCCTGCTCGCGCAGGTTAATGGCAGTCATCGGATGATAAAAATCAACATAGCCAAAACCATTCTTTTTCGCGGCCTCCTGCTGAAAATCGATGATCTTTGAGAAAGCTATACTTTTTTTGGGGTAGATGTTTTTGGTGGTAAATTTTGAAGTTTCATCATATGGCGAACCCAGGATAAAAATCTTTTTAATATCCGGCCGTTGCTTCAGTTTATCTTCCAGCATGCCATAATATTTATAGCTGCCCTGGATTCTTTTATCCATAAAATCCTGCCCGTCGGCACGGTACCATTCAAAATAGCCGCTATCATTCATTCCCCAGGTAAGGGTTAAAATATTAGGCTTTTTGGTAAACACGTCATCGTCAAACCGGTCATAGATCTGGTTGATAGCATCGCCCCCGATCCCAGCGTTAAAACAGGTAATACGCGCGTTGGGGAAATGGGTCATATAATACAGCCAGATGTAGGAATGATAATGCCCGCCATCGGTAATACTGTTACCTACAAAAGCTACCCTGTCCCCTGCCTTGAAAGGGGCGATTTTTTGGGCGTTGGCCCAGATAGAAAGGCCGAGAGTGATTATTAGTAAAAACGTTTTCTTCATTGTATGGTCAACTTATATATTATCTTATTTATTCTTTATGTTATTGCAATCGCGAACTGTATAAGTTCGCCCTGTATAGTTCGCGATTGCTTCGTGCCTCGCAATGACATGATTACAAAAACCTTTTTGTCATCCTGAACGTAGTGAAGGATCTATTATTCGCTATGTTTCTTCGCCCTGTAAAGTCTGCGAACAGATCCTTCGTTCCTCAGGATGACCAACCTTTATTAAAACCCCCTTTTTTGTCATCCTGAACGATAGTGAAGGATCTATTCTACACCATGCTTCTTCGCCTTGTACAGTCTGCGAACAGATCCTTCGTTCCTCAGGACGACAAACCTTTTAAAACGTCATTTCTCCTTCAGAGCTTCCTGCATTTTGAAAGTTGCAACGACTAAAAAGCATTTATCATAAATCGATTTAGCTTTAACATCAATTATCACTTACCTTTCAAATACATGTCCCATCAAATTCCCCAGTTTTTATTTGGCTTGCTGCCCATCGTTAATTCCAGTGTGCCGCCAGCCGCGATATTCTTAAAATCCAAATAGCATTTGTTATATGGTTTACCATTTAACCTTGCGCTTTGGATATATACATTAGCCGCCGAGTTTTTGAGGGCTACTATAGTAAATGTTTGGCCTTTGGCATATTTAGGATCTAGCTTTAACACCACTTTATCAAATACCGGGCTGGTAATTTCCTGCCGGGTATCGCCGGGGCAAACCGGGTGTAGGCCGCTTGCAGCCAACACATACCAGGCCGACATCTGGCCCACATCCTCGTTACCAACTAAACCCTCAACCGAGTTGTGGTAAGCCCGGCGACAGATCTCCCTCGTCCACTTTTGAGTAAGCCATGGCGCACCCAGGTGATTGTATAAAAAAGGCACGTGGTGCACCGGCTCGTTGGCATGATTGTAATAATCATTCCACATCATGTTATCCGGCGCTTTTTCAAAAAAGTTATTCAGGTCAGCTATGGTTTTTTCGTAGCCGCCCATCATTTTGGCCATACCTTTTACGTCCTGCGGCACAAACCAGCCTTGCTGGTACGGGTTACTTTCAATAGTACCATACCATTGTTTGGTTCTTGCCGAATCGGGCCAGGTTTTCCAGTTACCATTATCATCTTTTGGCCTGTACCAGCCTTTTTCGGCATCAAATACATTTTTGTAGGCTTGTCCGCGCTGTGTGTATTTAGCAGCATCGCCGGTTTTACCCAGCCATTTGGCCAATTGGCCTACACACCAATCGGTATAGGCATATTCCAGGGTTAGTGATAAACTCAAATCGCCACCGCTAAAGCCCTTATCGCCATTACCAAATTTCTCAACCGATCCTACGGATAAGCGATAAGCCTCGGGCACGTTATAATTGCGGATGCCTTTGGCATAGGCATCGGCTATTACAGATACGGCTGGGTTACCAATCATGCAGCCGCTGTAGGCGTTCATAATTTCCCAGCGTTCCAGGTAATTCATTTTCTTTTCCTGTGCCAGGGTTACCAGTGAATTAATCTCGTCATTAACCAATGAGGGATTGATGATAGTTTGCAAAGGCATTTGACTGCGAAACACATCCCAGCCGCTAAATATGGTGCGCTTGCTAAAATTTACGGCATGGTGCACCTGGCCATCGCCACCAGGATATTTACCATCCACATCGCTTATAATTCGCGGGTCTATCATGGTGTGGTAAAGCGCGGTATAAAACACTGTCTTTTGCTCGGGTGTACCGCCTTGAACATTTACCTTGGTTAAAGCTTTGTTCCATAAGGCAACGGCTTTTTGATGTACCCCATCAAAGTTCCAATCCTTGATCTCGGTGTTTAAATTATTTTTTGCTCCGGCGATACTGATAAAAGAAATGCCTGTTTTAAGCAGCACTTGTTCATTGGCATTGGTAGCAAATTGAGTATAAAAACCCAGGTGCTTTCCTTGTTTCTCTTTTGCGCCCTTTAGTATTTCGGCCTGGGCAACCCTGTCCAGGTATTTGGTACTTGTTACATCGTCCAGTTTACGGCTCCAGTCGTCGGGGATATCGGCGCTCCAAACGCCAAAATCTTTCAGTGGCTTGCTAAACTCGGCATAAAAATAAACGGTATAGTCGGCGTGGCCATCTCCGTTGCCCCAGCCGCCACCATCGGGTGTACATTTCATCCAACCCTCAATACTATGATCGTTAACTACCTTTATATACTGTAATGTAGATGTGCCCCCTACCCTACGTGCCAAATCTATCTGAACGCGGGAATCGCTGCCTTGCGGAAAAGTAAAGCGCAGCATGCCGCTATGGGGGGCAGCGGTCATCTCTGCTTTAATATGATGGTCTGTCAGCAATGCGCTGTAATATCCGGCGGATGCTTTTTCGGTCTTTTTATCATAGGCAGATCGGTATCCTTTTACCGATCCATCCATTTTACCAGCTATTGTATATAATTTGCCGGCGGTCGGCATTACCAAAAAGTTACCCAGATCGCCGTACCAGCCTATTCCGCTCATTTGGGTCATCGCAAACCCTTCAATACTGGTTTGTTCGTAACTGTAACCAGGGCCATTGTCGCCGCCGGTTATGGTATTTGGGCTAACCTGCACCATGCCATAGGGCGTAGTAGCGCCCGGAAAAGTTTTGCCAAGACCATGGTAAGTGCCTGCATCTGCCGTGCTGGTACTGGCTCCAATAAAAGGATTTACGTAGGTGGCGGGGTTTTGTGCTTTCAGCGCAGTTGTACCAAAAGACAATGCAGCAGTTAACAGCACAATGAAATGTTTTTTTCCCGGCAAAGCCACAAAAACGGCCCGTTTAGTATTGGTCATCTTTTAATCCCTGAAGTATGTTTTAAGAAGCGGTTATTTATAATTGGTAATTATCGTCCAAATTATTTAATAAAAACGATTTAGCAAAATATTGTACAATAAATTTTACAAATATTTTGTTGGATGCATATCGCTTATATTTTGCGTGCATTGATGAGCCGCAATGTGCGGATTCCAAACTTTGGAATATTGAAAGTCAACGCATTATCGCCGGTAGTTTGTTTAATTAAAGCCAAAACCTGTTTAACCCTGCCATCCAATTCCATCAGTTGGGCTTTATCAGCGCTACAATTAAACATAGCTTTAATAGCTTTGCCTGCACCAGCATTAAAAAAACGCACCAGCATATCATCGCCATCAAATTGTACCGAGGTAATCTCAATGTCCTTATCGTCCGTCCTGATCAATGATGTATTGTTAATCTCACCTGGCTTGCCCGCGCGCACCGCCAAAGGCTCGTTCCATTGGGTGGCACCTGCCCAAATGCCAGCCTGATCCCATTTACCTGGGTGTGGAATCAATGCATAATGAATTTCTGTAGGCCCATCAATGGTATAGTTTTTTCCCCACAAACCCATACCTGAATACTGGATGTCCAAACCCAAAGGATAATCTTTACCATGGGCATAACTGGTGGTATGATCGGTAAGCAGCGCCATTCCGTATTTATCGTTATCGCCGGTAACATCTACCCAGGTATGGATCACATTGTTTTTAATGCTATCCCAGCGGGTATAAAAGGTATTATCCAGTTTGCTTTCCGTAACGTCAAAAGGTGCATCTTTATATACTTTTTGGTGTTTGAAGTTAAGCGGGAACAAAGCCAGTAACTTATTCCTCTCATCATAAAATGGCTTTGCAGGCAATTCCCATTTGTAGGTGCCCGGTTTAATGCCCTCCCCTATACCGGGGTTACCTTTCCAGTTGATGTTCAGGTTTATGTCAATACGTGGCGCACTCTCATTCATGGCGATGACCTGTGTATAATCGCTGCCATTAATAGTTCCCTTGATGGCCAGTTTTATACTGATGGGACCATTTTCTATGATCTCTATTTTAACAGGATTGTCTTTGCTCGATTTAAAACCGCCGTCATTATAAAAATTACTGCGCAACTCGTTAAAACTACGGGCGTTTGCTTTATCTACAAACTCCTGGTTAGCCATAGTTTTGGCCAACAGGCTTTTAATGATGCCACCCTTCGCCGGATCAATAATGATGCGGTATAAATCTGTTTCAAGCTGATAATCACCATTAGCCAGTATGGCAATATGAGCACCTTTTAAAATGGCGCTTTTTAATTCTTTAAACTGATAAACGGCATAGCCCATTGAAGGCACGGTTGCTTTGAAGCTTATTTTTGCTTTTTGCTGACCAGCAGCCGGAATAAACTGAACTGCTACCTGTTTACCATTCCGATCAAAAACACTCGTGTTTTCAGCCGTAAATTTTTCAGGAAGATCAACCTGAACAACTTCTGTACGCCTGATCCCGAGTGTATTATAAACGGTGATATAATCACCTTCATTTTTATTTAACAGTGAAGTAGAAACGTTGCTGATGCTATCGCTCTTATTATTGGTAAACGCCGTCCAGCTTTTCACTTTATCGGCCCAGGTATCGCCGGGCTTGCCGTTGTAGGGCACTATCCAGCAGTCATGGTGCTGCGATAGCAAAAGCGTTCGCCAGGCGGCATCAAAATCGGCCTGGGGATAGCTGCTACCTGCGTAGATCTTTGCCATTGAAGCCAGTTTTTCGCTTTGGATGATCTTGTTTTCGGAAGCACGCACCCGCTGGGCAATTTGCTGCGTAACCTGCGAACCCCAAACCAGGCTCACCAGTATGTCTTCCTGAGATAGTTTCCAATCCGGCCGGGCATCGCCCCGGGCAACATTTGCAAAATAGTTACGCCACGTAGTATAAATGCTGTGTACGCCATTTTTATCGCCATTGCCGATAAATGGACCGCCCTTCCAGCCGGCATCCTGTAAAGTCATCCCAACGGGGTGTTTAACGCCATCTGCGTAAGCTGCGTTGATGTAATAGGCCGCGTTTTCCCAGGCAATGGTTTGCCATGTCGATTTTGGTGCTAACTGTTCAACTGCATACCTGGGCGAAGTTATAATGCCCGTACCATCCGGACCAACCCAATTAACCAGCCCACCGCCATGGGCGCGGGTATAGCCGCCAAAACAGGTATTAGGATTTTTAAGCGAAGCATATTTAAAGCCAAACGAGGTTAATATCTGTGGCAACGCACTGGTAAAGCAAGGCTCTTCGGATGAAGAAGAGGTAAACACCGCTTCTGGGAAATGTGCCTTGATTTTTTTAATGCCATAAGCAAACTGGCGGATAATACTCTCGCCAGAGATATTGTAATTGTAGCTTTGGGCGTACTCGGGGTTTACATACTCTATGCGGCCGGTAAGGGTTTGATCTGTAAACAAAGCTTTAAAATCGGCATAGGCGGCAGGGTCTACAACTTGTGCCCTGTCCCAGGTTTCGGGCTCCAACTCGATGTTGATTTTCCAGTCGGGGTTCTTTTTTAACATATCTGCCATGAACCGGGTGTTCCAGTCGGGATAATGGCCCCAGATACCGCCATGGTATCCATCTATGTACCAGGCCGTTTGCGCAAATGAGCTGGCAGCAACGCCGCTTACCAACATTAAGCTTATCAAAATGGTTTTCAGTTTCATGGGAGTTATTTGGCTGCGGTTATCTCAATAATATGGTTAACTGGCTTGTTAATGCGATACATTTCCTCGGTAAGCAGATCTATCTCTTTTTGCCAGGCATCACGGACTTGCTTAAACCGGGCCTTTTGATAAGTGGGTACGGTAACTGCCACAAAAAAATCTTTCTTAGCATATCGCTGCAATGAATCTAAAGTAGCCTGTCCATCATTAAATAACAGCCCTTTAGGTTTCAGGATGGAGTAATGCATCCAATAATATTCGCGCAGCCGGCGTTCAATCGTCCAGCGTTCTTCGTTCAGGTGCATAATAGCCAGCGACTGCTGGTATTGGGGTGTGCTTGTTATTAAGGCCATGTTGATGCCTTGGGTATAGTCGGCGGCGTTCCAGGTGCCTATGGGTTCACCATCTATTTTAAGTGAATATTTTACTCCCTCCTTTAGCCCTATAACCTGCAAAAGCTCCTGGTTAAATTCATTGGTAAACGGTAACAGTTTTAACACCGCAGACTGGGGTTTTGCGGGCCTGCCAAAACCGCTTGCAATGGTATCCATTGGATAAGGCAATGAGTTGGCCAGGTAATTGAATTTAATATGGTTTGTGTTAATTACCGGGGTGGTAATGATACAATTTTCGGTAAGGGTAACCTTTTTGTTATTTACATTGATCACCATGTTGGCTACTTTTTTTGCTGCCAGCCCCTGGGCTTTTAAAAACAGGTAGGCCATCACCATTTGTCCGTCGTTGGTTGGGTGGATCCGGTCGCTGCCTTCCATGGTGAAGGTAGAATCGATTTGCTGCTGCTGCAAATTAATGGCGGTCATCGGGCGGTTGAGGTCAACAAAATCCCAGTTATTTTTTGAGGCAGTACTTTGCTGATCGGCAGCTATTTTTAGCATGGCGGTATTTTTACCGATTAGCGGTGTTGCCGTGATTTTAGCGGTTTCATCATAAGGTGATGAAGCGATCATAATCTTCCGTACGTTGGGATGTTGCTTTAACTTATCCTCTATCAGCCTGAAACTTTTTAATGATTCCGCTACTTTGACGGCATAGGTTGAGTCGGCTTTGGCCCCTTTCAGGTTTTGGTAACCTGTATCATTCATTCCGAAGGTAAGCGTGATAACGGTTGGCTTTTTTGCAAATACATCACTATCCATGCGCTCCAGCATCTGCCGGGATACATCGCCGCCAATCCCGGCATTAAAAACTGTTATCCTGCGATTGGGAAAATGCGTGATATAATATAACCAGATATAGGAGTGATAATGCCCCCCATCGGTAATGCTATTACCGGTAAACACCACCCTATCGCCCTGGTTAAAAGGCTGTACCGTTTGTGCAGTTACAGGCGCGGCAAAAGCACACAGCAGTAAAAAGCTATAAAAATAGTTTCTCATTTAATTGGACAAATAGATTTGTACTTATTTAAGCTAAATTGATTTAGCAAATCAACATTAAATAAATCGATTTAGCAAATTTTTTAATAGATAAATAGATGACTGTTTGGGAGAATTAGATTAAACGGAATATGGCTTCCCATAAACCGTTTAATCTAATTTGATCATTGCGACGAAAGGCTAATAAGTTTTTTAATGCTTCCTTTTAGTTTATGAGCACCCATTTTTTTATGACATACCTGGTATTTTTAAATGGTCCGCTGCGTTTTATTGCTCCTTTATTTTTGTTCCAGGATAAATTGATCGCATTATAATTTCCTCTTTCATAATTAAAAGTTACTCCATCATCTTCAAATAATGAACCCGCCGTTTTATGATCGCCATACACAAAACAGGTGATCTCAAACCTGGTATCCTCCGCTACATGTTCAACGGGTTTGGCCAATGGCAATATGGTGCCGTCTTTGATAAAAATTGGTAACTGAGTAAGGCTTGGTTTAATAGTATATACTTTTCCGCCTTCGTATTTTTGATTGGTATTAAAATCGTACCAGGTGCCTGCCGGTAAATAAACTTTTCTTTCGTCCATTTTTTCTGTTAACGGTGCAGCCAGTATTCCGCTCCCAATCATATACTCGTCAGATAAATTAAAAGTGTTCTTATCCTCCGGGTAATCCATCACCAGCGCCCTGAATGGCGGTATCCCTTTAAAATGATATTCGGCAAAAGCATTATACAGGTAGGGAATCAGGCTCATTCTAAATTCAAACAGTTTACGGATATCTGCCTCCACCTCTTTTGCATTATCCATCAACTGGTCGGCATTGTTCTTTTGTTTATTGATCTGCAACCAGGGTGGATTTTTCAGGTACCATGAATTAAATAAGGTTTGTGCAGACAGTACTGCAGTTTGACTGCGGCGCATAAAATCCTTTATTGAATTGGATTCCCTTACTTCCGGGGACCAAATCATTCCGGAAAACCCGGAATTCAGGATCAATTTGATGTACTGGTCATGATCATAGGAATCGCTGTACAAAGCGGCCGGATAGGATGATGCGAAAGCATTGGAGGCCCGCACATCCAGGTATGTACGCTGATTTGATTTTTTATAGATATCAAATATTGTTTTTTGATAAAGCAATCCAAAAAGCTGGTGCATCTGTTCTCCGTCAATACCCGACGGGAACCGGCTAAGCTCCGGAAAACTCCAGGCATTGCTTCCAAAAGCGATATTTGAGTTATCGCATTCATCCATTTTAAAACCGGAGATGCCCTGTTTTATAAAGGTTTCGTTATGATAACCGGCGAAAATACGCCTTGCACCAGTATCTACAAAATCCGGCACCAGTCCGTTCCAAACCAGGTAGTTTCCGGCTTTCCTTTTCAAAGGTTCATAAAGCGGAGATACGGGTGATACAAAGGCGTGTTCCCATAAATTTACATGAAAGCCTTTGTTTGTCATAGCAGCGAGGAATGTTTTAGGGTCGGGGAAAAAATCTTTAGCCCAAACATATGAACAGGAATATGCCGCGGTTTGCCATTTGGGTTCGAGGCCCAAAACATCACATGGGATGTGGTTATTGCGAAAATAGTCGGCCATCTTGATCACCTGCTGTTGGTTAAAATCAGCTTTTACCCTGTATTTAACTCCCAGGCCCCAAATTGCCGGCAAAGCACCACCGCCTGCGAACAGATTGTAGCGCTGCAGGACATTTTTCAGCTCAGGACCTTCAAAAATAAAAACCTCCATACCCTTGGCACCGGGGATATCGACGGTTACATTACCCAGCTCCTGGTTATTGTTTTTGTACAACTCTTCTACAGAATTGCCGTCCTTGCGTTCAGTATCCACACTTTTACCATCATTCAATTTGGTCGTGCTTCCGCAGTAAAAAGTGGTATAACGCGATGTATTGATCAAAATTCCGTAACCTTTATTAGATACATAGAAGGTTGTGGGGCCATGGGTATAGCCAAGGTCGTTTAAAGGGTTATCGTTAACGATAGGTTTGATTTTTAATCCACGCTGGTTAAATGAGCCCAGCTGCAAACCAAAACCATAGAGCTGTTCCTTATCGTCAAGGGGAATCTCTACAATCACCCCCCTATCGTTTGTGCTTATTTTAATGTCGCTAACAGCAAACGGCAGTTTCCCGGCAGGCAACTCACCAAGAGCCGACGTCATGGGTAACTCTTCACAAAAACTATATGGCGTAAATTTGTCTGGTTGACCAGCAGATATTTTTTGTACCCCGGGCGCAGGATTGGTTAACTGGGCGTAAGTTTTGGTAAGGGCCAACTGGAAAAATAGTCCCAGAATAATTGTTGCGATGGTCTGTTTGCTCATATCAGCTTGATTATACGATAAAGGTGATCTTTTTTTGTACCAACGGCCAAAATAGCCGGTAAGGTACCGAATTTAAAATCTCCTTTAATATCTAAATAATCATAAAAATGCATTAAAACTGTCACTAATACAGTAAAATAAATAAAAGAATTAAATATTCCATCTCAACAATGCGACTAACAGTAGTTATGTGACTTAATAAAACTTAAAATTATAACCGTATAAATCTCCCTGATTTAATTTTTTAAGCCGGCAGGTGCAGACAATTTAGCAAGAGAAAAAGCACCTATGGCCATTACTAAATCGCGAACAGCTACGTCAAGGTAGTTTCCACCAACTAACAAACTTAATGCGATAAGCACCAACCATGCGCTAACCAGGTATGCCCCCTTTTGAGGATTCAGGAACACCAATATGCCGGCTATAATTTCGATGACGCCAACAATCATCATAAAATCATGATCAGAGAAAGGTAGCACACCTTTTAACGTTGGGCTGAGATAATGCGACCAATCGGTTAACAGGTTGGTGAACTTATCGGCCCCGGCAACAATAGGTACTAAGCCATAAGTAAATTTTAATAATGTTTGAACGTTTTTTGTTTGAGTTTCCATAATCATTTTGAATTTATACCCATTAGAGGTTGGCTATAAAAAAAGGGTTACAAAATATATTTATCGTGATTTTGTAACCCTTTAAAAGCCGGATACTCTATTAATAGTAAATTAGTGCAAATGAATTCAGCCATGCCAATAAGTAAGATTTTAAGTGACGAGGAAATTGTGATACAGATATTAAATGGACAAACGCATTTATATGAGATGTTGATGCGCAAGTTTAATGAACGCTTATACAGGATCAGCATGTCAATTATTAATGATGACCAGGAAGCGGAGGATATTATGCAAACCACCTACCTGAACGCATACAGGCAATTATCAAATTTCAAGCATCATTCCAGCTTCGGCACCTGGCTCACCCGGATATTAATAAATGAAAGCCTGTTGCGTAAAAAAAGAAAGTTGAAACTGGAAAAAACGTTGATGGAAAATAACTACAAAGATTATGAAAGTGAAACCCCTTTAGACAACCTTATGAATAAAGAATTAAGGGTATTATTAGAAAAGGCGGTATCCGCATTACCGGAGAAATACAGAACCGTATTTGTGATGCGCGAAGTACAGGGCATGAGTACCAGTGAAACGATGGAAGCTTTAGAGATTGGCGAATCCAACGTTAAAATAAGGCTGACCCGCGCAAAAGAACTGTTGCGTACGGAGTTAAATGAATATTGGCAACCGCAACAACTCTTTGAGTTTAACCTGGTACGGTGTGACGTGGTTGTAAACTATGTGATGGATAAAATAAGGAATGCCGATAATTCGAGATTGAATTAACCCAGTTGCTAAGGAGCATTGCGCCATCAAAATTATATCAGCAGAGCATTACCTTGTCGAATTAATGTGTTTAGCTTATTATATAACTGATATATACATGCGGAGTGGCCGTGTAGCCATTTTGCGATAAATACCTTTGAAAGCCTATCACCGAAGGTACTCCGCAGCGGTCATGAGTACTTCTGTTTGACACCGTCACCAGGGCACGCCTGATCAACAGGTTGAACAAAATCAAAACTAACTGACTGCCGAAACATTTCGTTATTTTGCTGCCATGGAACCAATACTGCTTTCCGCGTTGCAAGCCCGTAAGATCATCCTGCACGCAGCCGGACTGGCCGAAAAGGCACAGTTTGGAACTGGCATTGATGCAGTTTACCGACTGATTGACCACCTGGGTTTTGTACAGCTTGATACCAATTATGTGGTAGAACGGGCACATCACCACGTGATGGCCGCGCGCATCCCGGACTATGAGCCGGGCTGGCTGGCGGAGCTGGTAGCAGACGGAAGCATCTTTGAATATTTTACCTCCGACGCGGGTTACCTCCCGATGCCTGATTTTCGCTTTTCGCTGCCCGTAAAGGAAAGCTTCCTTCGCAATAGGAAACCCCAGACACCCGCGGAGACCCGGCTCATGCAGCAGGTGCTCGACCGGGTGGAGCGTGAAGGCCCCCTGATGGTAGGCGACTTTGAAAACGACCGGCAGGAAGCCAGCTCCGGCTGGTGGGACTGGCGGCCAGCCAAAGTGGCTCTTGAACACTTATACCTGGAAGGAAAACTAATGATAACCCGTACCAAAGCTTTTCACAAGGTATATGACCAGCCCTTGAACCTGGTACCAGCAGATACAGACTTGGCATTACCCACAGCAGAGGAATACGCGCGTTTCGTTATCCGGCGTACCCTGGGCGCACTCGGTATTGCCTACGCGAAAGAGATGGCATGGCGCGCCCGTTTCGTTAAAGGAAACCTTGTGAAACAGGAACTGGCCAGGATGCTTGAAGAAGGCGAACTACAGACCGTGCTGGTTGAAGGGTTGAAAAGCGCGCCGCTCTATATGCTGCCCGGTCAGCCAACAGCTATCGAATTAGCAGGAGAGGCTTTCATCCTTTCCCCTTTCGATATCCTGAATGTTTTCCGTCACCGGTTAAGGGATTTTTTCGGCTTCGATTACCAGGTTGAATGTTTTGTGCCCGCCGCCAAACGGAAGTACGGGTATTTCTGCCTGCCGGTACTGCTGGGCGATACCTTTGTTGCCCGGATGGACGCCAAGGCCGACCGGAAACAAAAGCTGCTAATCGTCCATAACCTGCACTTCGAGGCTGTGGAACTGAACGAAGCTATGCTCGGGAGAATTACAGAAGCACTCAAAGCATTCGTGCGGTTCAACCAATGCCGGGACATTGACCTTAAAAAATCAAATCACCCGGTTTACCTGGAAGCTATCGCCCGGGCTTTCCGGTAAATCTGGTTCTGCCCGCCCCTCCCCTGTCATATTCATATTGTTACAATGATTAAGCGCTATGTTTTGTACCTTGTATCCATAAATCTATCCCAATATGTTGTTTAAGATCAAGGTATTTTGCACCGCCGCTGTATTATCCCTGTGTGCGTTGACTTCGTTTGCGCAGCAAATAAATTACCCTCCTGCAGATCAGGTAGCCGCTGATTTTAAAAAGCTGTTGGAAAGGCCACGCGTTCCGTTAAACCCCGCTTTCGAAGTAACCAAAACAGATTCTGTTATAATTGAGCATGGTTTTATTTACAGCGAAAAGAACGAACGGGTGCCCATCCTGATTTATAAACCGGTTACAGGAGCTAAATCATACCCCGCGGTTATTTTTTTACACGGCACCGGTGGTAAAAAAGAGGACAACAAAAATATACTGTATCAACTGGTTAAAAGAGGCATCATGGGTGTTTCTATTGATGCCCGCTTTCACGGCGAACGAATTGCAGGAGGTGCGCACGGTTCAAAGGAATACGTGGCTGCTGCTGCCGCAGCCTGGGAAAACAAAGACGAGACTCACCAAACCCATCCCTTTTTATTTGACACCGCTTTTGATTTGTGGCGGGTAACGGATTACCTGGTTAGCAGGCCGGATGTAAACCCAAGCCGTATTGGCATGGGCGGCATTTCCATGGGTGGCATTGAAACATGGCTTGCAGCATCGGTAGACAAGCGAATAAAAGTGATTGTGCTGGATATTTCTGTGCAAAGCTTCAAATGGTCCTTAGATAATGATAAATGGCAAGCACGCGCGGGTACTATCCAGGGCACACATATACAGGCTGCAAAAGACCTCGGTGATTCGATTTTAAATAAACGGAATGTGAAAGCGGTTTGGGATAAATTGCTGCCTAATATTACTGGTGAATTTGACTGTCCATCTTTGCTTAGGCTCATGGCACCTCGGGCACTGTTGGTTGTCGGCACCGAAAATGATCCGAATTGTCCTTTACCTGGCGCAAACATCGCCTATGCATCGGCCATACAGGCTTACACTTCTAAAAAAGCGACCGATAAAATTAGCCGTGATGTAACCCCAAAACTATTCCATACCTCAACGCCTGAACATTTTAAAATGACGCTGGATTGGTTTAGCAAATGGCTATAGCATTGTTTTAGTGCCGCCCGAGAATATATTAAATGAAGATGGAGAACTTAAATAATATGAGTTAGAAAATTATTTTACCTTTGCGGCAATGCTCAAAAGGTTAACCGCAATATGTCTTCTTGCCGCGCTGATCAGTTCCAACTGCTCGCTCTTCTTCGTCTATGCAGGTTTTGAGATGAACAATAAATATATTGCCGAAAACCTTTGTATCAATAAGAATCGGCCCTGGCTGCATTGCGACGGAAAATGCTATTTCATGAAAAAGATCCGGCAGGCCGAAGAAAATGAAAAAAAGCAGGAAACAAAGGATAACCTGACAAAAATGGAAGTTTCCTTTTTCCAGGAGCCTTACCAATTCGCTTTTATAGAACCGGTTATTTTAGAATCCCACAAAAGCACATTTTACCGCTATAATTATCAATACCGCTGCAGCTATCTGTCAGCCATCTTCCGGCCGCCTAAGCAGCTCGTTTAATCTATATATCCATTCCTGGTAATGTAGCTGCATGAACGCTGATACGTGATATTGCGTCGTCACTTTATTTCATTCTTTTTCCCTTTTACATTAAACAAACTGACAGGGTTTTACCCACGCCGTTTGTCCTGATTTTTTCTATGAAAAAAATTATATTTTTTATCTGCGCTTTATTTTTCGCAGGCGATCTCTTTGCCCAAACAATTCACGGTAAAATATTCGATGCCGTTACCAAAGAGCCTATCCCAGCCGCTACGGTTTCCGATACTATACATACCATCGTCAGTTCTGCTACCAACGGCAGTTTTAAGATCACTACAACAGCCAAAACACTTAAGATCACCTCTGTTGGTTACCAAACCCGCCTGGCCGAAGTAAAGGGCAGTATGTTAGCGATTTCTCTACAACCCGTCACCAGCCAGTTGAACCAGGTAGTGGTGAGCGCTAACCGTACCGCCGAAAAGCGCAGCGAGGCACCGATCGCTATCGCCACGGTATCCAGCCAGACCATACAGGACACGAAGGCACAACGGATTGACCAGTTGGTTAACAAAATAAGCGGTGTGAACATGGTGAACCTCGGTAACGAGCAGCACGAAATGAGCATTCGCCAGCCGATGAACACCAACAATTTGTTTTTATACCTGGAAGACGGTATCCCTTTACGCACTTCGGCTGTATTCAACCATAACGCACTGTTGGAAATGAATATGACGGCTGCTAAAAATATCGAGGTCATCAAAGGCCCGTCATCTGCGCTTTATGGTGCTGAGGCCATCGGTGGCGTCATTAACCTGATCACACAGGCACCGCCGGCCTATACCTCGGGTTATTTGAGCACCCAGCTGAATAACCGGGGCTATAAGCGTGTAGACGGACAGATCGGCGCCACTGCAGGTAAACTGGGCTTTATCGTCAGCGGCTATTATGCCAACCAAACCAACGGCCCAATCCAGTACAGCGATTTTCACAAAACTGCAGTGACCGCCAGGCTGGACTACCACATCGACACGAATACCACTTGGACAAACAGCGTTTCTTACATCAATTATTTCAGCGACATGTACGGCAGCCTGGATAGCTCCCACTTCAGCAGCAAGAATTATTCGTCACAGGCCTTTTTCACCTTCCGTAAGGTAACAGCTTTGCGGGCGCGCTCTACCATTAGCCATCAGTGGAGTGCCAATGGCAGTACCAGCGCCACTTTCATGTACCGGGATAACTCGGTTGGCCAGAATCCATCCTATTCTATCGCCACTTACCGTATGGGCGGCAAGCCTACAAACCCAATCTCGCCGGATACCGCCAGCGGCAATATCAACACCAATGCCTTTAAATCCTACGGCTTATTTTTACAGCATGTTCAGCGTTTTAAATTCCTCGATAGTAAGCTGATCGTCGGCACCAGTGCAGAACTCGACCCGCAATCCTATTTCCAGGATTTTATCTGGGTAAAGAAGCAAAGCCAGAACGGCCTGGTCAACTATGTCAGCTATACCAAGCTGAACCCGGATTCGGTTTTGGCCAACTACCATACGGTGATAAGTAATTTCGGTTCGTATGTAGACTATGATTTTACCATAGCGCCCGGACTACGCATATCTGCAGCGTTACGTTATGATGCCTTCCAATATGCGTTTGTTAACTCCCTGCCAGGCTCCAAAGTGGCCGGCGGCCCATCCACCATTACAAACTATGGCAAGGTAGCGCCAAAGGTTGGTTTTACCTACAATAACAAAGGTATTGGCTTTTATGGCACTTATAGTGAAGGCTATGTGCCGCCGCAGATCACCCAGGTATTTGGCAAAACAACCAATAGCGCATACCTGCTGCCGCAAACTTTTAAAAATTATGAACTGGGTGGCTGGCTGTCGCTGGTGCAGAATAAGCTCTATATCGATTATAGTTTCTACCTGATGAACGGCACCAACGAAATTATCAATGTGCGCCTGCCTGATAACACAACAGTGCCGCAAAATGCCGGGGCAACCCGCCATAAAGGGATCGAATACGGTATCAGCTACCGCCCGGTAGAAGACCTTTACCTGCGTTTGAGCGGTACCAATGCCTTACATAAATTCGTGAACTATGTGGTAGGCGGCGTGACCTATAATGGTTACGAAATGGCCAATGCTCCGCATTTCACGGGCAATGCAGAGGTGATTTACAAACCTCATTATATCAGGGGATTCCGTATCGGTGTGGAAGAGCAGCAGGTGGGCAAATACTATATGGACAATCTGCAGCAGTTTACCTATAACGGTTTTAAAGTAACCAATATCCGTGCGGGGTATCAATTCGGCCCGGCCGAAGTATGGGTAAACGCGTTGAACGTATTCAATACCTATTACGCCACACTAGCTACAGCTTCGGTAACCAACAAAAAGGCATCTTATAGTTATAACCTGGGCGATCCCCGAGCGTTCACGCTGGGATTGGCCTATCATTTTGGAAAACATTAAATCAAGCATATGATCCGCAAAAACATTTATAAATGGCACCGTATCTGCTCACTGATTATCGCGGTCCCCGTGCTGCTTTGGGCAACCAGCGGCTTTATGCATCCCATCATGACCAACCTGCGCCCGGCCATGAAAACTCAAAGTATCCCCGTGGAACCAATTGACAGCAGTAAAGTTAAATTGAGCCTGCGAGAGGTGTTAAAGAAAAACAAGATCGACAGCATTTACAGCGTTCGGCTGGTACACATAGATACCAATTGGTTTTACCAGGTTAAAACCAGCCGGAGATATGATCTGCAGTATATCAGCGCGAAGAACGGCAATATCCTCACCAAAGGCGACTGGCTGTATGCACAGTACCTCGCACGCTTATTTTTAGAAGGGGCGCCAAAAAAAACCAAAAGCAAAATGGTTATGGAAATGCCGGCAGGAACGCAGATGAGCGACATGTCGACTATGGCTGATTGCTGCGGTGAGGCCGCCAGTACCGTACTGAGCAACAAAACAGGAGCGCCAATTGAAGGCGCTTCGCTGATTACGAAATTTGACGAGGAGTATAAAAGCATTTATTGCCTGCTGCCGGTATACAAGGTACAGTTCAATCGTGATGACCATATCCGTCTGTATGTGGAAACCGGGCAGGACCGTTTCGGGGTCGCTGTGGATAAGAACCGGGCGGCTTTTACCGCTTTTTTTGACCTGGTGCATACGTGGGGCTGGACCAACTTTTTAGGCAAGGGCCGGATATTCGTGGAAATATTTTTTACAGGGTTAGGCTTTTTAACCGCGCTGATGGGTATTTATATCTTCTTTGCCACTAAAAGTAAAAAGGCACCTGGCAATCCATTGGTAAAGGCAAGGCGCAATCATCGTTATACCGCAATTATCGCATCCCTGTTTACCCTGATGTTTACTTTCAGCGGCTGTTACCACGCATTTTCCAAATTAGGGATTGAAGAAAAAGAAGTAAAATCAGTACAGCATAGTTTTGCAGTTTCTGCTATTGATTTTGATTTAAATAAGCTGCGTGCAATTGTTAAGAAGCCCGTAACCAATATTAGCCTGGTGCAGCTGGATGATAAAACTTACTGGCAGGTATACCTGCAAAGCGCTAAAAAGAATCACAAAAGCAAAGACTTAATGAAAGATATGAGCGCCGAGGCCGCAGCTATTACTTATATCAATGCCGCTGATTATTCTGTTCTATCCCATGGCGATGAATTGTACGCTAAAAGTTTAGCCACAAAGTTAAGCGGCCACAGCGCCGGAGAAATTGTTTCTACCCAACTGATCACCAAATTTACAGACGAGTATAACTTTACCGATAAGCGCCTGCCGGTTTGGAAGATCAATTATCCATTTAATCATAAAGAACGGTTATATGTAGAAACATCCACCGGCGTACTGGCAAAGAAAATCAATGATGTTGAATTGTACGAGGGTTATAGTTTTGCCTTGTTCCATAAACATCATTATATGGATTTCGGTGGGAAAATCACACGTGACATTAGTACGATGACAGGAGCGGCATTGCAGATTATGATGGTGGTTATTGGCTTTATCTTTTACTTTAAATGGCGCAAACGAAAAATAAAAATCTAAATAACGAAAGCCAACACCATTCTTTTCCTGGTTATCTTAGTTACGTTTTCAAACAGGCTTAAATAGGCTCATTAATCTCTACATTTTTTGCAAGTGTTTTAAATCTCACGCCGTTTGCCTGCACCACCGTAATGGATACATGCCCTGTTTTACCTGTTTTGATATCTTTTACAATGCCAGATTTTCCAGCATGTGTACCGCCAATGACTTTACATGTAGCGCCGTCCTTTAGTTTGTTTGAAGGAGTAGTTGTCATTTCAATTATTTTTTGAGCTGATTCACACGGTATCAAATATAAATTTAATAAAATTAAACTCCCAAATCACAGATAATTGCACTCACCAAATATGAAAATCAACAATAAATGAAGTCTGTTGATACAGGCCATTTTAACTAATCGTTATTACTTAACTTTCCTGAGCGCCTTGATCTTATTGATATTTTCGGCATCCAGCTTTTCGATAGCGATAGTAAAGGCAATTGCACTAATCTGCCTGACGTGCGCCTGGAGGTAGGCAATGGCTTGTTCCGGGTAAACATTGCGGAGTTCGCGCAGGGTCCAGCCAAGACCTTTTTGCACATAGTATTCTTTATCGTTTAGGAGATGTGTGATCAATGGCTCAATCTGGTTAAAATCCAGATATTGTTTTTTGGTGCGGCTATAATACAACAGCGAGACGAGAGATTGCCTTCTTTTCCAGGGATTTTCGTCCATGTTCCATTCATTGAGTTGCGTATAAATTGCCGGTTCAATTTCGAGGATCTTGGTATAAATTTTGGCCAGCGCGTCGCAAAGTCCCCAGTCATCTACCTGGTCTTGCCAGCAGACAATAACGGGCCACATGGCTCTGAGTTCGGTTTCTTTTTTAAGGTGGCGTTCCAGGAAAAAGAAAGCATGGAGCCGGGTCCGCCAGTGATCTGCAGTGCGCCAAAGTTCATCCCATATAGCCAGTTGTTCGCCAAACGGCAGTGCGGAAAAGGTATAGGGGCGTTTAGATTCACGGCGGTGGAGGGGAATGTTTCCCTGGAAGCTGTCAAGATGGGCTTTTACTTCTTCGGTGGGGCTGGTAGATTCTGCTGGTTTCATGCTTTGCGAAATTACCGTTTTTAGGCAAGAAGTGTTTTAATGAGGTGTCTATTATGTTAACTTAAAAGTCAAAATTATCGCAGCGATTTTACACAGAACACGGTATCTTAGTTAAAAAAAGCGATATGCTTGCCAACCAAAACTTAAAAGCCTTTGTACCGACCATGATGCCGGAAAAGGCCAGATCATTTTATAGCGAAGTATTGGGCCTGGAATTATTATCGGAGGACCAGTATGCACTGGAATTTGATGCAAACGGAACGTTGTTGCGCGTGGCTATTGTGCCGGAATTCAAGCCCCACCCGTTCACGGCCCTGGGCTGGAACGTGGATGATATTACCGCTACGATCAAGTCATTAAATGACAAAGGCGTCTTTTGTGAGCATTTTGGCTTTTTAGAACAGGATAGCTTAGGTGTTTGGACGGCACCCGGCGGGGCAAAAGTGGCCTGGTTCAAAGACCCGGATGGCAACCTGCTTTCTTTAACCGGGTACCAGGATATTTGAACACTTAAAAAGACAAATCCCCACAGCTAACCGACCTCCTGGGTTCTCCCCAGGGCGATTTCGCTATATCCACAAACAACACAAAAAGTAGATGAGTATAAGAATAAAAAGACTGATGTCTATTATTCTGGTAGTTGCTCTACTATTTTTCTGCCGCGTTTTCTTTTCGGTTAATATTGTTCCATGGACCACTAAATATTTTCATTTAAAATTTAAAGTCATGAAACAGAGCACATTCAAACAAGCGTTTATTAAGATATTTACGCTGATTACATTAAGCTTAACAGCATTTAGTTTCACCACTAAGTTTGGGCTGGACGGTTACGAAATCTATTTGAATAATAAACTCATTCTGAAGCAGTATGTGAACCAGCCACTTAGTTTAAGAGTACTGCAACTTGATAAAGCAAATGAGGGCGACAACCTGCGTATTAAGTATACCCATTGCACCGTTAAGGGGCCCGGCACCGGCCGGAGCATTGTTCTGCAAGATGAGCAAGGAAACACCCTTAAAAAATGGGCCTTTGCCGATGCTGCTTCAGATTATAATATGACGATACCGGTAAAAGAATTATTGCAGCTGGAAAAAAAGAACGCCAATCACGAGCTCAGCCTCCATTATGCCGCCCGGGAACTACCTAAAGGCGAAACACTAGCAATGCTTCATTTTAAATGAGGCAATTGATGAAAATTTAAAAGCCTTGCTCCCGATTAAAAGAAGCAAGGCTATAATTTTTATTCAATTAATTGAAAATCCAGGACGAATGTTGGGCGATGAATATCAGCTACTTTAATCCAGGGCAGATACGGTTAGCTTGATGATGTCAGCAAAAACAGATTTATCTGTAGTTGATTTTGCGGTTACCTGCATGCCTTTTACCGCATTAAATATGAATCTTGCCAATGCACGGGCATCCTGTCCGTTTCTTATCTCGCCACTGGCCTGGCCTTTCCTTATCACCTGGTAAAAGGCTTCATCCATTTGTTGTTCGTTCTTGCATATCAGCTTATTAACTTCGGCATCGTGCGGTGCTACTTCAACTTCGGCGTTCACCATGAAACAGCCTTTTTGCTGTTTATCAACCAGTAAATCGTTTATCGTAAGTTCCAATAGTTTTTGAATAGTTTCTTTGGCAGATCCGGAATGATCGATGATTTCCTGAATTTTAGCTGCGCCGGAATTTTGATAGCTCTCCAGCGCTTTCATAAAAAGGGTGTGTTTATCCTTATAAGTATCATACAGGCTTGACCG
Organism: Mucilaginibacter sp. P1_A3; assembly: GCF_056406855.1. Classification (NCBI taxonomy): domain Bacteria; kingdom Pseudomonadati; phylum Bacteroidota; class Sphingobacteriia; order Sphingobacteriales; family Sphingobacteriaceae; genus Mucilaginibacter; species Mucilaginibacter sp. P1_A3. The sequence goes on from NZ_JBFTZJ010000012.1 coordinate 163,784, forward strand.
GCTAATGCCCAAACCATCCACCAGGTCCTGCATGGATGTGCCATTATACCCCTTGTGCCAAAAAAGTTGTATTGCTTTGGTTAGCACCTCATTCTCATCAAAATCTTTCGTTCTTGCCATAACCGGGAATAGCCTTGCTTATTCAAGCAAAGCTATTCATTTTTAATTATTTTTCTGTAAAGCAGGGGGTATTACCTTACGCCACCGCTTGCCAGTAATATTTCACCTGTTAACCAGCGTGAATCTTCTGATGCAAGGAACACTGCAACATCAGCAATATCATCAGGCTGACCAATGCGGCCAAGCGGTGTGGTACTTACAATTTGTGTTTGAAAGTCACTGCCAATAAATCCGGCTGTGTGTGTACCTTCTGTTTCAACCATACCCGGATTGATGGAGTTTACACGTATTTTTTTACCGCCAAGCTCTTTTGCCAATACATGGGTAATGGCATCAACAGCGCCCTTTGTAGCGGTGTAAATTGAACTTCCCGGAGGCGTGATACTAGTAACGGCAGAACCAATGTTAATAATGCTACCACCATTTTCACTAAAGTTTTTAACCGCACCTTGTGTAGTCAGTAATAAACCAAGCACGTTGGTGTTAAATTGGGTATGAAAATCTTCGGCGTTAATTTCTCCAATAGCGCCAAATTTGTAAACACCTGCATTATTCACCAGGATGTCAACCGCACCGAATGCGTTTTTTGTTTCTTCAAATAAACGAGTGATATCAGCTTCATTAGATACATTACCCTGTACTGCAATAGCTTTACCACCATTTGCTGTGATCTCGGCAACCACCTGGTCTGCCCCGGCTTTTGCCGAAGCATAATTTATTACAACGCTTGCACCTGCTGCTGCAAGGCTTTTAGCGATACCTGCACCAATACCTTTTGATGCTCCTGTTATTACAGCTACTTTGTTTGCTAACTTTTTCATTTTGCGTGTTAATTACTTTTTCTATATTTGGAATAATCGTTCCGCAAATATATATTCAATTCGGAATGAACGTTCCGGTTAATATTTTTTATGAGTCAGAGATGACGAAACTATACCGCAGAAGCTAAGCGCCTCCTGCTTGTTTTTAATTGATTTTCCTGTATATGCGGTATTGTAATTTAGTTTTTTAATAATTTCGTATCTTTAAAAAAACTTGCTGATTCATTAAATGCCCGCTACAATCTCCAATAAACTTGCTATTGTTTGGTCTGAAAAGATCCAGGTATTTGAGATGGCTTTTAACAATTTCTGGGACGAACTTTACCGCCACACTTACCGCAAAACGCAAGCCGAGGACGTATCTAAAGACCTTGTTCAGGAGGCTTTTATAGTATTGTGGGATAGCCTTGATAACCTGAAAGGCCCCGATGAAATATTGCCATTTTTGTATGGCACCCTACGAAATAAAACGTTGCGGGAATTTGAAAAATCCGAGATCCACTTAAGATATAGGCAATCTGCAGCAATAGTGGATAGTCCTTTTGATACTTCATCAGAAAATCTCCTGTTAAACCGGGAGCTGGAAACTGTAATTGCCGGCGAGGTAACAAAAATGCCGGCAAGAATGAAAGAAATCTATATTTTAAAGAAAGAAGAGAACTTTTCTATCCGCGAAATCGCCGAAAAATTGGGTTTATCTGAACAAACAGTAAAAAATCAGCTCCAGAGCGCTTATGGAAGACTGCGTTCCTGCCTAAAAGACTACAATTCGCCTATCGTTACCGTGGGTTTTGTGGTTTGCTACATGCCCTTATTACTCCACTGTTAATTTATTTGAATTAAATTGTAAAATCGTATAGTACTTTTTGCGCCTTAAACGTATATGTATATAAATAGCATATAGCGTGGAAGAGCAAGAGTTAAAAAAACTGATTTCGAAATACAATTCGGGTGTTGCCACGGCCGAAGAAAAAGTACTTGTTGAAAATTGGTACGAAGAATTAAATGGCGAAGAGCTATCCATAAGCCATGACCGCCTTATGGCGATAAAACAGGATACCTATACCAACTTATTGGCCCATATAGGCACCACACAACCTCAAAAATACCCCGCACAAAATAACAAATATGTTTTTCCGCTTTATTTAAAATGGGTAGCGGCAGTTTTGCTGCTATCCATTACTATTACTTTTTATTATTACAACAGGCGGGCATCTACACAAACAACAAACTACATTGCTAAAAATGATATAGCACCGGGTGGCAACAAGGCCATATTAACCCTCGCCAACGGCTCAAAGGTGGTATTGGATGATAAAAAGAACGGCCGGCTGGCTACACAAGGTCAAACCATTATTCAAAAAAAAGGGAGCGGGTTGCTAACTTATTTATCAGCTGCCTTATCAGGCCAAAAAACTACCGAAATAACTTATAACACCGTAAGTACCCCAAGAGGCGGGCAGTATGAGGTAATATTACCCGACGGAACGCAGGTTTGGCTCAACGCGGCATCATCCCTAAAGTTCCCTACCGCGTTTACAGGTAAAGAACGAAACGTGGAACTAACTGGCGAGGCTTATTTTGAAGTGTCCAAAAATAAGGCCATGCCTTTCCATGTATCGGCTGCCGGACAGGTGATTGAGGTTTTAGGTACCCATTTTAATGTTAACGCCTATACCGATGAAATGTTGATTAAAACAACACTGCTGGAAGGTTCTGTAAAGGTTAATAAAGGAATATCATTTGCCATGCTGAAACCCGGGCAGCAATCCACCATCAACAATAACGAAATAGCCCCGGTAATTAAAGTTACAGAGGTTGCTGATGCCGAAGAAGTAATGGCCTGGAAGGATGGCAAATTTTACTTTAACAATGCCGATATTAAAACGGTAATGCGCCAAATTGGGAGATGGTATGATGTGGATGTTGAATATGCCGGCAAAATACCAGGCAACGATGGATTTACCGGAACCTTTTCGAGAAATATGACTGCCTCCAAGGCATTAAAAATACTGGCGTTTTCTGGTGTCGACTTTAAAATAGAAGGGAGAAAGATTATCGTAAAATAAATACACTACATCAATCGGGCGGCGAGGCTGCCTGGCCGTGGTGGCCATAAAAAAACCGGAGAGTGCTACCAACACTGTCCGGCAATAGTATGGGCCAACCTCATTTGACTTACTTGAGATAAACAAACTGTACACTAACCCAAAACCATACAAAAGTATGCAATTTTCTACTTCTTGTTTGCCGCATTGTAATTATAATTATACGCGGTTTAAAAAAATACTATTGGTAATGAAGCTAACCACTTTACTCCTCCTGATAGGCTTTCTACATGTAAATGCAGCAGTTTATGGCCAGCACATAAACTTAAATGCAAGTAACATTACTATGGAAAAACTTTTCAAGCAATTGGAAAAACAAAGTGGTTATTCATTTTTTTACAAAGCCGGCGCTTTAAAAAATCTCCCTAAAATAGATGTGGAGATAACCGATGCCAACATTGATGAGGTACTGCAAAAATGCTTTAAAAACAAGCCGCTTGATTATCTTATTATTGATAAAAGTATAGTCATCAGGCGTAAGGATAAAGAACCCGAACCAATAGTTATATCGGTAAAGCCAACCAATGTACTGGTACATGGCAAGGTGGTTGATGCACAAAATGATCCTTTGCCAGGAGTAAGCATCAAACTTAAAAACACACTGCAGGGCTGGGTTACTGATGCCAAAGGCGAGTTTAACGCCTTAATTCTTGACCCCAACGTCGCCAATGGCATACTGCAAATAAGTTTTGTAGGCTTTACCACTCAGGAGGTGGCTATTAAGGCTATAAAAGCCCCGTTTATTATAAGCCTTAAGCCCGATGTTGGCAAGCTGGATGAAGTGCAGGTAATAGCTTACGGCCAAACTACCAAACGGTTCAATACCGGCAACCAAACTACAATAACGGCTAAAGACATTGCCAAATACCCCGTTACCAATGTTTTAGAAGCCCTGCAAGCCAGCGTACCCGGTATGAACATTGTTAAAACCACAGGCATGCCGGGCGGTGTGTACAGTGTAAAAATACGAGGGCAAAATGGTATTAATAACGGTACCGGCACCGATCCTTTATATATTGTTGATGGTATCCCCTACCAGGGAGGCTACTACGATCTGCAGAATGGTACCCTAGGTAACTTGCCGGGAAAATCTGGCATTGGCGGCGATGCGCTTAACTTTATAAACCCGCAGGATATTGAGAGCATTAACGTGCTTAAAGATGCTGATGCAACAGCCATTTACGGTTCGCGTGCTGCCAATGGCGTTATATTAATAACTACCAAAAGAGGTAAAGCCGGCAATGTTAAAGTTGATGTAAACGTATACTCGGGCGTAAGCAGGGTTACACGTTTGCCTCACTTTTTAAATACCCAGCAATACCTGGAGATGCGCCACGAGGCCTATAAAAACGATGGCCCGTCATTTTCACAGGCTTATGATATTAACGGCACCTGGGATACCACACGCTATACCAATTGGGCAAAAGAGCTGATAGGAGGTTCGTCGCACACCAGCAACGCGCAGGCTACAATTTCTGGCGGTAATGCCACTACACAATTTCTCATCAGCGGTAATTACAACAGGCAATCAAACCTGATGCGGTTAGGTGGCTCTGATCGTAACGCGTCTGTACATTTCAGCATAAATTCGGCTACTGCCGATAATAAATTCTCGGTATCATTTACCGGCGGATATCTGTATAATAACAATACAATAACCAATGTTGATTTTACAAATTCGGTTTCTTTAGCACCCGATGCCCCGGCACTGTACAACCCCGATGGATCATTAAACTTCCAGAACAATACCTTCAACAACCCTTATACATCGGCCAAACTCATTAACAATACGCCGGCCAGCAATTTAACCAGCAGTTCTATTTTAAGCTATAAACCGGTTAAAGGACTGGAAGTAAAAGCAACACTGGGCTATAACAGGCAGGAGATCAACGAATTTTTAGGAACGCCAACCACAGCCTCAGCGCCTTTTCTGAATGCAACAACCGGTCAAAGCAAGTTTACAACCGATGTTAACTCCACATGGAGCGTTGAGCCACAGATTAATTACAACACCAAAATAAGTAAAGGCGATTTTAGTGCTTTAGTAGGCGCCAGCCTGGCGCAGCAAACATCCGAGTCGACCCAATTAGTTGCAACCGGTTACACCAGCGATGCCTTGTTAAAAAGTATTTCGGGCGCTACAAAAATTACGCCTTATGTACCTTATGGATATGATAAAAACAAGATGGCCGCGCTTTTTGGCCGCATTGGTTACATTTGGGATAACGAGTTTCTGCTGCATTTAAGCGGCCGCTACGATGGATCGAGCAAGTTTGGCCAAAACAAGCAATACCATTTTTTTGGAGCGGTAGGCGCAGGCTGGATATTTACCGAGGAAAAATTCATAAAGGATAATCTTCCTTTCATCAGCTTTGGTAAACTGCGTGCAAGCTATGGTGTTACGGGTAACGATCAGATAGGCTCATACCGCTATTTGCAAAGTTATTATGCGGTAACGGTAAACGTGCCTTACCAGGGTATCCCCGGCCTTTCTGCAGGTAGCCCGGCAAACCCCAACTTATCATGGGAAACCACTAAAAAAGCCGAGATAGGCGCCGAACTTCAATTTTTAAAAGGCCGCATAACTCTGGATGCAAGCTATTACCGTAACCGCACATCTGATGTATTGTATGGCTACCCACTATCTATAGTTACCGGGACAACATCAATAACAACAAACCTGCCGGCAGTGGTACAAAACAAGGCCTGGGAGTTTGTCCTGACTGGCGTAAACATTAAAGGTAAAGATTTCACATGGTCAACTACCGGTTTATTAACCATACCACGTACAGCGCTTATTAAATACCCAAGCCTCAATACTACATCCTTCGCCAACGCTTATGTATTGGGTATGCCAACAACCATACAAAAGGTATTTAATTTTGCAGGGGTAAATCCACAAACAGGTGTGTATCAATTTTATGATAAGGATGGCCATATTACGGCCAACCCGGTTTCGGGTATTGACAATACCAGCGTCATCAATACCGATCCTAAATTTTATGGATCATTGATTAACGATATTGCTTACAAAGGCTTTACGCTCAATTTTACCTTCAGGTTTATCAAACAGGTTGGTAAAAGCGCTTTCGGACAATCTTCTTTGTTACCATCGGGCTTTGGCGCCATCAACGTTACTACAGATCAATTGGCCCGCTGGCAAAAACCAGGCGATGTTACCAGCATACAACGTTTTGGTACCAGCTTTGCCTTGCTTACGCCAATTTCATACGCCACCCGGAGTACAGCCGGCTATGCTGATGCATCTTATATCCGTTTCCAAAACCTGTCATTGGGTTACCAGTTTAAGCCGGCGGTGTTAAAAACCCTGGGTATACAAAATTTGCGGGTATACGTACAGGGCGATAACCTTTTAACCATATCTAAATATGGCAACCTCGACCCGGAAAATCAAAGCGCGTACAGCCTGCCGCCCTTAAGAACTATCACAGCAGGTTTACAAGTCACCTTATAAAATAAAAAGATCATGAAATTTAATTATCATATATTTTCAGCTCCTGGTTTTAAAAAGTGCCTTGGCTGTATCCTTATTCTGTTAACCTTAAACAGCTGTAAAAAAGCCATAGATGTTGGCGCGCAGGTAGGCGCTATTGATGCTAAAAACGCGTTTGCATCAAACGGTACGGCACAATCTGTACTGGCGGGTATTTTTGATATTATGGGCGCAGCGGGCTCGTTTTACAATGGCCAAAACAGTGTGAGTTTATTAATGGGCTTATCGGCCGATGAGCTGGTTAATTATAGCAACACGCCCGCGTACGGGCAGTTCTTTAGCAATAATTTAAGCGGACAGGGTAATAGCAGCACCTATTTTTGGGCCACTATATACCAGCAACTTTATAATTGTAACGCTGCAATTGCGGGGCTTACTTCGGCCACTGCTCTTACACCGGCAGTAAAGAACCAGTTGCTGGGCGAAGCCAAATTTGCCAGGGCCTACATCTATTTTTACGCCGTTAACATTTATGGCGATGTGCCCATGCCGCTTACTACAGACTACGTGGTAAACAATACCATTTCCCGTACACCCAAAGCGTTGGTTTATGCCCAGGTAATTCAGGATCTGAAAGACGCACAAGGATTGTTAAGTGATACCAAATACCTTAACGGCACCGGTGGTACTACTACTGATAGATTGCGCCCCAACAAACAGGCTGCATCGGCACTGCTGGCCAGGGCATATTTGTACACGCAAGACTGGCAAAATGCCGAAACGCAGGCCACCGCTGTTATCGGCACCTCAACATACGTGCTGGAACCCAACTTAAACTCCGTATTTTTAAAAGCCAGCCGCGAAACCATCTGGGCTTTGCAGCCGGTAACTACAGGCTATAACAACGCCGATGCTTATACCCTGGTGCTAACGGTTGATCCGCTAAAATCGGCAACTAACCAATTGCCGCTTAATAATATAGTTGTAAATGCATTTGAAACCGGTGATGCCCGGTTAACCAATTGGGTGGGTACATATAATGTGGCTGCAAGTGGTGCTACACCGGCTGCAACTTATTATTATGCCAACAAATACAAGGCCAATACCAGCTCGGGCAGCATCACGCCCATTACCGAATATCCTATTGAGTTGCGACTTGCCGAGCAATACCTCATCCGCGCAGAAGCAAGGGCTCAACTGGGTAACCTTGACGGGGCCGCCGCCGATTTGAACGTGATACGCGCAAGGGCGAGCCTGCCCGCCGCAACTACTGCCTCAAAAGACGCTGCATTGAGCGCCATTGCGCATGAACGCCAGGTTGAGTTGTTTACCGAATGGGGCCACCGCTGGTTCGACCTTAAACGAACCGGTAAAATTGATGCCGTAATGAGTATAGTAACACCACAAAAAGGGGGCACCTGGAATACGAATAAACAACTGGTGCCAATACCCGTATCAGAGATTTTAATCAATCATAATCTTACTCAAAACCCAGGCTACTAAACATTAAAAAAAGTAGCTGTTAATGCCCGCGCAATATTCTTTCATGGGGTATTGTGCAGGCATTTTAGCCACCGTTTTGCCTTAAATTTTCTACAGAAAAAAACTAACCATTAATGTATAACAACAAAAAACAAACCGGCCGCACGCTTATGCTGTCGGCCGCATTGATCATGGTATTTGGCTTTGCCCATGGTCAAAAAAAATCAAAAACAGCTGCTGTGGATACTGCCAAAGCAAAAAGCCTGGCTCTGCTGGCGCTGGCCAAGCCCATATCAAACATTAAGCCTTATAAAGAGGTGGTTCCGGCTACGGCCAAAACACTCAAAAGTTTTTTGACGGTTCACCTGGTGGCCGATAAGTATTTGTTCGAGATCCCGGACTCATTGCTGAAAAAGGACATCCTTATTGTGACCCGTATTGATAAAGCGCCTGCGGGTTTCCGCCTGCCCGGTGGCTATATGAGCTATGCAGGTGACGAGGTAGGTTCATCAGTTATAGAGTTTGAAAAGATCCCGGGCGATAAGATCGTGATGCGCTCGGTGGCTTTCAGGGAGTTTAGTAATGATACCACCGAGAATGGTTTATCGCACGCGCTCATCAACAGTAATTACCAAACTATCCAGGGTGCTTTCCCCATAAAAGCCATTAACAAAGAGGGAAAGAGCACAGTGATTGATTTTACCGATTTTATTAATAACGATAACAACATATTTGCACTGAGCGATCCGTTTGTGAAAAGCCTGATAGGCAACCTCATTATGGATCGGTCTTTTATCGATAATGCCTCGGCTTATCCCGCCAATGTGGAGATCAAATCGGTAAAAACATATAATATGCGGCCCGGTTCGGGCGGATATACAGCGCCACCTGTAACTTTTGAGTTTAACAGCTCTATCGTTTTATTGCCGGCTATCCCCATGAAACCAAGACCTGCAGACCCGCGCATCGGCTTTTTCTCCAACACATATGTAGATTTTGATACCAACCCACGCGGTGTTACCAACACAAGTTATATATGGCGCTGGCGTATAGAACCTAAGGATGAGGATATGGACAAATACAAACGCGGCGAACTGGTTGAGCCCAAAAAGCCCATTGTTATTTACATTGACCCGGCTACCCCCAAAAAGTGGGTACCATACCTAATGCTGGGTATTAATGATTGGCAGGCCGCCTTTGAAAAGGCTGGTTTTAAAAACGCCATTATGGCCAAACTGGCTCCGCTCAATGATTCTACCTGGAACATTGATGATGCACGGCATTCAGTATTGGTTTATAAGCCATCGGCTGTTGCCAACGCCATGGGGCCAAGCATTAAGGACCCACGCAGCGGCGAGATCTTAGAAACCCATATTAACTGGTACCACAGTGTAATGAGTCTGCTGCAAAGCTGGTATATGGTACAGGCGGGCGCTATTGACCCTCGGGCGCAAAAGCCGCAGTTGGATGATGAACTGATGGGACAGCTTATCCGTTTTGTATCATCGCATGAAATTGGCCATACTTTGGGCTTGATGCACAACTTTGGGGCATCATCAACAGTGCCTGTAGAAAACCTGCGCAACAAGGCCTGGGTAGAGGCACATGGGCATACACCATCTATTATGGATTACGCCCGCTTTAATTATGTTGCCCAGCCCGAAGACCATATAGACGAGCAAGGCATCTTTCCGCGTATTGGCGATTATGATAAATGGGCTATTGAATGGGGCTATAAACTGATTCCGGAGGCAAAAACCACTGGTGATGAAAAAGCCATACTAAACAAGTGGATGGTTGATAAGCTAGCATCGGGCAAGCAATATTTTTATGGCAGCCAGGTTGATCCGGCTACCAATGATATCTATATGTCAAACAATTCAGACCCCCGCGATCAAAGTGAAGACCTGGGTGATGATGCTATGCTGGCCAGTACATACGGTATCAAAAACCTTAAAAGGATTGAGCCCAATATTATGAAATGGCTAAAAGAGCCTAATGGAAATTACGATAAGGTTGGCGACATGTACAAAGAAATAGCAAACCAATATCAACGCTATATGGGTCATGTGTTAAAACATGTTGGCGGTACGTATACAACCCCAAAAACGGTTGAACAGGCAGGCCCGATTTATGCGGTAGTGCCTAAAGAAAAGCAAAAAAGAGCAGTAGCTTTCTTGCAGGAGCAGCTTTTTACCACCCCATACTGGCTGATGGATAGCAAATTGTATGACCTTACCACAACAGATTTTAGCCTGATAACTAAAATTCAGAAAGGCATATTGATGGCGCTACTTAGCCCGCAACGCTTAACTACTTTAGTTGACCAGGAAAAAAATTATGGCACCAAAGCCTACACCGTTGTCGAAATGCTGCACGACCTGAAACAAGGTATATTTTCGGAATTGACAACACAAAAGCCCATCGGTATTTACAGGCGCGATTTGCAAAAGACATATGTAGAACTGCTGATATCCATCATCAGCAAACAAAGCACCGGCGTAGATAATGATGGTCTGTCTGTTATAAAAGGGCATGCCAAATTGTTAGCGGCACAAATAAAAACAGCATCGGCGCATACTGCAAACACAGCAAGCCGCGAGCACCTTGTGGATATGAGCGAACGGCTTAACCGTGCGTTAAAGCCAAAAGCAGATATTGATAAATAAATCAATGATTGAACGATAACCGTATTTATTGTCCGTATCCCCCAGTGCGGAAATTTTGTTAAGCGCGACCGCTGTATTGCCATTTTGTTTACAAATGGCAATACAGCGGTTTCGTTTTTGGAACAATTTGGCAACAAGCTTCCCGGCAGAACACCTCCCCTTCCCGCATTTACTTTTCCCTTTTACCAATGTGGTTTATTCATCTAAACAAAATCCGGGTTATTAAAAAAGTGTGAATAAATACTGATTATAGCAGAAACAAATGAAATGTGTATTTTACGTGTGCCGTTCATGATGTGCCTTGATCAATTGGGTCACAAACGATACATGTTGAATATAAACCCGATCCCTTATCTAAAAATAATTTCATGTTAAGAATAATAGTAATCAGTTTCATTTGCCTTTCAAGTCTGTCCTGTTTCGCTCAAAAAGAAGTGACCTTAAAATCATTGTTAGCGGAATTAAAAGATAATACCGCGGTAGCAAAATGGCCAGATCCATTTTACAAGGAATCGCAGGCCAGCAGCTATGATCGCGCGTCAAAATCGCCAGGCACGCCGGGGTGGTTTGCCAATGATGACAGATCACAATATATAAGATCGGAAATTAACCAGGGGCGTAAAGAAGAAGTCATGATGGATGCCGATGGCCCTGGAGCTATTGTCAGGTTTTGGCTTACAACATTTAAACGAAATGGCAAAATCAGAATATATTTTGACGGACATCAAAACCCCGAAATCATTATTCCGTCCTATGATTTAATGAAAATCGGTTTGAATTTGGGTACCGCGTTACTGGAACCACACTCCAGTTACGAGCCTAAAGAAAAAGGCGGTACTACATTATACTTACCCATGCCCTACGCAAAACATTGCAAAATTACCTTTGAAGATAATGATCCCGACAATCAGCCACGTTATTACCAGGTGAATTACCGCACTTATGCAACAGGCACCAAAGTAAAGACTTTCACACTGGAGAATTTTAAAACGCTGGAGAAATTAACCGGGGCCGTTAATGATAAACTGCTGCACCCAGATAGTATTATAACCGGCACGCAAACCAAAATTGAGCAGGACATAGCACCCAAACAACAAATCTCGATGAAACTCCTTAAGGGTGCTGCCGCCGTGCGGTACATGGTTATAAAAATTGCAACTGCAAACCAGCATGATTACGAACAGGCATTGCGCTCTACTATCCTCAAAATAAAATTTGATGGCGAGCAGACAGTATGGTGCCCGTTGGGCGATTTTGCAGGAAGTGGCGTAGGGAGCAAGCCTTTAAAAAGCTGGTACAGAACAGTAAATTTGGATGGCAGCCTCATTAGCAAATGGGTAATGCCCTACCGGGTTTCTGCAGAAGTATCTTTGTTAAATCTAAATGAGATTCCCGTTCATGCATCCCTTTCGGTAGTTACCGAAAAATGGAAATGGAATGGCGGTAGCATGTATTTTCATGCCAACTGGAAGAGTGAAAACAATGTGACTATTAAACAAACGGAACAGTACAAACCGATTGAATGGGACTTCAACAGCATAACAGGAAAAGGAGTTTTTATAGGTGACACTTTTGCGGTTTATAATCACATGCACAAATGGTATGGAGAAGGCGATCAAAAGCTTTGGGTAGATAATGCGGTTTTTCCTGATGAATATGGTACAGGTACAGAAGATTATTATAATACTTCCTGGGCCCCGGTAGTATTGTACCAAACGCCTTTTGCCAATGCTCCGCGTGCAGATAATGAAGATTCATTCGGCTATAATACTTTTACCAGAACAAGAAACCTTGATGCAGTTCCTTTTAAAAAGCAGTTTCGCTATAGCCTGGAAATGCTTGGATGGGAAAATGGCACGGCAGATTGTGCAGCAACTACTTATTGGTACGGTTTCAAAAATGCCAAAAGCAGCTTAACTAAAAATCAAACTAAACCATCATTACTTCCCACAAATTAAAAGCGTTTTAGCATACATAGGCTGTAAAATAGCAGTTTTAAAAAAAATCTGTTTTCCACGTACATGGAAAACAGATTTTAAAGTTTAATTATAGGTTATGGCTGCTTTTTATTTACCGTCCATTCGGCCATCTGAAAATCTCTGCTGCCGTTATTTGCCTTAATGCTTATCCTGTAAAATTTATAGGCAACATTATTATTAAAATGATACAATTTACGCTGTGCACGGCCTGAAAACACCTCATTTGTGCGCGTATGTAAATTTATCCAGCGTATGCCATCTTCAGACCCTTGTAAGATCCAGGTTTTAGGATCACGATCCGGAGAGTCATTTGCGCTTATCATGGTATATGCACCAGCAAGAGCAGCCGTTTTAAGTTCATACTTCATTACCAGGTCTCCGGAAAAGCCCGATTGGAAAAACTTTGAATTCGGATCTCCATCAACTACTTTTAACGAACCCTCGTTTGAATTTGGGCCTCCTCCATTATCGCGCGAAACAGTAAAAGTACCACCTATTGTTGCAAAATAGCTTTCACCAACCTTAGTTCTATCAAAATTTGGATCGGCTACATTCAATATTATTTCTTTACTGGCCGAGTAACCCTGCGAGTTTCTTGATGTTAGCACAACATGATACAGCCCCTCAAAAGCATATTTGTGTTTGGGTGATTTTTCAACAGAAGTGCTGTCATCCCCAAATTGCCATAATAGCTCTTCATAATTACTTGAAGTGCTGGTAAACTGATAACTCAAAAAGTCAACGCTATCAGTTTTGGCAACTGTAAAACCAGCCATAGGTTTAGGTACTTCAACTTCGATCGGTACCGATTTATCTTTTTTACATCCTACTGATATCATTACAACCAGCATAATTGCCGGCATAATGTTGAATAACTTATTCATCTTCATCGTTATATTCATTATATGTAAAATAATTATTGCGCCGGAAACAATTGACTTTTTGGAACAATCCGTCGTCCATTTATACCGGCAGAGGGCACTTCATACTCAAGCCTTGCCTGTTGCCCGCCAACATTTTCGCGATGGTTGGCCTCTATTTTATAGCGCTTTCCACGCTCCAGAAATACTTTGGCAAATCTGCTGGGCTTATCCCATTCTGTTGTAAAATCATCAATGACTGCTTTACCATCAATAAACAGCCTGGCTCCGTCATCCCATCGTGTTTCGTAAAAGATGTATTCGCCACGTACAGGGGCTAAAAACTCACCTGTCCATCTGGATGAATAATTATCAGTACTAATAGAAGACGGTAACCAGTCGCCACCAAAATCAATTGTTTCATCTACCCTTACCAGCGTGGGCTTTCTTCCATCAAAGTCAAGCAGCTGATTGTTTGTAAAGTATTCTGCTTTTAAACCTGTTCCGTTACCGGTTATATAAGAGTTATTGTCGAGATTAACCCCTGGCTCAACCAACACAATCACCTTACTATTTGTGGGGTGTAAAATATGCCTGGTTGGGTTACTTAGGCTCACCGCAAAAGCAAACCTTTTGTTTGCCACAATATTGGCATCAAAAACCGGCCAGCCAATTAATAAACGTATTTGGGCTGTATTTGAATTTGAATTTACCCTTATCAAGGTATCTATGCTAAAATCGCTTTCGCCTAAGCTGATGGTATTTGCCGGTAAAACTTTATTCTTTACCAGTGTAGCAATAGTATCTGTATTTAGCTTTACGTGTATATTAAACGCAGTACCCGCCTGGCCGGATAAATTGACGATAAGCGGTATAGTAATACCAGCCGGAGATGTTGTATAATTCTTTTTGTAATCAACACCCATAATGCCGCCACCATTAACAATAGAAAGATAATGAATATCTTTTTCTGCTATAAGTTGTTTGGTATTCAGCACAACCATAATATTTGATTTTCCACCTGCAACCAGGTTACCTTTTCCGGGGCTGGTGAGTTTAAACGCAAAGGCAACATCTTTACCATAATTAAGCTCAAGCGTGGTAAGCCTCACAGTAGCAACTCCTGTGGCGGTATCTGCACCATAAGCTACATTAATTACACTTGGATAATCAATAGAACCATTGGGTAATACTACGGTGTTTTTTAAAGTGCCGTTTGCTATTAACTTACTCACCGTATCGCTATTGAGCGCAATGCCTACCTGGAACGCTTTAGCAGCAATCCCCGAGAGTGATATTTTAAAAGGAACCTGAATAGTTTCGTTCGTCTTCGTAATACCTGAAACAACAACACCATCGCCAGAAATACTTACCGTTTTGTTTTTAATTAAACCTACATCATCGAGGTTGTTACGCTTACAAGAAACCGTTGACAGGATAATTAACCCCAGCAGTATACTGTATATATAATTTTTCATCATGAAATAATTTATCGTTGTATATTAATTTTACTGATCTAACCAAACTCTGCCGTCAAGATTCCAGCTTTGCCTGTTTGGTATCCTAAACCAGTTTATAATCTGTGCCGGGATATCAGTTGTTTGCGGCACAAATACCGCAAGCGCTTCAGCAGGCGGAGGGCATATGAGGTCATTAAAATCTTCCCACTTATAATCGCCCTTTAATTTAAAATCACGTGCCTGGGGGCCAACATCTTTTAACCTATCGCCCTGTCCGTCAGTACCTGGCCAGTAGGCTGCCAGGAAACTGTAATAAGGGTGCCCTTCTGAAATAGAAGTTTCACAGGCATAATTACCAATTACCGCGTCTGGCACATCTACTTTAAAAAACCTGATATCGCTTACATAAACATCCGGAGTACCATGACCGTTTCCGTTTAAAAATCCTAATTTGAGCGAGTTATTGTTATCAAGGCTTCCCGAAGAAGTTATCTCCATTTCATTATTAAAATTACCATCGGTATAAGTTCTGATAAACCTTTTGCCAGCCCTGATCTCGCATTTTACACTCAGGTTCTCCCATTGGCCTTTCTTCAAATCCCCGCCTCTGCATTGCCTGTAATCACCATCTTTTGTGCCTCGCATTTCAAAATACCAGTATGAATCTTCCAGGTAAATCACCCAACCTACACTCGGGTGCCCGCTTGACCACTCATTCCTTTTGCCCAATATACTTGGCCAAAAAAACTTGTCTTCGTTCTTCTTAACCTTCAGTTCAATTGTAAATTTGGTAGTATCGCCAAGGTTAAAAACATCAGCTGTATCAATTTCGGCCCTTACCGATTCGCCATATAATCTTACTGTTTTACCTAAGTACCGGTTTCCGGTAAATGGTTTTCCTATTACCCGTTGTTTGTATCTTGAGCTATAGTAAATAGTAAAAGTATTGGCCGCTGTGTTGCTAAAAACGGTATTATCATTTTGATTTGCAGGTATGGCGAAGTTGCCACCGCCACTGGACGCTATAACTACCAGCCACTCTTCGTTTTGGTAATTCTTTCTCTTTTTTAGCGCATCCATGATTTGGCCTACATAGCCATCAAATTTTTCAATAGCAGCTTTGTACTGTGATGCAGAATTATCATAACCATATTTGGCGCCCGCCTCATCAACATCATTAAAATGACCTAAGATAAAACTTGCCGTATCGGTATTGATATTGTTTACAACCGCTGTTTTAATCTGTTCATCGGTATCAAATAATTCACTTACGGTAGCTCCGCCGGTTAAATTATTTTTAAATATTGCCGAAGATGAATAAGCAACAATTTTTGCATTGGGTTTTTCCTGCTTTATTCTTTCAAGCACAACCGGGTAGCTTTTAAGGTTAGCCCCCGTTAAATTATCATTTAAAACCAAATGCTTTTCCTTTTTTACCCCGGTTAACATGTTGGCCCAGTTGCTAACATCCCGGGTTGAATCCGGATCGCTTAAGGATACCCAGCTGTAAATTGAACTTGGTAATAAAGCTTTAATATTTGGAACATTTGCACTGTTTACCGATGCCCCTCTTGCGCCGTCAACAATCAAATACAATACTTTACGTTCCCCAAAGGAAACATTGGTTGTATCCTTGTAGTTTTTATCAGGCAATACCCGTAAAAAATCTTTATTACAGGATACTACCGCGATGGCAAGTATGGAACACATGATTCCAAAAACTATTCCCTGATATTTTTTCTTCTGCCCCATCTTTTTATAATTATAATTTCTCTTTTAAATTTATTCGATTGTTACCCGGATGATATTTTTTACCGGCAGGTTATCAAACCGGTCAAATCCCCCTATGAGGTATAATGCTCTTTTTCCATCGGCTGATTTTGTTTCTATGATATCAGATAGGCCGCCCGAAAACGGACCGGTTGTATTATAATTACCTGCAAGCTCCCCTTTTGCATTCAGGATCATAAATCCGTTGCGGGTTACATTGTTGTACTTTCTGAAACCACCGCTTACTACTATTAAGCCATCATCCAATTGCCTTGAAAAGCCCGGGTAACCACCATCAAATATTTTTGGCGCAAATGATTCATCAAGGCTGCCATCTTCATTAAGCAATGCCATACTTATAGCAGGTTTACCGTTATATGATCTGAATATTCCGGTGATTAGATATTTTTTTGTAACCCGGTTGTAGGTTAATGATGATATACCGTTATCGGCGCCTGTACCGGCGTGAAACGTGTTATCAATGCTCCCATCCACATTTAGCCTAACAACACGCCCGGCTGGTTTTTGATCAAATGTTGTAAAGCTTCCAAAAACTACAAGCTTCTCTAACTGCCCCGCATCTGTGTGCATATAGGAATCAATTGGCCCGTTTGCAGCCTGCAAACCTTTATTGGCAGCAACGTTGAAGCGAAATGTTTTATCTAAAGAGCCATCTAAATTAAACCGGAGCACTTGCCTCATCTCTGTACTATCCACAATAACCGTGTCTCTTGTAAAGTCATGATTGGGTTTTTTATAGGTCCGGTGTACATAATACCTGAAATTACCGGTAGCCAGGATTTTATTTTGATGGTTATAAACTCTATTTATAAAATCATTGGTCCCCCCGTTAAATTTTGGAAAATACTTTGTGGTATCTCTCGAAGTGTCTTTTTGTGTGGGGCGCCTGTATACTTTTATGGCTATTGTATCAACACTGCCATCAACTCCTAAACTGGTTATATTACTAATATTATCTGTTCGTTGGTTATATCCGCCAAAGCCGCCTGCAATAATAAATTTTCCGTTTATCTGCATAACTCTTGACAATCCTCCATTTGCAGCTTTACCGGTCCTGAAGGTACGGTCAAACTCACCATCAGATGATGTTCTTACAATTCGGTTGAGTGGTGTTACAATGCCTTTGTTATCATAATTAGTAAACCAGCCTACCACTAAATTCCGTCCATCAGCCAGAGGAAATATCTGGCTCACATAATTATTTGCGCCCAACGTAGCCCTGAAAGATGGATCAATATTGATGAGGCCGTTTACTTTAAACAGCGGCCCAAGCACCAACTGATCATCAATTGCTATAGATGTTATACCGCTGCTGCCAAAGGGAGGAACTTTTACTTTAATGCTTGTTGCTGTAACCTCGGTAATTTGCCCTTCCTCGCCATTAAACATAAATTTCAGTTTATCCTTAAAGGGTATTAATCCGGCTGCTTTAAAAGTAATCTCGGTACCTACAGCGCCCGATGCAGGGCTTGGTATAGCATCACGATTAAGCGTTACGCCTAATGGCGGCTTTCCATCAGCATATGGAGCTTCAAAGCTCTCTTGTGCCTTTTTGCAGCTTTGAATAACTAAGGCTGCTAAAGCAAATATTATTATGTATTTAATTTTTTTCATGTCTCAATTCGTTATTGATCAAACATCATTTTTAATATTTTTTATTCGGATGAATGAAGCCCGGTGTTATAAACCTCAATAAAAAAGTCGTCCGGATTGAAGCCAAAGTATGCCCCGTTATACTGCAACGTGTGTACTACGCCGTTTTTGGGCTTAATGTCTGATGAGGAAATATAAGTTCGGAAAACCGCATTTTGGGCATTATTAATATCATACACATAGCTGATAATTAAACTGCGCGGCCCTATGTACCTTACCTTATTCGCGTCGCCGTAAATGACCCCAATATTTGAAACATCGCCGCTGAATGAATAATATAATGCACCCGGATACTGATTTTGAAGGTCAAGATCTATTTGGGAGTAATCTTTAAGTCGGTTAACTCCCTTGAACATGTAACGCTCCAAATATTTTCTCCAGATCAATGAATCGATATCTGATAATTTTTTAACCGTATCGCGGCCAACACTAAATAAAAACTCGTTTAATGAGCCCCTGATTTTTGCATTGCCAATGGTTCTTTTTATAACATCATCATCGGGTGCAAAAAAGGTAAAATCAACGGTGTGGAAAGTGCTCTCGAGCCCGGCTAACTTTACAATTTGGGCAATGGTATCAAAGGGCACCGGCTTTGCTTCTAAATATTGAAACATATCGCCTGGGAAATCAGGATTTGCCTTCCCCCCATCCCGGTAGTACTCATCCCGTTTACAACCGGTAAGTAACATGAAGAGACCGGCACAAACAATAATTATATTTTTCATAATTGTTATTATTATCTTTTAGCTATGTGTTAATTACCGCCGTTTACCCAATAGGCATTAAGCGACATGAAAGGATTATTGGTTAATGCATTACCGCTGATAGGCCATGTCCAGGCTCCCCTGTTAAACTTATCCAACGTTAACACATTATATGTCCATTGGCTGTTAAGAATCCGCCGGGTACGTACCAGGTCAAAATAATGATGTCCCTCGCCCATCAATTCACGGGATCTTTCTAAAAAGATAAAATCCTTTAAATCCTGACCGCCACCACCAGCATATTGTGAAGCTTCGGCCCTATCCCTGATTTTATTAACAAGCGCTGTTGCTTCGTTGTCCTGCCCTAATTCGGCCATTGCTTCTGCACATAATAAAATCTCACCAGCATACCTGAAAATCATAAAAGTATTATCAGGATTACTGTTTTCTTCGCCCGTTGCAAAAGCATTCTGAGCAAATTTCAACATCATGAATTTCCCGTTATCGGCATATATATCTTCATTAAACCACATAGTTGCCCGCTTATCGGCCGTGCCCGGATACAGCTTTTGCATATATTCTGCCCTGAAATAGGCAAAACTTACCCTGTGTGTATACTCTGGCCGTTTGTAGGGATAATGCAAAAACATATCTCCAACGGGCGCTATGTTTGCGTTTGCATCACCATAGTTAACACTGCGGTAAAATTCAAAAAGGCTTTCATCAGATCGTCCTTTGATAACGGTGGCCCATTCTGAAATTGGCAACAATCGGTAGGCATTACTTTTAATAAGCTCCTGGCCCAGATCAACTGTTTCCTGGTAATACTTAGCGGCATTGGGCTTATCAAAACCAGCATTCCACATGTTCATGTTCATGAGCAGCGCTATAATACTACCCTTGCTTGCCCTCACACCTTTAAGAGCAGGATCGGTATAAGTCCAGGGCATGTTGTCTTTATAGGTTTTAAGGTCGGCTATGCATTTGTTTAAAACCGAAACCATATTTTCACGGGGCAAGGCTGTTGAATGAAAAGCATCGGTATAATACGGCACATCGCCATAAAGCCTTACCATAAAGAAATATGCAAGCGAGCGGATAAAAGCAGCTTCTCCCTTAAATTGATTTTTCTCGGCTGTTGATACTCCCGGTATCCCTTCGTCAAGCTTCGAAATTAGAATGTTAGCGCCCTGTACAACCTGGTAGTAGCCGGTCCAGTCGGTAATGTTATAAAAGTTGTAAAAACTCCATGGCGGGTTGCCATTAATGAGGTTGAGCAAATCATTTCGGCCCAATACTTCTACATATTCACGTGCCGGGCCCAGATCAGACTGTGCCTCATGCATTACCTCGCCAGAACGATATTCGCCCGTAGCACCAATAAATTGTGTTTCATTGATCTTTCCAAAAAACTGCCTCGAAAGATCATATATATTGGCAATAACATCATCCTTTGATTGGTAAAAATTATTACCGGTTAGTTTATCAATAGGTTGAATGTTCAAAAACTTTTTACAGGCAGGTAAACAGAAACTTCCTGCAATTACTAAAATGTATATAATACTTTTTTTCATGATTTTAAGTTTTATTTACTTGTGTTGAGTTCTATATTTAAACCTATGTTATAGGTACGCGGCACCGGGTAACCACTGGAAATATCACGACCCAAAGTGGTTACGTTCTCTGGATTTGGCCCCTTATATCCCGAAAACGTGGTGAGGTTATTGGTTGAGAAATATACCCGCAGACTGTTAAAACCAATCTTTCTGACAAGCTTACGATCAAAGGAATATGAAAACGTAACGTTATTGATTTTGAAGTATGAGCCATCCTCGGCCCATAATGTTTGATCGGGTCTTAGCGGTTGTATCTGATTATACCTTGAAAAAGAATAAGGATTAGGGTAAACCGAATGATCGCCGGGCTGCCTCCAGATATCCATATTATTTAATGGAACTACTGCTAACAGATCATAAGGATTACGCGATATAGCCATACGATCAGCAAGCGCGTTATTTAAAATAGTTCTTTTTGCTGTGAACGTTGAATAAATATTAAGCCCGAAATTTTTGTAGACAATATTTGTGGAAATACCACCTGTAACTAAAGGCTGAGAGTTACCGGTTATCTCATAATCCTTGCCATCTAAGATATAATCGCCGTTAACATCTTTAAAATTAGGATCGCCTCCTTTAAATGGCAAGCCGTTAGCCTGATATTTTTTTCCCGTTACAGGATCTACCGGCACATCAGCATCTGTAGAATATACACCCTGGTTGATGTGCAGATAATTTGACAGCGTATTTTGACCTACCCTAAAAACAATATGCTGCAAATAGTCAGTGTTATTATCAAACTTTATGTACTGGCCATTATACTCGGCCGGAAGTTTCAGCAAAACATCCCGGTTAATGGCTCCATTTAATGAAATGCTCCAGTTAAAATCTTTTGAAATAACAGGCCTTATCGTGAGCGTTAGCTCGTAACCATAATCGGCTATTGCTACCTCATTACTAACCCGCCTGTTAAAACCGGTACTATTAGCCAAATACCTGTCAAATAACAAATTATCAACCTTCTTGAAATAGGTATCGAAATTTACATCCAATCTGTTTTGAAAAAGCCCGACATCAAAACCAAGGTTATATTGCGTAGTGGTTGTTGGTTTTAACGAAGGATTGGGTATAAAATCATAATTAATACCAATAGTTGGATTATTGTTAAAGTTTCCGTTTAGGTTATATACCCCATAAATGCTTTGCAAGTTACCCGTTGGCACAATGTTTTGCCCCCAGGTTAACCTCACGTCGCCATAAGTTAGCCACGGCAAATCTTTAAACCAGTTTTCCTTATTGAAATTCCACTTTAACCCTATGGATGGATTTTTGGAGTATGGATTCTCTAACCCGTTTGATGATGTACCATCTAACCTGTATGAAAGTTCAAGCACATACTTACGCTGGAAATCATAACTGATGGCTCCTGCAAATGAAGCTATGGTAGCATTCTTATAATTTGAAAGCACTCCACCCCCGCGCGAATAATAGGAGTCATAACCAACCGGGCCCTGGAGCTGATCATTAGGTGATCTTTCCTGGCGGATGATGCCGCTTTGGCCTCCTTGTTTATATATTTCATTAAAAGCATTAATAAATATATTATGATTGGTGCCTAAAGTTTTAGCGTAGGTAATAGCATTTCGGTTATACAGCGTATAGTTTCTGCCAACAAAATCATACACCTGGGCAAACTGTGAGTTGGCGGCAGCCGGCGTAAAAGTTGATTCAGCATCAGAGGTATAATCATAGCTAATGCTTGATGATAAAGCAAGGCCCGGTATAAACTCGTAACGGCCATCTACGTTTGCCCTTATGTTTCTTGAGCTGTTACTATTTTGCGTTTTTAATGCCGATGTAACCCCATCTGATGACAGGTAGAACGACGGGGGTGGCAACAATGTTGATGCCTGCCCGTTAGCTGCTACACCCTGCTGTAATAAACCGAGACCATCACCCTTAGCCTGGCTACCTACCGAACCAAATAACGAACTGAAGAACCGGAATTTATCATTGGGCTTAAACTCCATATTCATGTTTAGGTTATACCTGTCAAACCCGGTGTTTTTAATTACCCCTTTTTCTGAATAATAACCAACATTGGCCTTGTAATTAAATTTCTGATCGCCTCCATCTAAAGCAAGGTTATGGCTTTGATTATAGGTAGTAGCATAAAATATAGATTGCCAATTGGTTGAATTATTCCAGTAAGCATTTAAACTATCAGCAAGAAAGCCTGTGAGCCCTATTTTTCTTAACTCATCAACAGTGGTGGCATTTGATAATATCTGTTGAATTTTTGCCCGGCGTTCGTCATTGCCACCCAATGTTTCACGCAGTTTGGGCGGGGCATTAACAAAAAAGTTAGCGGTATAACGTACCCTTGGCACTTTTGAATTTCCACGTTTAGTGGTAATAATAATTACACCGTATGCACCTCTTGAACCATATAATGAAGTTGCCTGCGCATCCTTCATGATCTGGATACTTTGGATATCTTCAACAGGAATAAGTGATAAAGGGCTAACGCCGGGGCCCTGCGTTTGAAAACCAAATTCGGCAGCCTTATCCGCATCTAATGGCACCCCATCAATAATGTATAAAGGAGATGTGGGTTGTAAAAACGACTCATTACCGCTACCGCTAACACTAAGCGTTGATAAACCACGCACCTGCACCGAGCCTCTGAAACCAGGTGCACCGGTATTATTCTGGATATTTAAACCCGCAACTTTACCTTGCAATAATTGCTCAAAGCTTGATACAGGAATATCTGCAATGTCCTTATTGGTAATTACGGTTGTAGCACCGGTTGTGGTTTCCTTACTCCTGTTTTGATAGGCAACAATTACAATTTCATTAAGCCCTTTATGATCTTCACTTAATGTTATTATTAAATCTTTTTGCGCTTCGGTAACCTTAAGCTTTTGGGTAACAAACCCTATAAATGAAAATGTAAGTGTAGAGTTTTCTGGTACGGAAACCGAAAACCTTCCTTTTAAATCTGTTTGGGTTAGTCCCTTTTTGTCAATAGAGATATTTACACCTGAAAGTACTTTATTTTCAGGCTTATCCAATACCACACCGCTAACGGTTATATTTTTTGTTTGCGAATAAATATCTGTATTACAGATCATGCAAACAATTAGCACTACGTAAAATAGTATATATTTTCTCATTACTTTGGCTTTTAAATGCAATTATTCGTCTTTGAATTTTGGGTTATCTTTCAGAAAATGGAACACTACTTCCCAGTCTCCCTTTTTGTATATGGCGAAATCTATCCCAAAGCTTGCCACTACCCTGGCACCCCCAAAACCAATTCTTGAATACCTGAATTCGGCATGGTCACGGGTAGCTCCCGGTGCATATATGGTAGGTATTTCAACTAATGGAATTGGATAGGCAACATCATACTGTACATAGGTTGTTGTTTTTTGGATATTAAAACCGTGTACAATTTTGTCCCAGGCTGTTTCATTAAATAAAGCAGGATTCATTTCTACCGAATCTTTATTTAAAAACTTAAATCGCAGTGAATTGCCGGTGCCCCCGGTAAAGGGCCTGATATAAACTATTACATCCTTTTTATCGTCATTGCTTTCAAGAGGAATATCAGTAGTTGCACCAATAACACCGTTTAAAAAAGGCCTTATATAATTCCGGCTTAAAGGATTATAAGGTGTTTTGGGATGAGGCGCAGGACCGCCCGAATAAATATTAAAATCATCAGAGGGCTCATAAGGACGCTCGCGGAAGGGGCGTATTTGAAAATCCCTGATAACGGTATGACCGCCGCTGTTGCTGATCTTTAAATCAAAAAAACGGGTATCCTGCGGAAAATTGGTGCTGTCTGTCGGCCTGGGTTTGATCAGGTCATTTGTAGAAGAAGCCCACAAAATGAACTCGCCTGATGAGCGCACTTCAAATAGCGGGTGCTCTTCCAGCTTTCTCTTGGCCTCAATTTCGGCAATACTTTTCTCCTGCCCGGTATAAGGGGCTGTCCAAACGTAAGTTGATTTTTTCTGGAAAAGATCGGTTACGGGTTTTCCATCGCCAAGCCTGGCATTAATAATTTCAAACTTTATAGGCTGTGTTGAATTATCGCCATTAAAGCCCCCCATTAGTGTAGTACGACCAATGGTTGGTTCAAATATTTTATTGCTGAAATTTATATTTGAACTTAAATAGTCTTTCTCATCCGGAAGATTGAATATCTTTTTACAACTGCTCAATGCAGCTATAGCAAACAAGAAGAAAATAAACTCTTTTTTGATATATGTTCGCATCTGTTTATGATTAATGGCATTAAATTTTTGAAGTGTCATGGCTTATTTAATTTTGTTTATTGACCACTCAGCCAATTGGAAAAGACCTCCATCCCTGAGTTCGGTAATATCAATCCGGTAAAATTTATAAGCTGCCGTATTAGGGCATCTGAAAACTTTTGTCTGGTATCTTTCCTCAAAAAAGAAATTGCTGCGCCTATCCAGTTCAACCCAGGTTTTTCCATCGTTTGAGCCTTCATAGGTCCAGGCACGCGGGTCTCTTTCGGGCGCGTCATTTGCAGATGTAAGCGTGTACACACCTGATGCAGCCGGTGTATTCAGTTCAAACTGAATCCATAACCTACCCTGAAGCTCGGCCAAAAATTTAGTGTGATCGTCGCCATCTATCACCTTTTTAGATCCTTCGCCATTATCTGCACCTCCATTATTATCTCTTAATACAGATAGCTTACCCCCTATTATTGATATTAAATTTGGTGGCGGCGGAATAAATGTGAGGCGAGGCACAAACTCATCAAAGCCAAAAATATGATCGGCACTTACCACGTGGACTACACCATTTTTGGTTATGATATTATTTGAGCCGGTTGTTGTGGTTGACCAAAACCGAATAAATTTGCTCCGTTTGGTGTTACTGAATTCGATTACTTCCGGGCCACCATCTACCAAACCGGATGACGATGCCCTGGTAACTTTACCATGCATAGGATAGCCAAATCTTACGCTTGATAAATCGAGCCCATCCTGTAATGTTAATGAATCAGTAGTGCGTCTTCCCCTCATGATATAGTATGCTGCCATTGTATCCAGCTGCACACCATCAATATTTGAGAGAAAAAGCGGGTCTTTATCACCTTGCCTTCTTAAAGTATTCAGGTTGTTAATGGCCAGTTGAAAGCTTGGGTTGGTTACCGCAAACAAGGTTACATTGCTATCCATTAATGTTTGCTTCAGGCCCATCCTGTCAATCACGGCAAGTAGCGAGTCATACACACCCGGTTTACTTTTTAAATATTCATAGGTGTTACCGGTAAACTGTGGGTTATTGGTTACGGTACTATGATATCCACCATCTTTTTTTGTGCAGGCAGACAGGAACAGTGCTATAACTATTGATAGTTTTAAAGCACTCATATATCTTTTTAAATTTTTCATATATGGTCTGGTTACTTCCAAAATGGATTTTGAGTTAATAAGTTGTTTTGTGAAATAAGCTTGCGGGATACCGGCCAGTAAATACCCTGGGAGTTGATGAGGGCTAAAAAAGCAGGATTGTTTTGTTTGATCTTATTATATCTTACCAGGTCATACCACCGTTGGCCTTCGCCCAACAATTCGCGGTGCCGCTCTTCAAATATCAGATCAATCAATTCATTGCTATTGATACTAAAACTGGTTATCCCTC
This sequence comes from Mucilaginibacter sp. P1_A3, assembly GCF_056406855.1. NCBI lineage: Bacteria > Pseudomonadati > Bacteroidota > Sphingobacteriia > Sphingobacteriales > Sphingobacteriaceae > Mucilaginibacter > Mucilaginibacter sp. P1_A3. Next base: position 190,135 of record NZ_JBFTZJ010000012.1, read on the forward strand.
TGCGCACCATTACATTAATTACTTCATTTAAAGCGCCGTTTTGATCACCCAAAACAGCTAATGCTTCGGCACGTAATAAAACAACATCTTCAAGCCGCGTAAAAATCAGCGCGCTGGTAAAATATCTGAAGGTAGGGTCGGTAGTGCCACCCATTATAACTTTTATCTTACTGAATATGGGGTACTTACCATTAATATTGGTAAAATATCTTTCGGACCGGGGCCGCCCGAGCGTATCCATACTAAAGCGTTCATCATTGGGTTGATTAAATATCTTTATGATCGAGTCCTTTGGCATGTAGATATCCGGAACCTTTTTGTTTAAAACAGGCTCAGCTAAGGTTAACTCTTCTATATGACCAGTTCCGGAGCCATCAATATGCCCCCAATCAGAGTTAAAGCCAAACATCTGGCTTGTATTTTTATTAAAAAAGAATCCGTTTGATTTGGTAAGGTCTTCGGTGCTTTGGTACCCAATATTGCTTTTACCATAGTTATCCTCAACAAACTTGGTATAGGTAGCAACATCTGTGTAATTACCCTGCCAGGCCGCTAAGTGAGCAAGGACAGCATAAGCCGAATTTTTTGTCACTAATGCTCCTCCCCACCTGGTAATGTCTTCGTTGTAATAATTTCCAGGTTGCTGGATATCTCCACCGCTATAAATAAATGGTAGGTCTGCAGCAGCTTTAAGCATTTCCTGCTGTGCCCAAACTAATACTTTAGCCTGGCTCTCGCGGGGTTTGTTTTCAAACTGGCCATCATGCGAGGTTACAATAAACGGCACATCACCCCAGATCCTAACCATGTAGAAGTATGCAAAAGCTCTTAAAAAACGAGCCTGTGCAACATCAACTATCATGTTGTTTTCTGTGTAACGTTTGTCGGCAGCTTTTACATCGCCAACACGTTCCAGGAAAATATTTGCAGCATTAACTATGGCATAAAAGCGGGTCCAGTCAGACAGGGCTTCTATTGTTGGATACGATGCGTTTAATTTGTTGCCGGCAATAGCTTTAAGATCGGGCCTGTTTGGGCTGATAAATTCACCGGTGCGCACATCGCCATATAGCCAGTGTCCATCATTATCAGACAAAGCGGCACGTGTAAGTGCGTAAACACCCAATAGGCCGGCGCGTGTATCTTCCAGCTTATTCCACATGTTTTTTTCACCAACCACTCTAACAGAATCTATATCCAATGTTTTGTTGCAACCTGTTAGGGCAGCAAAAAACAGCAGTGTGATATATAATGTCTTTTTCATTTTTGTAATAAGGTTTTTGTGATACGTTTTTCCATACTATAATTCCATTTTAACCCCTAATGTGTAGGTTCTGGGTATCGGCAGCCCGTAGCCAGTGTCATAACCATTATAGTTTACCAGTTCAGGATCCTGACCTGTATAAGGAGTTATGGTAAATACATTATTTACTGATGCATACACATAAAACCGGGTTATACTAATATTTCTTTTATGTAGCGCTTTGGTAAGATCGTATCCTATTGAAACCGTTCTTAATTTCAGGAAAGAGGCATTTTCAAGAAACAGATTCTGATCAACACGGTATGGAATTACTGTACTCCATGGGTTATACAATGGATATTTACTATAATCTCCCCGCTTTTCCCAATAAGTGATCTCTTTAACAGAGTTAACATCACTGTTCCCTTCCCTGTTAATAAAATCAAATCTGTTAGCCATTTCCTGGTTAATCAGGTCGCGGCCAAGATTGAAGTATAGATTCAGGTTTAAGTTCCAGTTGCCGTATCTGAAATTATTATCAAAACCACCCGACATTTTGGGCAATGAATGCCCTGTTAATACCTTATCGTTATTATCAATAACATTATCGCCATTCAAATCCCGCCATTTGGGGTCGCCGGCCTGTAAAGGAATCCCGTTATATTTAAGCGGCTGCCCGTTTACAACAGGTATCTGGCTGTTTGATGTATAAATGCCATCATTTACTAAAAGCCAATATTGATCAACAGGATGGCCTACTTTTAAAAGTTTGTCGCCAACTATAATTTCATTTAGCCCTCTTGGCAAGGCTTTTAATTTATTAGTGTTGTGGTTTAAGTTTAAAGATGACGTCCACCCAAAGTTTTTATGATTGATCACATTAGCCGTTATGGAAACATCAATACCACTGTTATTTACAGCCATACCACTTTCAATAGATTGGGTATAACCATATTCGGCATAGGCTGGGATGCCAATAAGCTGGTTCTTTTCTTCTTTTTTATACCAATCAATTGAAAGGTGTAAACGATTTTTGAGTAAACCGGCATCTAAACCCAGGTTAAGCTGATCTGAGTATGACCATGGAATACCGTAGCCTACCCATCCGGTTAAATAAGGCCTTGTTAATACACCAAATGCATTATAACCGGGTACTGTTAAATTACCAGTATACCCTACCGATGCGGTATATTGTGGCCCTTGTGCATAATTATCATACGCATTTAAACGCCCCAACCGCCCAACGCTTGAACGCAACAACAGATCATTAATAGTTGTATTATCTTTCAGTATCTCTTTTTTAACATTCCATGCGGCAGAAATTACCGGCGAATAAAACCATCTGCTGGTTGGCTGAGCGTTTGAAGAACCATCGGCGCGTAATGTGGCTGATATCAGATATTTCTCTTTGAATGTATAATCGGCCTTTGCATAAAACGATACCAAGTTATCCCGGGTTTTATCAAGAAAGCGATAGGTTAACTCGCGCGGAAAAGCAACCGGAGTTAAATAATTAGGATCTTTAGGATCTGAATTTAACAGGTTTATTTTAATGAAATCATTTACGCCTTTATAAGCATACGCGTTACTATATTTATAGGTATTCCATTGGGTTGATTGCCCAACTTCAAAATGAAAATCATTTACTTCGTTTAATTTGAAAGCATACGTTGCTTTATTATCCAACATTAACCTTTGACTGAAGCCAAAGTAGTTTGATGCATAACTATTGCCCTGTAAAAGCGTACGTGCGTAAAAAACATCACGATACCCTTCATTATAATCAACACCAAATGTGGTGCTGAAATTGAATTTGCCAAACTGGATACCAACCCTGGCATAACCATCAATGATGTTGGTTTTGTTATTATCAAACCCTTTATTGTATTGGGTTAGATAATTGGCATAATAATCTTTATTGGGCGGTAAAGGAGCACTCAGATCAGGAAAGTAATTGATCTGCGCAAACCTGTCCCGCAAGTTTTTATTCCGGGTTCTGTCTAACCGGTTAGCATTTACCATTGTTGAAAACATGAGCCATTTTACTGGCTTCATATTGATGTTAAACATGGCGCTGTAACGATTTAGTCCTACGCCATCAGCAACGCCATCATTCTTGATATTGCCCAAAGAAAAGCGAAAATTTGCCCTGTCTGTTCCGCCGGAGATACCGAAGTTAATGCCGTAAACTAAAGCATTACGGTAATAGAGGTCGCTCCAGTCAGCTTTTCCGCTGTAAACATTGTTTAATGAATCACTTAAGTAGATAGGGTAATTTTCATCATCAGAATACCGGCCATTGGTAGTATACAGATCATAAAACCGTTGCCTGAAAGCATTTTCGTACTTACCGTTTATAGTAGTTACATGCGGGCGCTGCGCTAATCCAATATAGGAATCAAAGGTTATACTCCTTGATGCACCCGGCGTTTTTGAGGTTAAAACAATAACGCCATTTACAGCCCGCGGACCATAAACTGCGCTTGCAGCCAAATCCTTCAATACTTCTACCGAAGCAATATTGTTCATATCAATACCCGCAAATATGTTGGTAGCAGGTCCTATCCTGTTAAAATCATATTGCTGTATATCAAATGCAAAAGGATGTTCTGTTACTAACGGAATACCATCCAATACCACAAGAGGCTGCGATTGGTAAACATCCCTGGCAGATAGCAAAGGCATAGGCGCGCCCCTGATAAACATATTTTGCACGGTACCAGGCTCGCCAGATGGCTCCTGTACATATAAACCGGCAAATTGCCCTTTTAAAAGTTGTTGTAATGAAGCTGCAGGGAATAAGGATAGTTCGAAAGGTTTTTTAGTAACGCTATCAGCTAAAGAATTGTAGATAGTGTGCTTTTTTATAAAATTGGCACTATCCCTTAATAAAGAATCTTTTACTGTTGTATCACGACGAACAGTAGTATCTTTATTAAAAACAACATAGTTGATTTTGCCCCTCTCTCCCCTATTACCTTTAGCTAAACAAGTAAGTGCATTTGTAGTAATTGCGGTAAAAACCACAAAGCACAGCCATAAGTATCGCATAATTAATGGATAATTTGATTAATGAAATAAAAATTGAGTTGGAAAGAATTATACTTTCACGAAGACAGCATGCTATTTATTAAGCATGTGAAGCATTTTCCAAAAAGGGTGATGTTGAGTAAAGTTTGTGATCATAGGTTTTAATTTAATTAATAAACAAGCAGGAATTCATTTTTAAGGGTTTGTCATAAACAAACTAAATCAGTGAAACTGTTTTTGGGGGATTGCCGTTCTCCGGGCAAATAATAATGGCGCATAGCAGCATAGGCCATAGCTTTAGGCTTTTTAATTTTCATAGGTGTGGTTATACTTTGGTTATCAAACAAATCACCCTGAATAACAGATGATTTGCATTATTATAATTGTGAAATAAAAGTAGATTAAAAACCAATATAATGCTTATGCTTATGTTAAGTTGATATGTTTTGACGAAAAGTTGATACGATTTGTAGTATTTTTATTATTTTCAGATATAATAATATTAAAATCACTGTATTTATCGATTAATTACAGTGATGCAGGAGCAATCTTATATTTTATAAGACATTATATCCCATTCAGTTCTGCGTACAAAACTGAATGAGAATCGGAAAATCTACTTTTAATAACGGTAAAGATTTAAGGTAGCGTAGATGAGCATTTTGTAATCGCATCATCTTGCTTTTCACTTACAGCACAGGCATAACCAAAACCGGCTATGCTGTGCTATCGTATTTTATTGTGAAAGGAATAATTAATGCTTCTGCCGCAGGTATTTACCTTTGAAAATGGTAGTTGCCGCCTTTAACCGAAAACTTTTTATAAGTTTTACCATGAGCATCTGGCACAAACACATCTGCTGTTGTATTTTGAGGGATTGTAACTACCATATCCAGTTTGTCACCGTCTATCGTCCACTTACTGTGGATAGTGCCATAACTGCAATCGTAGCTGCCTTCGGCCCATTGTAGCCCTCCTCCTATAGTTGGCTTAATAGTTATTTTTTTATACCCCGCTTCGGCAGCCTGGATACCCGCTATATTTTGATACATCCAATCGCCAATGGCGCCATAGGCATAGTGGTTGTAAGAGTTCATGGATGATTCTTCAAAACTGCCATCAGTTTTAATGCCATCCCATCTTTCCCAAATGGTTGTAGCACCTGCCTTTATAGGGTATAGCCATGATGGATAGGTATCCTGCAATAACAGCTTATAAGCCACATCAGTATGGCCAAATCTACTCAAGGCATCACAAAGGTATGGGGTACCCAAAAAGCCTGTTGTGAGGTGATAATTGTATTGCTTTATATTTTTAACCAGCCGTTCGGCAGCCTGTTGCCTTAAGTTTACGGGCAGCATATCAAACTCCAGCGCCAACACGTAGGCCGTTTGCGTATCAGATGATATTAATCCGTTTGGCGTTACATATTCCTTTATAAAAGCGCTCTTGATCTTTTGCAATAATTGAGTGTAATATTGCTCATCCGCTTTTTTGTTGAGAATTTTGGCACAGTTAATCAAAATTTGAGTTGAATGCGCATAGAAACATTGAGCTATGAGATATTTATTGGTGATGGCCGAAGCTCCGTCCCTGTCGTCGTTTACGCTATAAAACAACCAGTCACCAAAATGATTGCCCGATACCCATAGGTTGTTCGTGGTTTGTTTTTGTATAAACCCCACCCATGCCTTCATGCTTGCAAACTGATTTTCTAAAATTTGACTATCACCATAAGCAAGATACATGTTCCATGGTACAATAGTAGATACATCTCCCCAGCCAGAGCTTCCCCCAACTTCGTTATTGCCATTGGTAAAAACATCAGGGATTATATAAGGAATACTCCCGCTGGCATACTGATCAGCAGCTACATCTTTAAGCCATTTACTGAAGAAGTTATGAACATCCATATTAAATGCGGCGGTGTGCGAGAATACCTGCGCATCACCGGTCCAGCCCAGCCGCTCGTCGCGCTGCGGGCAATCTGTAGGCACATCCAGGAAATTTCCTTTCTGTCCCCATTGTATGTTATGTTGCAATTGGTTAAGCAATGGGTTTGAGCAGGAAAAACTGCCCGTGCCCCTCATATTTGAATATATAGTTACAGCAGTAAAATCAGCCGGATTTAGCTCGCCCTTAACACCTTCTACTTTAATATATCTGAAACCCTGCCAGGTAAACTGGGGCTCAAAAACATGTTTGGCAGTATCTTTTAATATATAAATATTCTGTGCCTTTGCCGACCGCAAATTTTCGGTGTAAAAATTACCGGCTTTATCCAGTACTTCGGCATGTGATATTTTAATGGAATCCCCTGCCTTCCCCTTTGCTGATACGCTTACCCAGCCTACCAGGTTTTGCCCAAAGTCGATTATTTTTTCTCCTTTGGGGGTTACTAAAATTTTAACGGGTTTAAAAGTTTCATGTTTAGTTACCGGCTCATTATAAGTTGCTACAAGATTATTTTTAGGCAACGACAGCACTTTTACCGGCTGCCAGCCTGCATCATTAAAACTGCTTGTTAACCAGCCTTGTTGCTCCCGCCTTGTATCAACGATACAGCCATCATAGATCTCAGCAAATCTCAGCGCTCCTGATGACGACTTCCAATTCTCATCAGAAACAATGAGCTTTTCAGAACCATCACTATAAGTTATCTTTATTTGCCGCAAAAGCGCCAAATCTTTACCGTAAAACTCCGGCCTTGGATTATATGGCCCCAGAGGACTTCTGTACCAGCCACTTCCTAATGTAACGCCTATTGTATTTTCCCCACCCTTTAAAAGGTCTGTAACATCAAAAGCCTGGTACTGTAATCTTTTGTTGTAGCTTGTCCAGCCCGGCGTAAGAAAAGCGTTGCCTACTTTATGCCCATTTATTTTTGCTTCATAAAATCCGCGTGATGTGATATAGGCTGTAGCGGAAAGCACGCTCTTATCCAATGAAAAATTTGTTCTGAGTAAAGGCGCCGGACCATTAAACACGTCCCTTTCGCTGGTGCCGATCCATTTTGCCTGCCAGTCTGCCGGCGATAAAAGGGTCATTTTCCAAAAGGATAGCTGGCTCCACGCTGAAGTTTTGCCATAACTATCCCATACCCTAACCTTCCAGAAATATTTTCGTGCTGATTTCAACAAGCCACCCTTGTAAGGCACATATAAGGATTGTGCAGACAGCACCTTGCCACTTGTCCACATACGCAAAACTTTAGCGTCCGTAACATCCGTTGAATCTACCTCAATTTCATAAGCCTGCTGAAGTACAGGCTTGCCACTCTTTTCAGATAATTGCCAGCTAAAACGAGGGCTGGGACTATCAATATTGGTTGGTTCTTTTAAATTTTCTGTCAGAAGGTTTATCACGGTAACCTGTGCTGTAGCAATTTTGCATACAGAGAAAAAGCATAGGATTGAAAGCAGGATCCTCATAAATTTATCAATGTGTTTACTGGTTATACTTGTAATGCCTTTATGGCATCTATAATTTAAAAACAACCTCAATCAGAGGGGAGGGCTTTGAATAAACCCAACCAAAATTTTAAAACGAATATCTATTAAAAATGAATGTCTATCTAACATATATTCATTTAAAACTGATTAAACCAGCAAAACATTTAACTGACCGCTTTATGCCAATGTACAATTAATTGATGTGCTCATATTTATTGGTAATTAGTTAACCAAACATAGGCAATCATCAAATATTATTTTTTAATAAATAAGAATATTATTTACCTTTTTTGATATAAAGGCAAGTCCTAAGAAAATATTCGTCCCCTCAGGGTGTCTTCAATGCTATTAAGTTAGGAGAGTGATGAGGTGCTCCAGAGAAGCAAAAGCTTTGTAGAAAAATATAAATAAATTGTCTTTTGCGTGCCAGAGGTACGCTACCTAAGGTTCCGTACCTCTGGCGCGGAGCTTCATTTTTGCTTTTTTGCTACAAAGCTATTCCCCCGCTGGGGAAGAAACTCATTAACTTAATAGCATTGAGGGTCTCTCCAAAGAAGAACCCTGGGACCATCCAGGTCAAATATGCCTGGTATATACTTAGCAAGCGGCCTCAGAATCCCTTTTAAATGAGGACCCTGAGGCAACAGGACAGTCTTTAACAACTTAAAGCAAAATTACAAACCACTAAAAAGCTCATTAGCCAAATAAACTTTAAAATCTTTAATTCTTCCGGTTTCCATATCCTGGCGTGGCAACATTTTAATACCGCTTATGGTTGTTTTACTTCCCAGGTCAATAACTATTTGGTGAGGATGTTTAGTAGCGTTATCTTTCCATTGGCTATGCCAGATACTGGTATACTGCAAATCGAACACGTTTTCTGATTTACCATCCTCCCCTTTCAATTCTTCGCTATCAGCATACACCACTTTCCATAAACTCCGAGGTATTTGTTTTCCATTCTCATCAAGCAATTCAAGCTCGGCTAATGCAGTAAATTGATCGCCCATAAAGTTATTCATTGCTTCAAGGGCAAGGTATCGTCCGCTTTTTAAAGGGAATGTAAACGTTTGCCATTTAGCGGTGTTTTCCATTATCCCGCTATATAACAAGCTATTCAAATTATTGCCAAATTTTTGCCCGGCTTTGCGATGGTTGCTGCTGATAGCCTCTATTGCTGTAAGGCTATCAAGAATAGGTTTATCCAGGCCTTGCAGGCGGGTGGCGAACGGGCGGTGCATATCCAATATAACTACTTCATTCTTCCCTTTATTTAGCCAGACTCCTGGTACATACATGGTTTGGGTTGGCCCAATGTTCCAGTAACGGCCAAGGCAATGTCCATTTATCCAGGCCACTCCTTTTTTAAACCAGCGCATATCCAGATAAAAATCACTGTTGCTTTTTACATTAAAATATCCTTTATAAAAGGCTGGCTCGTTCAGTTTGGGTACTGCGCCAATAGCCTTGTATTTAAACGCCGGATTGCCTTCACCCAATGGAATTGAATAATGTTTCCAACCCTTTAACATAACCTTTTGCGCTCCCGCTATACTATAAACTTCGCCCTGTAAACCTTTGCGATCGTGCAGGTAATAGCCATAGTTAACCCGCCCCATGGCTTCAACAAAAACCCGAAGCCTGGCGCCCTTAGGTAATGCAGGAATTTCAATAATATGATCATTCTTCATCCTGTTTAATACACCGATGAGTTTATTATCGATAAACACTTCCGCGTAATCATGTACTTCGGTAAAATCCAGCTTGCTTTTTGTACCAGCCGGCAAGGTTGTTTCATAAACCATCATTCCATAGCCCTGGTTCAGGTCTTCCATATACAGCGTGGTATCACTTAGCACAGGCTTTTTCAATTGCTCCATTATCGGGGCTACCATAGTAAGGTTAAAAGGAGCTATTTTTTGTACAGGTATATCGGCAGGTACATCTGTTAATACTTCGCCTGGTTGAAGATATTTTTTAAGCGTATTGCGCAACTCATCATACTTGGCCGTTTCAGAACCATTTTCGCTGATAGGAGCATCATAATCATAACTTGATGTTTCGGGGGCGTATGGCTGGCAATTGGCCCCTGCCCATAAGCCGAACGATGTGCCGCCATGTATCATGTATATGCTAAAAGAAGCTTTATGATCAAGCATCCAGCCAAGTTCTTTTATAAGATGATCATTTGAGCCGGTATGATGCGGCCCGCCCCAACTATCAAACCAGCCCGGATAATATTCACCACACATTAGTGGCCCCGTGGCCTGAACTTCGCGCAGGGCTTTAAAACCAGCTTCGGGATTGTTGCCAAAGTTCACTACCGCAAAAATAGACTTCTGTACATCATTCTTTAGCTGAACGGTGCCATCGCAGGTAAACAGGGGAACGGTAAAGCCTGCTTCTTTTAAACAATCCCGTATTTTTAAAACATATGCTTTATCTGCACCGTAGCTACCATATTCATTTTCAACCTGCACCATTAATATGGGCCCGCCATTAGTTATTTGCAAAGGGCTTAAAACACGACCAACCTCTTTTAAATACTGCCGGCAACGTTCCATATAATAAGGGTCCTGAGTACGTAGTTGAATGTCTTTCTTTTTTAACAACCACCAGGGCAAACCACCAAATTCCCATTCAGCACATGAATATGGGCCTGGTCGCAACAATACATATAAGCCTTCTTCCTGCGCTATTTTACAAAACTCAGCTGCATCGGCCTGCCCTTCCCACGTAAATTTACCAGGGGTTATTTCATGAAAATTCCAAAACAGGTAAGCGCAAACTGTATTTAAACCAACTACTTTCGCCATTTTTAACCGGTGCCTCCAATACGCTTTGGGTATGCGGGCAAAGTGCATTTCCCCGCAACGAATAACATAGGGTTTCCCGTTTAAAATAAATGATTCTGTGCCTATTTTAAATGGTTCGTTTATTTCCTGCTGACTAAAAGCAGGATTGGAACTTAGCACGCATATTAAAAGAAGCAGTTTAATAATACTTTTTTTCATTAAAATTAATTTTGAGCTGTGTTACTAAATAATTATCAAAAACCGGTTAATCCTTTTTTAACTGCAACGTTATCACAAATGGCTGGGTAAACTTTGCATTCCCTAAATGCAGGTAATATTCGTTCCCATACGTTTTCTCGATAGGGAATTTCTGATGATTATCGGTTAAAAGAGAGTTATCTGCAATTGTGGTTTTTTCTGGAAGTTTTAACTTTAAAGCTTTGGAGGTTGGTATATTGAAAACGATCATATAAAACTTGTCATCGCCAGGCTTTTGAGTAAAATAGCCCCAATCCTGTTTTTCGAGGCCCGCATTATCACATCCATATATTGCCTTTCCGTTAGCTTGCATCCATGTGCCAACCTCTTTGGCCAGATTTTGCTCATAGGTACGTATGGTACCATCGGGCTGGGGGCCAAAATTGAGCACGAAATTGCCGCCCATAGAGGTACAGGTTGCAAGCATCTCCTGTATTTCATATGGAGTTTTGGTGTGGCCTTCCCATATTTTATGGTACCCCCATTGATTTTCGGGAACGGTCATGCAAGCCTCCCAATCAAAATCCAGCTTTTTTACGTTGGATGGTAAACGGCGCTCAAAACTGCCGTCAAAATCACCAAAATGCCGACCCTTATAATCATGGTCTACATGCCCCTGCGCGTCTGTACGAATGCGATTATTAAGGATGATACCCGGTTTTAATGCCCTGCAATATTGCTCCAGCTCATAACCCATTTTATAGTTTTTTTTGTAGGATGCTTCCCACTGCCCGTCAAACCAAAAACCTTTAATATCGGGGTAAGTGCTTATCAACTCTTTGAGCTGATTTTTAACGAATGCAAAATATCGTTCAAAAGCTTTTTGGTCGTCTTCAGATTGTATAACCGAACGATAATCGGGATGGTGCCAGTCAAGAATAGAATAATAAAAATAAACATCGATACCCTCCTTTTGGTAGGCCTTTACAAAAGGCATCAACAGATCTTTTTTATAAGGCGTTGATGCGATAGAAAAATTTGTAAAATTACTGGGCCACAAGCAAAATCCTTCGTGGTGCTTGGTAGTAATGATAACATACTTTACCCCCATGCTTTTAGCCATATGCGCCCATTCTGTTGGGTTATATTTTTGAGGATTAAACTGGTGAATAATTTCTGCATACTCGGCAGATGAAATGCCGGCATCCACTTTTAACCATTCGGCGGAAGTAGGATAATCTTTACCTTTCCATTGGCCGCCGGTAACAGCATACAATCCCCAATGAATAAACTGACCGAAACGATTTTCGCGCCATTTTTGCATTGCTGAATCAGGGCGCTTACTTAATATGGTAGCCCCCATTAATGAATCGGCAGGGGAAATTGTTTGCGCAAACGAAAACGTATTTACCGCTATACAAACAATAAGGGTGATTATAATTTTCTTCATTTTTTCAAGACGAAAGCATTGCAATAGGAGCCATATTTATGAAATATCCCCCTTGTGAATTACAATGGTAGCAAAATAATAATCGAAAAAAATAGTGGAAAATTACGCAACCGGTTGCGTAGGATATATCAAACGTTTGCGTAAGTTTTATGCTGCCAGGGCATGGGCAGGCACATTATATTTCCATTAATTTTTAGTTAGTTTCGGAAATATTAACAGAAAAAACCGATACATTTTTTATGCGAAAACTAACTTACCTGCTTATTTTATTACTACCGTTACAGCTTTTTGCCCAACAGTTTGATCCTGTAAAAGCGTTGGTTAAAAGGCGCGCTCCCTGGTTAAGCGATCATGTTATTTTCAAATCTTTAAAAAGCAACAGCCCCGAAACAGTTGAACTGCAAACCATAAAAAACAAACTGGTTATCAGTGCCTCCGGAGCTAACGCAGCCGCCGTTGGAGTAAACTGGTATTTAAAATATTATTGCCATCGTTCCATGTCGCACATGGGCGATAACTTGTCGCCGGTATTCCCAATCCCGGTTGTTAGCAAAAAGGCAACGGTGCAGGCAGAGGCTAAGTATCGTTATGCATTAAATTACTGTACTTATAATTATACGATGAGTTTTTATAGCTGGCCAGACTGGGAACGCGAACTGGACTGGATGGCCCTGAACGGGGTTAACACCATGCTTACCGTTGAAGGTATGGAAGCAGTGTGGCAAAACACCCTGAGGAAGATAGGATACACCGAAAATGAAATTAACAATTTTATAGTAGGCCCGGCTTATACCGCGTGGTGGCTTATGGGTAATATTGAAGGCTGGGGAGGCGCAATGCCTCAAAGCCAGATTGACAACCGGAAACTGATTCAACAAAAAATGATAAAACGAATGAAGGATCTGGGCATAGAACCTGTATTGCAGGGTTTTTATGGGATGGTTCCAAGTTCGTTAAAAAATAAGAGCAAAGCGCATATCATTGACCAGGGTACCTGGGGGGCTTTTAAAAGGCCCGATATACTTGACCCTACTGATCCTGAATTTAGCCGGATAGCGGGCATCTATTACCGTGAAATGCAAGCATTATATGGTAAAAACATTCACTTTTTTGCAGGCGACCCATTTCATGAGGGAGGTAAAACTGATGGTGTTGATTTGAAAAAAGCGGGAACTGCCATACAGGCATCAATGCAAAATTACTATCCGGGCTCTACATGGGTATTGCAGGGCTGGCAGGACAATCCAAAACAGGGCATGCTTGATGGTCTTGATAAATCAAAAATATTGGTACAGGAGCTTTTTGGTGAATTTACAAACAACTGGGAAAAACGTAAAGCCTATGATAACACCCCCTTTATATGGTGCAGCGTTAACAATTTTGGCGAACGCCCTGGTGTTTATGGAAAATTACAACGCTTTGCCGATGAAATAGACAGGGCCCGGAAAAGTACTTACAGCAATTATCTTAAAGGCGTAGGCATCATGCCCGAAGGTATTAACAACAATCCCCCGGATTATGATCTGATGCTTGAGTTGGGTTGGCGTAAAGACCACGTAGATACCCGGGATTGGATCGATAAATATGCCCAATATCGTTATGGTAAAAGTAACGTGCATACCAGTAATGGCTGGCAGGGCTTTTTACAAACAATTTATCAAAGCCTCCCCGGCTACCAGGAAGGAGCAGGCGAATCTATCTTTTGTGCAAGGCCGGCGCTTAAAATTAAATCAACATCAAGCTGGGGCACGCTTACCCGTAATTATGATACTGTAAAGTTTGAAAATGCTGTAAAAGAATTTGCTAAAGCCTCCCCCGCGCTCATTAATTCGGCTACTTATAAAATAGACCTCATCAACATGGTTAGGCAGGTGCTAGCCAATAAAGGAACCATTGTTTTTAATGAACTGGTAACGGCAAACAACAATAAGGATCTGCAGGCTTTCAACAAGGCAAGTGGAAAGTTTTTGAACATGATAAAGTTAACAGATGATCTTTTGAACACCGATCATTACTTCAGGCTCAATACTTATATTAAACAATCCATAGACAACGGAAATACCGCAGAAGAAAAGGCAAATAATTTAAAAAACCTTTTAATGCAGATTACCTATTGGGGAGAAAACGTACGTACGGAAGATAACCTGCATGAGTATGCCTATAAAGAATGGGCCGGCTTGATGGATAGTTATTACCTACCCCGCTGGGAAATTTATTTTGATTACCTGCGCGGCAACCTGCAGGGCAAAAACCCGCGCGAACCCGATTACTTTGCCTGGGAGCGGAACTGGGTGGAGCAAAACCAAAAGCTAAATCCCGAAAAACCACAAAGGCCTTTACAGGAAGTTGTTGCCGAAATTTTATCGATGTAAAGTATCCTTATCCTTTTTAAACCCCTATTAAATTCAAACTAACGGTTCGCTATGCGTCAAATCAAAAAAGCAGTTTTAAGTACTTTATTAATTTTCCTGGCATTTTCTTCTTTATACGCTCAAAAAAAAATAGGCGCAGAAACACCTGAACAAAAAACGAAACGCATGGCCTGGTGGACCAACGACCGCTTTGGTATGTTTATCCACTGGGGGCTTTATTCGCAGGCGGCAAGGCATGAATGGGTAAAAAGATGGGAACGAATGACCAACGAACAATACCAGCCATACTTTGATGAGTTTAACCCCGATTTATTTAACCCAAAAGAATGGGCAAAGAAAGCTAAAGCAGCCGGAATGAAATATGCAGTGCTTACTACCAAACACCATGAAGGGTTTTGCCTATTTGATTCAAAATATACCGACTATAAGGCCACAAATACCGCTGCTAAAAGAGACCTTGTAAGAGAATTTGTAGACGCCTTTAGGGCCGAAGGCATAAAAATTGGTTTCTATTATTCGTTACTGGATTGGCATCATCCGGATTTTACGGTTGATGTTTTACACCCGCTACAACCAGCAAGCGAAAAGGACGAGGATTACGACAAGTTAAATAAGGGCCGTGATATGGCACGGTACCGAACCTACATGCACAACCAGATTAAAGAACTGCTTAGCAATTACGGCAAAATTGACATGCTGTGGCTCGATTTTTCGTACCCGGACAATGGAAAACATGGCAAAGGCAGCAAAGACTGGGGATCTGTTGAATTAGTTAAAGAGGTAAGAAAGCTACAGCCCAATATTATAATTGATAATCGCCTTGATATAAACGAATACCAGGACGGATGGGATTACCTGACACCCGAACAGGTAAACTTAACAGAATGGACCAAGAAAAACGATTACAAAAACTATTGGGAAACCTGCCAAACATTTTCTGGCTCCTGGGGATATTTTCGCGACGAAAACAGTTGGAAAAGCACCAAACAGTTAATTACTATGCTTATAGAGGCTGTAAGTAAACGCGGTAACTTATTGTTGAATGTTGGCCCCACGGCCCGCGGTTTATTTGATAAACGAGCCAACGAAAGATTAGACGGCATAGCAGCCTGGATGAAATACAACAGCCGGTCGGTTTATGGATGTACCGAAGCCCCGGAAACATTTAAAGCCCCGGATCATACCATGCTTACCTATAATGCAAATACCAAACGACTGTATGTTCATTTGTTAGATTATCCGGACAAAACAATCACCTTACCCGGTTATAAGGATAAGGTAAAATACATTCAGTTTTTGCACGATGCATCAGAAATACAACCGGATAGTAAATCAAAAGACTCGGGAAACGACCTTGTATTAAATCTTCCTGAAGCTAAACCTGATACCGAGATCCCGGTAATTGAGTTGATATTGAAATAAATTAACCACCAGCCATTACAACAATAAATTCCAATAAGTATATCATCATGATTCAAAAAATCATATTTGGCCTTTGCTTCCTGTTCTGTAGCCGCGTAGCGTTCGCGCAAAACGAACATGAAATGTCTACCACATACCAGGTACCAAAAGATTCCCTGGTTCGGCAAAAACTTGTTCAATGGCAGGACCAAAAGTTTGGTTTGTTTATGCACTGGGGTACCTACAGCCAATGGGGAGTTGCAGAAAGCTGGACTATTTGCCCCGATGATTGGGTTACCCGCACCGGCCCGTATGGTGATGATTATTTCACCTATAAAAAAGCCTACGAAAACTTACAAACTACCTTTAACCCAGTTAACTTTAACCCCGAAAAATGGGCCAGGGCAGCCAAAGCCGCGGGCATGAATTACGTGGTATTTACCACCAAACACCATGATGGCTTTAGCATGTTTGATACCAAGCAAACGGATTATAAGATTACAGATCCTAAAACGCCTTTCTCAAAAAATCCACGAAGTAATGTCACCAAAGAAATATTTAACGCTTTTCGTAAAGACAATTTTATGATCGGGGCTTATTTCTCCAAACCAGACTGGCACAATCAAAACTATTGGTGGTCTTACTATCCCCCCAAAGATCACAATGTTAATTATGACCCGGCCCGCTACCCCGAACGCTGGCAAAAATTTAAAGATTTTACCTATAATCAAATTGAAGAATTGATGACCGGTTATGGCAAGGTAGATATTTTATGGCTCGACGGCGGCTGGGTAAGGCCATCTCCTGAAAAGGGCAATGATCCGCAACACTATAACCAGGATCTTGATATGGCCAAAATAGCAAAAATGAGCCGCAGTTATCAACCCGGCCTCATAATGGTAGATCGTACAGTTACCGGCGAATTTGAAAACTATACCACGCCAGAACAAGAAGTACCGGATAAGCCCCTATCCTACCCATGGGAAACCTGTATGACCATTGGTAAGTACTGGAGCTATGTGCCGAATGATGAATTTAAACCCAGCCTGCAACTGGTGCAAACACTGATAAAAATAGTTTCACGGGGAGGTAATCTCCTGCTCAATATCGCCCCTGGGCCCGATGGCGACTGGAATCCCGTGGCCTATCAAAGATTACAGGATATTGCCGACTGGATGAAAATTAACAGCAAAGGTATCTATGGTACTGAGCCGGTTGCCCCTTACTCTGCCGGGAATATTTATTTCACTAAGGCAAAAAACCAAAAAGCATTGTATGCCTTTTGGTTATCTGAAAAAGCGGGTGTTAGTCTCCCCGCCAGCGTAAGTTTCCCTGTAAATAACATTAAACAGCTGAAAAAAGTAAGCCTGCTGGGCAGCACTCAAAAATTAAAATGGCAATATAAAAACGGTTTGTTAAGCATTCAAATACCCGATGCTTTACAAAAAAGCACTACCTTAAAGTATAGCGGAACATTTGAATTAGATTATTAATTTAATATCAACTAACATGAGATACCATATTGGAATCAAATACTACCCGGTGAAAAACGGGAGTTAATGGCTTTTCGTCAACGCGATCTTCAAATAGTTTAAAAAGTATCTCTGCTGCTTTTACACCCTGTTTCCGGGGAAACTGTTCAATGGATGCAAGTGGCGAATTATCCATAAAGCTCCAGATAGGTGAATTGGCAAAACTAATAAAGCTGATGTCGCGATTAACAACCAGGTTATTGTTTTTAACCACCGCAATTGCATCACGTGCCACATAATCATTAAAGGTAATGATAGCTGTTGGTCGTTCTTTTAAAGATAATAGTCTTTGCATGGCATAGTGATTTTGAGCCGATGACAGATCTGACGAAACAACAAGTTCGGTATTTATATCTACCTGGTGCTCACTAAGCCCCTTTTTATAGGCATCCAGCCGCTCTTTACTTGCCCCCAGTTGCGAGGGGCCATTAATTAACCCGATACGACTATGCCCCTTTTCTATCAAACAATCAATGGCCTGTAACATTCCCGATTGGAGATTACAGGATGAGTAATGTATATCTTCCATGCCCGGAATACGATCAAAAAAAACAACAGGAATGTTATATTTTTTCAATTGGTTAAACACTTCAAAATCTGTGGTGTTTTTGCTTATGGATATGATAATACCATCTAACCGATGATTTTTCATCGTTTCCAGGATACGCTTTTCCTTATCAGGACTTTCTAATGACTGCCCTATAAAAACGTTATAATTTTTTTTGCTGGCATAATCTTCTATCCCGCTAAGGGCCGCAGAAAAAAACGCGTCAGAAAAATCGGGAAGAATAACACCGATAGTAAATGTTTTTCGCTGCTTAAAAAATATGGCGGTTTGATTTGGCTCATAATTTAGTTCGCTTGCTACCTTATTAACCCGCATGGTAGTTACCAGGCCAATGCTGGGATGACCATGAAGGGCGCGGGATACCGTTGAAGCGCTTACTTTTAAGCGTTTAGCTATCTCTTTAATTGTGGGGATCTTTTCCATTTTGTAATCAAGATTAAAACAATGAGGATTAACTATTTTGTCCAAAACACGTAAGCATTAAGCAAGTAAAGGATTACCATCGCCACTACCGGATTTCAAAACATCCATCCAAAGCAGGAAGCGCATATTCCATTTACAGCGTAATGATTGATCATTGATAAGCACCTTTACTTATTTGCTTACTTACAGTACGTACGTTACCATCAAAATCAGTATTACCGTTAACAATATCAGATATTACCTGTCCGCTGTTTTTTGCTGCAGAAGATGATTGCAAATGAAGATCGGGGCCGGATGTATTTATAAATAAAGGATCTGTGCCTGATGTTGAACTGGCATCGGCACTACTGGCTGTTTTCCATGAATTATAATCGGTATAAGAGCTGCCGTTCCATGTCCACTGTGCTGCGCCCGTTGTGTAGTATAGATTGTAATCTATTACGTTGCCAGATCCCTTGGCAGTGTATTTATGAATAAACATATCTGATGCTCCTCCATAAATAATGTTGTTTTTTATAACATTGTTGGTGCAATCCTCCCTGATACTGATCTCTCCTTCTATTTCACCAAAGGCACCCAGGGCCTGGTTGTTGTTATACAAGGTGTTATTTACAATGGCCGAATTACTGGTTCCGCCACCTGTGTAGTTTAAATACCCGCCCATATAGATACCAGAACACCAGCAGTTATATACCAGGTTATTCCTTATGGTAACATGATCAGTAGGGAATCCATTGGTTTCGCTTACCGCGCCAATCCCCCTGTCTGTAACGGATACTTTGTTTTTTTCCACTACCACATTTCTGCCGCCATCTACATAAATACCTATAGCGCCATGCCCGCCAAGCGGCCCCCTTTTGCTTTCAATATTATAGAGGGTATTACCGCTGATAACACCATTGCGGGCGTAATTAAGCGCAGGATCGGCATTAGCCGAATAGCCACCGGCCGCGTCAATACCAATATTTTGGGCATTGTATATGGTATTATTGGTGATGGTAAACCCATCAACATAGCCGTTAACGGTTAAGTTTTCGCCATAGCCGGTTTTACAATCATGTATGGTATTCCCGGTAACAGTAATATTAGTTACCGGATCGGTAGTATTCCCGATAATCAGAATAGCATTCCCGCCTCCATTAAGCGGAAGCTGGGTATAATCAATACCATATATGGTGTTATTTTTTATGGTAATATAATCAGAGCCGCCCTCAACCATAATGGCTTTGGGATCGCCGGTTGCGGTTTTAAGATTGCGTATTTCAAAACCATCCACTACTATAAATTTTGCCTTATCAATGGTTACCAGGGCCTCGCGGCCATTAACGTTAAATGCACTGCCGTCAATAATGGGTTTCTCGCCATGGTACGCCTTTAATGTAATGTACTTATCCATCACTCCCGACTTCGGGAATACCACTTTTTCACTGTATATGCCGCCCCTTACCATTACGGTATCGCCGGGCACCGTACGGCTTAGCGCGGTATTAATGGTTTGAAAGGGCGCGTCAATTGTTCCCTTGTTAGATTCTAAACCATTTACAGACACATAGTAGATATGAACCCCACCAGAAGGTGCTACAACCTCGTTGACGCTTTTTTTGCTGCAACCAAATACCTGTGCAACAAAACCAAGCATTAAAAAAACATTCAAATTAAGTTTCATAACCTTTCGTTTTTAATTAAATACGCCTTACTGCTGTGCGCCCTTACTTATTTTATTGTTCACTATACGTGTATTCCCATCAATATCTGTTGTACCGTTTATACCCGCAGAAATGATCTGTCCGGAATTTTTTGCAGGCGAAGATGATTGTAAATGAAGATCAGGAAGTGATGTATTCAGTAAACGGGGATCGGTACCATTTGATGAATTAGCATCATTTGCGCTGGCCGTTTTCCAGGCATTTAAATCGGTATACGGAGTGCCGCTGGTGCTATTCCAGATCCACTGTGGCGTGCCTGTGGTGTAGTATAAATTGTTATCAATAATATTGTTGCTTCCTGTTGAGGTGTACTTATGAATAAATACATCAACCGGCCTGGCATATACAATGTTGTTCTTTATCACGTTGCTGTCGCAATGCTCGGTAAGCCTTATCTCCCCTTCTATCTCCCCAAATGCGCCCACAACCCGATCATTCTGATACAACGTATTATTCACCACATAACAGCTTTTAGTTCCGCCTGATGTATAGTTTAAATAATCGCCCATGTATATACCCGTACGATAGCAGTTATACACAAAGTTGTTTCTCACAATAGTGGTTTTGGTTGCATACACATTGCTTTCGCTCACCAGCCCTATCCCACGGTCGCTGTTATAAACTTTGTTTCTTTCGATGATGGTGTTGGCACCGCCGCAAACGTAAATAGAGATAGCCCCATATCTGTCCGGCCCCCAAATTTCGGGGGTTTTGGTCATGGTATTATCGTGAAACTCGTTATCGCTGATTACCCCGTTACGGGCATAATTGGTAGCAACTGCCCCACCTTTGTTAAGATTATCGCCACCGGCAACAATTATCCCTATGTTTTCTGTATCATATACTTTATTGTGGCTAAAAACGAACCCATCTATATTGCCAGCCAGCGTTACATTTTCGCTTGTGCCTGTTTGGGTATCGTGAACGGTGCATCCGGTAATAACCAGGTTGGTAATTGCTGTAGTTCCGTTGCCTATTACCAGTATAGCGTGGCCGCTTCGCCAGTTGGACAGTGAGGCGTTGCTTTTTATGTTATAGATATTGCAATTTTTAATAGTGATATGGTGCGAGTCGCCGTTGATGGCTATACCCTCAGGATCGGTGTTAAAAGTTGCACTTGTAAGATTGCAAATATCAAAACCATCCAACGATATAAACCTTACGTTGCTTAGTGTAACCAACGACATCCAGCCCGAAACTATTATTTTGTTTCCGTCTATTACAGGCTTTTCTCCGGGGTATGCTTTTAGTGTAATCAGCTTATCCATAATTCCCGACTTGGGAAATACCACTTTTTCATAATAGCTACCACCCCTAACCATAACGGTATCACCGGGCAGGGCATGGCTCAACGCCGTATTGATGGTTTGGAAAGGGGAATTAATTGTACCTGTGTTAGCCTCGGATCCATTAACTGCCACATAATAAATATGAGTAGTAGCTACGGGTATCACATTATTACCGGCAGTTTTTTTGCTGCAGGCAAGGGTTTGCACAGCAAACGCACACACTAACAAAATATTGATATAAAATTTCATTACGATTTTTTTATTAAGAAATACTTGCTGCCTTTAGGTTACTATGTTTATTGACACCTAGGGGCGCAAAGTATAGCCCCGCAGCAGAAACATATCTGCTGCGAGGTACCATACAAATCATAAACTATCATTCACATTGGCTCCCGAACAATAAAAGGTATTTGTTGGGATCGACGATCAGGATCTGACAGCATTAATTACCAGAGGCAATTTCAGCATGCCCGATTGCCTTTATTCTGAAACTATTTTTCTTACCCTGTTATTGATTTTATCCAATACATACACTGTTCCGTTTTTATCAACCGCAACACCGGTTGGAGCGCTAAAAAGTGCGGCCCCGCCAATAGCATCGGCGTAACCAGCCGTACCGCTTCCGGCAAAAGTGCTTACATCAAAAGTGTTGGCCGTTATATACCGAATACTTTGATCCGGATTGTAACTACCTCCATCCCACGTGCCGTTACCTGCCACATAAATATTGTTGCTATTATCCACAGCAATACCCCAGGGGTAAGCAAACTTTGCTGCCGTAGCAGCTCCGTTTAAATATCCTACAACACCAACCTGCCCGGCGATGGTGCTTTCCTGCCAGGTGCCTGCTGTGAATTTTTTTATAACCTGGTCGCCGTTAATGGATACGTATAAATTGCCGGTTTTATCAAATTTGATACCCGCAGGATAGTTTAAACCTGATACAACCTGCTTAGCAGTCCATTGAGCCGATACCTGGTAAATATTTCCCGGGCTGGAGCAACTGGAGTAATAAACATAACCGGTAGTTTTATCTACGGCTACGCTCCATGGCGCCTGGTTTCCCCAGGCCCAGGTGGTAGCGGTGCCATCGGGAGATATTTTGCGGATGTCATAATTACCGGGGTCAACAGAATATACGTTGCCCTGGGCATCAACAGCCACATCATAAGGTAACGAAAAATTTGCCGCGCTTCCTTTTCCATCTGCATACCCAGAAACCTGTGGATTACCGGCAAGGGTAGTTACATTCCCGGCTGTATCAATTTTTCTGATGCTATGGTTTCCCGGGTCGGCAACGTAAATATTCAGGTTGTCATCAACGGTTATGCCACAGCTCCGGTACCAGGTTTGACCGCTAAAATTAAACATGGCATCTGTTCCCTGGCCATTGGCAAAGCCGGCCTTGCCAGATCCTGCCAATGTGGTAACAGTCCTGGTATATTGGTAAGTAAAGTTACCTGCGCTTGTTGCAGTGCCTTTTCCGATAGTTACGACGATAGGCCCCGAACCCGCTTTTTTGGGTACCACTACAATCATTTGCTTGGTATTGGCCCCAATAATTTTAAGCTTTAATCCATTCAGGGTAACAGCGATTTGCGATGTATCTGTTGAAAAATTAGTACCTGTAATCAATACTTCTGTACCCCCGCTACCCTGCGCCGGCATTAATGTATTAATGCTGATAGGCGAATCGGCATTATGCGTAGGGAGTTTATCTTTTTTACAACCTATAAAAGCTATTATTATAAAAAGCACACCAGCAAGTAAGTATTGATTTATACTTTTTGCCATTATATTTATGAATGTTTTCATTTGAATAATTACTTGTTAATTATTTATTTATTACAAGTTCTATATTGCTTTTTCGGCAAATAAAAACTTCCATTACCAACCCGGGTTTTGTACCAATGCCCTGTCGCGGTCTAACTGATACTGGGAAATTGGGAACAGGTACATTTTATTGTTCCACACTCTTTTTTGAAAAAGCGTTTTGTTATATAAACCTGTAAAAGAAAATCCCTGGCCCTGATCGTCCGTATTTACATTGAGGCCATAAATGGTTTGATTTTCATCAGCTCCTAATGATAATCTTCTTATCAGGGTATAGTACCTGTCGCTTTCAAAACACAGTTCAACTTGTCTCTCTCTTAAAATGTATTTTCGCATTAAATCTTTGTTGCCAACAGCTTCCGGGTAAACAGTCTCTATACCAGGCAAACCGGCTCTGCTCCTGACCTGATCCAGGTAAAGAACGATGTTTTGATTGGATGGATCATATTCATTCAAAGCCTCTACATAATCCAGCAATATTTCGGCATACCTGATCAGTATAAAAGGCCGGTAATTGGCAGCATCCTGCCTTATATTATCGGCGGGGCTTACATTTTTCAGCACATCATATCCTGTAATATTGTTACTTGCGCCACTTGCTTTGGCGCCGGCCTTGCCATTGTAATAAAACTCAACCCTGCCTGTGCCATCAACATTAGCTGCTGATGAATAATAGTTTTTATCATCAACAGTTGGGGCAGGTAATACCGGCCGGCCGTTGTATTGGATATAGGCATAAAACCGCGGTTCGCGTTTGGCATACATATTCCATTGGCCCTTATTGTGTTCCCAGTACTTATCGCCTTTGCTTTGGGCAAAATTGGTTGCGGTATATCCAGACAGCGGATCATCAATCGTTCTGCCATTATTCATATAAAATGCATCCACAATATTTTGGGTGGCATTGTACATACTATACCCACCCGGCCCTGGCGATACGCATTTGGTATATCCCCAAAAATTCCAGGAGTTTCTTGAAAATATGATCTCGCTGTTCCAGTTGGTTAAGAAAAGATCCCTTACAGACAGGTAAGGATCAAACTGAGTTCCACCGTTATCAAGATTGGTAAATAGCTTATATGAACCCAAGTCAATCAATGCCTTTGCCGCATCTGCAGCCGCCTTCCATTTAGTGGCATCGTATGCTGTTGGCGCCAGCTGCTTGCCATCCTGGTTTTTAAAAGAGGCAAATGCAGGGTTACCGTTCCATAAAGGGCTTGCCGCCAATAAAGCAAGTTGTGTTTTTACAGCAAGGCAGGCACCTTTTGTAGGGCGGCCATAATTGCTGGTTGATGGCCATTGGGCTGGCAAACTTGTCGCCGCCTGATCCATCAACTGGTTAACATAGTCTTTACATTCATCAAAAGATGATCGGGGGTATTTGTTAAAGTCGTCATTTAAACTTAACGCTTCGGTCACTTTCACAACCGGGCCATATTGTTTTATCAGTTGCCAGTAAAACCATCCGCGTAAAAACCGCGCCTCTGCTTTATATTGATTTTTTAACGTTACACTTAACTGTGTGGCCGGAACTTTATCAATATTAGCTTCAAAAATAAATGACGACCGGATTCCGTTGTAGTAGTTGCCCCAATTGTCAAAATAAGCATTTACGGGACTCCAGTTGCCCACAACCATTTGCCTTACATTGGTACCGGGGATAGATACAGAAGATTCGTCACTTGCCCCCATTGCACTAAAATCGCCCCCATCGGTTTCTACAATATAACCATATATACTATACAGGTACGATTCGGCATTAGCCCTGGTACTCCAAATTAAATCAGATGTTAACAGGTTATCCGGTTTCTTATTAAGGTAATTACAAGACGATAAAATGGCACTCAGGAACCATACCCCAACAGCCATAATTAGTATGTTTTTTTTCATTTGGAACACTTTAAAAAATACTTTTAAATTGATTTAAATCCATTATTTCTAAAACGCGGCTCTTACTCCTAAAGCAAATATCCTAACCGGTGGATAACCTGCGCCATTGGATCCGAGTTCGGGATCCCAAAGTTTGAATTTGGAGAATGTTAGCACGTTTTGACCTGTTAGATAAAAGTAAAGTGAATTGACACCTGCCTTTGTAAAGGCCTCTGGATTAAACGTATAACCCAATGTTGCCTGTTTTAAACGAACAAAGCTTGCATCTTTTGACCACCAGGTACTGGGCTGATAATTATTGCTGTTTTGGTTGGAAATACCTAACCGCGGATAGTCAACATTCTGACTGGGGTTTTCAACGGTCCACCTGCTTTCAAGGTTGGCAAGCATACCAGACGGATAGGTACCCATACCTGTAAACGGTACAATACCTGCGCCATCGGCACCAGCACCGCTTATTGATGAACCATTTGCCATAATAATTACATTGCCGGTTCCCTGAAAGAAGAGAGAAAGGTCGAATTTTTTATAACCAACCGTAAATCCTGCGCCGTACAATATGGTGGGTATATCAGATTTACCTGTAAATACCTTATCATAGCTATTTATTACACCGTCGCCATTTACATCTTTGTATTTGATATCGCCGGGCCTTAATACTGCGCCAAACTGCGAAGGGCTTTTATCAACATCGTCCTGAGATGTAAATAAGCCTTGAGCAACATACATCAAATTATCGCCATATTTACGGCCGGTAGACTGCTGGTAGGCGTACAGCTGTTTAGGCTCATCCTTCTGTATAATTTTATTATTATTATAAGTAAAATTACCATAAAGACGCAGGGATACTTTACCTATATTCTCATTATACTCAATATTACCTTCAATACCATGGTTATTCATTTCGCCCAAATTGGCGAATACCAATCCACTCACACCCAATATTCCCGATAACGAACCACGTTGAACTAAAATGCTGGTTCTTCTCTCTTTGTAAGCATCAATGGTGATGTTCAATTTATTGAATAGCCCTATTTCTAACCCAATATTATCTTTGGTTGCTTTTTCCCAGGTAAGGTTCTCTACCCCAATTACGGTTTCTCTAGTCCCACCATATATCGTTCCATTAAGGCCTAAACCTACAGATCCGCCACCGCCATACTGGTTGATATAAGGAAACCTGGTGATACCGTAATGAGACCCAATTTGATCATTGCCCACAAGACCATGAGATCCCCTTATTTTAAGCAGGTTAAACGTTTTTGAAAGCTCCTTAAAAAATGGTTCTCTTGAAACTACCCAGCCCCCGGAAACAGAAGGGAAAAACCCGAATTTTTTACCTGGTTCAAAATTTTCTGAACCTGTGTAACCTGCATCAAACTCCAGTAAATACCTATCGGCGTATGCATAAGTAGCCCTGGCGGCTAAACCCTGGTTATTATAGGGAATAGAGTTAATAACGCTCCCGGCCGAACTCTCCACCCTCGACCTCATGTTATATAAAAGCAGGCCGCTTACATGATGTTTGCCAAAAGACTGATCGTAATTAACGTTTGTTTCCAGGTACATCGTTTTCTCGGCAGAGGATGACTGGGAATAGCCTAAAAACTGGCTCCCGTATCTTGACTGGCCAAGCACCAGGTTACCCTGCGAGTCCCGGGAGGTAGCTAAAAAAAGATCATTGGTACCCGATCGGCGGTTGTCATTTTCGCTATACGAGTCGAATGAAAACCGTGCCATAGTGCTTAGTCCACTGGTAATAGCATCCAATTTTTGGTTAATGGAAAAAACAGACTGTACAGTAGGACGAAACTCACTGCTATAACCAGAATTTTGAATATCATTTACCGGGTTGGAGCCGCCATTATTATATGGACCAGCCCAAATGCCACCGGGATATTGAATTGGAAATGCATTGGGTGGTGTTAAATACGATTCATACCAGATATTACCTGCAGATATGCCGGGGTAACGACTGCTCACCAGCATCGCGTCCAGGTTCATAGACAATAGAGTGGTTTTGCTTAAATCTATATCAAGGTTAGATCGGAAATCATATCTCTTAAAGTTAAGATTAGGATTATAACCATTTTGCTTGGTAACCTTATAACTTCCATCCTGGTCGTAAAAAGAAGCAGAAACATAGTACCTTACCGTTGAAGCGCCACCACTAACATTCAGGTTGGTGTTGTAGCCAGGAGCCCAATCCTTATAAACAGATTTTATCCAGTTAACGTTAGGATACAGGTATGGATCTAAACCACTCGCTGTTTTTTGTATAGTTTCTTCCGAATACGCAGCCGGGCTGTCATCATTCGTAGTTGCTTCGTTATGGAGCGTCATCCATGATACCGCATCCAGCATTTTAGGTGTCCTGGTAAGGCCAGACATCGCGGCTTCGGTTTTGAAAGATATTTTAGGCTTGCCTGCAACACCTCTTTTAGTGGTGATGATTAAAACCCCATTGGCACCCTTGGCACCATATACAGCCGTTGATGAAGCATCTTTTAATAAAGAAATACTTTGAATATCTTCCGGGTCGATGTTATTATAAGCACCTCCGTAAGTACTGTTTACGTCATCCCGCTGCACCCCATCTATAATAACAAGCGGGTTTGAATTACCTGTAAAGGTACCAATGCCCCGAATAGTAAATGAGGCATTATCATAACCAGGTTCCCCGCTTCTCTGCATGGATATAACCCCAGTCACTTTACCCGCTAATGCATTAGACAGGGAACGGTTCGGAGTCATTATATCGCCTACATTTACCGTAGTTACAGCTCCTGTTATCGTTAGCTTTTTTTGTTTACCGTAACCTACTACAACTACTTCATTTATACCCTTGGTATCATCAAGTAACTGAACAGTTATGGACGATAGTGCCCCGGTAACAATAATTTCTTTGGCGATGAAACCGGCAAATGAAACAACAAGAACGTTATTAACATCAGCCTCGATGGTAAATCTACCCTCGCTATCAGTTACAACCCCTTTATTGGTGCCTTTAATACGCACACTTGCGCCGGGCAAAGTAAGCCCTTTTGAATCAGTAACAACCCCCGAAACCTTTATGATAACAGGTGTTAACTGTGGTGATACGTCAAGAGGTTTAGATTTAATTATAATTGTTTTCTCGTTTATACTATAGCTAAACGGCTGGTCTTTAAACGTTAGTTTTAATACTTCCTCTAATTCGGTATTCAGAACACTAATACTTACCGGGTTAGCCTGCTTAATTACCTTTGAATTATAGAAGAAATCATATCCGCATTGTTCCCTTATTTCTTTAAGAACTTTTTCCAGAGGAGCATTTTTTTCTGATAATGTAATTTTTTGTGCGTAACCTGAAGCACTTGCCTGAAGTATGGTTGCTACCAACAAAATGATGGATAGTTTCATAATCAACAAAGCTTTATTTTTTATACAGGGGACCCTGTATAAACTTATTTCATAACATTTCATACATTTGAACTTGTTTGGGTTTAAGGTGTAATTGGACTACGAATTTAGTTTCATGGTAAGCCCTAACTTTTTAGTCGGGAGTGTTCGAGCACTTCCGGCTTATTTTTAGGTTACCTTATGCAAGTAATTATCACGGCATAATGATAACTCTCCTTCCTTCAATTTTAGTTTTAACGTTTCCTGTTTGCTCTATGATCTTCAACGCCTGGGCCAGGTCTTTTGACCGCGACACCATCCCCCCAAATCTTAAATTATCTACATTACCCAAATATTCAACATCAACATTATACCAGCGGGCAAACTTGCTCATGATGCTTTTCATGTCTTCGTCAACAAAAAGGAAATAACCATTTTTCCAGGCAACAGCTTCTTCCGTGTTAACTGCCTGTACAGAAAATGTGTTGTTTAAATAATTAATATTGGATTGCTCGCCGGGTTTCAACAATTTAGATTGGTTGGACCCGATAGACAATACCTTAACAGAACCTTCTAATAAAGTAGTTTTAACCGAAGCCTCATCAATGTAGGAACTGATGTTAAAATGTGTGCCTAAAACCTCCACCACCTGCTTGTTACTTACAACCCTGAATGGTTTATTGGCGTTTTTAGCAACTTCAAAATAAGCCTCTCCGGTTAATTCAACCTTGCGTACATTGCCGTTAAAATTTATTGGGTAACGAAGTAAAGAACCCGCATTTAACCAAACTTTTGACCCATCAGGTAAATCAACCTGGTACTGGCCACCTTTTGGGGTTTCAATAGTATTGTATGCCAGCTGAGTTGATGCGGTTGAATTAGATGACGTATTTTCAATAGTATAAACCAATTGACCATTGGCAGCTTTGGTGATTTTTACGCCTGATTGTTTAGCCAATTCGCCGGTAGCGGCATCATCCAGGGTGATTTTTGAACCATTAGCTAAGGTTAATAAAGCTTTATTACCTCCCGGAGCAATGGTGTGTTTATTTAAAGACCGGGTTTTATTTTTGGTTAGTAAATAGGAGTTATTATGTTTTAAGTAAAAAAACACTGAAGAGGAGGCGACCAGAAACAAAGCTATAGACGCTGCTACGAACCATCGTCTCAGAAAAATAATTCTTTTAGATGCAGATTCGCGCGTTTTTATCTCCGACAATACCTTGCTATAAAGCTCAACCTTAGCTACGTTTTCATCGCCCATTAAAAGCTCATCCCATTTCAACTCGTTTTTTTGGAGCGTGCTATAATAGTTTAACAAAAGCTTTTCCTCTTCTGCCGTAGCCTGGTTTGAAAGGTATTTATTAATTAAGTTTAGCAGTAGTTCTTTTTCCATTGGGTAGTTATTATATGTAAGTACCCCAAAGCAGGGTGTACCCCCAAAGAAATTTTAAATATTTCTAAATCATTAACAAATCATGAAATTTTCTAAAATCAAATAAAAAATAAAAGAGGAGAAATATAATTCAGCGCAGGCAGAAAACCATCAAAACCATCGCCCGCATAACATAATAGCAGCTAAGCAAACAAAATCGCCCAGGGTTTTGCGCAAACGATTCAACGCTACAGTTAATTGATTTTCAACCGTTTTTGGGGCGATACCAAGTCGTTCAGCAATTTCTTTGGTCGATAAATGCTCTTTACGACTCATAACAAATATCTGACGACATTTCTCAGGCAATTCAGCAATGCCCTGCTCCAGCAAACGGTTAATATCTTTCTGAGATAAAATATCCTCGCCGCCGTTATTGCTAAAAAGTTCTTCCAGCCGGTTAAAAAGATCGGCCCTTACTTTACCAGACCGAATAACATTAAACACCTGGTAACGCACGGAGGTATATAAATAGGCATTTAAAGAAGTGAGCTGAAGATTAGCCCGTTTCATCCATAGGTTTACCAATACTTCCTGGGTAACATCTTCAGATACCTGCCTATCCCTAAGAATATTGTATGCTGAAAGATAAAGCTTGGACCAATATTTATTATAGATACGTTCAAACGCCGCAAGGTCATTCTCTTGGATCAATGCTATAAGTCTCTCATCTGACAATAACTGAACTTCCGGGCTATTCATTCCGCATTATAAAATTTCTAATTGGCAACTTCAAAGAAAGTGTTTTTTGTTGTTTTAAAATATTAAAATTCTTAACTATTATGATTTCCGCTTAGTTTTAGCAAGGAAACCTGCATTTTCTTTAAACCCTTACTCATCAATCTTTACAGCCTTTATCGCGTGGCCGATTTGCCCGGCGTTTTGAATAAAGACATCAAATTTGTTGTTTTGAGTAAATCTAATAGTAAATAAAATCAAAAAAACACTAAAATAAAAGTGAATGCCGAATAAAATTCCGGAAAGTGAAAGTTTTTTAAATTGTTTATAAACTGTTTAATCTATCCTGCGAAATATGAAGGATCTCAGCTACATCTTTATTCTTTAAATCCCCGATATCAAAACCATCCAGTATTTTTTCAAGCTGACGTAGTTTATCTTGCTGATTTCTTTTTGTAAAATCCTCCTTCAGCACATTAATTTTTTCATAATCCTGGATACCTTCAATCAATCGTTCAAAGCGGATAGAAGACCGCAAACCCGGATAAACCAAATAAGCATCTCCGGATGACCATTGTCCAAATCGGGTATCATGTAAAGCATCTTTTGTCCAGCAGTTGTAAGCCCATCTCAAATACCCATCATATCCTTTGTAAGCTGCATACCATGCCAGCCAAACAGACTCTGCAGGTGCAGAAAAGGTGAACGTATTGGGATGCCCCTCGGTGCAACAGGTATAATAGGTAGTATTAAATCCGGCTTTTTTACGCGAAAGCATGGTTGCGCTATCTATCACTTGATTTGAGGCTACGCTATAGTCCACCAAATCGTTCTCAATTTCGTGATGATAGTTACCTGCCAATGAAATTTTAAAATCTTTATTAGCGCTTTTAATTAAGGCTATCGCTTTTTGCATATCTGCCATAGGCCTTTCGTCCATGGCAATGGTAGTTTTATCAAACCATCCTTTATCTTTAAGATGTTTGGCAAAATCAGCCAGCATGGGGCGCCAATGAGCATCGTATTCTGGTGTACCGGGTTTAGCTATGATTAGGGTATCCTTTTTCAGAGCCTCGTCATAGTAATAGAATTTCAAATTCCAGGGGATCATGCTATAACAATTGATAAACTTATTGATTCCCAATGACATCATAAAAGTTACCCACTTGTCAAAAACCGTATAATCATAACTCCATGAACCATTTTTATTTTTAGTCCATTTCACCATTGATCCATAAATATCATACGTTTGGCTATTCCACGGATCGTGGATAAGTGTAGTGGTAATGGATTTTTGACCGGCATTTGCGAGCATTTTCATATAAGGGCGCATTACATCAAAATGTTGTTTGGACCAGGCTTTTACACCATATACCCGGGAAACCGAATATGGATTTTGCCACAGATCCAAATGAAATTTCCAGTATTCGGGTTCCGGCAGAGTATGATTAAGCACTTTTATGGTATAATACAAAAGAGCTGGATACTTATTTTTCCCTTCATTAACTTTCACATAACCTTTATAAATACCTTCAACCGCATTAGCAGGAACCTTAATGCTTAACCAAACTGGCCGGGTAGTATTTTTACTTACCGGGAGAGATTTTACCGGATCAATAACATCCTCTACAAGAGAGGAATCATGACCGGCCTGGATACCGCAGCCTCCTCCTTCATTGTTCAGGCCATCGGCCATTATATAACGTACAAAATTTGCACTGATATTTTCTACCGGAATTTTATGCCCTTTACCATCGTCCAGCTTACTCCATTCAAAACTTAATTGTTCCAGGTTACGGGTACTCCATACCAGGAATTGTGTATGCACTTTTTCTCCTTTCCAGGCTTTGGTTTGCCATTGAGTTTGTAATGGAGATATGGCAGGTGCATTGCGTTTATCATAACGAATATCCGCTGAAGCAAAACTTACATAAACACCCGGTTTTAGCGAGTTCCAGCTTTCTTGCTGAACCGGTTTCGGATCAGGAAGCTCCCGGTAAACCCCATCAGTTTTAACCTGCGCCGAAGCAACAGCACTAAATAACAACAGTATTACTGTAAATTTCCTCTTCATATTTTGTTGCTTTATGATGGAACGACTGATATTTATTTTCAAATTTCATTTTCCCAAAAAATTCGGGCAGATGAAAGTCAGGCTCGGTGGATTTAATATTATTCCAGGCCAAAAAGTGAGGGTCAGGCAGGTCATCGCCGCATTTATAAAAATTAACCCGGCACTGCTGATCATTTAACGATGTAACTGAATGATGATAAAACACTTCGAAAGGTATCATCAGGGTAAGTTCCCAGCCTATATTGCCCTGCCCATCATTATCCACCAGCTTTAACAGGCTCTGATGCCTTATCGTCATTATAACAGTTTCTGGCAGTAACTTGCGGTTTGTTCTTTTTGCTCCAAAACCTACCATACAGGTACCTGCACAGTTAAATTCAAAATTGTAATATTCCCGTTCATCGCCAAAAGCAATAAAAAACTCTACACAACTATCTTTATAAACAGGCTCATTAGGTTGCTTATAAATCGCCCTTACCGATTTTTCGCTTACATAGTATTTTATAAAAATACAATCGTCGCCATAAGCTATTGCAAAGCGAACATCAGGCTTATATTCATAACCGGCCCATGGTGCCATTCCGATAATATTCGTTTCATGACTATCCAACAAAAAAGACAGGTGAGCTATAGGGCTTACCCTACTTACCGCCCCTAAAAATGGTACTGTGAGTGCTTTCATTTAATTTCGGATGCTAATTGCCTGGATGTTTTTGCTACGCTTTGAATTATTTGATCTAAAACATCATACGCCTCTTCGAGCTTTTTAAGTAACTGAAATTGTACCTTGGTACGCTGTAAATTATGTTCAGGAAAACGGATCTTGTAGTAACCATCGCCTTCCAGGTAGTCCGTCAGGAAACGTACACCTTGCATATAAGGTATTAATAAAACCCCCATTGAAAGTGATTCAACTTCGGTATCCGACAAAAAGCTACCAGCACTTTTAAGATACCCCTCAGCGTAGGCTTTAAACAATGGGATACTTAAATCTATTTTTGAAAGATCGTCCTCATCTTCCGACGCAGTATTGATAATAGTGCGGATAGCATCGCCAAAATCATATGCTACATAGCCAGGCATAACGGTATCCAAATCTATTACACACTGTTCACGATCATCCATATCAAGCAATATGTTGTTGAATTTAGTATCGTTGTGCGTAATACGCAGCGGTAGTTTTCCTTCCTTTCCTAAATTCAATATAGCAACCATCGAACCGGCCCTTTCAATTACAAACGTTAATTCGGACAAAACATCTTTAACCCGATTTTTCGCATCAGCCGATACCGCTTTATTTAAGCGGTCGAGCCGCATGGCTATGTTATGAAAATCGGGTATAGTTTCGTAAAGTAAATTGGCATCAAGGTCTGATAATAATAATTGGAATTTACCAAATGCCTTACCCCCTTCATAGGCCTGCTGTTCGGTCAAAACCAGGTCGTAACTCTTGGTATCTTTCAAAAAATTATACATCCTCCAGTAGTTGCCTCCTGCATCACAAAAAAAACATTGCCCATCCCTGGCCCAAACCATGGTGAGTACCTCTTTTGCGGGATTGGAACCCGGAATTTGGATCAGCTTTTTTTTAAGATGATCGGTTACAAGTTGAACATTCCTCATCAGGGCCGGAACATTTTCAAACACATGGTGATTGATACGCTGAAGCAGATAGCCGGGCAATTCGGGGTCAGTAGTTTTAACGTGAAATGTATCATTAATATGGCCAGAACCAAACGGGACAATAGTCCCGACATTTCCTTCGATGCAAAAATTTGATACTATTTCAGAGATATTATATGTCATTTTTTCTTCTATGCCTATTTTAAATCAATTCCCGGAGCATGTAATGTATACGCACACATTAAACTATCTATAATCTTCGAAAACAAATATAAAAATATTAATGTGTTCGCACACACTTTTATAAATTTTAGAAAAAATAATTTCACAATTTAAATACCCGTCAATTATTTTAAATTGACTTTATTTTTTTGAGGCAATCAAATACCACATTCGGAAGGTTCAAAATAAAAAATCCATAATGAATTACATGTCAAATGCAATTGATTATGGATAAGGGGTGTGTAAACGCGCAGAAAAGCGCGAGTTGTGTCATGAATTGATAACGCTCTCAATTCCGGTATTGCCGCAGTGAGGGTAGTTCTTATTTTTTCGTCAGTTTGTATCTTAAGTGAGTTGTTAAGTCTGATGGTATTACTTCTACAATTTGAATATCATATTTGTCATTGTCAATGCCGTCAAACAGCCGGATACCACTGCCTAAAAAAACGGGGGCAATATGAATGACAAACTCGTCCACAAGCCCTGCATTCAGGTATTGTTGAATTGTATCTGCACCACCTTGTATCCTGATGTCCTTTCCGTTGGCTGACTGTCTTGCTTTTTCTAATGCGCTTTGTATTCCGTCATTAATGAAATAAAAAGTTGTTGTCCCCTTTTGAACCCAGGGCTCCCGTTTTTCGTGTGTCAAAACGTAAACATCTGTTTTGTATAAATCTTCTTTCCAATGAACTTCGCCTTCTTCAAACATTCGTTTTCCCATAATGTAAGAACCTGCTCTTGCAAACACATCATCAATTAATTTACTGTCTTCACCGTATTCTTCACCACCTTCCATATTGATGTTTTTCCAAAATGCTTTTTGTTTAAACATCCATTGGTGAATTTTTCCTGAAACGCCGCCCATCGGGTTGTCTGGGCTCCTGTTATCGCCTGCGAAAAAGCCGTCAAGTGATATTCCGCTGTCAAAGATAATTTTGCTCATATTTTTATTTATTTTTCGTCAAGTTAATTTTTGCCCGTTGGTTTTGTTGGCACTGCAGCCCTGCACTTACCGCTAAATCAATTACTTACACCCTCTTAATAATACATGTGAATTTTGTTTTTGATGAAAAGTATGTTCTCATTTAGGGAGACTTTGTTTCAAAAAGCATAAGCACAATGTGCAGCAGATTTTCCCGCTACTGTTTTAAATACCGGAGCACAACAATCCCCGACTTAAACACCGTCGACTCAACCAATTTTAATTGTAATTTCTCTTGCAGGTTGATGCCCTCAAACCACCGTCTGCCTTCTCCAATAACTATCGGGTGAACCACAAAATGATATTCATCAATCAGTCCAAGTTCTGCAAGTTGCAAAGGAATGGTTACACCACCGGTTAAAATATTTTTGCCCTGTTCCTGTTTCAGCTTAACTACTTCGTCATGAAGGCTTGTGCGTACAATTTTCGTTTTGGTTCCTTCAGGGCTGCTCAATGACTGTGAGAAAACAACAATTTTGTTGACGGCGTCAAATGCCTGGGCAAATTCAATATCTGCTTTGCTATCCCCGGAAGCATTTTTCGCCACATCTGGCCAATAAGGAACCATCAATTGATAAGTTTTACGCCCGTAAAGAAATGTATCAGCATCCCGCGTGAGCTGAATAAAATACGCCATCGTTTCTTCATCGGGATAGAATTTGGTATGGTCGCAGCAACCATCTAAGGTTGTGTTGATTGCGTAAATTACATTTCTCATTTAATTGATTTTTATAATCTGGTTTCCGTAAAGGCCAAAAATAAAATACTGCCTATATCATGGTGAGGGCAATTCGCGACAAAAAAAGGGCGTTTAAGCCAAAAGTGCCATCGTCCCATCTAAAACGATAAAACAGTATCATCAAAAGAGAAAAATTACAATAGGGTCACCAAATTTAAGATATAGTTGAGAAAAATATCAAATATAGGTGTAAGCGAATGATCAAATATCTAAATAAACTGTATCCTCATCATCTATGTAATAGTTCACATTTTCTTTCGTAACTATATCCAGTGGAAGATATTTGATAATAGGAACTTCTTTTTTAAATACCAGGTGATCGGTTAACTGGTAAATGCCCCAGTAACCCTGCCCCTTCGGATTTTGATTTATCAAAAAGCTAATTGCCCCTTTATTCAGAAAATACAAATTTTGAGGCAGTAAATCATATCCTATTATTTTGATATGCTTTATGTGACGCTGCTCCAGATGCTTTGCAATTTCATGGGCTTTAGATGTGGTTACAAAAACACTGGATATATCAGGTGTGCTATCAATAATGGCGTCCAGCTGCGTTATGAACAAGGCGGCATTTGCCCTGTTTAATTCAATCCGTAAAATATTATACTGGTGCTCCAGGTTGTTTTGCGAAAAATAATTACGAAATCCTTGTTCTTTTTTTAAAAGGTGGGCAGCATTACTTATTTCTTCATCAATATGAGCAATTAAGATTGAACAAGGATCTGGCTGGCCGTAGTGAATAAGTTTGCCAGCCAAAAAACCACTCTGGTAAGAGTCCTGACCAATATAGCTCAATGGCTCACACTCGGCAATTTGGGTATTAAACAATACAAATGGGATTTCGGCCGCTTTCCATTTTTCAAAAAACGGCAGCGTTTCCCGATAAAATATAGGCGATAAAATTATACCATCCGGTTTATCATTGGTTAACTGATTGGCATTTGCTATAAAAGATTCTACATTGTAAGGGTCAAATACATATTGCTGAACTACAATGCCATATTGCTTCAAATCTTTCTCTGCCTTTTCAATTCCTGCTTTGGGAGCGTACCAGTAAGAATCACTTTTATGATCGGGTATTAATGCAGCAATTTGATATATTTTGTTGGATCCCAACGCCCTTGCCATAAGGTTGGGCTCATAATCCATCTCTTCAATAATCTTCAGTATTTTCTCTTCTACTTTTTTTGATACCCGCCCCCGCTTATGCAGTACCCTATCAACTGTACCTGTTGAAACCTTTGCTTTTTCGGCAATATCTTTAATGCGTACAATTTTGTTCTTCATATTAAACCTTCATGTAAAAAAGATAGCAAATGTAATTTAATATAGTTTTATCGCATTACTATTGCTATAATTTAGCTGCGGCTTAGCGTTTTCAGTAATATTTAACCGGAAGTAGAATACCATTTACAATACAGACCAGACTCTTGATTATTGGGAAAAATAATCAACAGTCTGGTCTGTATAAACGAAAGCGGAGCCGCTATTTTTTGAGATAAGGAACCAAAGCAATTGCCAGTTTTTGATAACCGGCCTCATTAGGGTGCAAGCCATCGCCGAAAAGAGATTCATCAATATTTCCGGCACTATCAAGCAATAACTTTCCCGGGTTAATAAAACGAATCCGCATCTGAGTTGCCAATTTAGAAATAGCTTTATTAAGTACTTCTATCCGTTTTTCCTGTGCTCTTCTCGGTAGCAAACCCGACAAAAGAATTTCAGTTTTGGGCTGGCGCACTTTTACTCCCTCTGCCAGTAATTTTAATCCTTCTATTATTTCCTGGTCGCTATTACCAGACAGGTTATTGGTGCCTATCATAACCAGCACCTTATCTGCATTAAAGCCATCTATTTCTTCATGGTATACGCGCCATAACACATTCTCTACCTGGTCCCATCCAAAACCGAAGTTTTTCACCCCTAATGGCTCCAGGTATTTATCCCATGAGTTGGCCCCCCTTGCTAAAGGAGCCTTTGGTATGCCACCCCAATAATTCAGAATAGAGTTACCAAGGAATACAATTTTTGGCGAACCTGTTTTAATAAGCGTTAGTATTTCGTTATGCCTGTTCCGCCAATCATAATAACCATCTCTGCTTTGTACAACCGGCATAGTAGTTGAATACTTGCCTGTTGGTTCGTTGATAATTGCGCGTATAGTTTTCTCGTAAGCGATGGCATATTTTTGCATCCCCACATCATTGGGATGCAAACCATCAACCGTTGAATTAATATCAAATCCAATTTCCTTATTGGTTAATAAATAAACGCTTTTAGTTCCTGCAGCAATCAGCTTTGAATAAGTAAGCCCCAGCACTTTATTAACACGGTTATAACCGGCAGTCCTGCCGGTATCTAACATACCATCAACATTGCCCTCACTATGCTCTACAAGCAGTATAGGCACCAGCGGATGCTTCTCTTTTAAACTTTGTACTGATGCCAGTAAACGTTTTTCTATTTCCTGATCAGAGAAGCTTATTAAGTTGGGCATACAATCAAGCACATATATTTTCGCGTCAATCTCTGCCATCAGGTCAATAACCGATTTTTCAAGCAGCCCTGTACCCGAAAAGCCAAGATTCACCAGCGGGCGGTCAAGCGCGCGTTGTAAAATGGCGGTCCATGCTAAACCGGGTCTTGATGCGCAACCACCCTGTGCAATGGATGTTCCGTACACAAGCACAGGTTTTTCTTTAGATAAAGGCATGAAATTAAATGCGTTACCGCCAGGAACACCTATTTCAAGCCAGGACACTGAGTTATATAATGGCAAAAACAGCCTGTATTCATAGCTTCTCCCCGGAAAAGCGGCACTCACCTGTATGTTTGAAAAACGGTAGGTAATGGTATCCTTAAATGAAAAACTACCGGGAGCCAGGCACCATTTTCCATTAGGATCAAGCGCGTAAAGATCCAAGCCGCTTACTCCCGTTGCAGGCATATGCGACATTGCAAAATCACCCTTTACCTTATAACGGATAACCAGGTTGGGCGCATCTGTTTTAAATTTGATATATAAGCCGGCACTGCTGTGCGAAATATCCCACACATTAGGATTTAACTCCTTTTGGGCACGTACCGGAAACCTATCATAAGCGACTGTAGTTTCGGTTGGCCATGCTTGCCCTTCTATAACCGGGAAGCCTGCTTTGGCAGGGTCAAGCCATTTATACGTTGCCGTTGTTTGCGAAAAGGATGCTGTACAGAAAAAGCAAAAGAATAATAAAATCAGTATTGATATCCGTTTCATTAGTAATTTATTTAAAGGCAATATTGCTATAATACGGGAGCCTGTCAGTATATGTTTTCGCACACACCTGTTTAAAATCTGCCGTTACTTCACAATGTAAATTAGCTCATAAAAAATCATTAATGAGCAGGCCTTGCGTTAAACACCATCACTTCAAACGGCTCAAGCGTAACCGTATAAGCATCCCCTGTAAATAAAGTGGTCGTCAATTCCTTACCGCTAAGTTTAGCATTATAAAAAAGATAAGTGGATTTGCTATTTAAAGGCAAATCAAAAACTTTACGCGTATCAATCCGGAAGGTTTTTGTTTTATTTGACGGGTTTCTTAAAGTAAGAATAGCTTTTTTGGGCGACCATGAAGCAAACCCATAAACATCCCCTTTTGATGGGCTGCCACCCACCCAATGCGTATCGGGCATGATGTCTGCATTTTCACGCGACCATTTTATGGCAGCGGCCAGGCAATTCCAATTGGCCGTGTTTAATTTATGCGGATTGATATACAACTCCTGCAAACTTGTCCCCGATCCAAAAAACGACCATATTTCGTCGGCGATGTCTTTATCATTCATATCAAACTTGGCAGGTGCGCCATTGTCTGCAATACAAACACCATGATACATCAGCGAACTTAAAGGATAAAGGTAGGCACGTTGAACAATATTTTTATATACTTCGCCATCACGGTAATTAAGCCATTGTTGCCTGTTATTTCCTTGTCCTTCTGTATTTGTATCCCAGCCATTTCTCCAGATCACATCGCCATATTTTAGCCAGAAAGGTGATGGCCAGGTGCCTATAGTCATGCTAAAATAAAGATCTGGCTTTACCCCACGCAAGGTTGATACCAGGTTCAACAGCGATTCCATATCTGTCTGATACTCGGGTGTAGCGCCGGTTGATTGATCCCCTGCCCCTACACCATCAAATTTAAACATCGAAATACCGTATTTGGTAACAAAGTTTGCGGCGGCATCTTTAAACCTATTGGAATAAACCGCGCCTGAAAGCGAAAACCCGTGCGAATTTGTTTCAAATGGAGGGTTTTGTTTTCGTCCATATTGCAGCCTTTGCTCCTTGGCCTGCTCATATCCACCCCATGGCGACATCCATACACCTAATGATGCATTGTATTTATTAGCGAGCGTTTTAATATTATCAAAGCCGGCAGGGAAATTTGTTTTACTTATCTGCCACAATGTTTGATTATCATCCCAACCATCATCAAACAAAAACGCGTTTAAGGTAATGTGGCGTTTTATAGTGAGGCTGTCTGCAAAGGTTTGAATACGGTCAAGACAGCCTGCTTCAGTTAGTTTACGGTCGGCCCATGATAAATCATACCATGAATTATAATGCAGCATTTGCCGGTACGGTACTGCCCTTTCCCGTTCCAGGTAATAAAGAAATCCCCTACGTAACTGGCCCTCCGGCGCAATGCCCCAAACGGTAGATGCCTTTAAATCCATGGCTGGTTCCTGCCGTTCAATATAGTTATTTACCCAACCATCCTTAACTTCATATTTACTAATAGGACTTTCGAGCGCGAAAAAGAAATCTCCCGATACTATTGGCGATCCATCAACAACACCCGATGGTATCATCTCCGCTCCCCCATGAAACTTTATAAGTTTTAATTTCCGGATCCTCAAAGAATCAGTAACACTATTAAATGAAAAAACCTGCCTGATATAATTGGAGTTATCTTTTAAAATGGCTTCCCACTTTACCCGAATACCATGTTTTACATTCAAAAACTCAGCTGTAATTTCTTTCCCGTTTTCTTTTTCCGAAAGTTTAGCCGCTGCCTTGTTTCCCTTTATTTGAACAATTTTCAGCGGCGCACTCAATTCAAAATCAGCAGAATTAATTACCGCGCCCTCCTTTAGCTCCAGTTCGAACATGGGAGCCCCTTTTAAAGAAACCTGTTTATGCTGCGCAACAAATTCGTTTATCGTAATTGTTTTTTTACCGGTAAGCCATTTTACAGACAGGCAATTGTTTTTTAAAATTACAGATCCCTTATCCGCAGATGCAACCGCCTGGCCCGGCTTTACTTCTGCAAGAAAAATATTTTGAGCCCTGGAAACACTTGCCAGGCTGAGACAAATTAAAAACAACAGTTTTTTTAGCATGTTTAGTAAATTATAACGAAAAAATAGTGGACAATCATTTTGCGTGTGCGCACACAAATATATGAGATAATTTATCACTGAAAAACAGACCTACAGCTATTTACCTCTTAAACAAACAAAACGGGCAAAGATTATCTGTTTACGTGATAAAACAATCGTTTGCGCCATTTTTCGGCGAAGGGCACAATATTGGGATGCCATTGACCACCTTATTTCGAAATTTCAGAAAAGTAATGATGTCAAACTTTCGCAATGTTAAATCGGTACCGCTATAAAAACGAGAAACCCGATACATATCCGTATCGGGCTTCCTGTTTTTATATTCTACTCCGGCGCTGAGTGCAAATCCCGGTGAAGTATGCTACCTTGAATTTATATTGCGCTCTTATCGTTGATTTTCAGGTTTTGCAATCCACTCCGCGTATTTTGTTTTGCACAGGGAAACAGCAGCTTCCGGCACTAAAGTATCAGCGGTAAGTGGAGCTCCTGAATACAGAGCATCGATATCGGCTGTTACCTCGTAGTTTTTATGAGTTGCCTGCAAATATTGCTTCACCCATGCTGTCATGTCGAATTTTTCAGGTCCACCTATTTCCAGGGTTTTATTGGCAGGTTTTTCTAATGCTGTTTCGGCCATAAAAGATGCCACATCTTTGCTGGCGATAGGTTGAATGTTGGCAGCCGGTACTATTACCTTTCCGTCGGCCATGCTCATTTGTACAATGCCTCCCGCAAATTCAAAGAACTGTGTAGCATGAACGATGGTATAAGGAATACCCGATGCCTTAATCATTTCCTCCTGCACTTGCTTTGCGCGGAAATAACCGCTGGCTAATAATTTTTGAGTCCCTACTACTGATAAAGCAACATGATGCTGCACCCCTGCTGCCTTTTCTGCCGGTAATAGGTTTTCGTTTGCAGTTTTGAAAAAGTTCATCACAGCATTATCTTCAAAGGAAGGTGAGTTGGATACATCCACCACTACATGCGCGCCTTGCAGCACTTCAGCTAAACCTTCGCCGGTAAGTGTATTAACGCCGTTGTTGGGTGAAGCGGCAATCACTTCATGCCCGGTTTGCTGTAATTGATTTACCACCTGGCTACCAATGAGGCCGGTACCGCCGATAACTACTATTTTCATGATCTGTAATATTTTAAGGTTAATTGTATAATACAAAGATGAACATAGCCGGCCCGGGAAAACTTAAGCTGGTTTAAGAAATATACATATCCTGGTAGGTCTTTAATATCTCCAACGAAACACCCATGTAGCTGGCAAAAACAGGATCGGGAATTCTTTGAATTAATTCAGGATAGGTATTCCTGAAATGGAAATAGAAATCTTTTTTAGTTACGGTAGCAAATGTCTTTTGTTTAAATAAGGCCGCTCCATAAGCCCGCTCATGAATTTTATTGAAATATAATGCCAATAAGGGAAATTGTAACAGTAGTGTTTCGTAGTTTTTCCTGCTCATGCAGGTAATTTCAGAATCTTCCATCGCTGCAATTGAATAAACAGCTGGTTTACCATCCGGAAAACTCTTATAGTCTGTTATCCACCAGTTTTCCAATGCAAAATGTACAACCTGCCTTTCATCGTTATTTTCATAAAACAAGTACAGGCAACCTTTATTAACAAAGTAAATAGTGTCGCAAATTTCCTTTTCGCTCAAAAGCAATTCCTCCTTTTTTACCAGTTTTGTTTGCAGGAACGGTGCTATTTTCTCCTGCTCTACGGTAAAACCGAAAACGAGTTTTTGAATATGATTATATAGTTGGTCGGTCATGAATTGGTTTTCGCTTTTATTCTATTTTTTCGTAATTCGCTCAGATATTCAGGTGTAAAGCCTAAAAATGAGGCCAGTACCTTCTGCGGTATCCGCTGAAGAAATTCCGTATACTTTGATTGAAACAGTTCATAAAATTCATCCTTGGGCATTCTTGAAATCATCTGGATACGAAGCAATGACGCTGCATATGCCCGCTCGTATACTAAACGAAAATAGCTTTCGATGACCGGAAATTTTGCCAGGATCAATTCATAATTTGATGCGGTAATGGCCAACACCTCCGTTGCTTCCAGTGCCTGGATTGTATAGGCCGATTTCCGCCCGGACCGAAAAGCATTCAGGTCGGTCATCCACCAGTTTTCTAATGCCAGCTGCATAGTTTGTTCCACACCATTATGATCTGTAAAAAACAAACGAAGACACCCTTTCACCACAAAAAAATACATCAAACAACGCTTGTCTTCTTCCTGTAAAATGCCCTTTTTCTTAAATGTCTTTGTTTCAAAAAAGGGCAATATAGAGTCACCCTCTATTTGGTGGCTTGA
The DNA here is from genome assembly GCF_056406855.1 of Mucilaginibacter sp. P1_A3. NCBI lineage: Bacteria > Pseudomonadati > Bacteroidota > Sphingobacteriia > Sphingobacteriales > Sphingobacteriaceae > Mucilaginibacter > Mucilaginibacter sp. P1_A3. The sequence goes on from NZ_JBFTZJ010000012.1 coordinate 234,174, forward strand.
AGTAACTTTTTGAATATGTTGTATGAGCGGGTGCATTTCTTTATGGAAAGAATACCAAAGTATAAAAAAAGGCCGAAGAATCCCAAGGATTGGGTGAAAGCTAATGATTTTAAGCAGGCTGATTAAACCTCCCCGAATATTCAAAGCCTTTTAACTGCATTCAGCAATCAAATACCGAACTGTTGTTCCTGCTTTACAGGCATTAGCATTACCCTCATTTTTTGATCAATTTACCCCGCCGGCAGTTATAGCCAGGGGAACAAAAAATGGATGGAAATTTTTTAACTGGCGCATGGCCATTAATGATTTCAGAAGGAATGTTAATATTTGAACCTGATAATTTTTATGACTCAGACCTACAGTAAAACCACCTGCCCGGTTTTTACGGATTCGTCGCAGGCGAAGGCAATTTTTAAGCTGTTCACCGCGTCATCTGAGGCCGCGGTAAGATCAAGGTCTTCCCGAATCGCTTTCAGAAAAAAGAGTTGTTCCCGGTTGCAAAGTTCCTGGTGACCGGGCTCATCCTTAAGGTCGAGGTATTCGTCGGCCCTAGCAAATTCATCCTGTTGATCCAAATCCGCATAATGAACTTTTATAGACTCCGTTTTAGTATGCGAATCTATCGAATCAGATTTTCCGCTGGCTGACGCCTCCCTGGCAACAATGGATACTGCACCCTTTGGCCCAAAAACGTCTTTAATAAAAAAGGCCGTTTCGCTCACCATTGGCCCCCACCCTGCTTCGTACCAGCCCACAGAGCCATCCTCAAAGCGGATTTGAAGTTGTCCATAGTTATAATTCCATTCAGGTATATCATCTGTAAGCCGGGCGCCTATGGCATAAACCTGCGTAGGTTTAGACCGGGTCATCTGGCACATCACATCTATGTAATGCACCGCACAATCCACTATCGGACTTAAGCTCTTCATCAGGTTACGGTGTACAGTCCACTTAGGGCCATGGCTTTGCTGGTTCAAATTCATCCGCATTACCAGTGGTTTCCCCATTTGTTGGGAAAGTTCTATAAACTTAACCCATGACGGGTGATAACGCAGGATATACCCTACAACCAGTTTCCTGCCTGCTTTTTTTGCAGCCTCAGCCATACGTTCTGCACCTTGTACGGTATCTGCCAAAGGCTTTTCTATAAATACATGACAGCCGCTCTCCAATGCCTTCACAGCAAATACCTCATGTGTATCGGGATAAGTAGAAATGCAAACCGCATCAGGCGTGGTCGCTTCAAGCGCTTCAAAAAAATCGCTGAACAGGGGGTATCCTCCGCCCAGTTTCTCATTCAAAACTACCTTGCTGTTACCTGTAGATACCAGCCCAACAATTTCAAATCCATCAATATTGTGATAAGCCTCGGCATGAGAAGCGCCCATATTACCGCAGCCAACTACAAGTACACGTAAGTTTTCATTAATTAATGCCATAAAACTAATATATGAAATTGAAACACAAATGTGAGCGCCGTTTCTATTCGCAAAATAACAAATTCCTTGCTCGCAGAGTATGCAGCCATAGTAAATACTCCGGTTTGCGTAATTTTCTGTGTTGGTTCCTGATATTTTGTGGTTCGGGTTATTTAATAGTTAAATCTAATATTATCAAAACCAGTTCGCTGTCTTGTTTTTGGCTCCGTAGGTGCCTCCTTTTTAAAAGCTATTTCACTGATCATAAACCGGCTATAATAACCTCTACCAAAATTATTTTCCCGACATTTCTAACCCTGCCGTCTGGTTGTTTAACCCCCAATTGAAATCATTCAGAACCGATTTTGCCCGCTTCGGATCAAAATCGATATTAACATTCTATCTATTAGGTATCTTTACTTTGATGGAAGAAAATTTACCCGTTAAACGTTTAAATCGCCTTACCTGGTTACTCTCGGTAATCATTGGTATTGTCTTCTATCTCGTTATTTCTCATCATGATACCGATATCCATATATATCCGTATACCTTGTTAACCATGTCGGGCATACTGATGGTGGGTTATGCCGATGTTGGCATTATGCTCATTTTAGTAACCCGATGTTCGTTCAGATCAAAGAAATTTTCTTTATACAGATGGCTGTTAACCTATCCTGCAAGTGTTATAATTTATCTCCTATTATGGCCGTTGTTTGCTTACCTCGCAAATGATAAATGGTCATTCCGGGATGTTGGCCTATTCTTTGCCTTCGTTGGATCGGGCATTGTGATCAATACCATGATGATTATTTTGCACAATTCCGTGTTGTTATATGAAGATAAATTACACAGCGAACTGGAGCTTTCCAGGTTAAAAGCGGCAAATGCAGAAGCGATGAATCTGGTTTTAAAGCAACAGATCCAACCGCATTTTCTCTTCAACGCCCTAAATACGCTAAAAGCACTTTATCATAAAGACACGCAAGCTGCCGATACTTATATTGTGCATATGGCCAATTTTTTAAGGGCATCAATCTTTCACCATACCTCTAATATATCAAAACTGGAGGATGAGGTACTGCTATTATACGATTACCTCGAAATGCAACGTATCAGGTTTGGCACAGCGCTGGACTGTACGATAACATTGCCGGAGGAAACGTTAAAAAATTATTTCCTGCCCTCGTTTTCCCTGCAACCATTATTGGAGAACGCTATTAAGCATAATAATTTTACCCAGGAAGATCCGCTGAAGGTAACTATCAGCCAAAAGGATGACTGGCTGGTTATCACCAATAATATACATAAGAAAAAAATAAAGGTAGCATCAACCAATTATGGGCTTGCCAACCTTGCAGAAAGGTATCGCCTCTGGTCGGGAGATGAAATTATGATCAGGGAGGAAGAAAACTCCTTTTCTGTAAGTATTAAATTGTTAAAAAAATGAATATAGTAATCATTGAGGATGAAGTAGTGGTTGCAGAAGACCTCGAATTAAATATCAGAAAATTGATAGATGAGCCCGTTGATATTGTACAGCTCAAGTCTGTAAAGGAGGGAATTGCCTGGTTTAAAAAAAATGAAGCCCCCGATCTGGTCTTCAGTGATATCCAGCTGGGTGACGGACTTAGTTTCGAGATCTTTATTGCCGAACCTGTTGCTGTCCCGGTCATTTTTTGTACTGCTTATGACGAATATGCCTTAGACGCCTTCAAAGCCAATGGGATTGACTATATCCTGAAGCCATTTACACAGCAAACCCTGAATAGCGCACTTCAAAAGTATAAACAATTAAAAAAGATATTCTCTACAGATCAAAATCCGCAGTTTGATGCGCTGATGCAGATGCTGACCGGTAAAGACACACAACGGGCGGCATCGGTATTGGTTTACCACCAGGATAAGATCATCCCTGTAAAAATGGAAGATATCGCCCTGTTTTACCTCGAAAACGAGGTTACTCACCTGCTTACGTTCTCCGGAAAGTGCTATTTCCCCAATAAAAACCTCGACGAATTGGAAAAGCTGTCGGGCAGTTACTTTTTCAGAACCAACAGGCAATCCCTTATCTGCAGGAAAGCCATCACAGACGTATCCAGTTTCTTTTCCAGGAAACTTTCCTTAAACCTCAATGTTCCCTTCGGCGAAAAAATAATTGTAAGTAAGGGCAAAGCTTCGCAATTTTTAAACTGGCTCACAAAGGGGTAATAGGTCAATTCTTGGAAAAATAGCTCCGCGGCATTCAGCACTTGAGGTTCTTTGTAGATAGTCGTCCTGAACTTGTTTCAGGATCCCACAGGACAGGTCGACTTCATGCTGTAAGCCTTGTACGTGGAATGCCGAAATTCGGCATCACGTTGTATTTTTTGTCAACTCGATTTTTCCGCTTCCGGCCCAACTTTGCCCGCTTCGGTTACTTTTTGCTATAATGCCGCCCCTTTACTGCGCACCTTTGATCTCAATGAATGGGCCAGCCCGCAGGCGGCACTCAAAAAAATTCATGCAAAAAAGAAAACTTATGAAAAAGCTACTATCAATGTTAGTCGTTTTGGTTGCGGTATCAACCAAGGGTTTCAGTCAAACAACTGCCGGGAATCAAAGCTTCGGTCAAAAACTAATGCAGAAATTAGAATTCGGCATTACTGCAGGTGGTAATTACAGTAATTTTACCAGCGCTAATTTCCCAACAGATCCACTCCCTGGTTTCCACGCCGGCCTTACTGTGGCCTACAAGTTCACGGATAACTTTATGGTGCAGGAAGAATTTCTTTACTCCCTGCAAGGTGCCAAAGCTAAAGGCGGAACGCTTGGCACACAGGATATAAAACTTTCCTATGCCTCTGTCCCTATCCTTTTTAAATACCGTACTAATTCGGGCTTTTTTGTTGAGGCCGGCCCGCAGGCAGGCTTTAAAGTAAAGGAAGATCTTGGAGGTGTAACTGATGTCAAATTTGCTAAAAAAATTGATTTTGGTATGGCCGGAGGCCTTGGCTACCAGTCAAAAATTGGTTTGGGAATTGGTGCAAGATACGTTTACGGCTTGCAAAACGTTCAGGAAACACCTTCTCCTATCCTGGGCGACTTTAAGAACAACAGCATCCAGGCCAGTATTTTCTACGTTTTTTAAAGGCATCTTCTTAACCTTTTATCATTTCGAAAGATATAAAAATGCAGGGGCAATGTGCGATTCCTTCCTCGGGAAAGGGGCAATGCTATTAAGTTAATGAGTTTCTCCCCCAGCGGGGGAATAGCTTTGTAGCAAAAAAGCAAAAATGAAGCTCCGTGCCAGAGGTACGGAACCTTAGGTAGCGTACCTCTGGCACGCAAAAGACAATTTATTTATGTTTTTCTACAAAGCTTTTGCTCCTTTGGAGCGCCCCATCACTCTCTTAACTTAATAGCATTGGGGGGGGGAAAGGAAGGTAGGGGTTAAATCAGGCGTTCAAGTACCGTTGCAGATGGTATGTAGGCGAAAACCCTACCCTGCCATTGCGCATATTTCAGCCGCTCCCTCCAGTTGGGCTATTGTGTGTACACCGCTTTTACTTCGACTGTATAATTAACATTGCATTTGTCAGTCATAAAGTGCTGATTATTTAGGCTAAAGCCATGCTTATATATGTACTCTATCCGTTGGTTGAAACCAACGGCAATGAAGAATTGAAAGTAAGCAACGCTTTAATTCATTGCCGTCCCATTTATGGGACCGATAAATATAGAGAGCCGGGTGGCTTTAGCCAAATCAGAGCCATGCTAACTTGCGTACACACAGTAGTATGTTGAGGAAATTAAAAAAGCAGTTAAGAAATCTTCCGAACACCTATGGAGGAAGCTTAAACAAAAAAAACACAGATAGCTTACTTATAAACAGTAAGCTATCTGTGTTTGAATTAAATACCTGCATCATGGCTGAAAACCTATTTTGCTGCAAGCACTACCAGAAAAATATTTTACGATTTTCTTTAACCTATCCGCATTTTGAAGAGCCACAATCTTTACAGGTTAAACATCCTTCCTGGTATTGCAGGTTGGTGGAATTGCAATTCTGGCACTGTTGCTTTTTTGCCTCAGTACCGTCCGGTACAAACTTTTTAAGTGCACGAGCCACCCCATTTTTCCAGGTATTGATAGATTCATCAAGCTGAAGGCTATTGATCAGTTCAACTACCTTTTCAATAGGCATACCGTGCCTTAATGTACTTGAAATTAACTTGGCGTAGTTCCAGTATTCCGGATTGAATTTGTATGATAAACCTTCTATCGTTGTTTTATGCCCGCGTTTATTCTTATACTGAAAGTCATAACGCGATCCCCCGTCTGCTTCACGGCTCTTGATAATAAGGCCATCATTAACCCATCTCGGAATCAGGATCCCATCCTCATCATCGGCAAAGCCGGTAAAAATTTCATAAGGTTTGCCTTCAATTAACCCAATAAAGGCGATCCACTTGTCTTTACTATTTTGAAAGCGAACAATTTCGGCCTCCAGCACATGTGGCCTGGTTGTTGGGAATACCAGCGGCACTCCCTGCTCCGCTGCAGGTTTAGATTCGGTATTTGCAATCAGCACGCCTGAACGTGATCCATCACGGTATACGGTTACGCCTTTGCAGCCTGCTTTCCAGGCGGCCATGTACAATTGCCCAACAACTTCTTCTGTTACCTCCGCAGGCATATTAATGGTTACACTAATAGAGTGATCAATCCACTTTTGGATCGCTCCCTGCATCTGCACCTTTTTAAGATAATCTACATCATTTGAGGTTGATTTATAATAAGGAGATTGTACTACCAGGTCATCCAGTTCTTTTTGAGAATAATTTTTAGTTAAATCATGACCATTCACTTCCATCCATTGCTTAAAGCGATGGTGAAAAACCACATACTCTTCCCATGAATCGCCTATCTCATCAACAAAATCAACACGTGCGTCCTTATCATTTGGGTTAACTTTTCTTCTCCTTTTATAAACCGGCATAAATACAGGTTCTATTCCTGAACTTGTTTGCGACATCAAACTTGTTGTTCCGGTTGGGGCTATGGTAAGTAAAGCAATATTCCGCCTGCCATGCTCCAGCATTTCATAATAAAGCTGTGCATCTGCTTCCTTCAAGCGCAGCATAAAAGGATTATTTTTTTCCCGATCGGCATCAAATATCGCAAAGGCACCTCTTTCTTTCGCGGCTGTTACAGACGCCCGGTAAGCCTCAATGGCAATAGTTTTGTGAATCTCTACCGCAAATGCCGATCCCTCATCGCTACCATAGCGTAAGCCCATCGCGGCAAGCATATCGCCCTCGGCAGTAATGCCAATACCTGTCCTTCGGCCTTCGTTAGCCTTTGTCTGAATGTTTATCCATAAATTCTTTTCGGTCCGTTTCAATTCTTCCTCTTCGGGATCCTCGGCTATCTTTTGCAGGATAGCATCAATTTTTTCAAGCTCCAGGTCGATAATATCATCCATCATGCGCTGGGCCGAATGGATGTGTTTCTTGAATAGCTCCCAATTAAAGCTTGCTTTGGCGGTGAAAGGGTCTACAACATAGCTGAACAGGTTAATGGCCAGCAGGCGGCAGGAATCATACGGACAAAGCGGTATCTCTCCGCAAGGGTTGGTAGAAACCGTTTTATAACCAAGATCCGCATAACAATCCGGCAGTGATTCACGGATAATGGTATCCCAAAACAAAATGCCAGGCTCGGCAGAGCGCCATGCATTGTGTACAATTTTCTTCCAAAGTACGGTTGGGTCGATATCTTTTTTATAAAGCGGGGTTTTACTATCAACAGGATATTGCTGCTGATAAGATTGCCCGGCTTCCACCGCTTTCATAAACTCATCATCAATACGTACAGAAACATTGGCACCGGTAACTTTACCCTGCTCCAGTTTTGCATCTATAAAATCTTCCGAGTCGGGATGTTTTATGGCGACAGAAAGCATAAGCGCCCCCCTTCTTCCGTCCTGCGCAACTTCACGAGTAGAATTAGAAAAACGCTCCATAAAAGGAACTATACCGGTAGATGTAAGTGCAGAGTTTTTAACCGGCGAACCTTTTGGGCGGATATGGGATAGATCATGCCCAACGCCACCACGTCTTTTCATGAGCTGTACCTGTTCCTGGTCTATTTTCATTATCCCGCCATACGAATCAGAATCACCTTCATTGCCAATTACAAAACAATTGGAAAGGGATGCAATTTGATAAGGGTTTCCAATCCCTGTCATCGGGCTTCCCTGCGGAATGATGTATTTAAAGTTCCTGATCAGCTCAAAAATTTCATCTTCTGATAAAGGATTTGGATAACGTTGTTCAATTCGGGCAATTTCGGCTGCAATCCTATGGTGCATATCATCCGGGGTACCCTCATAAATATTTCCATAAGAATCTTTCAGGGCGTATTTATTCACCCAGACCCTTGCCGCCAAATCATCTCCTTTAAAATAATCAAGTGATTTTTGGTATGCTTCATCAGAGGAATAAGTAGTTATAGTATTTGATTGATCTGCGATTTTCATAGTTAGAACTTTAGATGAGAACGAGCTTTAATTTGGTTGCAAAGTTACAATTTTGAAAACTTAGATTTTTTTATTTAAATACAAATTTCACATTTTATTACATAAAACTCTAATTTTCAGAATTATACATTTTTTACACATGCAAATTGTTTACCAATATTTAAAATTTACTTATTAATTACATAAACCCAAATTTCACAGTACTATGAGTAAATTCTATATAAAGGGGTTTACAACGTATTTAGGGGACTATTGCAACCAGGCCGTTAAACCGGTTATACAACCAGGTTTAACTGTCTTCTGTTTTCTCCTTTCAGGATTTTTGCTGTTAAAGAATTATGGCCCCATGCGATCTTCAGACAAACCTTATAGGATCGGGATTAACGCACCTCCAGGGCCTTCCTTGATTACATAAGGGGCAAAGTAGCTACAATGGTGAATTTCACTTATGGGCGAAGCCTGGGAGAGATGTAAAATGCAAGAAGTGCTGTAAATTGATCCCGCCCTGTTCCATTTACTGACTTTCCCCGGTGTTCGGGCCAGCAGGATGCGGGTGTTCGGGGGTGTTCGGGCTGGGGTTTAGTAAAAAGTTAAGTTGTTGGTTTATAGCAGGATCTGTTTTTAGGTGGGGATATAGCGAACAGTTAAGACACTGAATGTTAATGCATTGACATTTTGAAAGTATCTGTTAATGTGGGTGCTTTGCGAAAAGCGAACACCTGTTTTGGATGGGGGATTTATCCTAAACGCAAAAACCCCTCATCCGATAGATGAAGGGTTTCACGATTCAGCCTTTTGGGGGCTTTTAAGATTGGGCACCGACCTACTCTCCCACGTTTTAACGCAGTACCATCGGCTCTGGCGGGCTTGACTTCTCTGTTCGGAATGGGAAGAGGTAGACACCGCCGATATAGGCACCTGAATTTCTTTTGAGCTAAAAGCTCAAGGCTAAAAGCATAAAGCTTTTTTGCCAATTCATTATTTGTTTGCTG